>JACKDJ010000021.1 GCA_020633625.1 Myxococcales bacterium
CCGAGGCCGCGACCTCGACCTCCAGGACGATCGGGGCGCGCAGCGCCGTCCCTCTCGCGGCCACCAGCGGCGGCGCGAAGTGGCGGTTCTCGATGAACCCGAGCGCGTTCCCGAACGGGTCGCGGACGGCTCCGACGACGATGTCCTCTCCCACGTCGTGGGGGGCCTCGAGGAGAGAGGCGCCGAGCTCGATCGCGCGCTGCGTGTCGGCGGCGACGTTGGCCGAGGCCCAGTAGGGGATGGAGCCGTGGCCTCCCTCGCGCGGGACGACGCCAAGCTCGAAGCCGCCGATGTCGAACCCGACGTAGAACGGCTGGTCGAAGTACGGCGCGACGCCGAACAGCCGGGCGTACCAGTCGCGCGCCGCCTCGACGTCGGGCGCGTCGAGCGCGTGGGTGCGGAGTCCGCGAGGCGTCATGTGTGGGCCCGGGGCGAGAGGTGGAGTCCGAGTAGCGCGCGGCGCGCGTGCCGGCAACGGTTGCGGCGCCACTCCGGGACGAGTGGCACGGTTGCGGGGCCGCTCCGGGACGGGTGGCGTCGGGCGGGCGACGGTGTTATCCGCTCGGGCAGACGCCGCCGGCGTCTTCCCCCGCCCTTCGGCGGAGCCCTGATCAGAGGAAGTGATGTCATTGCGCCCCATCGCCGAGCGAGCCCGTCGTGCAAGCAGAGTCGTCGCGCGGACGCCGGGCGCTGTGCGGACGAGCGCGTTGCTGGCCATGGCCTCGGCTCTGGAGACGGAGTGCGCGACGATCCTGGCTGCGAACGCCCTCGACGTTGAGGCGGGTACCGCTGCAGGACTCTCCCCGGCGTTCCTGGACCGGCTGCGACTCGACGAGGGTCGCGTCGCGGCGATGGCGCGCGCAGTGCGTGAGATCGCCGCTCAGGACGACCCGGTTGGCGCGCTCGAGAGTCAGCGGATTCGGCCGAACGGTCTGCGCGTCGGCAAGATGCGCATCCCGCTCGGTGTCGTCGCCGTCATCTACGAGGCGCGCCCGAACGTGACGAGCGACGCGGCGGCGCTCGCGCTTCGGGCGGGAAACGCCGTGATCTTGAAGGGCGGCAGCGACGCGCGGCAGTCGAACGCCGCGATTGGCGCGGTCGTCACGCGCGCGCTGGCTGCCGCCGGGTTGCCCGAGGGCACCGTGGAGGTCGTCGCGAGCACCGATCGGGAGGGCATCGCCGAGCTGCTGACGTTCGACGACCTGATCGATCTCGTGATCCCGCGGGGCGGCGAGGGGCTGATCCGCTTCGTCGCGGAGCGGTCACGGATCCCGGTGGTGAAGCACTACAAGGGAGTCTGTCACGTCTATGTCGACGGCAGCGCCGACCTGGAGAAGGCAACGCGGATCGTCGTCAACGGGAAGGCGAGTCGGCCGTCGGTGTGCAACTCGGTCGAGACGGTGCTGGTCGATCGGGAGGTCGCCACCGCGGCGGTTCCGGCGCTCTGCGCGGCGCTGGAGGGTCGCGGAGTCGTGGTCCACGGCTGCCCGGAGGTGATGGCGCTCGCGCCGCGGTCGGTGCCGGCGACGGCCGAAGACTGGGACGCGGAGTACCTCAGCCTGGACGTCGCCATGAAGGTCGTCGGTGGTCTCGACGACGCCATCGAGCACATCGAGCGGCACGGGACCGACCACACCGAGGCGATCGTGACGGAGAGCCTCGCGAACGCGGAGCGGTTCACGCGCGAGGTACTGTCGAGCTGCGTGATGGTGAACGCTTCGACGCGGTTCGCCGATGGCGGTGAGCTCGGCCTCGGCGCGGAGATCGGGATCTCAACCTCGCGCGTCCATGCGTACGGCCCGATGGGCGCCGAGGGGCTGACGACGACGCGTTTCGTCGTCCTGGGCGACGGCCAGATTCGGGAGTGACGTGGGGCGCGTTCCCTGCTAGGCTGCGTGCAGCAAACGAGGACGTCCGTCGAGGTCGTTTTGAGCGAGTCCCCATCGCCGCAAGCAGCGGCCCCCCTGGACGGAGCGCCGGCCCCTGAGGCCGAAGCGTTCGACACCGAAGCCTTGGCGCTGGCCATCGCCGAAGCCGCGTGGGACCGAAAGGCACGCAACGTACGCGCGCTCGACGTGCGCGGGCTTGTCTCGTACACCGACTTCATCATCGTCTGTCACGGCACCAGCCCGCGGCACGCGCAGTCGATCGCCGACAACGTCATCTACGAGCTCCGTCCTACCAAGGTACGGCCGCTCGGGATCGAAGGGGTCGACCGGGGCGAGTGGATCCTGGTGGACTTCGGTGACGCCGTCCTTCACGTCTTCAACGAGCCGACGCGCGTCGAGTACGGACTCGAGTCGGTCTACGCCGACGCCCCGCGGATGCCGCTCGACGCGCCTGCCGACCTCGAAGATCCGGAAGCCGCGGCGGCGCTGCGCCGGTGAAGGTCGCGCTCATCACGGTCGGCCGCACACGCGCGGCCTACTTCGATGATGCGTCTGCCGAGTACGCCAAGCGGATCGGACGCTACGCCACGCTCACCGAGCACGTGGTCCGCGACGTCAGGGGGCAGCCGCTCGACGTCGCTCGGCGCAGGGAGTCAGAGGCCATCCTCGATGCCGCGCCGCGCGGCGCGACGATCGTCGCGCTCGACGAGCGCGGCGAGCTCGTCACCAGCGCACAGCTCGCGCGCAAGCTGGAGCGAGCAGCCCTCGCCGGAGACAGCGCGTGGGCGCTGTGCATCGGTGGCGCCGACGGACACGACGAGGTTCTGCGCTCCCGCGCGACGTGGACGTGGGCGCTCTCGACGCTGACCCTGCCCCACGAACTCGCGCGCGTCGTGGTTCTCGAGCAGCTATACCGCGCTTTCACGATCATACGGGGCGAGGCGTACCACCGCGCCTAGGTTGCGCTGGCTCGCGCACGGTGGGGCGGTGGGACTCGCGGCGCCGGGCTCTCGAGCGGGCCGTCTGCGAGTCGCGTTCTGGCGTGCTCCCCGCTTTGCCGTTTTGCGCAACGAGCGGGGCTGGAGTTCGACACACGCGCCCTCCCCCGCGTGTGGTTCGCCGTGCTCCCTACCCTCGTCGATCTGATCGCTCCTCCGCGCTGCGCCGTCTGCGGCGACTTCTCGATCGCCGGCGAGCGCGACATCTGCAGCGGGTGCTGGCCGCTGCTCACGCCCGCGGCCGTGGAGCCTTGTCCGGACGGGCTCGCGCGCATCGCCGCGGGTCTGTACGAGGCGGAGCTCCGGGCCGCCGTCCTTGCGCTCAAGTACGGAGGTCAACAGTGGAGAGGGGGCCCGCTAGGTCGCGCGATGGCGTCGCTGAGCGCCGACCTCCTGCCGCCGTTCGACGCGCTCGTCGCCGTGCCACCGAGCGCCGCTCGGCTTCGGCGCCGCGGGTACGACCAGGCGTTCGAGCTGGCGCGTGGTGTCGCGCGGACGCTTGGGTGCCGACTAGCCCCGCGCTGGCTGCGCCGTACGGTTGACGGTCCGCGGCAGGCGACGCTCGATGCTGCTGGGCGCGCGCGCGTCGTCGGGGCCTTCTCGGCCTGTGCGCCGCGGGGCGCGCGCGTGCTGCTGGTCGACGACGTGACGACAACGGGCTCGACTTTGTCGGCATGCGCGGCAGCGCTCGAGCGGGCTGGCGCTTGGGCGGTCTCGGGGTTGACTCTGGCGTACTCGGCTCGGCTCGATGACGACAGCCTGAGCGGTTCGTAGCGACGCGGCGGCCCGGACCGCGGCAGGTCTCGCTCGGCGTGCGACTCGGACCCGAGGGGTGTACCCTTGACCTCTCGCCGCCCTCGGTGTTCAAAGGTGGAACACCGCGTCTGCACCCTCGAGCCGAATGAACCGTCACCGTCTCGCCCTCGCTGCCGCCGCAGCTTCGCTGTCGAGCGCGGTCTTCGCGCCGCCCGCGCGCGCCGCCGAGGTCACCGACGTGGTCGACGCGTTCGACGCCGAGACGAACGACCCGATCGACTTTCACATCGAGCCGACGTTCCGTCACTCGACGGAGACGGGGACGATCGCGCGCGAGCACGGGTGCCTGGACTGCACCGAGCCACAGGTCGATTTTCGTCGAGAGCTCGACTATCGCACCGTCCGCAGCGAACTCGACTTCGACTTTCAGCTGGGCCTGCACCGGGACTTGGAGCTGCACGCCCGACTGCCGGTGGTCATCTCGCAGCGCACCACGCTGACCTACGCAGACGGCGTCAACGAGGACAACTCCTCGTTTGCGCCGTCGGACTCTGAGATCGCGGCTGACCTCGATCCGGACGTCCGCGACTACTACGATGGTCCGTCTGGATCGACGGACGGCACGCACTTTGGGACCTACAGCCTCTTCGACGTCCCGAACGACGGACCGAAGCGGTCGGGGCTCGGCGACCTCTCGGTCGGGATCGCGTGGGCGCCATTCAACGACGAGCGTCAGACCTGGGGGTCGTCGCTTCGCCTCGGCGTCGACTACGTCGCCCCGACCGGCCGTCCGGCTAAGGGAGACAACACCGGGGTCGGGCGCGGCGTGCACGAACTCCAGCTCTCGCTCGCCGCGAGCCGTCGCGTCGCGCAGTACGTCGAGCCATACTTCACGTTCGACTTCAGCCAGCCGTTCGCGGCGCGCAACGGCCTGTTCGCGGAGAGCTCGCCGAACTCGACGACGCGCGCTCCCGGCGGGCGCCTCGGCTTTGGCGCCGGCACGGAGCTCATCCTGTTCGACGACCCGGCGTCTGGGCAGCACTACTCCTTCGATGTCGGATTCGGGTTCGGGTACACGCTCGAGGGCCGCGACTACTCCCCTATCTCCGACGCGCTCGCCACGTCGGCATGCAACGGGCTGACCGGATCGCAGGCGGGCCCAGACCGCTACGGCGGGGCAAACGGCAACGCGTACACCCCCGAACCCGACGGCGTGACCGCAGAGAACGCGGCGTGCGCCTGGGTCACGCAGCGACCCGCGAACATCGTCGAGGACGACGGGACGATCGGCGACCGTGTCTACTCGCACGACGGCATCACCGACATCGAAGGGCACGCCGACTTGAGCGGGCACACGGGCGTGAACTTGCAGTTCAGCCCCTACGTCGAGCTTCGCTTTCGGCTGGACCTGGACTGGATCTCGCCGCACCTGATCACGGCCGCTGATGCGGGGCGCGACGGAGACTCGAGCGAGGTCGTCGAGCTCGACCCTGACCCCGAGGAAGGCGCGGTCGAGCGGAACCCGTTCTACGACCTGACGATGGACGCCGTCGGCCGACGACTCCGCCAGGAGGGCGCGCTCGACGTCACCTGGGCGCTCACGGCCGCGTTCCAGTTCTAGCGGGCGCTGGGCCCGGCGAGCGCGATCGCGGCGTCCCAGCGACGCTAGTCGTCGTCGCCGCCTGCCTGCAGCGCGAGCGCGAGCGCGTAGGCTTCTCGGGCGCTCGTGCCCAGCCTGCGGGCGACGATCTGGGCGGCCGTCTTGGTGTGAACGCCGGCGTCGACGAGCTCGCGCAACCACTCAGAGACGGCTGCGTCGTCGACGTCCTGCGGTGGCGCGCCGCCAATGCCGAGCACCACCTCGCCGAGCACCCGGTCGCGTGCCGCGAGCGAGGCGTGGACCTCGCTGGCCGAACCGCGAATCCACTCCTCGTGCAGCTTTGTGAGCTCGCGGCCGACGACCACGGGACGGTCGGGCGCGAGCGCAACCAGTGCTGCTAGCGTCGCGACGATGCGATTCGGGCTCTCGAGCGCCACTGTCGTTCCCGCGTACTGCGTCCACTCGGCGAGCGCGCGGTCGCGGTCACCGCCGCGACGCGGCGCGAAGCCGACGAACTGGAGGCGGTCGGCCGGGAGACCGGACGCGGCGGCGAACGCGAGCAGACTCGACGCGCCGGGGACGGGGACGACGGACACACCGGCTCCGATGGCGTCGCGCACCAGCACGAAGCCGGGGTCGGAGATGCACGGCGTTCCCGCGTCCGACACGAGCGCGGCGTTCACACCGGCCGCGAGCTCGGTAACGACGGCCGCGTGAGCGCCGCGGTCGGTGTGGTCGTGGTAGGCACGCAGGCGCGCACGGCTGCCGATGTGTTCGAGCAGCGGGCGCGTGCGGCGGGTGTCCTCCGCGAGGACGAGGTCGACCTCGCGGAGGACTCGAGCGGCTCGAGGGGAGAGGTCCTCGAGGTTCCCGATGGGGGTCGCGACGACGAAGAGGGTCACGCGCTACTTTGCAGCGAGCGCGAGTCCGAGGTCACGGCGAAGGGCGAAGTAGGGGTCGGAGATGTTGAAGAGGATGAGCTCCCGGACCTTGTCCTTGATGTCGGCCTTCGAGATCGACTGCTCGCGGTCGGTCTCGACCTTCATCGCGGTGATCGCGGTGCGGAGGTCACCGCAGAGGAGGAGTCCGACGCGGTTCGCGGTGTGGTCGACGGCGCGGAGCCACGCCGAGAGGTCGGGGCTCTTGCCGGTCTGGATGATCGCCTGGAGCGCCCGCTGGATCTGGACGAGCACGGGGGGTGGCAGCTCCTGGATCACCTGCGCGTAGCTGGTGATTAGCTGTGCGTTCCCCTCGCCAACGAGCTGGTTCGTGCTCGCAGCGTATGCCGCGAGGAAGAAGGTCTTCAGGTGCTCGGAGGAGGGGTACGCCGAGGCCAGGTAGAACTCGGGGCGGAGCAGCGTGACGGCCTTCGCGACCTGGAACGCGAGCTCGCGCTGCGCCTTTCCGGAGAGCATGTCCTTTCCGGCGAGGAGCGACGGCGGGTCGCAGTTCATGTTGGTGAGACCGTAGTGGTCCTGCTTCTCGTAGACAGCGACCTCGGTGAGCCCGATACGGCTCGCGCAGTACGACGCCATCTTGGTGAGCGGCATCTGCTGCTCGAGATCGAGCCGGTCGCGGCGCTTGTTGAGGCCCCAGTCCTTCGGGTCGCGCTTGAAGTGCGGCCGGAGGTGGACGGCGAGGAGGCCGAACAGGTTGGAGATCTGCGGGTCGAGGTCGGGGTGGTAGAGTCGCTGCGTCCAGACGTCGAGCGTGAGCTCGGACCGAGCCTCGAGGACGTTGGGGTGTAGGTAGCGCTCGTAGTACTTGGTCTCGTCGGGCGAGGCCTTCTGGAGCAGGGTGAGGGCCGCGGCCATGCACCAAGCCTCGTCGTACTGACGCTCGGTGAAGTAGGTCTTGAACAGAGCGCGGTAGCTCTCGATCCGGAACGGTGAGACCGCGATGAGCCGCTGGTGTTGGACGATGAGGTCCTGTGCAGAGCCGCCGCCTCGCTGCAGGAGATCCGTGAGGATCGCGAGGAGCGCCTCGTCGTCGGGTGCGAGCTGCGAGGCGACCTTGTAGGCGGCGATCGCGTCCTCGGGCTGCTGGAGGCGTGACCGGTAGATCTCGCCGAGGTTCTTGAGCAGCGTGACCTTGAGATCGACGGAGTCGCGGCCCCCCTCGGCCTCGACGCGGCCGAGCATGCGTCGGTAGTTCTGCTCGAGCGCCTTCCAGTCGCGCGAGGAGGTGAGGAGGTGGTCGATCGCCTCGAACGCCTGGAGGTAGTCGAACTTGGCGTCGAGCGCCTGGTTGAAGAAGTTCACGGCGTCGCCGGCTTCGCCGAGCTCGTCGCGGAAGATCGCGGCGATGGTGAAGCAGAGCTTGGCGAGTCGCTCGGGGTCCTCCTCCATCGAAGCGAGCTGACCGAGTACCTCGGTGGCGCGGCGCCAGTTGCCGGTGTCGGTGAAGATGTTGAGGAGCTTGTGGAGGACGACCTTCGAGCGCGGGTCGATGCGGACGGCCTCGCGATACGCCTCCTCGGCCGCGCCGACGTCCTCGAGCCCCAGGTAGCTGTCGCCGATGTCGACGAGCAGCTTGAAGCGCTCGAGCGCGTCGCTCACGGTCGGGAGCACCCGGCGCTTCACGTCGACGATGTCGCGCACGTTGCCGGAGCGCTCGACGATCCCGAGGAGCTGGCGCAGCGCGCCTGGATGGTCGGGCTGGAGCTCGAGCGCGTTCAGGAACAGATGACGTGCTTCGCGCTCGTCGCCGGTCCCGAGCTTGATCTCGCCCGCCGCGACGTAGGCGCCGACCGCCTCGGCCGGCGGCATCGACGCGCCGTGCTGCGCGAGGAGCTCGATGTAGGTCTGGTACGCGGCGTCGGAGCGTCCGAGACGCGAGTAGAGTCGCGCGAGGCCCCGCAGCGCACCGATGTTCGACGAGTCGTGGTCGAGGACGTGCTCGTAGTGCTTCACGGCGTCGGGCTCGAAGCCGAGCTGCTCGTTACAGACGCCAGCGGTGAGGTGGAGGTCGCGAAGCTCGTCGTCACCGAGCTCCGCAGCACCGCGGAGCTGAAGCTGGAGCAGCGGACGCGCACGCGCCCACTCCTGCTGCTCGAAGAACATCGCGGCGAGCGGACGCGCCGCCGCGACGTTGCTCGGCTCGAGCTCGATCGCCTCTTCGTAGAGCTGCTGAGCGCGCTTCGTCTCGCCGAGCTCTCGCTCGTGGATCTGTCCCATGCGGACCATCAGTGCGGAGCGCGTCTGCAGGTCGCGGGCGATGTCGATCTGTGCCTGGATCATCGACAGCGCGCGGGCCCAGTCGCCGGACTCGGTGTGGATGCGCTCGAGCGCCTCCATCGCGGGTCCGAAGTCCGGGTCGATCTCGAGGCACCGCTCGAAGCGGAGGCGCGCCGCCGCGGTGTCGCCGATCGGGTCGGCCAGGAGTTGGCCGGCGCGGAAGACGAGTCGCAGCTGCGTGCTGGCGTCGGCGATGGCGCCGGCGAGCCGCTCGTACGCCGAGACTGCCTCGCGGTGCTGCTCGACGTTCTCGTACAGCGCACCGCTGCGCGCGAGCGCATCGATGTGACGCGGGTCGAGCTCGAGGACACGCTTGTACGTCTCCAACGCCGAGTAGGCGTCGTCCATCTGCTCGACCTGGACCTGCGCCATGCGGCAGAGGACATCGGTCTTCTCCGCGACGTCGGTCGTCGCATGGACGTGCCGCTCGAAAGTCTCGAGCAGCTCGGAGAACCGCTCCTGGTCGGTGAAGATCCGCTCGAGGGAGGTGATCGCCTCGAGGTCCTTCGGGTCGATCGACAGGATGTTCAGGTGCGCGCCGACCGCCGCGTCGACGTCGTCGAAGCGCTGCTCGTAGACGAGCGCCTGCTTCGCGAAGATGTCGATGCGCTCCTCGGAGGATTTCGCCAGCGCGAGCTGGGCGTCGAGCACCCCGAGGAAGCGGTCCCACTTGTCGAGCCCGGCGTACAGCATCTCGAGCGCCGAGAGCGCGCCCCGGTGGCCCGGATCGTGCGACAGCACCTCGTTGAAGGCCGCGACGGCGCGCTCCGGCTGACCAAGGCGCCCCTGCCACAGCTCGCCGATCCGGAAGTGCAGCGGGACGATCGCGGCTGGCTCGTATGTCGACTCCGCCTTGCGGCCGAGTACCTCGACGAGCTCCCGCCACTGACCACTCGACTCGTAGATCCGCTCGAGGGCGCTGAGCGCCTCGACGTCGGTGTCGTCGAGCCGAACTACCATCTTGTAGGACTCGACGGCCTCTGTCGGATCGTCGAGCTGTTCCTCGAACAGCTTGCCGATCCGCTTGTGGCACGCGACCTGGTCGCGCACGTCGTACGTGAGGTTCACGCGCCGCTTCAGGACCCCGATCAGCGACGCCCAGCTCTCACTCGCCGTGAACACCCCTTCGAGCGCGGCGAGGGCCGGCTCGTGCTCGGGGTCGATCGTCAACGCGCGCTCGTAGTACCGCTCCGCGTCCTGCAGACGACCGAGGCGGCCCTCGAGCACCTGCCCGATGGCCATCAGGAACGGCAGCGCCCCCTGCTCGTCATCTGCCGCGACCATCCGGCCGGCGATCGCGTCGTAGGTCTGGACGAGCACCTCGTGCGAGCCGGACACGTCGGCGAGCCGCTCGAGCTCACCGCGGAGCTCGTCGTCCGACGGGCTCTCCTGCGTCGCCTTCGCGAGGATCAGGAAGGCTGCCTCGGCCTGCTCCAGGCGGTTCTCGTAGAGGTCAGCGGCGCGTCGAAGGAGCTGGACGCGCTCCCACGGGTCCTCGACCACCTCGAGACGGTCGACGCAGAGCGCCGCGAGCGGCGCCCACGCCTCGGTTCGCGTGTAGATCGACTCGAGGTTCGACGTCGCGTCGAAGTCGGAGAGGTCGAGTTCGAGGACGCGCTCGTACGCCGCCGCCGCCTGCTCGGGGTTCGAGAGCCGATCGTGCCAGACCGTCGCGATCCGCTTCAGGAGCTCGATCCGGTCTTCGTCGGTCCGGGCCAGCTCGACCTTCCGTTCGACGATCGCGACGGACGGCTCCCACTGCGCCTGCTGCACGTACAGCTCCTCGAGGCGGTCGAGCGCGCCCTCGTCAGAGGGCCGCCGCGCGGCGACTTCGCGCCACGCGCCAATCGCCTCTGCGGGACGCATCAGCGTGTCCGCGTACAGCGCGCCGAGCTGCTCGTAGACATCGGCTTCGTCGTCCTCAGCGATGACGCCGATCAGCAGAAGCTGCTCCAGCGCGTCGGCGAGCCGCTCGTGGTCGCCGACGGTCTCGTACAGACCGCGCAGCGCGATCAGCGCTCCAGCGTCGCCCGGCCGAAGCTCGAGCACGGCCGTCCAGCGCGCGATCGCCTGGTCCGGGTTGTCGAGGACTTCGGCCCAGAGCGATCCGGCGCGGCGAAGCAGCGCCTCCCGCGCGGTCGGCTCTCGCTCGTTCTCGATCTGACGGTCGAGGACGCGGGCGAGGTCGTCGAACTGCTCGGTGCGCTCGAACAACGCGGCGAGGTTCGCGAGCGCCTGGCGGTCCGTGGGTCGGGCCCCCAGGACTGACTGCCAGAGGTCGATGGCGTCGTTCGGGCGGTCCAGCGCGTCCGTCGCGAGGGTCGCCATCTTCACGGTCACGTCCGTGCGCTCGGCCTCGGTCGTGACCAGCATCGAGATGCGCTCGTATGTGTCGAACAGCTCGGCCCACTGGCCGGCCTGCGTGTAGAGGGCGACCAGTGCGTCGAGCGCACCGCGGCTCGACGGATCGCTCTCGAGCACCTCGTGGAAGGTCGCGATGGCCTTCGGCGCGTCGCCTAGCTGGTCGCGGTAGAGCGTCGCATGGCGCGTGGCCAGCGCGATCATCTCCTGCGGGTCGTACACCGCCTCGCGCAAGCGCCCGACGACATCGACGAGCTCGGGCCAGCGCGACTGCGCCGAGTACATGCCATCGAGGGCGCGGAGCGCCTCGACGTTGCCCGGCTCCACATCGAGCGCGAGCTTGAACGCGACCTCGGCCCGCTCGTCGTCGCCAAGCGGCCCGGTCAGCGCGCGCGCCAGCCGGATGGCGACGTCAAGGCGATCGCCATCGGCGAGGTCCTGCTCCAGGAGCATCGCGTAGACGTCGGCTACCACGGGCCACTGGCCGATCTGCGCGCCGAGCGCTTCGATGCGATCCTTCAGCTGATCGTCGCTTGGGCGCTCGAACAGCGCGTTCCCGAGCGCGTTGAGCGCCTCGCCCACGTCGCCGAGACGCTGCTCCTGCACCTCTGCCGTGTCGAGCCAGATCCGGTAGCGCTCGTCTGCCGAGACCTCGGTGTGGATCAGCGTCTGGTTGAGTCCGACGAGCTTCTTCCACTCGCCGGTCTCGCGGTAGAGCGGGTCGAGAATGCTGGCGATCTCGTAGGTCTCGACGCCCGCTTCGATCATCGCCTCGAGGCGCGCGGTCGCGGTGGCGTTCTGCGGCGACTCCACGAGCACCTGGCGGTACGCCGAGACGGCTTCGACCGCGTCCTCGAGGAACTCGAAGTAGACGTTGCCGAGGCGGAGTCGCAGCTCGACCGCGTCGTTCGCCGCACCGCCGAGCATGATCCGCTTCTGGATGATCTCTGCGAGCGGCTCCCACTGGGTGGTCCGCGCGTACAGGCGGTCCAGCGACTCGAGCGCGGCCTGGGCGCCCGGATCCTCGTCATGCAGCCGCACGAACGCGCGGATCGCGCCCCCGACGTCCGACAGCTCTCGCTCCCGGATCCGGGCGACTCGGGCGCCGAGTTCGGAACGGACGGCGGGGTCGGACGCGTCGTCCCAGAGCTCGACGAACAGCGCGGCGACCTGCTCCCAGGCACCAGTGATCGGCGCGAGACGCTCCAGTTCGGCCATGTCTTCGGCGCGCGGCTCCTCTTGCGCCGCGAGGCTCAGCGCCTCAATCGCCCCGTTCGCGTCGGCGAGCTCGTGCTCCATGATCCGCGCGATGTCGACGTAGAGCTCGTGGCGACGCTCCACGGTGTCGGCGTTCTCGATCAGGGTGCGGTTGATCGAGACCAGGTCGTGCCACAGCCCCTCGGTCCGGTAGATCGGCTCGAGCAGGCTGGCGGCGGCGACAGGCTCGTCGCCGCGCGTGATCATCGCCTGGAGTGCGGCTCGCGTCGAGCGATGGGACGGGTCGTCGGCCAGGATGGACTGGTAGACGTCGACCGCACCGCGCGCATCCCCGAGCTCGTTCTCGAGCAGGCGGGCGACACGGTACTGGACGTTCCGCCGTTGGTCGTCGGAGTCGACGAGGTCGATCTCCCGACGCAGGACCTCGAGCAGCTCGTACCAGTTCTCCGTCTGCAGGAAGAGCCGGTCGAGCGCCTGCAGGGCTTCGAGGTCGGTCGGGAACGCGTCGAGCACCGCTCGGTACGCTCCGATCGCGCGATCGGGGTCGTCGAGCTCGGTCTCGAGGACCGCGCCGAGGGTGAACTGCAGGTCGCGCCGCTCGTCGTCGCTCCCCGCCAGCGCGAGCTTGCGCTCGTAGTTCTCGACGAGGTCTTCCCAGCGGGCTGTCTGCGTGAACAGCCGCTCGAGCTCGCCGATCGCGTGCCGATCGGCCGGATCGATGGCCAGCACCCGTCGGAGGACCTCGACGGCCTCGTCGGGCTGCTCGAGCATCTCCTCGTGGATCGTCGCCGCGCGGAACATGAGCGGCTTCGACTCGCTGGTCGCCGCCGCGATGGCCGGGAGCTCGGCCTTTCGCAGCAGCACGTCGACGAGCTCGGCCCACGCCTGCAGCTGCTCGTCGAGGCGCTCGAGCGCGTCGAGCGCTTCGCGGTCTTCGGGCTGGTCTTCGAGGACCTGCCGCCATAGCCCGGCGGCGGCCTCATGATCGCCGACCCGGTCTTCGCGGATCCGAGCGACCAGCGCGAGCGTGTCGCGGCGAAGCTGCGGATCCGACGCGTCGTCTCCGAGCTGCTGTAGCGCGTCGCCCAGCGTGCCGAAGCACGAGAGCTGCGACGCGAGCCGCGTCAGGCCGTCGAGGATCGGCCGCTCGCCCAGGAACTCCTCGGCGCCGCGTAGGAGTACAGCGTACGCCGCGGCAGGGTCACGGAGGTCGCGCTCGTGAAGCTGCGCGATGCGCATGTACAGGTCGAGCCGCTCGCCCGGTGACGTGACGTGCAGAAGGCGGATCTCGAGCAGCCGAACCAGCGGCGCGGAGAGAGCCTGCGAGACGTAGAGCGGCTCCAGGATCGCCGCGGCGCCCATCGCAAAGTCGTCGCCCTCGAGCTGCGTCTCGAGCCCCTCGAAGGCGGCCGCGTTCGACGCATCGACGGCAAGGATCTCCCGCCACAGATCCATAGCGACCGGGACATCGCCCAGCTCGTCCTGGTAGAGCCTCGCCAGCCGATTCTTGAGCTCGAGCCCGGCGGGCGAGCCGGCGCCCGCAAGGGCGACACGCTGCTGGATGATCTCGCCGCGAGCCGACGGGTCGCCGGTCACGCCGTAGAGCCCGTCGAGCGCTTCGAGGGCAGCCTGATCATCCGGGAACAGGTCGAGCACTTTGCGGTGCTCCCCGATCGCTTCGGCGGGCTCGCCGAGGTCCCGCTCCCACACGCCGGCCGCCTGAACGTGCAGCGACCGCCGCTCCGCCGGCTCCGACGTGGCGAGTAGCCGCTCCTCGATCACGCCGAGGAGGTCGTGCCATGCTTCCGTACGCGTGTAGAGCGCGTCGAGCGCCAAGAGCGTCGCCGGTCGTCCCGGCTCCACGTCGAGGACGCGCCGATGAACGCGGATCGCCTCCTCTGGCTGCGCCAGCCGTTCGTCGAACAGCCGGGCGGCGCGGCCACCGTACTCGACGGCCAGCTCGCGCTCCGCCGGGACACCCGGGTCCAGCTGAGACAGGATCGACTCGTACAGCTCGACGACGTCGTCCCACTTGCCGCTAGCCGACGCGATCGCCTCGAGCCGCTCGCGCGCGCTGGTCTCGCCCGGCGCGCGGCGCAGTAGCCGCGCGTAGGCGTCGGCCGCCTCGGACTGCGACCCGAGTCGGTCTCGCTGGAGATCGCCTATCCTCGACAGCAGCGCCACCGCGTCTGCGTCGTCGTCAGCGAAGCCGAGCTGGATCTCGAGCACATCGACGAGTCGCTCCCACTGGCGGTCGGCCTCGTAGAGCGGCTCCAGCGTGCGCGCCACGGCCAGCCGCTCGTCCTCGTCGCCGAGGAGCTGCTCGAGCAGCTCCCGCGCGCGCGGATCTTGCGGCGCCTCCGAGACGACGCTCTGCAGCACCTCGACCGCGGCTGCCGGCTCTGCGAGAGCGTCGACGCAGACCCGCGCCAGCTCCAGTCGAAGCTCCCGCCGCGCCGCGAGCTCACCCCGGTCTCCCCGGAGCGCGATCAACCGGCGCAACACCTCGGCGAGCGCCGCGTGGTCGCCGCTGCGCTGGTGCAGACGATGTAGCGCTTCGTACGCAGGCACATGGGCCGGATCCAGACCGAGCACCTCCTCGTGCGCACGGACCGCCGCGTCGATGTCGTCGCGCTGCGACTCGTGGATCGCCGCGATGCGCCCGAACAGATCGATGCGCGCCGCGTCGTCTTGCGCCTCGATCGCCTTCGACTCGATCACCTCGAGGAGATCGTCCCAGCGCTCCAGCCGCGAGTAGATGCCGTCCTTCGCGTCGAGCGCCGTCGCGTCGCTCGGCGCGACCGCGAGCACCTCGTCGAAGCACGCGAGCGCGGAGTCCGCGTCGTCGAGCTGCTGGTCGTACACACGCCCCAGCGTGCGCGACACCTCGAGCCACTCCGTCGCGGTGGTCGGATCACCCGACAGGCGCGAGCGCGCGTCGACCAGGTGGCGCTCGAGGGCACTCCACTGGCCCGTGGCGCGCGCCGCCGCCTCGAGCTCCGGCACGATCTCGACGTGGTTCGGCAGCTCATCTAGCGCCGCGCCGTACCAGTGAAACGCGCGGGCGTGGTCACGCTGCCGCTCGTCGGCGATGCGCGCGAGCTTGACCATATGACCGAAGCGCGCGGACGGCTCTTCCTCGCGATCCAGGATGACCTCGAGCAGCACCGGGAGCCGCTTGAAGTCCTGGCGCTCCTCGTACACCGGCGCCAGCCGCACCGCGGCGTCGTGGTTCTTCTCGTCGATGGTCAGGACTCGCTCGAGCGACTTCGTCGCGCGAGCGGCGTCATCGAGGCGCTCCGACCAGACGTCGGCCGCGCGGAAGAGAAGCTCGACCTGCGTTGCCGGCTCCTTCACGGTCCCGACGAGGGACTCGAGCTGGCGGACGTACTCCGCCCATGCGCCGGACCGCTCGTAGAACTCCGCGAGCTTGTCCCATTGCTCGAGCTCGATGTACGCCTTCTTGACAGAGTCCTTCGCGCGGAAGTTCTCGGGATCGATCGAGAGAAGGTCCTCGTAGGTCGCGACCGCGTCTTCGAGGCGCCCGAGCCGGTCGTACTGTACCTGTCCGAGCTTCAGCAGCGCTGCAGCGCGCTCCTCGTCGCCGTCGATGACATAGACGCGCCTGCCGAGCACGTCGGCCAGCTTCTCCCAGTCCTTGTCACGCTCGAAGAGGCGCTCGAGCTGCTCGAGCGCAACGCCATCGTTCGGGTCGAGCGCGAGCACTTCGTCCCAGAGGGCGATCGACGCGGCCTGGTCGCGCATACGCGTCGCCGCGATGTCGGCGCACTCCCGCAGTCGCGCCACCGACGCCGCCGTGTCGGACGACTGGGCCACCAGCTGCCGCTTGGTCGCGATCAGCTTCTCCCACTCGCGCCGCTTTCCATACAGGTCCTCGAGGGCCACCAGCGCAGACATGTTCTCGGGCTCGAGCGACAGCACCGTCTCATACGATGCGATCGCCTCGGCCTGATTCGAGAACCGGTCCAGGAACAGCGCCGCGACCTCGCTGTGGATCGCTACCTGTGCATCGAGGTCGTCGATCGCGTCCGCCTTCATCCGGAGGACGTGCACGAGCTCCTGCGGACGGTTCATCTCGTCGAGCAGCGCGCCGTACGCGTCGATCGTCTCGAGGTCGCGTGGGTCGACCTCCAGCAGCGCCTTGTAGGCAGCGAGCACGTTCGTCTGCTGGTTGAGCTCGTCGCGGAAGAGCTCGACCATGTCTCGCCAGTAGGTCCCCACGCGGACGACATCGCTCGCGTCGACGAGCGCGACCATCGCCTTCAGCGTGTCGGCGAGCTGTGCCCACTTCGCGTCGCGCCGATAGAGTGTCGCAGCGAGCGCCAGGGCCGAGACGTCGTTCTTGTTCGAACGGAGCACCCGCCGCAGCGAGTCGGCTGCCTTGTCCTCTTTGCCCAGCCCGAGCGCAAGGTACGCCTGGGACCGGTACCCCTCCGCCTCGGCGTCAACACCGGCGCGCCCGTTGAACGGCTCCGACAGCGCGAGCTGCGCCTTTCGCCAGTTGCCCTTCTGGGCGACCTCTGCCGCCTCGGCGTCCGCAGCCGCGACCGCTCCAGCGCGCGGCGCGAACACCGCGGCGTCGGCATGACGGCCGAGCCCGTAGAACGCGACAGCGTACGCGGCACCGGCGAACCCTCCGTCCGGATCGCTCTCGTCCAACTCAAAGAGCCGCTCGAACGCCAGCTCCAAGATGTCCTCCCGTCCGAACACCGGCGCCAGAAGCTGGCGCGCCGCGTCGAACCGGTCGGCGACCGCCTCCACACCCTCCGCGAACCACGTCGCCAGGGTGTCCGCGGCCTCGCCGGATCGGAGACCCAGCTCCAGGACCCAGCTCCACGCGTCGCCGTCACTCGACTGGCGCGCGCGCGCAACCGCGGCGTCCATCGCGTCGGGAGACACCGCGACCGGCCGCGGAGCACCGCCCTCCCGCGGCTCGCGGGGCGGGATCACGAACGCCGGGCGTGCAGCCGCCGCCGCAGTCCGCGAAGGCGCCGGCGCGGCTGCGGGCGACGCGGCGACTGCCGCCGCCGGGGCGGCCGCGGCTTCGTCCGGCTCGCCCTCCGTCTCCACGGCTCCCGTCTCCGCGACCTCCGTCTCCACAGCTCCCGTCTCCGCGACCTCCGCCTCGCTCGACCCGTCGTCAGCGTCTGGCGCGGCGGCAACCTCCACGCCGTCGCCGGGCGAGGAGTCGGAGTCAGACGCTCCGGCCTCGTCGGAGTCCGCTTCCAGCTCGGCTGAACCGCCAACCTCGTCCGAGTCGGCCGCAGCCTCCGCCGGACCATCGCCGTCCGCGTCCGAGATCGTGTCGGGAGCGGCATCGGCAAAGTGCGGCGCGTCCGACGTCACGCCTTCGGCGCTCGCGTCGGCGTCGGCGGCCTCCTCATCTCCTTCGGCCTCGGCGGTTTCGACGCCGAGGTCGCCACCGTCGAGCTCGCCCTCGCCTGAACCCACCTCGGCCTCGGCGGCCTCGTCGGCGTCGGACGCTTCAGCCTCGTCCGCGTCTTCGGCCGGCGTGTCTCCCGAGGCGTCACTTGCATCGGCGGGTTCCTCTGCCGCGTCGAAGACCGACTCCGACGTCTCGGACGCGAGCGGTTCCTCGACCGTCTCGCTCGCTGACGCCTCGTCGTCGTCTGCCACGGTCTCAACCTCGGGAGCCGCCGCTGCGTCGCCTGCGACCTCGTCGTCCGCGCCCCCGTCTCGCTCCTCGGACCCTGCGTCGACCCCTTCGTCTACGGCGACGTGCGCGCCCGTGACCGGTGCGATGTCGACGTCGACGACAGGCACGGAGGCATCAAGGGGCGGCTCCGCACCGGCCTCGGCAGCGGCGGCCCTGGGCACTACGTCGGGGACCACGGCGGCGGCGGCGCTGGACTGCATGATCCGCGGGCTGACGATGACGCCGTGCGCCTCCTTGTCTGCCTCGATGTCTGCGATCGCTGCGACCACGCCGGACAGATCCGGGTCCAGTTCGGCGGCCTGCTTCAGAGTGGCGACGCCCTTCTCTCGGTCGCCAAGCCGTTCGAGCTCGATGTGTCCGAGCTCTTTCAGCAGGCGCGCCTGCTCGCGCCGGTCCTCGGTCACGCGGAGCTCGATCTGGTATAGCTTCGCGACGGTCGCCCACTGGTCCGCGTAAGCATAGACGAGGCGGGCCGCCCGCAGGGGGTCCGTGAACATCGGGTCGAGCTTGAACGCGCGCTGATAGCACGTGATCGCCCGCTCGCGCTCGTACAGCTTGTCTTCGTACACGCGGCCCAGGGCGTGATACAGTCGAGCCCGTGTGCGGTCGTCGCGCGCGTTGTCCGCGAGCTCGATCAGGATCGCGATCAGACCACGCCAGTCTGCGTGAGGCTCGAAGCCGCCCCGAACTGCGGCGACGAGCATCGCCCCCTCCATGTCGAGCTGGAGGACCTCGGCGACGAGCTCATCGGCGACGGCGGCGCTGCCGTTCATCTGCCGCGCGACATACGCGGCCCGCGACAAGAACCGAGCGCGGATGTCGGCGCTCGACGCCTTGCGCGCAAACTTCGGGAGCATGTGCTCGATGTCGGTCCACGCCCGCTCCGCGGTCAGGACCGCATCGAGCCCTTCGAACGCCTCCGCGTCGTCGGGGTTGGCGTTGAGAGCCGCGAAGTACTGCTGCACGGGGTTAGACATGCGTCACTGGTCTGGCGTTGCCGAAGTTGCCGTTAGATGGAGCCGGGATCAGCGCGGGCGCTCGGCCGCTCGCAGATCCGAGAGTGCCGCCGCGATCGACGTACATCGCGCCTGCTCGCGTGCTGGGTTGCACTGCGTCCGCGCCCGGTTGAGCTGTGCCTCTGCGGCCTGACGATCCTCGGCCGAACCCGTGCGGGCCGCCCGGTCGCGGTACGCGACGCCGAGGTTGAAGGGGATGTCGGCGGCTGTCGAGTCGAGCTCCGCCGCCATCGTCAGGTAGGAGATCGCGAGGTCGTACTCCTCGAGTTCGGAATACACGCGCCCGAGATCCGCCCGGTTCGCGGCGTTCCCGGGCCGGAACTCGGAGGTATCGAGCACGCAGTTGTCGATCCCGTTCTGGAACACCTGGAGCGCCTCCTGTGGGCGCCCGTAGTCGAAGTAGATGTTCCCCAGCCCGTTGTAGGGCAGCGGGAAGTAAGGATCCGCATAGATCGCTCGCGTGTAGAGATCGATCGCCCGCCTCACGTCGCCGGCCTCGTCTGCTGACGACGCGAGCCGAAAGAGCGCGCCCGCATGCTCCGGCGCCTGAGCGATCACCTCTTCGAAGCGCGCCATCGCCTCTTCCGGGCGCCCGAGCGCCGCAAGCGCGATCCCGAGCTGGTAGCGCGCCTCGGTGTCGCCCGCGTCGAGCTCGATCGCGCGCTCCAGGTAGCGCGTCGCCTCGCCGGGGTTCTGGAACCGCTGCAGGCGGATCAGGCCGAGCATGTAGTTGGCCTTGGCGCTCGTCGGATCTAGCCGCAGCGACTCCTCGAGCCGACGCGCCGCCTCGACGTTCTCTCCGGCCGCAGCGTACTGAACGCCCTCGGAGAGCCGCTGGAGCGCCTCGACCTTCGACGTGTCGCACCCCGCGACTCCGAGCCCGAGCAACAGCAAGCCCGCCAGGGCCCGAGGTGAGCGTTGCATGCGCTTGGACACCGAGGTTCCGGGGTTCGCGTCGACCACTGCCGCGGGCAGTCTAACCGACGCCGATCCGCGTCCGCAAGCGGCGCGGTCCCGTGCGCGAACGGCCCACATCGGCGCGTTTTCAGCCCGGTTCCGACGCCGGCACACCGTGTCTCTCCCAGCGCGGGCAGACCACGGCCTGGCCCAACTCCGTCACCCGACGGAAAGAACGAACGGGTAGTTCACGTTGACCGTTCCCCCACCGCCCGGCGCCGGGAAGCGCCACCTTCTTGCGCGGTTGGCGATGCACTGCGCGACCGCGTCATTGCCGAGCGTGGATTCAGAGATCCGTGCCCCGGCTACCTGGCCGTCCGGCGCGATGACGAACGCCACCTTCACGAGCCCCTCCAGCTCGGGGTCCGCGCGCAGCTCCGCCTCATAGCAGGCCCGGACCTCGTTCCGGTGCTCGCGGATCACGCGCGCGATCGTCTCCCGGTCGAGCTGTCCATCGATCAGAGCGTCACCCGCGGGCTCGACGATCGCGTTCGGCTCGTGCGTGGTCCCCCGCGGCGCCCCGCGCTGCGAGCGCTCGGCATGAACATGCAGACGACGAATGCCGAACCCGCCCGCACCGAGCGGACCGCGCCCGCCAAACCGGCCGCGACCGCCGTCGCTGACCTGGCCGGCAAGGCCCCGCGAGCCGTACCCTACACCAGGCCCGCTCATCGCCCCGATCGCGACGAGCGCGTCGGCGCCGCTGATCCCGGCGCCAAACATCGCGGTCGGACCTGCCGAGCTGAGGACTGCGAGGGCACCCCGGTCCTGGATCGCCTCGCGCGCCTGCGCGAGCTCGAGATCGCCGTCGGGTGCGCCACGATCGAGCGCCACGTGGCGGTCGGCGTCCACGACTGCCGTGTCGCCTCCCACGCGCTCCCGGCTTGGAACGACGCGCTCCCCGCCCTCGACCTCGTCGATCGTGCAGTACGAGTCGAGGTCAGGCTCCGGCGTCTCCACAACGAGGAGCTGCACGAACCGGTCGCGCGCCTCGAATGTGTCCAACGAGATACCGCCAACGCCCGGCGGCAGGAATGTCACCAGCAGCCACAGAAGCGCGTGCACACCGGCCGAGAATAGCCCGAACAACAGCGGCGCAGCTTCGCGCCGCTCCCACGGGAGGGTGAGCCTCGGCCGCGTACTCCGGTGAATGAAGAACGTGAGGGCTCCGACGACGATCTTCGCTCGCGTGTCTGCACCGAGGGGGAGCGACTCCCCCTTCGAGAGACGCCGCCGCTCGGAGCCGACGTAGAGCTCCCCGGTCATCCCATCGGCGATGTGGAGCGCGGGGCTCTCCCCGCCCGTGACGAGGGTGTGCGCGTCGCCGACGCTCGGGTGCGCGACGACGAACGTGCAGCCGTCACGGCTACCTACCGTGATGTTCTTCGTAGGCGCGTAGATCTCCTCGGTCAGCACGAAGTCGTTGTACAGCACAGCGATCTCGACGCTGCCGTCGGTCGCCGCGGGTCGCGCCAGGAAGCGACGCGCGTACAGGACCTCGTCGCAGGGCCAATCCTTCGACAGATCGATGGCCATCCGCGCCCGCGCTTCGGTGACACCTGCAGCCATCCGGTCGTGCCTGAGGACGACGACCTCGGTGCCGCCGAGGGTGATCCGGTCGCGGTGGTGGATCTCGCGCTTGTTGACGCGCACACCGTTCACACACGTCCCGCGTCCGCTGCCAAGATCGATGACGAAGACGCCTGCCTCGCCGTTCTCGATCAGCGCATGCAGCCGCCCGACTCCGGGATCATCGATCGCAACGTCCGCGCCCGCGTGGCTGCCGAGCTTGATTGGGTTCCCAGTGCGCCGATCGGTCCGGACGAGCGCACCGTTCTGGTAGATCTCGAAGTAGAGCGTCTCGGGTGTGGCCATCGGAGCATCCCTCGGTCCGAAGTGGACCCGCTCGCGCGTACCGTCAGCGGGTGAAGTCGCTGCGGATCTGACCACCCTCCGCCCTCGAAGTTCCCCACTCGTTTGTTCTTCGGTCCGTCCACGAGAGGCAGACAGCCGTGCCCCGACGCGCCTCGTCCCTCCTAGCGCAGCTTAGTCGCGCTCGTGCGCCGCGAATCGGCGCGCAGGCGGCGGGCGGGCTCCTGGCGCAAGCCGTCGGCGCGACCTGCGCTCGGAACGTCGCCCAAGATCCCTCCCACCGGAGGCGGTCGAACTCGCCGCGCACCCGGGTGCGCGGCCAGACTGGCCGTCAGCCCGGGGTGAGCACGAACGGGTAGTTGACGTTGACCGTGCCGCCGCCACGCGGCTCCGGGAAGCGCCAGCGTCGGACGCGGTTCGCGATGCACTGGCCGACCGCATCGTTACCGAGCGTCGACTCCGAGATCCGCGCGCCCGCGACCTGGCCGTCGGCCGCGATGACGAACGCGACCTTCACGAGCCCCTGGAGCTCGGGATTCGACTGAAGCTCTGCCTCGTAGCACGCGCGCACCTCGCGGCGGTGCTCACGGATGACGCGGGCGATGAGCTCTCGATCGAGCTGCCCCTCGATAGCGACGTCGGAGCCGATCTGGACAGTTGGGACGCGCGCCTCGCGGGAGATCGACGCCCCCTCACGGCCGATGGACCCGTCGCCGCCCGCGCGGCCACCCCGGATCCCGAAGCCGCCGGCGCCAAGCGGGCCGCCGCCGATAAACCGGCCGCCCCCGCCGATGCCACCGCCGTAGCTGCCGAGCCCGCGCGAGCCGTACGAGGCGCCGACCTCGCTCCCACCCATCGCGCCGATGGCGACGAGCGCGTCGGAGCCGCTGAGCCCGGTGCCGAACATCGCCGCCGGGCCCACCTGGTTGAGCACCGCGAGCGCACCTCGGTCCTGGACCGCGTCGCGCGCCATGGCGAGCTCGATCTCCCCCGGCGGGAGGTCGCCCTCGAGGGCCATCCTGCGGTCGTCCTCGTCGGGTGCCTGCTCGTCGCCCGCGCGTCCCTCGTCCTCTGCAGCGCGCTCACCGCCCTGCTCTTCCTCCTGTTCGGTGGGCTCGGGCTCCGGCTCGGGCTCGGGCTGGATGTCCTCGATCAGGACCTGCACGAACCGGTCTCGGGCGCCAAACGCGTCGAGCGCGAGATCGCCGACGCCCGGCGGCAGGAACATGACGAGGAGCCACAGCAGCGCGTGGATTCCGGCCGAGAACAGCCCGAACAGCAGCGGAGTGGCTTCCTTTCGCTCCCACGGGAGGATGATGGCCGGCCGCGTGCTCCGGTGGACGAAGAAGGTGACGTCTCCGACGACGATCTTGGCACGCGTGTCTTCGCCAAGGGGCAGCGACTCGCGCCTGGAGAGGGGCCGCCGCTCGGTGCCAACGTACAGCTCGCCGGTCATCCCGTCGGCGAGGTTCAGCGTCGGGGTCGCGCCGCCACTGACCAGAGTGTGCGACTCGCCGACGCTCGCATGCTCGACGAGGAAGGTGCAGCCGGCGGCGCTGCCGAGCGTGATGTCCTTCGTCGGCGCATAGATCTCTTCGGCGAGGACGAAGTCGTTGTAGAGCATCGCGAGCTCGACACTGCCGTCGGTCGCGGCGGGCCGGGCCAGGAAGCGACGAGCATACAGGACCTCGTCGCGCGGCCGATTCGTCGCCGGATCGATGGCCATGCGCTCGCGCGCCTCAGCGACCGCGGCCGCCTTCTCGTCGTGCGTCAGAAAGATGATCTCGGTGCTTCCGAGCGTGATCTTGTCGCGGTGCGTAAGCTCGCGTTTGTTGACGCGCTCACCGTTTACGAGCGTCCCGCGTCCGCTGCCGAGATCGATGACGAACACGCCGGCGTCGGTCTTCTCGACCATCGCGTGCGCGCGACCGACATCCGGGTCGTCGATCGCCACATGGGACTTCGCGTGACTACCGAGCTTGATCGCGCTCTCGGAACACTGGTCCGTTCGAACGAGCGTCCCGTTCTGGTAGATCTCGAAGTAGAGGATCTCGGGCTGAGCCATGGGAGCGTCCGGAGGTTCAGAGAGCTTCGACCGACTGGACCATCTCGGGGATGAAGTCGGTACGGATTCGGATCAGGTTGGACTCCTTGCCGTGCCGCTGTCCGCTGACGACGTCCCCGTCCGGGCGCACGAGCTGTCCTTCGACGTAGTCGTTCTCGAAGTCGTACGTCGTGGTGTCCTCGTACCGCGTGTTGCCTCGATCCTGGCCGAACGCGGCAGAGGACACCCCGAGCGACGCGAGCAGGACGATGGTGAGCTTCAGGCGGTTCATGGCACCTCCAGGGGCAGACGTGGTGTCTGACAGTTCATCGTGCGCGAAGTTCCACCCTCACGCGATCTTTTCTTCAGTCCGCGCAGGCGGCCGCGTCCTCTGGCGTTGCCTCGCCCAGGAAGACCAGTGAGTCGAGCAGCTGCCGCAGGTTCGCGCGACGTCGAGCGACGTCCGAGCCTAGCTCGCCACTGGACCCGTTCGCCGCAAGGAAGCGCCCGTACTGACGGCATGCCTCCGGGTAGTCCTGGCGCCCTTCCTGGTAGAGCAGCGCCAGGTTGAACAGCGCGCCTGGATCGCTCGGACGCTGCTCGAGCACCGCGCGATACTCGCGCTCCGCGCCGTCGAGATCTTCGATGCCGCGCAGAGCGGCACCGTACGAGAGGCGCACCTCGAGGTCCGTCGGCCGCTGCGCGAGCACCTGAGAGAATGCGCGGACCGCGGTGTCGTAGTCGCGGAAGCTCAGCGCCATCGCGCCCAGGTTGACCCACGCCTCGGTCAGCCCGGCGTCGAGCTCGACGGCTCGTCGGAACTCGCCATAAGCCGAGATCACGTCGTCCTCTCGCAAGTCGATCAGGCCCAGCCGGTTGTGCAGCACGGCCTGGTCGATGCCGAGCAGGACGGCGTTCTCGCACACGAGCCGCGCGAGCTGGAGCTGGCCCTGCTCGTAGTAGATCTTCGACAGACGAGCGTAGGCGTCCGCGTTCGCCCCGTCGCCGCCAAGCGCGAAGCGAAGCCGCTCGATCTGCGCGTCGGTCGACGACGTACCGCTGGGCGGCTGTGCCTCACCGAGCGCGTAGAGCACCGCGAGGTTGATGTTGCAGCCGGCCTCGGTCTCGCGACGAGCGATGCACTCGTCGATCACGGACTTCGCGCCGCGAAAGTCTCGCTGCGCCATGTGGATGAACGCGATGTTCGCGAGCCCGGCCGCGAACGTCTCGTCTTCGGCCGTCAGCTCGCGGAAGATCGCCTCCGCTCCCGCGGCGTCGCCCTGCTCCCAGGTGACGAGCCCGAGGTTGAAACGCGCGTCGCGCGCCAGCTCCTCGTTCGTCGCGGCCTGCGTGAACAGGTCGCGAATCGTGGCTAGGTCGCGCTGCCCCTCTGGCCGGCTCCGGTACAGCTGCACGGCGCGAACGAACGCGTCGCGCGTGTTCGCGATCCGGCGCGCCTCGAGCTCCTCGGCGGTCGGCCCGGCCGGGGTGACCTCGACGGTCGGTGTGATCTCATTGCCACCAACGTTCGTCTCGCGCGGGGGCTGCGACCCGCCGCAGGCGGCGAGTCCAGCGAGCGCCAGCACGCGCCAGCCGCGCACGATGCGGTTCGTCGTCTTCACGGGGCCACCTCCTGCGGGGCGGGCTGCTCGGGTGCCGCGGGGACTACCGGCGCTGCGGAGCGACGCGGCGCCTCCACCTCGACCTCGACGTCGCCGATCTCGAGCGTTTCGGGGACACGGAGCGGCGTGCGATACGGAACGACGCCGGTGTCGAAGCCCGGCTCCACGCGGACCTCGGCGCCGGCTTTGAACGTGGGGTCGAGCTCGGTGTAGCGCGCCGCCGCCAGCTCGGAGTACTCGTTGAACCAGCCGGTCGACCGCGCGATCTCGATGGCGGCGGCGTACTGCTGCATCGCCATCCCCTTCACCTCTTCGGCGCGCGCCTCGATCTCGCTGCGATATGCCTCCTCCTCGACGGGCGAGAGGCCCGCAGGCACGGGCGCATCGATCAGCTCCTCGAAGAAGATGTGGTACATCTGGCCGAGGCGAGCGAACGCGGCGATGGACCAGCCGGGCCGCCCGTAGGTCTGCATGATGTCGGCGTACGCCGCCGTCGCGTCGGTACCGAGCTGCAGTCGCCGCGTGACGGCGGCCTGGACCTGCGCCTCGGTGCCCGCGAACTCGATGCCCTCGAACTCCTTGTAGATCTCCTCGGCCTGCATGAACGCCGCGCGTGCCGCGGCGTCCGTCGCGGCAGGCGACAGCTCCGCGCGCGCCTCGGGCGACAGTCCCGCGAAGGCCTGGACGGCGTCACGGTACTGCCCGAGCGCGCGCGCGGCGGAGCCACGTGCGCTGCTCGCTGCCGTGATGTCTGCGATGTGGACGAGCGACTCGATCGCGCGCGAAGGCAAGACGCGACCGTATCGCTCGGCGACCCGCTCGAAGCTGGCGACCGCGTCCCGCGTCTCGCCGCGCTGCCGGTTTACCTCGGCGATCTGATAGGTCGCCTCGGCGATGCCCTTCCGCTCCTCGGCGTCGTTCGCGTTCGACACCCGAATGTAGGCCTCGTAGTCGCTGATTGCCTGCGTCCACTGGCTTAGCCCGGCGCGGAACTCGGCGGCGTTCGCCAGCGCGGACCGAACGTTTTCTCCGCGGGGAACACGCTGATAGTAGAGCTCGTACTGCGAGGCAGCGCGCTCGTACATCGCCATCCGGTGGTACGTGCGGCCGAGCTGGTATGTGATCTCTTCGACGAGGTCCGAGTCGGGGCAGTACTGCTGCAGGTAGCCCATCGCCGAGATCGAGTAGTCGAGCTTCGCGGCCAGATCGAAGGCGAGCGCGGCGTTGTACAGACCGCGGCATCGGAGGTCGGAGTCGAAGTGGTTCTCGACGAAGCCGATGAAGCAGTGGCCGGCCTCCTCGTACTTCAGGTCCGTCTGCTCGCCGAGGCACTGGCGGAAGTCGACCTGCGCGCTCAGGTCCTGCAGCAGCGCCGAGAACTCGGGGTCCGTGTTTAGCCGCGCGGAAGCCTTGAACCGGTCGATCCAGACCTTCATGTCTTCGAAGCGTCGCGCCAGCGCGAGCGAGTCGAGCGCCAGCTCTGCCGAGGTCACCGCCCGCTGGTCCGTGACCTCGGGGTGGTCGAGCGCGATTGCACCGAACCGGTTCGCCGCTTCGTCGAGGTGGTCGTAGTTGTAATAGAGGAACGCGACGACGTACTCGACTTCGGCTGCGCGAGCGGGGTCGGATGTGGTCGCGAGGTACCGATTACACGCGTTCATCATCTGCGTGTACGTCTCCGGGATCTCTCTGGGCTCGGGGACGGGCGGAAGTTCGTCCTCGTCCGTCGTCGCCGTCCCCGCGCTCGTCGTGGCGGCGGCCGACAGGTCGACGGTGTTGGAGTACGCCACGCAAGCGGCGTGCGTCGACTCCTCGTCGAACTGGTTCGCCTGCGGCGTCGAGAGCGCGAGTGACCGGTCGTACGCGCGCGCCGCGGCCTCCCATGACTCGTTCCGGTACAGCAGCTCGCCGTAGTAGAACCACATCTGGTACGCGTACGGACTGTCGCCGAAGACCTCGACGTAGTCGCCGT
Organism: Myxococcales bacterium; assembly: GCA_020633625.1. GTDB lineage: Bacteria > Myxococcota_A > Bradymonadia > REDH01 > REDH01 > JACKDJ01. The sequence continues at coordinate 27,240 of JACKDJ010000021.1, forward strand.
ACAGCGCGAACGCGAGCGCATACAGCGTCTCGTTTGCGGTGACCTGACCCTCGCGGTGGTACGTCGTCGCCAGCGCACGAACCAGCTCCTCGATCTGCCGCCCGGTGGCGGCCACGCGCTCCGCGTCCGCGTCCGCGAACCCGGACGCCAGCCGATACAGCTCCACGAGGCGGCGCGTTTCGCGTACGACCTCCACGTCGTTCGCCATCGGGCGTGTGTTCCGGACGATCTCGCGCTGGTACTCGACGATATCGAAGCTGCTCGAGTTGAGCCCGATCAGCGTGCGGTACAGCGTATTCGAGTCCTCGTACGCCGCGCGGTCGCCGTAGATTCGCGCCAGGCGCGCCACGAGGTCGAACGCCTCGTCGGGTGCAATCTGCGTGAAGAACTCCAGCGCTGCCGACGCGGGGTAGACCTCGCTGTAGAACAGCGTCATGTCGCGCAGCGCGTCGCGCCGGATGCGGATCGTGCTCGGCGTCGATCCGGACTCGGTCGCCGCGATCGCGTCGTAGAGCAGCTGAATCGCGTGCTCGTAGCCCGCCGCGTCACGCGCCAGATTGTACTCGACCCACGCGAGCTTGTAGAGCGCGTACGGGTAGCCGGTCGAGTCGGGGAACTGAGTGACCGCCTCGTAGTAGACCCGCGCCTCTTCCATGTCCCCGTCGACGAACAGAAGTTCGCCGAGCATCAGCAGCGCTTGAGCCAGGTAGGCGCTGTTCGGATGGTTGAGGGCGAGGTCCTCGAACACGATCCGCGCAGCGTCGTTCTGGCCGAGCTGCAGCATGTTCGCGCCGAGGTAGTACAGGACCGCGTCGATGTCGTCGTACGTGTCGTAGTACTGCTCGTAGATGTCTGCGTAGAGCGCGATCGCCTGGTTGGCGAACGCGTCGGACTGCTCGAGGTCTGCGTTGGCGGCCTCTTCGTAAGCGACGGCACGCTGTGGATTCAGGTCACGCAGGTCGTACGCGTCGTCACGTCGACGGTAGGCGCGCTGCTCGTAGTAACGGGCGCGGTCGTAGTAGAGTTCCGCGAGGCGGAACATGTACTCGGCGCGGGTTGGGTCGCGCTCCGGCGTGTCGTCGACGAGCTGCCGCAGGCGATGGAGCGCGGTCTCGGTGCGCTCGATGTCGTCGACCTGCGCCTCGAGGATGAGCGCGTTGGTCTGCGGGCCCGACCGCGCCTCTTCCGCGAGGTTCGCGCGCTCCTCCTCGGGTGCGACGGCGAATGACTCGACGGCCGACTCGCTGCGCTCGTCGTCGAGCTGCGCGAACGCCCGCGCGGGCACACAGAGCACGAACGCGACGAGGGCGCCGCGCGTGAGGAGGGTCCGAATCATCGCCGGTTCGGGGAGCAGGGGTCGGTTCAGCGGCACGCGGACTCGATGTGGTACAGGTAGTACCCCAGCTCGTCGCGCCAGTACTCGCCCTCGAAGGTCCAGTACATCTGCTCGCGGCTCACGCTCACCGCGTCGTCGTTTGCTGCACCGCGGTACAGCTCGTCGCGGAGCTCGGCCGATACCGCGTTCGCTTCGGCGAGGTCGGTCTCGACGAGGATGGCGGACGCGTCGCGCTGCTTTGAGCGGAGGTCATCGAGGATCGAGTTCAGACGGTTCCGAACGAGCTGGCCCGCCTGGCCGACCGCCGCGTCGCGGTTCTGCTGCAGCGCGGTCAGGACGTAGACGCCGAGGTCGGAGTTCGTCCAGCCGGCGTCGGCACGCTCCAGGTGACGGATCTCACCGTCCAGCTCGTCGATGAACGCCAGCGCATTGCGGATGGACTGGTCGCTGAGCGCAGCGTTCACGATCTGTCGCAGCTTGGGGTCGAACCGGCGCTCGGTCTGCGCGTCGAGGTCCATCAGGAAGTCGTAGTACTGCGCGTTCGTCTCGAGCCCGCTCATCGTCTCTTCCAGCTCGTCGCGGAGCGGATCGTAGACGTACTGGAACTCGTCGATCGCGGTGCGGACCTCGTCGAAGCGGCAGTTGTAGAAGAAGATCACGGCCTCGAGCACCGCTGCCTCGGGGTAGTACTCGTCGTTGAAGAACGGCGAGTTGAGGCTGTGCAGGTTGCCGAGCGCGTGGTTGAACTGGTCGGTCTGGAAGTACGCCCACGACGCCTCGAACAGCGCGTCGAGCCAGTAGCGCGAGCGCTGCGGGATCTGCGTGTAGTAGTCGATCGCCTTGTCGTACTCGCCGGTCGAGTAGAACGTCCGGGCCATCGAGATGCGCGCGATCTCCCCGAGCGCGCGCAGGTCCTCGCTGCGGCTCCGGCCCTCCTCAACCTCACGCATCAGCGCGATCAGGTCGTCGACGGCGGGCTGCGCGTCGTACTGGCGCACGTGCGTGATCGCCGAGAAGAACAGCGCTCGCGGATACAGTGGCGAGACCTCCGGGACCATTCGAAGGTACTGCAGCGCGCGGTCGAGCTCGCCGACGTTGTAGAAGTGCTCGCCGAGCATGAACGCCATGTCGTCGACGTACTTCTCCTCGATCCGGTCGGGGAAGACCGGCGCGAACGCGGCGACCCGACGCAGCATGTCGACATCGCCCGGCAGACGCGCCGCGATCTCCAGCACCCACGAGGCGCTCTCCTCGAAGTACGGGTGCGTCGGTCCGACCGCGATCACCTGGTCGAAGAAGATCAGCGCCGACTGCCACGCGCCCATCTTCGCCAGCGACCGCGCAAGTTCGTGCTGCGCACGGGGACGGATCGCGTCGGCGGAGATGTCCGGCTCGTTGACCACGCGCCAGAAGAAGATCGACGCCGACTCGTAGTCGCCCGCCTGATAGTACTGCAGGCCCTCTTGAAGGAACCGCGCGACCGGCGCGTTCGACGTCGCGACCGTCTGCGTCTCTTCCTCGCCGAAGACGAACCCGTCCTCGTCGCCGAAGACGAACCCATCGTCGCCCTGGTCATCCTGGGCCAGCGCCGGCGCGGAGACCGAGATACCGGCGGCGAGCGCGAACAACCGTAGCGACTTCCCGACGTTCTGCATGGGCTCCGAATCAGCAGCGGTTGCAGGCACCCGGGGCGCGACATCGCGGTCGACGCGTGCCCGCGGGCGCCTGGAATGTACGTGGGCGTCGGCGAGAGTGTCAAGCTGAAGCCCGACGCGCACGCCCGCGCCGCGACCGCCGCCGACACCGCGTTGACACCCGCCTCGTGCGGTGCGAATGTCGGTCACCCACCCCGCCCCAGCGGTCCGTCGACATGCCACGGCTCACACTCAGCGCGCTCGCCGCTCTCGCCGCCTTCGCCCTCCTCGGCTGCAGCGACGACTACGGCGAGACCTGCTCCCTCCCCGACTCGCCGACGATCGGTCGCTTCTGCGACTCGACCGCAGATGGCGACAACGGCACTGTCGCGACGTGCGTCTTCACGAACAGCGCCGACTGCTCAACCCGCATGTGCGCTCAGGTCGAAGGGCAAGCCGCGTACTGCACCCAGAGCTGCGACGCCGCGTCTGGCACCGGCTGCCCAGCCGACTCCTACTGCGTCGCGATCCCGGGGCAGAACGACGGCTACTGCGTCGTGCGGACCAACTGACCATCGGTCCCGCGCGGCGTGGGGCGAGCAGCTTCCACCGCAGTCGCGCAAAGACCCGAACGTCACCGGCTCGCGCCACGCAGTCACCCGACCGGCTCGGAGACTAGAACTCCGTCGCGTCGAAGGCTCCAAAGTGGTGCTCCACCACCTCGAGCCGATCCAGGTCCACGCCCAGCACGTCGAACCGCGCGATGAAGCGTGGGCCCGAGTAGTGCGCCAGGAACAGCCCCGCCGCGCGACTCAGGCGGCGCTGCTTCGGCAGCGTCACCGTGTGCGCCGCCGGGACCGCCGAGCGCCCGCGTCCGCTGCGAACCTCCACGAACACCAGCGACTCTCCGTCGTCGGCGACGACATCGAGCTCGCCCACCCGGTACAGCACGTTCGTCGCGAGCACCTGCCACCGCAGGCCACGCAGGTAGATGACCGCGGCGCGCTCAGCGCCGTCGCCTCGAAGCCGCGTTGGGGAGGGCATCGTTCCTCGAGGTTCGCACCGACCGGAGCGTCGGCGGCGCCTTGTCGCCGCTCCACCACGGTCGGTGCGTCTCATCGGACTCAGCGCGTGTTCGACCGCCGCGCGTAAGCGTCGCGCACCGGCGCGAAGGAGCGTCGGTGCTCTGGAGTCGGCCCCAGCCGCTCCAGCGCCTCGATGTGTGCCCGCGTGGGGTAGCCCTTGTGCCGGCCCAGCCCGTAGCCTGGATAGCGCTGCTCGAGTTCGGTCATGAGCGAGTCTCTGTGGACCTTCGCGAGCACCGAAGCGCCGGCGATCGCGAGGCTCCGCGAGTCACCCCTGACCAGGCATCGCTGGTTGCCCGCGAACCCGGGGATGGGCTTGTTGCCATCCACGAGGACCAGGACGTCACGCCCAAGACCGAGCTGCTCGCACAGCGCCGCCACCGCGCGACGCATCCCTTCGAGCGACGCGGCCAGGATGTTCAGCGCGTCGATCTCGGCGACGCCCACGTCGACGACTACCGCGGCCAAGGCGCTCGACCGGACCGTCGGCACCCACGCCTCGCGCGCAGCCTCGGTCAGGCGCTTGCTGTCGTCGAGGCCGCGCATCCACTCCACGGCACACGGTGTGATCGCGATCGCCGCGACCGTAACGGGACCGGCAAGAGGGCCGCGCCCGACCTCGTCGACGCCGACGACCAGCGGCGTGCCTCGCCGACAGAGCTCCACCTCGACTGCGCCGATCGGCTCCGAGCCGTGGAGTGCCAGCGCGCCCTGACTCACGCTGCGCTGATCGCGAGCACCTGGAGCCGCTCTCCGAGCCCGGTGTACATCTTGGCGAGGCGCTGGCGCGTCGCCGGGTCGGGCACGCGCTCCGGAAAAATGTCGATAGCGAACGGCTGGATCCCCGCCGCCCTCGCCTTCACGAGCGTCAAGTGGAGGCTCATTCGCAGCGCCTGTACGACGGCGACGGCGTGCGACTCGTCGAGGATCTCGAGGGCCGGGCGCCCATCGGCGGTCACGAGCTGGTGCTCCGCGGTCAGGTTGAGCAGAGGGACGCCCTCGCCTGCGATGCGCTCCGCGACCCTCATCCACGAGGCGACCGTCTTCGGGTTCAGCCCCTCCTCCGAGATCAGGCGGTACTTGCTCGCGACCTGGCCCAGGCGCTTTACCTGTCGAGAGAGCTCTGCGGTTGGCGGGTCTGGGCGCCACAGGACCACGTTTGGGTCGACGCCGCCTCGCTCGAGGCTGTGCGCCAGCTCGTAGCCTGGCACCGAGGGGTCGCCCAGCCGCTTGCGTGCGTCGCGCAACGCGTCGACAAGCTCCTGCGCGCGGGCTCTCTTGGCGTCGAGCCGGCGATACTCGTCGGACTGGAACGCGACTTCGTGGCGGCGCTCGACCTCGGCGAGCTCCGCTGCGAGCTCGGCTCGCCGGGCGACGACCCTGTCGTACTCCGCGAGATTCCGAACCGGCACCTCCTCCCGCAGCTTCGCCAACGTCGCGCGCAGCGTCGCGAGGTCACGGACCAGCGCCTCGCGGCGGCGCTCACGGGCCGCTGCGCGCGCGTCGCCCTTGGCCACCGCGCCCTGGGCGCGCAGCTCGGAGAGAGCCGCGAACAGCACGGCTCCCAGCGAGAGCACGTTCAGGAGCGCGAACCTCCGGAAAGGTCCGTCGAGGACGACGCTGAGGCCCGTGAAGAGAGCTGTCGCGACCACACCGCCGATGAACATCGGATCTCGGACCAGCGGCCTCTGCCCAGCGCGCGCCGGGGCCTCCTCACCTTCCAGCGTGCCGAGCCTTCGCTCCGCCTCCGCGAGGCGGGCGTCTGGGTCGCCGAGCGCCTCCCGCTCCGCGCTGGTGATCTCGCGGTAGGTCGGCAGCGTCGCCAGTTCGCGGGTGATGCGCGCGTGCTCGCCGCTGCCATCGATGAGCGCGCCGACCTCGCCGAGGAGCGAGTCCAGCTTCGCCTCGGCTTGCCTCATCTGATCGTCGACGAACTCGATCGTGCGATTGCGCCGATACTCGTCCGCGAGCAGCCGCCGCTCTTCCTCGCCGAGCGGTACGATGTTCCCCGGATTCCCACTCTGGACGAGGTTCCCGAAGTAGTCGTCCGTGCCGACCAGCGCGACGCCATCGTCGAGGTCGGGGATCATGACCGTGGCGGCCTCGGCGTCGATCGCATCGTGGACGGCGGGGAACGGGTTCAGCCAGAAGTTGAGTGCCTCGGTGATCGTCGGTGGCGGCAGCCGGAGCAGGTCGGTGAGGTGCACGCGCGCCTCCGACGAGCCCTGCGCCACCCGCGTCCACTGGCCGTCGGGCGTCTGGTCCTCGACGAGGACGCTCGACGGCGCGAAGCCTCGCGATACGCGGAACACGCGGCCCTCGTGCTCCGCCTCTAGCCGCCACGCGGAGTCGGACTTGGTGCCCGCGACGCGCGCGATGTCGGTCGCGCTGATCTCCTCGGGGTAGAGGAGAGTCATGACGACCATCGGGAGCGCGGCGGCGCACGCGGGGTCGAGCGCCGACCGCGTGCACCCCTCCCCGACCGTCAGGACGGTCGGGCGGTCGCACCCGGCGACGTTCTTCATTGAGATCGATCGAATCTGCACGGCGCCGCGATGATACGTATGCGGCGCACCGCGCGCCACTTTCGGGGCTCGACACCCCGGTCAGCGGCGGCGCGGCCGCGACCTCAGAAGGTGCGCTTCTCGCGGATCTTCGCAGCCTTACCGCGCAGGTTGCGCAGGTAGTAGAGCTTCGCGCGACGCACCTGACCGGCGCGGACGAACTCGATCTTGGCGATCCGGGGGCTGTGCATCGGGAACACGCGCTCCACGCCGACGCCGCCGGAGATCTTGCGCACGGTGAACGTGCGGCGGTTCTGCTGCCCGGAAAGGCCGATGACGATCCCCTCGAAGACCTGAACGCGCTCCTTCTCACCGTCCACGATCTTGTAGTGGACGCGGACGGTGTCGCCGGTGCGGAGGTTGGGGACTGCGCCCTCCTCGGTCTTCTTCTGCGAGTTCTCGATCTTCGCAATCAGCGGGTGAACGCTCATCAGCTCTTCTCCAGGGGCGCCGAAGACTCCGGCGAGTCCAACGTGTCAGGGCGGCGGAGGATACATGAACGCGACGCGCCGTCAACTGGAACCTCGATCTGCCGCGGCGCGACAAGCCAACTGTCGACCGTCGGCACCGCGCGAGCCGCCAGCTCGCGGTGCTCGTCCGTCGCCAGGTCGGGACGGCGCTCTAGCGTGCGTAGCGCGGACGCGCGCGCTCGCCACCTCGCGACCGCTCCGTGGTCGCCGCCGCGAAGCACCGCAGGCACCTCTACCCCCTCCCACGCCGACGGGCGGGTGAACTGCGGATGCTCCAGACCACCGCACGAGAAGCTCTCCTCGACAGACGACGCCGCGTTGCCGAGCACTCCGGGGAGCAGACGCGCCACCGCGTCGACGACGCAGACCGCCGCCGGCTCGCCGCCCGTCAGCACGAAATCGCCGAGGCTGATCTCGATGTCGACGCAGGCCTCGACGAACCTCTCGTCGACCCCCTCGTAGCGCCCGCAGACGATGACGAGCCCTTCCTCACGAGCCAGCAGCTCGGCGTGCCGCTGCTCGAAGCGGGCGCCTTGCGGTGACATCAGGGCAACCCGGGCGCCCGACATCCGCGAGCGCGCCCAGCGTGTGGCGGCGGCGAGCTCCGGGGCCCGCATCACCATCCCAGCGCCGCCGCCGAAGGGCGTGTCGTCGACGGTGCGGTGACGATCGACCGCAAAGTCGCGCGGAGAGACCGCGTCCCAGGCGAGCGCGCCCGACGCGACCGCTCGGCCCACGACCGACGTCGTCATCGGCCCGACGAAGTACTCGGGGAAGAGCGAGACGAACGTGACGCGCATCAGTCGGTCAGGTCGGCGATATCTACTTCGACCGTCCCTGCCAAGAGATCCACCGCGCCGACGTACGGTTCGGCGAACGGCACCAGCACCTCGCCGCCCTGGAGGAGCGCCACGGCAAGGAGCGTCCCCGCCCCGAAGTCGGCGATCGAGCGAACCACTCCGACCTGGGCACCGGACGGATCGACGCACCGCAGCCCCTCGAGTTGGTACCCGAGCAGCTCGTCGTCGTCCGGCGGAGTGAAGATCGCCGAATCGACCTTGACCTGGGCACCGGTGAGCGCAGCGGCGGCGTCTCGGTCGGCCACACCCTGGAGGGTCACGATCAGACCCTGAGCGCTTCCTCTGACGCGCGCGACGCGCGCGGCGCGGCTGGAGCCGGCGACGATGAGCTCGACGCGATCGAGGCGACCGGCGACATCGGAGTCACGGTTGTGGAGGCTGAGCCTGAGCTCCCCGCGCACCCCGTGAGGGCGCCCGAGGGTCCCGATCTCGACCCAGCGCGACGGTCCGGCGTTCGATCCGCCGTCCATCGCGATTCAGGCCTCTTTCAGCTCGGCGACGACGCGCTGATCGTTCTGTGCGGCAGCGAAGTCGAGCACGGCGCGGATCGCGCGGATATTTCCGCCGCCCTTGCCGATCATGCGCCCTACGTCGTCGGGATCGACCTCGAAGTCGAGCCGAACCGCGTGCTTGTTGCGCGTCTCGGCCACGACCAGCGCGTCGGGCGCGCCGAGGAGGGGCTTGACCACGGCGGTGAGCAGCTCGGTGTAGCTGGCGGCCATCGCGGGCGACCTATGCCTCGGCTTCGTCGGCAGCCGGCTCGTCGGCGGCCGGCTCCTGCACGGGCGCGGACGTCGGCGCAGCCGGCATCTCGACCGCCTTCGCGAGGAGCGCTCCCTCTTGCGACGCCTTGCGACGTGCACGGTTGTGCTCGGCGAACGCGGCATTCGAGATGTACTTGCCGGCCTTGTAGCCGTCGATGATGTGCTTCACGCGGTCGGTCGGCTGCGCGCCGACGCCGAGCCAGTAGTCCACGCGGTCGAGCTTCAGGTCGACGACGTTGGGCTCGTGCATCGGGTCGATCGTGCCGACCTGCTCGCAGTAGCGGCCGTCGCGAGGCGAGCGGATATCCGCCGCGACGATGCGGTAGAAGGGGCGCTTCTTGGCGCCGGAGCGCTGCAGACGGAGCCGTACGGACATGAACTTCCAGCGGAGATTGGAACTGGCATCGCCGCGAGACGCAGGATTCCGTCAGGATCGACGGACCCGGGCGCGCGGAGTCGCGGACCCTAGAGGTGAGTCTGCCGATTGTCAACTGCGAACGCGCCGCAGGATCCGCTCCCGTCGTCGCGGCGGCGACCGGCCGGGCCAGCGCTTCAGGATTGTGGCGCGCCGGGCCACCGTCGACCACAATCCGCCCTAGCCGCGACCCCGACGTATGCCGCCCTTCTCGCTCAGCACTGCAACGCCACAGTGGCTCGCCGTGTGCGCCATAGCGCTCGCCGGCTGGGGGGTCGCCGCCGGCGCGGCCGTCCGCTGGTGGCGCAGCGGCGCCGGCGAACCACGACCCGCCGGTGATCTCGCGCTCGCCGCCCTCCTCGCCGCCACGACCGCTTCGCTCGGCGCCCTCGTCCCCGACGGTCCTCTGAGCTTCTCGGGGGTTGCGCGGCTCCCGGAGGCGTGGGCGACGCAGCCGGACAGCATCCTCGCGTTCATGGGTCTGCGCGCGCCACTGGTCGCGATGCGGACCCTCGGCCTGTCGCCGACCGCCGCGACTCACCTCTTCACCCGCGCGGCCGCTGTCGCCGACGTCGTGGGCGTCTTCGCAGTCGCCCGCGCAGCGGGGCTCGCGCGGCCGTACGCGGTGCTCGCCGCGCTCGTCGTCTGCCTCTGGCCCGCCCATCTCCGATTCGCGGTCGAGCTCGGCGAGACTCTGCCGACAGCGGCGCTGCTGACGTGGCTCGCGCTTCCGGTGGTTGCCTCCCGCCGCGAAGACGGCGCGCCCGAGGGCTTCGGCGCTCTGGCCGCCGCGCTGGCGCTCCTCGCGTCGATCAGCCGGCCCGAGACCCCGGCCTTCGTCGCCCTCCTCGCGATCGCCGCGGCGCCACGGACTCGTCGGTCGGTGATCGCGGGGCTCACGCTGGGCGTGGTCGTCCGCGGCGCGGCGAGCGCGCTCACTGTCGGCGCGCCGCAGCACGCAGCCGTCACCATAGGCCGAGTTCTGAGCAACGCGCGGTCGGCTCAGTTCGGGCTCCTCGAGAGCTCGATCGCGCCGTGGCCATGGTACGTCGTTGCGCTCGCCGGCGTGCTCATCGGGAGTGCCGTGCCCCGCCCCCTTCGCGCGGCCTGGTCGGCCGCGGCTGCGGGCCTACTCGTCGCCTTCCCGGTGTTCGGCTACGAGTACAACCCGGTCTGGGGCCAGTCCCGCTACTATCTCCTCCTTCTTCCGATGACAGCGCTCCTTGCTGTCGCGGCGCTTTCGAGGCTGGACGCAAGCGCCAAGCGGCCGTTTGCGCTGACCGCCGGTGCCGTCGCCCTCGTCGGGTACACCGCGTACGCGCTCCCCCTGCTCACGCTGCCGATGGACCTCCAGGTAGAGCGGGCCTTCATTGCTGCCTCTGCGCCACCGCCCGGCGGAATCGTCATCGCGTACGACGGTGGTTGTGACACCGAGCGGCACTTCCCCGCGGAGTCGCTCGTGGCGGCCGCCCTTTCCGCGGGGGCGCCGGCGCGACTGGACTACTGCGAGCTCGCGCTGGCCGCGGACCAATACACAGTGCTCCCGCTGTCGCACGTCCTCCGCTACTGCCCCGCGACGCTCTCGCGGCCGGATGTGCTCGTCTACCGAGGCGGCTACGCGCCGACGGGCTGCGACGACGCCTTGTACGCTGCGGGCGGGCTCGAGGAGGTCGTCGGAGCCGATCTCGTCGCGCACGCCGTGTCACCGATATCCACGACTGCGTGCCGCGACGGCGCCTGGGACTACGTCGGCCGCGCCCATCGCGCTTGCCAATACCGCGTAGGTTGGTACCGTACCGTCGTGCGCTTCGTCCCCACGGAGACCCCCGGGTGACCTTGTCTGCTTCACACCGGTTTTCGCGGGTGCTCATCACCGGCGGCGAAGGCTTTGTCGGCTCTCACCTCGCCGCGCATGCGCTCGCCGCAGGCGCCGAGGTGACCACGCTCGACGACGGTTCGTCGATCGGCGGTACCGGAGTGCCACAGCACACCATGCCCGGCGCTCGGCTCACCGCAGTCCGCGGCTCGGTGCTCGACCGCGACTGCGTAAATGCACTGGTCGCCGACGCTGATGCGGTCTTCCACCTCGCGGCCCGCGTCGGCGTCCGGCGGATCCTCGTCGATCCTCTGGCGACGCTCGACGTCAACACCATCGGCACCCAGAACGTGCTCGAAGCGTGCGCAGACCGCGGCGTGCCGGTGCTCTATACCTCGTCGTCGGAGGTCTACGGCCACGGCGCGTGCGTACCGTTCACCGAGTCCGACCCGATCCTCCTCGGCAGCCCTGACCAGACCCGCTGGGGTTATGCCGTCAGCAAGCTGCACGGAGAGCTGCTCGGCTTCGCGCTCGCCGCGCACCGCGGGCTGCCCTTCGTCGCCGTCCGGCTGTTCAACGTCGTGGGGCCGGGCCAGCGCGCGGACCAGGGGATGGTCCTACCGCGATTCGTGGCCTCGGCCGTCGCCGGCGAGCCGATCGTGGTCCACGGCCCCGGCACGCAGCGCCGCTCGTTCATTCACGCGGCTGACGTCGCCGACGCGCTCTGGTCGCTCCTCGGCTCCCATGAGGGACCCGCCGAGCTGGTGAACGTCGGCTCTGGAGACTGGATCTCGATCCACGACCTCGCCGAGCGCGTGCGCAGCGTGGTGGGCTCCGAGAGCCCGATCCGTATCGTCGACCCCGATCGCGTGATGCCGCACGGTTTCGTCGAGGTGACCGACCGTTGGCCGAACCTAGAGCGGCTCCGCGCCCGCGTCGGCCAGCGCCAGCTCGTCCCGCTCGACACGATCATCGGTCAGATCGCAGCCGCCACCCGCGCGGGTTCCGCCGCGTGAGGTAACGCCGCGAAGGCGGCGCCATCCCTCTGCCAGTCGCCCAGTAGATCGCTCAGGATGCTTCGCGCGGCCGAGCCGCTGCGGACCAGCATCAACGGCCGCCAAGCGGCCGGGAGCGCGAAGTCGGACGGGTCCGAGGTCAGCTCGTACGGGTGGAGATAGAACACCGACGGCGCGCCGACGTGGCGCGACACCGGCCAAAGCAGCCGCCGATACGACAGGCCGTCGGGCACCGGGAGCCTGCCGAGCCGGGGCACCGGAATCTCTACCACCGAGGTCACCGCCTGCTGTCGTCGCCGCAGGCGCGGACCGGAGATCGGAGAGAGCGGCGCCATCGACGAAGACCACGCGTACCCCGCCGTCGCGAGCGCCGCGTACAGGTGCGGCGGGGCGGCGAAGAATGGCGCGCGGAACCCGGTGCACGCGGCGCCGGCGCAGTCCTCGATCGCCGCCTTCGAGTCCCGCAGCTCGAGGTCCAGTTCCTTTGCGCCGAGCTGGGTCAACGGGCGGTGCGTCTGTCCGTGGCTCGCGACGACGTGTCCGCGAGCGCGGAGCGCCGCCGGGAGCGCGGGGCGTCGGCGGGCGACGGCGCCGACGACGAAGAACGTCGCTTGAACTGCGTGCTCGTCGAAGAGGTCGAGCAGCCAGGGGAGCCAGACGTCCGTGGCACGCAGAGAGTCCGACGCGAAGTCCGCCTCGACATCGACCGTGACGGCGGTCACCGCCATCGGCGCGACGCCCACATCACCGGCTCGGTGACGAGCAGCCCCGCGGCGCAACCCGCTGCGAGGGTCGCCTTGCGCCCCACTGGAAGGTCGAGTTCGGCGAGTCGTGGGAGGACCCACCGGCTGAAGTGGCGCGCGACGCGGACCATCTCGAGCCGCGTGACGTGGCCGCCGTGTCGCGTCTGGGGGATGCGGACCGGAACCGACCGGAGTCTGAGCCCGGCTGCCGCCGCCCGCAACAGCACCTCGTGTTCGTAGGCGAACCCAGTCGCGTGGTTGTCGATGATGGGCGCGACCGACGCGCGAAAGGCTCGGTAGCCGCAGATCGTGTCGTCGATCGCGGGATCGAGCTGACGAAACCACCACAGCGCGAGCCCGTTCGCGAACCGACGGCTGGTGCTCCGGAACTCGTCGCGCACTCCGAGCGCGAGATCGGCCTCGTCGAGCGCCGCGACGAGCGCAGGGAGCTCGTCGGGATCGTGCTCGCCGTCGGCGTCTAGCGTTACGACGATCTCGGCGCCGCGTTCGATCGCCGCCTGGATGCCGATCCGGAGCGCGGTGCCCTTTCCCCTGTTGGGCGACAGCGTCACGACCTCGGCGCCGGCGGCTTCGGCCAGCGCACCGGTGTCGTCGCGCGAGCCGTCGTCGACGACGAGGACGTGGTCGACGTGGCGGAGAACCTGACTCACGACGGCGCCGACCGTCGCAGACTCGTTGTGGGCGGGGATGACGGCGAAGACGGCGCTCATGCTCGGGCGACCTCGTATCGAATCAACTGCCGCGCGCAGTGTGCCATGAACCGCAGGTTCGCGCGAACGTCGCCCGACCGGATCTCGCGCGCCACGCGCGCCGGGCGCATGTAGAACCGACGGAGCGCGTCATCCTGGAGCGCGCGCATCTCGTCGATGCCGACGACGCCGTTGAACGCGAGCTTCGGGTCTCCGGCGAGGAGGTCGTCGAGTGTGATCTGTCGTGACCACCCTTTCTGTACCGCCAGGTCGTAGAGCGGAGTTCCGGGGAACGGGGTGGCCACCTCGACGTTGATGTAGGAGAGCTCGGTCGCGAGCAGCCAATCCAGGGTTCTCGCGACGTCGTCGACACGCTGCTCGGGCAGCCCAACGACGTATAGGCCCGCGCCGGCGATCCCCGCACGCTCCATCTGCGAGATGAGCGCCGCGGCGCGATCGAGGCCTATCGGCTTGCGCTTCGACGCCCGCAGCACTTCCGGATCGTGCGGGTCGCCGCCGAACTCGAGGGCGCGACAGCCGGCCGCGGCCAGCAGATCGACGAGCTCCTCGTCGAGGCGGTCCAGCCGGGTCTCCACCCCGAAGGTGACCGGAGCTCCGGCTTCGATCAGCCCGCGACAGATCGCCTTCGCGCGTGGCACGTCGAAGCTGAAGATCGGGTCCCGGAAGAGGACGGCGCGTGTACCGAAGCGCTCACGAAGCGTGGTCAACTCCTCGACGACGGACTTCGGCGACCGCGCGCGGAACGCGGCGCCCTGCGTGACCGGGTACGGACAGAAACGGCACAGGTAGGGGCAGCCACGCGACGAGAGCGTGGTCAGGAACGGTCGCTGCCGTAGCAGGGGAAAGTAGCGATAGCGGTCCCGCGCGAAGTGCCCCCACGCTGGCAGAGGCAGCGCGTCGAGGTCGGCGACGACCCCCGCGGCCGCGCGAACGGGAGCGCCGCTGTCATCGGCCATCACCGCGCCGCTGAGCCCGGGGGCCAGCTCCCCCGTCGCGAGCGACGCGAGGGCCACCTCGGGATCACCGGTCGCGACGCACTCGGCGAGCCCTCGCGCGACGATGTCGCTGGCGAACTCTGCAGACGCGCCGCCTACGAGCAGCCGGCGCGCGCCACAGGCGTCGCGGACGTTGCCGCAGAACCGAAGCTCCGCGCCGAGGTACGCGAACGACGTCGCACAGACGAGCCAGTCAGGGCGGGTTGCCGCGATGCGGTCGACGAGGGTGGCGTCGTCGGTGTCCTCGCGGACCAGCTCGAACACCTCAACGTCGTGCCCGGCTGCCTCGAGGATCGCCGCCGCGTACGCGAGCGAGATGACCGGCATGCGCGTCCCCTCGTTCTTGAGGACGGCGATGTATCGGGATCCGACACCGACGCCCAGGTCGCTGTCGATCCCCATCGCGCCCATGAGGTCACGGTTGGTGAGGCTTCCGCGAGGGACGGGGGGTTCGACGACGGCGACGCGCATTCGAGAAAGCTAGCGATGAGGACACGCGGCGGCAACAGAGCGCCCGTGTCGCTCGGACGGCGACGACGGGGTGGCGGACGGCACGCCGTTGCCGCTCCGGGGGTTCTGTGCATAGAGTCGGCGGGTTCTCCTCGGAGCGCCAATGCCGGACGTCGTGAAGCCAATCAAGAAGTCATGCTCGTTCTGCCGAAAGGAGGCGTCGAAGAGTGTGCGGCTCGTCGCCGGACCCGAGGGCGTCTTCATCTGTGCGAACTGCGTGTCGGTGTGCCTCGACATCGTGCTCGAGGGCCGACCGCGCGAGTCGTCGCTCTCCGGCGGTGACGAGTCGCTGTCGGAGCTCCGTCCGCCGGCGATCCGCGCCTATCTCGACGAGCACGTGATTGGGCAGGAGCGAGCGAAGAAGGCGCTTAGCGTCGCGGTGTACAACCACTTCAAGCGCATCCGAGACGACGAGGCCGACGACCCGACGGAGCTGTCCAAGGGCAACATCTTGATGATCGGGCCGACGGGTTCGGGAAAGACGCTGATCGCGCGCACGCTGGCCAAGAAGCTCGGCGTCCCGTTCGCGCTGGCAGACGCGACCGCGCTCACCGAGGCCGGCTACGTCGGCGAAGACGTCGAGAGCATCGTGAAGAGCCTCTGGATCGCAGCCGAACGCGACGCGAAGCTCGCCGCGCACGGCGTCGTCTGCATCGACGAGGTCGACAAGATCGCCAAGTCCGGCGGCTCGGCCGGTGGAATGCGCGACGTCGGCGGCGAGGGCGTACAGCAGGCCCTGCTCAAGGTGCTCGAGAGCCAGCGAGTCAGCATCGCTCCCGATGGCCCGCGCGGTCGGCCGCAGCAGCAGGAGCCCGTCCAGGTCGACACGACGGACATCCTCTTCGTGTGCTGCGGGTCGTTCGACGGTCTCCACGAAATCGTGGAACGGCGCGTCAGCCACTCTGCGATCGGCTTCGGGGCCGACGCGTCGCGCGTCAAGGCGACACGCAACGAGCTCCTTCGTCAGGTTACGCCGCAGGACCTCGTCCGCTTCGGCCTGATCCCGGAGTTCATCGGCCGCCTCCCCGTCATCGTCACCCTCGACGAGCTCGACTCCGACGAGATGGTCGAGATCCTGTGGAAGCCGCGCAACTCGCTGGTCCGGCAGTACCGCGCGCTCTTCGACTTCGAGGGCGTCAAGCTCCGGTTTCACCACGAAGCGCTCGCATCGATCGTCGCCGAAGCGACAACACGCGGCGCTGGCGCGCGCGGACTTCGGTCGATCCTCGAGCGAGTGATGCTCGACATCATGTACGATCTGCCGAGCCTCGGCGACGTGCGGGAGTGCGTCGTGACCGAGGAGTGCGTGACGAAGGGCGCCGCACCCATCCTGATCCGTCGGCGTAAGAGCGCATAGTGGCGACCCGGCTCCCGGCCGCGGAGCGCCGCGCCCAGCTGGTCGCCGCCGCCAACAGGGTCTTCGCCGAGCGCGGCCTCCGCGGCGCTACGACGCGCGCGATCGCCGCCGAAGCGGGAGTGGCAGAGGCGCTCATCTATCGGCACTTCCCGTCCAAGGAGGCGCTCTTCGCCGCCGCCGTCGAGGAGACCTCGCGGCACCTCGTGGATGGCGCGCGTGCCGCGCTCGAGAGTGTCGATAGCGACCCAGCCGGCGCGCTGGGCGCGCTCGTCGCCTACGCGCGCGATCGGATCGAGCGCGACCACACGCTCGCGAAGATGGTGTTCATCGTCAGCGCTGAGCTCGACGACCCCGCCGTCCGGGCGGCGTTCCTCCCGATGCAGGAGGAGGCGCTCTCCGTGCTCGCAGACGCCATCGCGCGTTGGCAGCGTGCGGGTCGACTCGCCGGACGGATGCCCCCCCGCGCGGTGGCGTGGCTCCTGCTCGGTACGTTCCAGATGATCGCGCTGATGCGGCTCTCGGGACAGCTCCACGAACTCCACGCGGCCGACGCGGCGAAGATCGTCGAGCGCGTCCTCGGCGCAAACGCCCCCGCTAAGGCCCGGGCGGCGACGTAGCCTCGCCCACGGCGTCGCTCCCGAACCGCACGTTCACGGTGGTCTGGACCCCCGCGTCGATGGTGACGGGCTCCTCGACCGTGGCCCCCGTCGCTACGGACACCCAGCGGACAGTGTGACGTCCCGCCTCCAGGCGTAGCTCGCCAACCGGAGTCGTCCGCCCGGTGGTGCGGCCATCGACGATCACCATGGCGGGTAGCGACGCGTTCGTCCGGAGCGTCCCGAACTCGCCGACGCTCCAGAACGGCACGTCATACTCGCGCGCCTCGATGCGGCCACGGACGGGCGCGCGGATCTGCTCGGCACACGGCGCGGCGGCGGCGGACTCTTCGGCGCAGACGACACGACGTGTTTCGCCGGCCTCCGCATCGAGCTCAACGACCAGCCAGCCCGCAGCGTCAACCGACTCGACGCATCCGCCAGCGCGAACCGCGGCTTCGAGGCACTCGTCGACCGCCCAGACCTGGTCCCGAAACTCGTCCTCGGACAGCAGGATCAGTGAGGTCTCTGCGCCGAAGCCGAGCGCGTGCTCGCGAGTCAGCGCGACCGACGGGACCCCTCCAGACTGGCCCCACTCGACCGTGACGCTCGAGAACGGCGACAGTCCAGAGACGAAGCGAGCCGAGACGGTCTGTGCGGTCGATTGCGCGGCGGCGGGTGTTCCCGATGCGACGACGAGGGCAAAGGCGAGACCCTCGACGCCGCGGCGTGCCCCGCGTATCGTTCTGTGCGATGTCAGGCTTACGCTGGGAGTTCGAGGCCGTGAAAGACGGCGAGACGCTCGCGCGCTTCGCGTTGGTCGAAGGCGTCAGTCTCGATATCGGCAGGGATCCGGTCAACGACATCGTGCTGGCACACCCGACGGTGTCGTCGCGACACGCGGCGCTGAGGTGTCGCGACGGCGCGGCCGAGGCCGCAGACCGGGGCAGCCGATTCGGGACGCTCCTCGACGACACGCGGATCTCGGACTGGGCGCCGCTGCGGCCGGACTCGCGGCTCTGGATTGGTGAGGTCGAGGTGGTGTGGCGAGTTGTCGACGACGAGACCCTCGCCAGCGTGTTGCTGAGTCGCATCGAGGCAGCGCCGAAGGCAGCGGCGAATTCCGCGGCTCCCGCCGACGGCAGCGGACCGGTCGCGTCCGGACACTCCGACGCGCTGCCGGCCGTCGGTACACCTCTGACGGCGACCGCGGCACCACGGCGGACCGACCTGCTCCGGCTCGCCGGGATCGTCGTCGGACTCGTCGGACTGGCGGTCGCCGCCGCGCTCGCGGTCGCCGCGCTACGCTAGGCGGCGCCCTCGGGGGGCGTCCCCGACCCCGGGCTGCTCAGGGCAGCGTGATGAAGTCGACGTACTCGCCGTGCGTGAGGCAGTGCGCGTGAACACGGACAACGTCGCCCGCTGCACAGTCCGCGGGGACGGCGGCCAGGTAGACGGTGTTCTTCCCGTCATCGTCCGTGATGGCGCCCTCGCCGACGACGGCGTAGCTGCCGTTGTCGCCGTCGGTGATCCCCGGCCACTCGGAGTAGGTCGACTGCAGCTCCTCGGCTGTCTCGTCGGTCGCCTTGCGCACACGGATCCAGTTGTACCAGTGCCCCTGGTTGTTGTTCGCTTCGCTGCGCACGGCGTTCGGGTGACGCGAGTAGCCCTTGGCAGCATCGCCCCACATGATCGCGACGTAGTTCTCGGGCACGAGCTCCGGAGCGACCTCCGGCACGTACGGCAGGTGCTTACCGAGGTGGGCGGTCGCGCCGTCGGGCCCATTGATCGACGGGAGGTAGGTCGCGGGGATCGCCCCGGCGTTGCCTCGCGCCGTGTTGAAGGCGACCGGGTCCCATCCGTCGGGTGGTGTCATTGGGATGGCCATCGGGTCGGCGACCACGCCCGCCGCGGCTGCCGACTCGGATGCGGCCGCGGGCGCCGCCGCGGACTCCGCGATCGCGGCACCGGTCTCCGTGGGTTGAGCGCCTCCGCAGCGGGACACGGCCGGGACGAGAACGACGCCGGCCGTGGCGCGGGCGAGCTGGGCGAGGAAGACACGTCGGCTGCTGCTCATGGATTCCCGCCTGGCATGGTCATCGTGACTGCCGTGATCATGAACTCGAACGCTTGCTCGGGCCCGTCGACAGTGCGGCGCTCTCCGCCGGCCGCGGCCTCGTCGTCGGCGTAGTGCTGCGCCTGCGCCTGGGGGATCTCCTCTCGCGAGAGCGTCCCCTCGAACACGGCGTTCGCACCGATCGCGTTTCGTGGGACGAAGAAGCCGTAGTCCTGCATCCGGATCCGGACGGTGGCGTCGACGCCGGGCGCGTCGACGGTGAACCAGCAGCCGGACACCTGGCACACGCGCGAGACGGTCCCCTGGACGAGGCAGGGCTGACCGGTTCCGACGCAGGTCTCGAGCGCCTCCGACAGCGGCACGGGAGGCGACGCGATCGTGAACGCGCTGCCGTAGTGGCCGCTCTCGCCGGCAGCGAGCGGGCCGGGGCGGGCGTCGTGCGGCGCATCACCGTGTCCGTCGTGTCCGGCGGTCGGCTGCGAGCCCGCCTGCGCGACCTGCGCTTCTACAGTGCCTGCGGCTTCGGTGGGCGCTACAACCTCTCCGCCAATGACGACCGGTGCCACCGCCGCGGCGCTCGTGGCGTCTCCCTGCGTGCATGCCACCGCGGTCATCACTGCGGCGAGCGCGATCAAATTCCTCATGATTTCTCCGTCGGTGCTGGCGCGCCGCACCAGCTCGGCGGGCGGCGCGCGGAGGAGCGGAAACTCCCCTAACCGCCCCTCCGCGCACCGTCAACGCCACCCTTCGCGCCGCGGCGCAGCCGGGAGGGCACGCGAAACCGCGCGCCGGACAACCGTGGAGCTGGGATGATCTCGTCGTCGAGGTGCAGCATGTCGAAGAACAAGTCGGGCTCCGGGTCGTCGCTCGCTGGACACAACCACGCCGCCGCCGCGGACATTCCAGGGACCGACCGGGGGCCGAGCGCGAGCGACGGGTCGACGGCTCGTACGTCGCGGCGGGTGGCACTGCGGCGCGTGGAGCCGCGGCGAGTGCGTCGACAAACGCAGAATTGTGCTCGACACGATCGAGACTGGGGCCTAAGGGATCGGCCGCGGGCGCGACTTTCGCGCCGTGATCCCTCCCGTTCATTCAAGGATTGCAGCATGTCGGTTCTCGATCAGCTCAAGGGCGAGCTCCTCAAGCAAGGCGCACAGGGTGACGCAATCGCCGCGGTTCAGAAGGCACTCACCGCTGCCGGTGTCGATCCCGGCACCGTCGACGGAGTGTTCGGGCCGAAGACCCTCGAGGCGGTCAAGGCGTTTCAGGCCAAGGTGAACCTCGACGCCGACGGCATCGTCGGGCCGAAGACGATCGACGCGCTGAAGTCGGCCGCTGGCGAGCACCTGAAGGCGGTCGCCGCCGAGAAGCTCGGCGACATGGCCGGCGCGAAGGACGCCGTCTCGCAGATCGCGGGCGCCGTCGGCGGCCTCTTCGGCAAGAAGTAGAGGCGCCGTGCGGACCGGCGCAGCGCTCGTCATCGCGTGGGTCTCGCTCGCCGCGTGCGCGAGCGAGCGCCCGCACGTCGCCGCCGCGCCGGCCGAGACGCGCGGGGCGGATAGCGCGGCGACCGCGTCGCTCGACCTTCCGACCGCCGCAGACGTGCAGGCTGTGCTGAGCGAGGACGGCACCTTGCCCGTTGGCGCGGCGTCGCCGATCCGGCAGGTGGGCGTGATCGCGATCGGCGCCTCGCCGATCCGGGTCTCGCTCTCGCGCGGCGGCATGTGGTCTCCGCCCGTCGAGCTCGAGACCACGTGGCGCGAGGGCGAACTGTTCGTCGCGCGGATCGTGCTCGACGAGGCGGCCGACGACGTGCGCGTCCTCGAGGCCAGCGCGCTCCGCGGGCTGCACCTCGACGCGTTCGCGGAACCCGTGGCCCACCTGGAGTGGCCCCTTGCGCGGGACCTACCTCTCGCGGCGCCCGCGCGTGAGCCCGCAGCCGGCGGTCACGTGACCGCGAGGATGTCGGCTCTCCCCGCGTGGGTCGTCACGCGAGACGGCTGGGGCGCACGCGACCCAGGCACGCTCTGCGGAGATCCGCACACCCCGCGCATGATCACCGTGCACCACACCGACACACCGACCGCCGATACGGTGACACCCGAGCAGCGCGTTCGCGGGATCCAGGCGTATCATATCGACTCGAACGGCTGGTGCGACATCGGCTACCACTTCCTCGTGGCGCAGGACGGGCGCGTGTTCCAGGGCCGCGCGACCGAGCTCCGGACCGGGGCACACACCGGCGGCGCGAACACCGACAACATCGGCGTCTCGTTCATCGGGCAGTACAACGACGCCCCGCCCGCCGCAGTCATGTTCGAGGGCGGCGCCGCAATCCTCCGGTGGCTCGCCGACACCTACGCCATCGCGCTCGACGCCGCGCACGTGTTCGGGCACCGAGACTTCGGCGAGACCGACTGCCCAGGCGACGCGCTCTACGCCCGGCTGATGACGCTCGCAAGTCAGGCCGCGGGCACCGAGGTCCCGCCCGAGCCCACAGGAACACTAGCGGCGGACCTCTCGCTTCGCCTGGTCGGCCCCACCGCGATCCTCGAGGACGGGGCCTCCATCGGCGTCGCCGACGCGCTCCCCGAAGACACGCTCGACGCCGTGATCGAGCTCACCAACGCGTCAGACGTGGTGCTCCGCGGCGTCCGTGTCGCGTACGCGTGGGACGCAGAGTTCGTCCGGCCGCTCAGCTACCGGATCGAGAGCGACTATCCTGCGCTCGACCGGACGACGTGGACCCTGAACAGCGCCGACGCCGAAGAGACCAACCCGGCGCGCGACGCGCTCGGCGCATCCGGAACGCTCGCGATGCACGCCTTCTCGCCTGGCGAGACCAAGCGCGTCACGGTGTCGATGACCGCGCTTGCCGATAGCATCGGCCGCACCGGACCGGACGCGCGCGGGGAGATCGACCACGTCGACCTCTACGCCTGGCTCCACAGCGTCGACGACGTGTTCGGCCCGCAGACGCAGTTCGACGTTCTCCCCTTCCTAAATGGCTTCGGTGTCCCCGTCCGCGGCCACGTCGATCTCGACGTGCTCGGCGAAGCTGCCTGGTTCTTCGACGGACAGGGGGCTGGCGGGCGAGAGGGCTGGTCGGGGTGTTCGCTCGACACCACCGCGGCGATCAGCGAAGCGCGAGGCGCTCTCACGCTTGCGGTCGACGCCAGCGGCGAGGCGGGCTGCGCGACGTCTCCGGCTTGGACCCGCATCGACAGCGACCGTTGGGACGGCTTGGTCCTCACGATGCGGAGTGCAGACCCGTCGGCGCCGGTCACGTTGGCGTGGACCGACTCTACTGGCGACCACAGCCTGCAGACTCTGGCGTCGTCGGCACCGGAGCCGGTGGTGGTTCACCCTACGTGGACCGGCGAGGTGTCTTCGCTGCGGGTCGAGACCGACGCGGAGTGGCTCGACTTGTTCGACATCTACGCGCAGGACTCTGCAACCCGCTCCACCGCTAGCACGCGCGCCTCCTACATCGACGACCCATCGGAAGGCGGCGACGATACGGGGGGACGCGACGTCGGCGTTGTCGACAACGCTGACGCGGGACTCGACGTTCGCCCGGTAGACGGCGACGCCGGCGGCGGCGACTCGACTGTTACCCCAGGGGCCTCGCGCGACGTCGGCAGCGGAGGCGACACCGACGCCGGCACCGTGACCGTTCGCGGCTGCTCGACTTCGTCGGGGTTCCCCGGAGTCGGCACCGCCCTCCTCTCCTCCCTCGCGCTTGTCGCGACACGCCGGCGTCGCCTGCGTCCTGGAGCGTCATGAAGCCAACCCGCGCGCTCTTTTCGTTGTCTGTGGCGGTCGCTGTGTTGGGCGGCTGCTCGGGAACGGAATCCACGGCTGCGTCGACCCCAACGGACCGCGGCCGCGCCGAGTCGTCCGGCGCAGGACGCGATACGGGCCGCCCGACGCTCGATGCAGGGGCGCCGCTGGTCGACGATTCAACGGCCGACGCGACCACGGACACGGGCGGGGACAACGACGACGCCCCCGGGGAGATGCCCGTCACGACCGACCTCAGCCTCTTGGCGCTCTCCGTCCCGGCGTCGGGGAACACGCCGCACTCTGCGAGCGTCGACGGGTCCGTGGTACTGGCGCGGCCGGTCGATTCCTGCGACGGCCGAACGGAAGCACCGGTCGCCGTGCAGGGGTTTTCGGTGGTCAACGACACCGGGGAGCCGGTGACGGTTTCGGTTTACGTGCGAACGGGCGCGGACTCGCCGTCGCTCACGCTGCCGTCCGCCGACCTGTTCCTGTATCCGGCGGGCACGCTGCCGGCGCGCCCGGGAGCGTGCGTCCGCGCGGGGCTCGCCGCGACGCCGCCGGCGGCGATCGAGAGCATCGCCATGGCTAGCGGCGAGGTGCTCGAGCTTCTCCTGGCGTCCAGCGCGGCGGACGCCACTGGCAGCTACCAGCTATTGCTCGTGCGGGACGACAACATCCCGACGACGGTTCCTGGCTCCACCTCGGGCGGCGACGGGGGGAGCGGCGGAGACGCGGGCTCGCTCTGCACGAACACGTGTGAGTATGCGGGCGACACGGACTGTGACGACGGGGGCCCAGGCGCAGACTACGATGTCTGCGCGTACGGGACCGATTGTGCCGATTGCGGCCCCCGAGACGCCGGGACGGCGCCTCGCTGTAGCGATCTGTGCCCCTACGCGTTCGACTTCGAGTGCGACGACGGCGGCCCCGGCGCGACCACGGATTTCTGCGAGTTTGGTACCGACTGCTTCGACTGCGGGATCCGCTGACGCGACTGCCCAGCGGCGAAGCCAGCGGGGCCTCGCGACTCGGCGACGCGCGCCAAGCGGCTGACCGCCGGGCCCGGTGACGCGCGCGTGCCGCCTCCGAAGTGGGTGCGCGCCGGCGGCCCCGTCTCGTTACAGACCGCTGAACAGTCGGAACAGGCCGCCGGAGAGGATCTTCGGGTACGCTCCGAGCCGTCCGGTGAGACGGAAGCGCGGCGAGCTCATCGCGGACTCGATTGAGTTCATCCCGCCCTCGACGCTGCGCGGGTTGCAAAGGCCGGACTGGGGTACGCAGACGGGGACAAGCTCCGGGGTCTCGCCACCGCCCGACACCGAGACGTTGTCGCAGGCGTAGCCGTCCGGGCAGAGCCGACCGGTCGCGCACGGCGTCGCGCAGAAGTCGCCGTTACCCTGGGGGAGGCAGAAGCCACCGAGGCCGCACTCGCCGTCCTCTCGGCACTCCTGGCAGAGGATCTGCCGAACCGGCGCGCAGAGCTGCACGAGGTCGCCGCCCGAGTTCTGAATGACGCGGCACTCGTAGCCCTCGACCGAGCACGTCGTCGAGCAGAGCTCCGAGCACACGAGCCCGCCGCGCGGGCCTTCGATGCAGTAGCCCGACGCGCAGTCACCGGCACCGGAGCACGGGTCGCCGAGACCACCCAGCTCGACGACCTCGGCGTCTCGAACGTCGGTGAGGTCGTCTCCACCGATCACCTCGATGCCGCCGCCGTCGACGTCGACCTCTCCGGGGTCTCCGGTCTCCCCGCCCGCGTCCCCGTTGACGCAGCGACCGGCGACACAGTTCCCGACGGGGCACGTCAGCGCGGTGCAAGTGCTCCCGGCGTCGGGCGTGGTCCCGCCCCCGCCGCTGCACGCCGCGACCAGAGCAACCGCTAGGGTCGAACCGACCGCAAGCGCGATGTTCCGCACGGCAGCGGCAGTCACCGTGTTTTGAACACCAAGCAGTCGGGCAGTCGAGGACATCTCATTCCGCGCGCGGGGGGACGCCGACCGACACTAGCTGAGTCGCTCGCCCCGGTCCAGCCGGAGTGTCAGGCGCTCAAGGGAGCTCGCTGTCCGAGCTCGACGCCTCCGGCCTCGGTCGCCGCCGCCGAAAGATCGCCGACTGCGGGATCCCGTCTGTCCGGCGTCCCACCCGGCGCCGTAGCTCGTCTGGATCCAGCGGCCGGTCGAGCTCCTCGTCGTCCCACCCGAATCGTGGGCTCGTCGATGACACCGCCCTCTGCGAGCCCGAGAGTTGAGTCCGGGGATCGCGAGCCAGCTCGGCGGCGCGCGCCTCCGGATCGAACACCGCCCCGTAGATCGCCTCCAGCTCGGAGCGCGTGCCGCGGGGTGGGCGCGATGAGCCAAGGAAGTCCGCGAGCGCCGCGTCCAGCCGGTCGTCTGGCACGACGTCCGTCGCATCTGCGGTCGCTGTCGGACTCGACTGCGACGTGCTGACGCCGGCGCGCGGTCGGTCATGCCCCCGCCGATGCGCCGCAGCACGAGCAAGCCGCGCCGGACGACGCGAAGGCGAGTCGTCGCAACCGGTCTTCCCGTCCGGGGGGCAGGAGGCCCGCTGCGTTGGCAGCCCACTGTTGCACACAGCGTCGACGTTCTCGGACAACGACCGTGGGGTGATCGACGACGGCGACACCGCAGACGGCGAGTCGAGGAACGAGCACGCACCGAGGTCCGTCAGCTCGAACGCTCCCGATTCAGAGAAGGCCCCGCGGTTCCTGGAGTCTGGTTCGTCGGGCATCGTCGGGCTTCTAACTGCCGCCGCCGCGCGCGGAGTCTTACTCGCGCGCCGCGTCATTTTAGTGTGGTTTTGACGGAGCGCAACGGACGGCGAGTACGTCGGCGACCATGCGCGCCGCACGCACACACGCCCACGCTCACGGCCGAAACGCCTCTCGTCCGCTCGCGCCCGCGACGACATCCTCGACCTCGTGGCGCAACGGCACCGTGGCGTTCGCCAGCCACAGCCGAGCCTGATCGTCGAAGTGCGGCGACGCCACAACCCCAGACTGGCCGCCCGGGATGATGTTCCTCCCCGTGACCTGTCCGCGGCGCAGCTCGATCACCATTCGCATCACCGGGCCGTCGCGGTAGTCGAAGTCCACCCCAGACAGCTCGGGCACCGCCGCGTCCACGGCGTAGGCGTCCCCAGGCCGCGGGAACCCGACGATGCCTCGGCGCGGATCCCCAGACGCCAGCCCCTCCGCCAGCGGAATGCGGGCTGTCGTGATGCTGAAGTCGTCTGCGAGCAGCTCGATGATAGGGTTGCCCGCCGCGAACCCGAGGAGAATCGAGTCGAACCGCACGCGGTGGCGAAGACCCCACAGCCAGCTCCGCATGTCGTCGGTCCCGAACCCGCCGCCATCGCCCGACCGAGGGGCGCGAAGCTGGTTCAGCGCCACCTCCAGCGCAGCCACCATGATCTCGTCCGAGCGCTCGACGACGTCGGTACCGAGGTCGTCGAAGAAGACGGACTCGAGCGTAGCCGGGTCCCACGAACGGAGGCCACCCGGGTTGTCGCCGCCTCGCCCCTCCAGCATCCGAGCCAGCGACGTGACGATCCGCGCCCTCCCGAGCTCCGCCGGCTGGAACACGAAGTCGACGCTCTCGTCGTCGAAGACGCCCCGAACGAAAGCGCGGAACCAAGCGTTGAAGATCATAGTCGCGACCGCGTCGGTCCGCTCCTCCGCCGAGGGCTGCGCGTAGAACGTCTCGACCCCGGACGCGGCGTCCGAGCCTCGCGCCACCCACGCCGCGATTCGCTGGCGCGCCTCGGCGAGCGCGGCCGCGTCTGCCTGCCACAGCGTGGCGAGCCGCCCGTCGGAGTCGCTCACGGAGCCCGCACCCGCCGCCTCCTCTGCGTGCTCGAGCGCGGCGACCAGATAGGGACCAAAGAGCTGACCGAGCCGCGAAGCGTGGTCTCCCTGAAGCTCGGACATCGCGTCGGGCGTGGCGGACCCGTCCGCGACGAGCTCCGCCAGGCGACGCGTGATCGTGTCCGCACGCGCGCCGATCGACCACGGTCCACCGATGTAGTGCGGGTCGTTCGCGAGGTCGCCATCGAGCGACCAACCCGCGGGATCGTTGTTCGCGTTCGCGACGAATCCGGACGCAGGTTCGATGGACGTCGGCCACTCGGAGAACGGGACGAGGCATCGGTACGGGTCAGGGTCCCCCTCGACTGGTCTGCCTGCGGCGTCGGACGGCACCGTGAACCCCCCGAAACGGGTCCCGTCGAGGACGCGCGTGGGGTCGGCGCCGAGCTCCCAACCGCCGCCCGCAGCGCGAGGGAGATACCCGCGACACGGCGTCGCCGTGTAGCTCGTCAGCGCCACACGCCCGTCGACGTCGGCGGCGCCGAGATTCTGGGCATAGCCGACGAATCCACGCGTCGCTGCGACGAACTCGTCGACGTTCTCGGCGCTGCCGAGCGCGTCTACCGACGAGATCAGGTCGCCGATGTCGAACCCGGTGAAGTCCATCGACACGGCCGTCACGTCGCCGTCGCCGTCGGTGTCGCGGGGCGAGATCCAGTCGCCGAGCCCTGGAAAGACGGCGCCCTCGGCGTCGCTGCTCGACGCGTCGCCCTCGATGTCGATCAGCCAGCGGCCGTCGAAGGTGGTCCAGCGCGGCGCGGTCCTCTCGGCGGCCGGCCGTCCGAGCGTACCCGCCACGCGATACACCTCGTCGTGCCGCTCGACCGCGCGCCACTCGCCGTTGAACCAGGTCGCATCAGGGAGTCCATCACTGCCGAGCCGCACTCGCTCCGCGTAGTAGTCCGTCACGTCGGCACGCGGGTACGTCTGCGACCATGCGACGCTGCCGTTCGTGCCGACCCCGATCAGCGGAAACCCGGGCAAGAAGAGGCCGGTCTGGTGACGCGAACCCTCGCCGAACACCCGGTCGTCAATCCCGAGCTGGATGAAGATCGGCGGGATGCCGAGCGAGAGGTGGCCGTCGCCGGCAAGGAGCGCCGCGCGGCTCGTCGCCCCCGACGCGGCGACCGCCCAGACGTTCGACCCGTGATCGCCGCTGGGCCCGAAGCGGTGGCGAGCACGCCAGCGCCTGTCGCGGTCCCGTGCTCGCTCGCGCAGCCCGTCGGGGATGTGCAGCGCACCCGCCGTGGCGAGCGCCGCTGGGACGCCGAGCCCCTTCGCGCCGGCCGATCCGGCGGCGACGACGGGGAAGAGCGGCTGAATCGGCCCCCAGACATCGGCGATCAGCGCGTCGCGCCGGGAGGCGCCTCCCGGCAGCCCGTCGTAGGCCGACGCGACCTGGGCGGCGACGTCGTCGCGGACCAGGTCCGTGAAGGTGTGCGACGACGTGAAGACGACGAACGCCGCGAAGCCCGCGACGCTGCGCGGCGTTGCGGGCACCAGCACGGACGTCGCGTCCGCCACCCCGAGCAGCGGGCCCACGAGCGAGAGCTCCGTCGGCGGCTCCTCGTCGCCGGCTCGCAGCGCGTCGACCCACGCGTTGATACCGTCCGCATACGCTTGCAGGACGGCCATGCTCTCCGGTGACGCCGCCGCGAGGATCCGGTCGGCGACGTATGCCATGCCGGTCCCTCGCGACTCGACGTCGGCGTCGAGCGTCAGGTCTCCCATCAGCTCCGACAGGGTCCCGAGCGCAAGGCGGCTGCCCAACTCGAACTCGAAGTAGCGGTCGCGCGCGACGAGGTAGCCCTCCACACGCACGGCATCAAGCGGATCCGCGGCGTAGATGTGCGGGATGTCCGCCTCGGTACGCACGACCTGGACGACGTCGGAGAGCCCCGGGAGGCGGCGCTCGTCGGTCTGAGCGACGCCGAGGATCGCGGCGGCCGCCGCGTCGCGGTCGAACTCCGCGGGGGCAGCCGCGTCCGTGGCGTCCCCCAACCCGCTACCGTCGACACCCAGGTCGGGCCCCGCGTCGTCCGTTGTGTGATGACCGTCACCGCCGCACGCCAGCGCGAGCGTCGAGGCGACAGAAAGTGTGAACAGTGCCCGTCTCATCGTGGTACCTAGCGGGTGTCGTCTGAGGACTCCCCGTCACTATCCGGTCCCGCTCACGCATGCCAGCGCCCGCCCCCGAGCGCGCCACCGCGCACGCGACGATGCTCGCGAATCGCGTCGCGAAGAACGCGCGACATCGGCGACGCTGGGCCCGACGCGCCGGCACCGACGCCTACCGTCTTTACGACCACGACATCCCAGAGATACCGCTCGCCATCGACGTCTACGGCCAGTACGCGGTCGTCTACGACGCGCGACGCGACGACGAGCGCGACGCGGGCGACGCGGACCTGGACGATGCGGACCAGGACGAGGCCGCAGCCGCGCAGAACGGTTCGGACCCATGGATCGAGGCGATGGTCGGCGCCGTCGTCGGTGGCGCCGACCTGTTGCCGGGCGCGGTCGTCGTGAAGACGCGCCGGCGCCAGCGGGGAGCCGACCAGTACGAGCGAGGCGCCGCCGGGATCCCGGTCGTCGTCAGCGAGGCCGGACTCCGCTTCCACGTGGATCTCGGCCCCTACCTCGACACCGGCCTCTTCCTCGACCATCGGCCGCTGCGCACGCGGTTCGGGCGCGAGGCGGCCGGCCGTCGCACCCTGAACCTCTTCGCCTACACCGGCGCGTTCTCCGTGCACGCAGCGGCGGGCGGCGCCGCACACACCACAACCGTCGACCTCTCGCGCACATACCTCGACTGGTTCGGCGAGAACCTCGTGCTGAACGGCCTCGACGGGCCACGCCACGAGCGGATCCGGGCGGACTCCTTCGACGCTCTCCGCGAGCTCGCTGCGGCACGCGAGCGCTTCGACCTGATCGTCGTCGACCCGCCGACGTTCTCGAACTCGAAGCGGATGTCTGGGACGTTCGACGTGCAGCGAGACCACACCGCGCTCCTGCGGCTCGTGCTCTCCGTGGCGGCGCCCGGCGCGACAGTCTACTTCTCTACGAATCGGCGGAAGTTCTCGCTCGACTCCGCGGTCGAGGAGCTCGCCCGCGTCGACGAGATCACGGCCGCCACGATCGACGAGGACTTCTCTCAGCGACGCCCGCATCGCTGCTGGCGGCTGCTCCCGCGAGTCGGTGACGCGATCGCCGACTTCCTCTAGCACGGCGGCGCGCGCGACCTCCGCAAGGATCGCCCACCGCTCCGCCCGCCCTGCCCCTACCCGACCATGCATCACCGAAAGCGCGTCGCCGTCATCTCAACGGGCGGAACCATCGAGAAGACCTACGACGAGCTCTCCGGGGTGCTGGCCAACCACGTCAGCGTCCTGGACGTGATGCTCGCGGCGCTCGTCCTCGAGGGCGTCGAGGTCGAGCGCATCGCGCTCATGAAGAAGGACAGCCTCGACATGGACGACGCGGACCACGAGCTGATCGCGCAGACGGCTCATGCCGCGGCGGCGACGCACGACGGCGTCGTCGTCGTTCACGGCACGGATCGCCTGCACATCAGCGGCGAGCGGACCTTCGCGCGAGGCCCGTGCGCCGCCCCGATCGTGTTCACCGGGGCGATGCGCCCCTATGAGCTCCGCAACACCGACGCGACCCAGAACCTGACCGAGGCGCTGTTCGCCGTCCAGGTGCTCCCGGCGGGCGTCTACGCCGTGCTCCACAACCGCGTCCTACAGTTCCCTGGAGTCCGCAAGGACCGCGACCGCGGGACGTTCGTCGACGCCGCCGACGGCTGACCGCGGGTCGGGCGCCACACACGAGGGCTGGACCCACGGGTCGGACCAGCGCGCGCAGACGCCTCAGTAGAAGCGCTCGACCCGGGCCGGTCGCGGGGTCGGTCGGTTGCCGATCAACCGACGCGCGCTCAGCGCCACGTCGTGAGCGAGGCTGCGATCGGCATACCGGATGTTGTGGCCGCCGGGAGGCGTGTCGAACTGCCCCTCGCGAACCACCGGGAACCCGCCAGAGTGCTGATCCGCGCGCCCCCGCTGCGTGTCGAGGACGAACTCTACGAGCGCGGTGGCGACCATCTTGAGGCTCTTCACGACGAGCGTCGTCTCCGTGTCGTCTTCTTCGAGCTCTGGGTAGACGCGCGCGAGCACCGGCCCGGTGTCGACGCCGGCGTCGAGGCGGTGGAGTGTCGCGCCGATCCGGTCGTAGTCGCCGTTCAAGAGCGGCCAGAACAGCGTGTGCTCCCCGCGATAGTCAGGCGCGAGGCCGAGATGGATGTTGAGAGCGATCGGAGCGATCCCGAACAGCGCCGGCTTCAGAATCGGGGCGCCCGACACAATGAGGACGTCCGGCGCCATCGCGCGCACCGCCTCCAGTGTCGCGTCGGAGTGCAGCTCGCCTCGAGGTACGCGGAGGGGCTCGATTGGCAGCGGCGCGATTCCGTGGGGGAAGAGCACGCGACCGAGCCGGTCGTCCATTCGGCGGTAGTAGTCGTCGTACCACCGGGCCTGCAGGACGCGCATCACCTTGGTCATCAGCGGCTTGTTCGCTCTTGGCTTCGCGGGTCGGCCGGATGTCTCCGCGTTGGGCAAGACCTGTACAAGCCCGACCGGCTCCCAGCGCTGCGACACACGCTGCAGCACGTAGCGATCAATGGGCTTGAAGTAGCTGAGGAAGACGATGCGCAAGGCCGCAGCTCGCTATCATGTTGGCCGCGGAGAACGCCGGACCGGTTGCCAGTATAGCCATCGAAGCCTCGGGCGCGACTTCCCGGCGCGCCCCGCCGGGGCCGACCTGGTCTCAGGGCTGGACGGTCGCCGGGCACCACGTCGCCGGCGCCTCGTGCCGCTGGCGCGGGCTGCGGGCTTCCGCTACGGGGCAACGCTGACGCGCGTAGTCGCGCGGGTCCTGAATCGCGGAGTCGAGATGATGAGTGCCCGGTCGGTGTTCGCCCTGCTCCTGCTCACCGCCTCTGCTGCGTGCGGCGGGCGACACGGCGCGGGCGACGGCGCGACGCAGCACAGCGCGCTGGAGG
The DNA here is from genome assembly GCA_020633625.1 of Myxococcales bacterium. Classification (GTDB taxonomy): domain Bacteria; phylum Myxococcota_A; class Bradymonadia; order REDH01; family REDH01; genus JACKDJ01. Next base: position 58,937 of record JACKDJ010000021.1, read on the forward strand.
CCGAAGCCACACCGCTCCAGATGCAGGTCTGCAGCTCGAACGCCGACTGCGGCGCTGCCGAGCTGTGCATGTTCACCGAGGGTTCGTGCGGGGAGGACGGCCAGGTTGGCGCGTGCTACGCCGTCCCCGAGATGTGCACCATGGACTACCGGCCCGTCTGTGGGTGCGACGGCGTCACCTACGGCAACGCGTGTGGCGCCCACGCCGCTGCGACGTCGGTCCGCACGGCGGGACAGACCTGCGACGGCGAGTCCCTGTTCGACGAGCTCGTTCCAGACGAACCCAACTGAGCCGACGCTGCGGCCGCGCGTGACAAGCACGGCCAGCCGAAGTATCGCGGCGCGCCACGGCCGACCGGCCCCGGCAAACCGTCCAAGCCCGAATGCAGTTCAACTCGTTCACGTTCGGGGGGTTCCTTCTGATCGTGCTCGCGTTGAACGTCGCGCTACGCGACCGGCGCGCGCAGAACGCCATGCTGCTCGTCGCCAGCTACGTCTTCTACGGCTGGTGGAACTGGAAGCTGCTGACGCTGATCGCCGCCTCCACCGCGCTCGACTACGTGCTCGCGCGTCAGATGGTCGCGACCGACGCCACGCTGCCACCAACCGGCGAGACCGCCGAGGTGAACGCGCGGCGGAGGCGGATGCTGGTCCGAACGTCGGTTGGCGCCAACCTCGCCCTGCTCGGATTCTTCAAGTATTTCAACTTCTTCTGCGACAGCGCCGTCACAATGGCCCGCGGGCTGGGGCTGGACGTCGATCCGATCGTCTTCGACATCCTGCTGCCCGTCGGCATCTCGTTCTACACGTTCCAGACCCTCAGCTACACCATCGACGTCTACCGCCGACAGCTCGAGCCGGCCGAGAGCCTGTTGGACTTCGCGCTGTTCGTCAGCTTCTTCCCGCAGCTCGTCGCCGGCCCGATCGAGCGCGCCTCGACGTTCCTTCCGCAGGTGCAGCGTCCGCGCATCCTGCGCGCTGGCGAGCTCGTCGCCGGCGTGCACTTGATCACGTGGGGCCTGTTCAAGAAGGTCGCGCTCGCCGACAACGCCGCCGTCTACGCAGACGCCGCGTTCAACGACATGAGCCACGCCTCCGGGCTCGGGCTCGTGCTCGGCGCGCTCGCATTCACGCTGCAGATCTACTGCGACTTCTCCGCGTACTCCGACATCGCGCGCGGCTGCGCGAAGCTGCTCGGCTTCGAGCTGATGCTCAACTTCCGCCTCCCCTACTTTGCGCAGAGCCCCTCCGACTTCTGGCGCCGCTGGCACATATCGCTCTCGACCTGGCTGCGCGACTACCTCTACATCACGCTCGGCGGCAACCGCGGCTCCGCACTGATGACGTACCGGAACCTCACGCTGACCATGTTGCTCGGCGGCCTGTGGCACGGCGCACGCTGGAACTATGTCCTTTGGGGTGCGTTTCACGGTCTAATCCTCGTGATCTACCGGATCGTCCCGTTCCTCCGCGACGACGTTCGCAAAAGCGATGGACTCGCGGGCGCGCTCAACCTCGCGTGGCGCATCCCGGTCATGTTCGCGCTGACGGTCATCGGCTGGGTGCTGTTCCGCGCCGAGACGTTTGACCAGATCCGCTACTGGTTCACACACGCGTCGCTGGAGCGTGGCCCCGGAGACGTGCGCACCGCGGCGGCGCTCGCCGTGATGTGGCTCCCGCTCGCCGCCGTCCAGACCGTTCAGCAGCTACGTGGCGACCTCCTGTGGACGACGCGGCTGCGCCCGGCGCTCCAGGTAGCCGTCCTCGCACTCCTCTGCGCGACCGCGCTGATCTTCGGACAGCGTGAAGCGTCCGAGTTCATCTACTTCCAGTTCTGATGCGCCTCGTAACCGGCCTGACACAGCTCCCAGACGAGCAGGTAGACGACGCCCCGGCCGGGAGCGCCGTGAGGCTCGTGCTCGGCGTGGTCGTCGTGCTGAGCCTGGTCAACGCTGCGATCTGGTTCGGACTGGACGCCTCGCCGCGCAACCGAGGCTACGAGGTCGTTGCGCACAAGTGGGAGCTGGCCCGAGACGCGACCGCCCCGGTCGACCTCCTGCTGATCGGCGACTCCAGCTGCAACCAGGGGATCCGCCCCGAGGTGCTTGGCGAGGCGATCGGCGGCACGGCGCTGAACCTCTGCGCGATCGGGAGCGCGACCACCGCACACGACGCGTACCTGCTCGCCTACTACCTCGAGCACGTAGGCCGGCCGCGGGCGATCGTCGTCGTCCACACGTGGGACACTTGGCAGCGCGACGCGTCGAAGCTCCGCGCGATGCTGTGGAAGATCCCCGTCGGCTCTGCCGCCTGGGCGGGGCGTCGCCCGGAGCTCACGCTGTCGAGTCGCGAGCGGTTCAACGCAAACTTCGGCGGGCTGCTGCCGCTCTACTCGCAGCAGATCTCCGTCCGCGCGCTGCTGCGTTCGCCGCGCGGAGGCGAGCGAATCGAGTTCCTCCCGGGGGGATTCATGCCGATGGAGTCCCCGGGTAACACTGCGTGGCTCGAGGGCAACCTCTCGGAGCACGTGGCGCTCGTCGAGCACGAAGCGTTCACGGTCTCGGAGTGGAGCCGCTCCGGGATCGACGCGACGCTGGACCTCGCGGCCGCCGCCGGCGTCCCGGTCCTCCTCGCGTCCGCGCCGGCGTACGAGAGGCTCGCGGAGAACCCCAGCTTCCAAGCGTGGGAGGACGGGTACGAGGCCTTCTTGAACGAGCTCGCCGGGCGCGACGGAGTCAGCGTGCTGCTCGGCCGGCCCGTGCCGCTGCCCGCGGAGCAGCTCGAGAAGGTCGACCACCCGAACCCCGACGGCGCCGCGGTGTACTCGCGAGCTCTCGCCGACGCACTCCGGCACACGCCACTCGAGCCCGTCGCGCCTCGCTGATCGCGCAGGAAGCGCGCCGACGAGCCCACGGCATCCTCGACCCGCCGTCGTGGTCGACATCGCCGTGCCGCTGACGCATACTGCCGACGCCCGCCAGCAGCAGCACGATGCGAATCGCGATCTTCTCCGACGTCCACAGCAACATCGACGCCCTAGAGGTCGTTCTGCGGCGATACGAGGAGCTCGCGATCGACAAGTACGTCTGCCTCGGCGACGTCGTCGGCTACGGCGGCGCGCCGCAAGAGTGCTGTGAGCTGGTCCGGAACCTCGTGGAGGTCTGCATCCTCGGCAACCACGACGCCGCCGTTTGCGGCCGAATGGACTACGCGTACTACTACGAGGCGGCTCGGAACGCGCTCGACCACCACGCCTCGCTGGTCTCGGCGACGAACCTCGAGTGGCTCCGGTCGCTTCCCTACATGGACCGCCGTGAGGGCTGGACCTACAGCCACGGCAGCCCCGTCAACGTCGAGGCGTTCGACTACGTCTTCAACTTCCAGCAAGCGACGGCGCTCCTCCTTCACTGGGGAGAGCTACGGCCGGTCACCTTCATCGGCCACTCCCACCTCACGAAGGCGTTCGCGCTGGCCCCTCCCGGAACGAACGGACCACGGATCGAGGAGGTCTTCGGGCCCCTGATCACGTTTGACCCCGCGCGCCGCTACATCGTCACGGTCGGGTCGGTCGGACAGCCCCGCGACAACGACGCTCGCGCGTGCTTCACGGTGTTCGACACCGAGGCGATGACGCTCGAATACCACCGCGCCGACTACGACATTTTGAAGGCCGCCCAGCGCATCTTCGACTGCAAGCGCCTCGTCCCCGACTTCGGCAAGCGGCTCTTTCTCGGGATCTGAGCGGGGCGACCAGCCTCGCCCAGCCCCGAAGGCCGGCTATCGGGCTCTGCGCCCCCCCTCGATCGCTGCCAGCATCCCCACCGCGGGCACCCCGTGCACACGCACTGGACCCGCGCTGACGCCCTCGACCAGCGCGACGTCGCCGCGCTCATTCACGGCGAGCGCAACCGCGTGCTCCCAGAACGCGGGGATACGGTCGAGGACCCGTCCTTCGCCGACGTCGACCACGAGCAACCCGTCGTCCGTCGCGAGCGCCGTCAGGCCAGACCCCGAGCTGCGCCTCGCGAGCACCACGTCGCCGCCGCCAGGCAGCAGGTGCTCCCACGCGACCCCCGCCGACGACAGCCCAGAGAACGACCCGGGGGCGGCCACAACAACGGTCCCCCCGTGAAGCCAGCAGCGTGCGCGCTCCCCGTGACCGTCCCAGCGCAGCGGGTGCGCCCAGGCGGCGCCGCTGATTGCGTCGACGTACTCCACCCGCGCCGCGCGGCCGTCTGCGACGACGACCGCCAGTCCACGAGACCCCCAGCCCAGCCCACGCAGCTCGGCCGCGTGCGCGCGGCGCGAAACCCACTCGCCACGCTCCAGGTCCAGCACCCCGACGAACGTCGAGTCGCGCAGCGGGTCATCACCGAGCGCGATGACGCGGTCGCCGAAGACCCGCACCGAGAGCCGCTCATAGGATGCCCGAGCCCTCCAGAGCTCCTGCCCCGTGTGCACGTCGGCCGCCACGATCGTCCCGTCCGATCTCGCCGCGACGGCGGCGTCACCTCCCAGCGCCAGACCGGCCGGCCGAATCGCCACGTCGGCGCGCTCCCAGCGCACTGCGCCGTCGCCGGTCGCGTGAACGCGCAGGTGTCCGCTGTGGTCCGCGAGCGCGACGTGTGCGGCGTCGAGCGCGAGCGCGACCACGGGCGGCCCGTGTCGCTGCGCCCTCCAGCGCCGCTCGCCGGAAGCCAGGTCGATGAGCGCGACGCCCCCGCGCGGCGTCACGATCGCGGCCCCCACGTCAGGGACGCAGGCGACGCGCGCGTCGGCCGAGACGCCGATCGACCACACGACCGTCCCGTCTATTGCGTCTACGCGCTCGACTCCTCGTGACGCGGCGAAGATCCACCCGTCGCCGCCAACCGGCTCGAGCGTGCGCGGCGCCATTCCGGCGCGCTGCAGCGTCCAGGACCACTCGTAGCGCAGCAGCCGGATCGCCGACGCTGCGTAGCCCCTTCCGCTGTGCGCCACCGGCGCAGCCCCCACTTCGGCGCGTGCCTCCCTCGCTGGGAGAGGGGCCGTCGGCGTCGCACGCGGCCGCAACGCGTCGAGCTGGCCCGCGGCAGCGCGCAGCTCCGCGAGCAGCTCGTTCGCGGCGAGCGGCGCGGCGAGCCGGACGAGCGCCTCGCACAGCCCGGCGACGTGGTCCGACAGCGCCGCGAACAGCACGTCCGCCGTGAGCGGGACCACGAAATCGCCCGGCATGGTCTCGACCTCGAACGCGCTCCCGCGCCGCGTCGTTCGGAGCGTCGAGACCGGCGAGTGACCCGCGGGCGGCGAAGCGGCGATGTCGAGCGCCAGGTCGTCCAACGCCTCGCCCTCCCCTCCAGACCACGACGCGACCAGGGCGTCGACCCAGGCCTCGAGAACGCGGAGCGGACGCCCCGACAGGACCAGCGTTCGCCCGGAGTCATCCGACAGAAACGTCCGGCCGCGGGCGAGCAGGGCGTGGCGATCGAGCCGAAGGTCTGCCTCGGCGCTCTGAAGACCGACGGACGCTGGGTCGAGCGTCGTCGTGAGCGCGCACGCGTCGACCCGGGTCTCGACCGTGAGCGACGCCACCGCGATCGGCGGTGCAGGCTGCGTAGACGTTGGGGCAGACCGAAGCGTCTCTTCCCATGCGCCGAGCTCTCCCGCGAGGTCGACGAGCCCAACATCGCTCGCGCCCGCTGCCGCCCGCTGCAGAAGGCAGACGATCTCCTCGCGCAGCGCGTGGAGCGGGATAGCGGCGCGGTCGATCGCGACGCACCCGGGAGCGTTCGTCTCGTAGAGCGAGACCCAGGCGACGCTACCCGCCCTCTCGATCGCCATCTCGAGCGGCGACTCGAGCAGCTCGACCAGCGCGCGCCGACGCCCGGACAGGAGCCGCGCGGTCGCCGTGGCGAGACCGATCAGGAGGGGAACCACCGGCTCGTCTGGGAGCTCCGCCGTCCGATTGGTGCCATCGACGAGCAGGTCGAAGGGCGCGCGAAGAACGCGCTCGTCCCACCGCCGCGCGAGGACACGGCGCGCGTCGGAGCGGCCGAGGCGACGGGCGTCCTCGAGCCAGCGTTCGCCGACTACGAAGCGGATCTGTGGTGTAGCGGTCAGCGTGGACCTCGGCGGAGACGGCCCCAGGCTATCTCGTCCGGCGCGGCGCGACCAGGGGGCGGGTGCCGCGGATACCTTGTGGCGACCCCGATCCGGTGTTACCTACCCGGCCGGGCGCTCAGTGCGCCGACGATTTCCAGCTTCACCGCGCGCGTAGATGCTCGAGCTCCGCGTGCCACAACTCAGCGAGGCGAACATGACGTTCCTCGAAGCCGCCGTGGAGGTCCTCCGCGAGGCGGGCCGTCCTCTCCACTTCAAGAAGATCGCAGACGCTGCCCTCAAGCGCGACCTGCTCTCCCACTCCGGTAAGACCCCCGACGACGCGATGCGCGCGCGGCTCGAAGCCGAAGCACGCCGCGGCGGCCCGGGCGTCGTCGTCGAAGAGGTCCGGCCCGGCATCTTCGGCATCAAGGCCGGCGCTGATCTCGATGACAGCCGGCAGACCATCACCCTGCACGACCCGGCGCTCGACGAGATGCCGGAGCCCGAGCCGGTCGTCGCCGAAGAAGCGCTCGCCGCCGACGTCGCCGACTCCGAGCCGGCCCCCGCCCCGCAGGTCGCGAACCCGGCCGGAAACGGCGGCGACGAGAGCCGACGGCGGCGCCGCGGCCGACGAGGTGGACGGCGCCGACCAGAGGGAGGCGCGCCGGCGGGCGATGAAGACGCCGACGCCGCCGAAGGAGACGACGACGGCGACGACGACGGCGACATCGATGCGGCCCCGGCCCCGGCCCCCGCGCCTGCCCCGTCCGAGCGCAACCATCAGCGGCACGTCGAAGCTCGCGCCGAGCGCCCCGCTCCCGCCGGACCCGCCGTGCGCGACATCGCCGCCGCCGCGGTCGACATCTTTCGCCGCCGCAACGACGGGAGCCCGCTCTCGGCGTCGCGGGTCGCCGAAGAGCTCGCCCGCGCCGGCGTCGGCGCACTCGGCACCCTCGGCACCTCTGCGCTGCGCGCCACGCTTAGCGAGGCGAACGCGCGTCGGGCACGTGACGGGCGGCCGCCGGTCTTCGAGGAGACCAAGCCAAACTTCTGGAGCCTCGCCGCGGCGTCCGGCTCGTCGCTCGCGCGGTCGTACGCCGCCCTCGACCAGTGGCAGGCACGGCACCGTGCCGCCCTCGTCGACACGCTCGTCGAGCGGCTCACCAGCGCCCCAGAGGCTGCGCTCGGCACCGTCGTCACGCTCCTGCTCGACCGGACAGGGCACACCGACATCACCGCGCACAGCGGCGCTCAGCTCACCCTCTCCGCCCGCTCGCCGCGCGGCCTGACCACCGCCACGGTCGCCATCCGCGTCTTCCCGACCGGGCGCGCCGTCTCTGCGGAGTCCGTCGCTGCCTTCCGCGGCAGCCTCCATGCGTTCCAGGCGACCGAGGGCGTCATCCTCGCCTTCGGCGCCGTTGAAGACAGCGCACAGACCGAGTCCGCCGTCCCGAACCTCGCGCCGATCTCGATTCTCGACGTGCGAGAGGTCGCCAACCGGCTCATCGGCGCCGGCGTCGGCGTCGCTCGGTTCTCGGTCGATGTGAGCTGCCTCGACGACGCGTTCCTGCGAGACGTGCGCGGGTAGGCGCGGCGTGGCCCCCCACGACGGCGACGTCCGCTGGGAGCACCTCGGCCGCGTCGGCTACAGCGCGGCCCTCGATCGTCAGCGAGCCACCTGGGCCGAGGTCGTCGACTCCGGCGCCGGGGAGCGGGTCTTTACCCTCGAGCACGACCCGGTCATCACGGTCGGTCGGCGTGGTTCGCTCGACGACCTCAGGGTCACCGCCGAGCAGCTCGAAGCCGCAGGCGTGGAGCTCGTCGAGACCGACCGTGGCGGCGAGCTCACCTACCATGGCCCCGGCCAGCTCGTGATCTACCCGATCCTCGCCGTCCAGCGGCGCGCGGTCGGCGCATCGGACCTGGTGCGAGGCCTCGCGCGCGCGATCGCCGACGTGCTCTCGGCGCGCGGCGTCGAGGCCGTGTACGACCCGGCGCGCCCGGGACTCTGGGTAGGTGGTGCGAAGATCTGCGCGGTCGGCATGCGCATCTCCAAGGGCGTCTCGCTGCACGGCGCGGCCGTGAACGTGTCTACCTCGCTCGACGCCTACCGTCTGTTCGTCCCGTGCGGTCTCCCGGAAGCCGGCGCCACCAGCATGCAGGAGCTCGGCGCGCGGGTACCGCCGCTCGAAGTGCTGGCCGCCGAGGTGGTCGAGCGCTTCTCGGACGTGCTCCGTGTGCGGCTCGCCTGAACCAGGGCGGGCGCGGCGGGTGACTGCCGCGCCCGGCGTCGCCTAGCCCTGAATCCGGCTCGACAGGTCCGACCAGATCGCGTCGGCGACCTCGGCGACCGGGCGGTCGCCGGCGATGCGAACCACCGGTTCGTCTCGGAGCCGAAACGCGTCTTCGTATCGAGTCAGCGCCGCCGCGAGAGTGTCTGCGCGCTCGAACAGCTCGGCGGCCCCGCCTCGGGCTGCCATCCGCGTCACGCAGACCTCGACCGGCGTGTCGACGAAGTAGACGACGTCAGCGACACGCGCGGATCGGTTGATCTCGGCGACCCAAGCCGGGTCGAGCGATGCCCCTTGGTACGCGATCGACGAGTGGACGTAGCGGTCGCACACAACGAACCTACCCGCTCGCAGCGCCGGCTCCACCTCTTCGACGACGTGATCGACGCGATCCGCTGCAAAAAGCAGCGCGAGCGTCTCGGCCGAGAGCGGCGCTCCAGCCGCGCCGACGAGGCGCCGGCGTAGCGCCTGCCGAATCGCGACGCCGATCGGCCCGTCTGATGGCTCTCGAGTCGCAAGAGCCGTGTGTCCAGCGGATCGCAGCCGCTGAACGAGCAGACCTAGCTGGGTCGTCGTCCCGGCCCCGTCCAGGCCCTCGAGGACGACGAACACTCGCGCCTCAGTCGACGCGGCGCGCGCGGAGGGCGCGACGACGACGGCGCTCCGCCTCCCGACGCTTCCGCTTGTCCTTGATGCTCGGCTTCTCGAAGAACCGACGGTTCTTCACCTCCTTCAGGACACCTTCGCGAGCCATCGCGCGCTTCAGGCGGCCCATGGCGCGGTCGACGCTGCCGTCGACCTTGACCTCGAGAGGGCCCAGCTCGGGCTCAGGGGCACGTGCAGAGAGGTTCGACATCGATTCCACAGATTGGGTGGCACCGCGACATGGCCGCGGCCGGAACACACGATTGGGGCGGGCTCGCTACCACGCGACGACCCACGCGTCAAGGAGACACTCACCGCGCACGCTCTCGAGACGCCGCCTCGCCGCCGGCGCCGAACGCGGCGGGATGCTCGCTCAGTGCGGCGCTGAGGGTACTGGCAGCACTACGGCATACGACCCGTCGGCGCCCGTCAGCGCGCGCGTCACCGGCTCGGACGAGCTACCCGAGGCGTATACAGACACGTGGGCACCGGGGAGCGGCAGATTCGCGGCGTCGAGCACGCGCCCCGACACCACTCCGCCGCGCTCCACCACAACCGCGACCTCGCCGCCGCCGCGTCCCAATGTCAACTCGCGCCGCGCTCCCACAAGGCCCGACGCCAGCGGCGGAGTCACCTCCACCTCGACGTCGCCCGGAGGCATCGACAGCACGAAGCTCCCGTCCCCTGCCGATGTCGCCTCCGCCAAGAAGGCACCGGCAGGGACCGGGTAGGAGTCGAGCGGGAACAGCGCGCTCGCCGAAGCGATGGCGCGGACCGACGCGCCGGCGACGGGCTCTCCCCCTTCCGCGGTGACGACCCCCGAGAGGAGCTGCCGGCGCTCTACGACGACACGCACCTCCTGCCCTCCCGAAGCGTCGCCGGCGACCACGATCGGGGTCGGCTGCGAGAACCCGTACGAACCACCGACCCCGGCCGCGAACACTGTCGCGGGACCGGGCCGCGCCGTCAGCACCACCCCGGTGGTCGCGTCCGCGATCACCCCGCGCGAGACGTAGCGCCCCGACGCGACCCCCGGCCCGCGCGCCAGGCCACTCGTCGGCGCGATCTCGGTCTCGATCGACACGACCACGTCGCCCACCTCGGCGCCGCCGGCGTCGACGGCGACGACACGCACGGGCACAGGCTCCGCCCAGTCACCCAGCCGGAGGTCCACCTCGGCGCTGGTGACGTCGGGCTCCAAACTCCACGGCTCGAACCGCGCCGTCGGTGCCGACTCCTCTGACTCCGCCCCGCGAACCACGAACTCGAGCGCCGAATCGGTCGGCGGAACGAAGAGCAGGAACTCCCCGCTAGCGTCGGTAGTGTCGACGGTGGACTCCACCGAGCCATCGACCGCGCGCGCGAACACCCGCGCACCGGCGACGAGCTCCACAGCCTCCGACGTGCGCTCCAGCGCGCCGGTGACAACGACGTACTGCTCCGGGGCAGGAAGCGTGAACGACTGGAACTCGCCACCCGCGCCAACAACGACCCCTGTGACACGCGTCGACGTCACGTCGTCGCGGTCGGGGTCTACCGTCACGTCGTACACGCCGGCGGCGACGTCGACCGCGTAGACGCCGTCGACGTCGGTGTGGGCCGTGACCGTCCCGCCGCTCACCGGTCCGCCGCGGCTCGACGGCGCGTACCGCACTTCGGCCGACGCAGGCTGACCGCTGGCCCCGCCCACCGCGTTGAACAGCACCACGCCCTGCACGGTCGCAGGCGCGCGGAGCGAGAAGTCGGGCAAGCTCTCTCCGAGCCGAACGGTCAGAGACGCGACGGTCACTGAGGCGAGATCGGCGCGGGCCGCCGGCGGCTCGAACACCAGCGAGATGGTCGTCGCGGTACCCGCACCCGCGGCGCAGACGCCGAACTGACAGGTGGCCGGCGCACAGTCCGCGTCGTCGACGCACGCGTCACCGGCGCCCCCCTGCCGGCTCGCGACGTCGCTACACGACGTTGGCGCGCACAGCACCGCGGTCGTGACGACGATCTTCAGCCAGGCGACGCGGGACCGCGAGGTCGTCATCGTCCGTCACAGCTCCCGACAAGGCGTAGCCGCCAAGTCAGAGGGACGACGTACTCGTCGGAATCGCCGAGGTCCTCGCCCGACGTGAACGGGTCGATGAGCTCGATCGACACGGTCACGATGTCGCCCTCGACACCGTCGAGCGGCGGTCTGCACCTCCGCAGCGTGAGGCTCGGACCATCGTACGCGGTGGCCCCCGTGAACGGCTGCACTGCCGCGGATCGCAGGCGGCCGGTCACCTGCACCGGACGCTGATCGTCTGGCTGCAGCCGAAACAGGAACCGGTAGTCGATGGTCTCCGGGTCGTTCAGATCGAACACCGAGTCGAGCGCGACCGTGACCTCGTCCGTGGTCTCGCTCAGGTCGACGACCATGTCCGGGTCGAAGCCGAGCACGAACGGCGGGCTGTCGGCCGACGCCGGCTTCTCCGAGATCTGCGGCACATAGAAACAGGTCTGACAAGCGGCCGCGGCCAGCACGCCGGCCCACGCGGCCGCAGAGCGAGTCGGTGGGCCGCTCATGGCTCGCTGTCCGCGTCGCCCTCCCGCTCGAGGAACCGGAACACCGTGCGCGGGTCCACGCCGAGATCGCGCGCCGTCTGCGTCCGGTTCCCCCCGTTCAGCTCGAGGGCGCGGAGGATGTACTGGCGCTGCCACGCCTCTCGAGCGTCGGCGAGCGGCTCGATGACCGGGCTCCCGTCGGGGGGGAGGTCCAGGTCGTCGGCCCCGAGACCCGGCCGCTCCGAGAGCAACACGGCCTTCTTGATGGTGTTCTCGAGCTGCCGGATGTTGCCGGGCCAAGGCGCCTTACGCAGCGCCACAATCGCGTCGTGGTTGAAGCGCCGCTTGGTCGAGCCAAACTCTTCGACGAAGCGGTCCAGGAAGTATCGCGCCATCATCTCGATGTCGTCACCGCGCTCGCGGAGCGGCGGCAGCGTCAGCGTCACGACGTTCAGCCGGTAGTACAGGTCCTCGCGGAACGTGCCGGCGGCGATCATCGCGGGCAGGTCCCGATGCGTCGCGGCGAGCACGCGGATGTCGACCGCCTCGGCGCGGTTGTCGCCGACGCGCGTCACCACCCGCTCCTGAATCGCCCGCAGGATCTTCACTTGCAGAGCGGGCGGCATCTCGCCGATCTCGTCGAGGAAGAGCGTGCCTCTGTGCGCCGCCTGAAAGCGTCCCGCTCGGCTCGACGACGCGCCGGTGAACGCCCCACGCACGTGACCGAACAGCTCCGACTCGAGGAGATTCTCGGGGATCGCGCCGCAGTTGATCGTGACGAACGGGCCGTCGGAACGGCGCGACCGCGTGTGGAGCTCACGCGCGATCAGCTCCTTCCCCGTGCCCGTCTCGCCGAGGATCAGCACGGACACGTCCGTCGCTGCGACCCGCTCCACGCGTCGGTACACCTCGCGCATCGCGTCGCACGCGCCGATCATGTGGCCGAAGCGCATCACGTCGATCCGCTCGCGCAGCTTCGCGTTGTCGCTCCGCAGCTCGTCCAGAAGCAGCGCCTTCGCCAGAATCAAGCTCGCCTGCGCGGCGTAGATCGTCAGCGTCGAGAGGTGCTCCTGAGTGAACAGGTTCACGATGTTGTCGTTGCCGACGTAGATCAGCCCGAGCACGCGATCGCGGTCGATCAGCGGGACGCACATCACGCTGCAAAGGCGCAGGTTCACCACCGAGCGGCTGCCGCCGAACTCATCGTCGTTCAGCGCGTCGGCCACGATCAGCGGCCTGCGAGTCTGGATCACGGTCCGGACGAGACTGTCGGACAGGTGCTCGATCGCGTCCGCGACGTTCGCGCGGTCGAGGCGACGCGCCACCTTCACGTCCAACGTGTCGCCATCTGCCAAGATCAGGAACCCGCTGTCCGCCTGGGTCAGCGCGATGATCGAGTCCATCAACTCTTCGAGCAGCGCGTCGACCGGAAGGTCGCTCAGGAGCTTCTGCGAGAACTCGAGGATCCTGCGGTACGAGCTCGCCAGAGACGACTCCTCCGCCTTCGCGCGCTCCACGCTCGCCTGGTACAGGTGGAACGTCGCGCACGTCTCGCCGATCAGCAGCTCGTCGCCGTGCTCCAAGACGTGTCGGGCCCGCGGGCGCCCGTTCACGACAATCTCTGCGTCCGGCGCGAGGCACTGCAGCGTGAACGCCCGGCCGTCGAAGCGAACCAGCGCGTGCGTATCCGCCACCGTGGGGTCTCGCAGCACCAGGTCGTTGTCGGGTCCCGAGCCAATGCTCGTCACGCGCTTGTGCAGCTCGAACGTGCTGGGCGCGCCCCGCCCGGCATCCTGATAAACAAGGCTAGGCATCGCGCCTCCCGGTCGCGCGCCCACCGCTCATCGCGCCACCGCGAACACGGGAACAAGCCTCACCGTCCACCCGCGGCCGCGCGCACGGGCGTCGGTCCCAGAGATCTCCGGCGGCGGCTCCGAGAGCCGCCGATACTGCACGCGCTCGGTGTCGGAGTGCGTCGCCAACCCGTGCGCGACGTTCACGACGACGAGCGAACAGAACGCCGATGCCAGCGCGAGCTGCGCGGTCCCGCGGCGCCGCGCTCTCTCCGGGTTGTCGAAGAACCCAGACGCGTCGCGCGCGACCTCGTTGGACAAGTACATCGACACCATCCCGACTCCGAGCGCCGTCTCCGACACCAGATACGCGAGCCCGGGTCGGGGCCGTTCGGAGGCGAGAAAACCGTAACCGAACGGAAGCATCGATACCAAGCGGCTCTGCTCACGGACCTCGCGTTCGACGTACACGGTCGTGGCGGCGGTCGACTCCGCGATCAGGGCGTCGAGCTCGACCGCGTGCGCAGCACGCACCGCCTCCAGCCGCTCGATCACGCGCGGAGGGACCACCAGCGGATCGAGCCGGAGGCGCGGCTCGAGCCGGAGCGCCGCCAAGAACGCCGCGTCCGCGACCGCCTCACGTCCGGTAAAGTGAGCCGCTGTCCCCAGCAGCGTGTGCCCCCGCACTAGCGCCGCCCTGTCCGCGTCTGGGATCTCCGGAGCACTCAGCAGCGGCTCCAACGTCGCGACGACGTCGGGGTAGTCGCCGTACACGAACGCGTTCTCGGCAAACCGGAGCGCCGACTCGAGCTGCTCCAGCGTCTCGATCGCGCCGCTCGCTGCGCCGTCGCTGCCCTGCACGTCGCTCGGCTCGCCGCCAGACGACGACACATCCACCGTGGCGCCGCCGAACGTACCCTCCGCTGCCGCCTCGCGATCCACGCCCACCGCGGCCGCAAGAGCCACGGTGAGGGCGAGCGTTCTGGCGAGCGGACTTCGCATCGAGACGGTCTTAGCCGATCCTCTGACGCGGGCCAACGCGACACGCGCCGTGCCCACAACGCACACACCCCATGCCGTGCGCCGCCCGCCGCCACCGGCTGGGCGGCCGCCGGGCTAGAACGGAGCCTCGTACGGCACCGTCTGCTCTGTACGAACCTGCAGACGGACCCGCGTCGGCGCACCGACCGGAGGGATCAACTCGAGATCGACCCACCGCTCCGGGCGCTCCCCCGGGATCGGAATCACAATCCGCTCCGACGTACTGTAGATTCTCCCGTCCAGAACGACGCGGCCCTCCTGGCGCGCGTTCACGAGCACGTACCCCGCCGGCCACGGCACCCGGAAGCTGAACTGGTTCGACCCGCCCTCGCGGACGACGAACCGCTCGATGAGCCTGCCGGCCTGCAGACCGGGAACGTTGAGCTCGATCGTGTGAACCCCGGGGCCGAGCGGCACCGTGCCGTGCAGCTCGCCGGCGGCGCCGCGCTCCACGCCATCTAGCCGCACCATTGCGGCCGGCGGAAACAGCCGAAGCGTCACGTCCAGGAGCACCGGCTCGGCCTCCGCCGCTGACTCGCGCGGCGTCGGTGCGACGACGCCGCCGGCGTCCGCAACGCGCGCCACAGCCCGCTCGGCGGCGCGTGGGAGCGGACGCGCCGGGCGCCTCGCCGCGTCGGCAATCCGGTTCTGCGGCGGGTCGGCCGCCGTCGCTTCCGCGACCTCGAGCGCCGACTCCATGACCCGCTGCGCCGTGGCGCCGGCCAGCCCCGACGCGCGCCCAATCTCGACGATCGCCTGGGCGGCCTCGAACGCGGGGTCTGCGGCCGCGGGCGATAGCGGCACGACCACCGGCGCCGCGGCGATCTCGGCAGGCCCCGCGGACCGGCGCGCCGCAGGGTCCCCGCGGCCTGCGAGCCCGGCGACGAGCAGGACACCGGCCGCGACGACGCCAGCGACCGACAGCGCGGCCCTCCAGATCGACGCGCGACGCCTCGCGGCGGCGACACCCGACAGGACCGCCGTCGCCGCCGCGCTCTTCGGATCCAGCGCGAGGAGCTGGTCGGCAAGCGCGATCGCCACAGCCATCTTTCGCGCGGCCATCGCCTCGCGCGCCAGCCGGTCGAGCGCCGTCGTGAGCCGCGTCATGGCGGCCGCCTCATAGTCGTCGGGGGCGGCGAAGAACGCCGAGAGCTCGTGCCGGATGTCGGCAAACCCGACCTTCGCGAGCCACTCGCGCAGGTCTTCCGCCAACCCGCTCGCCGTCTGATAGCGGTCGTCGGGCGACGTCTCGAGGCACTTCCCGATGATCCGCTCGAGCCTCGCGCCGACGCGAGGGTTGAGCGCCGTCGGCGCCGGGTAGGTCCCCGTCAGGATCGCGTTCAAGATCACGGCCGGGTTGCGACCCTCGAACGGGAGGCGCCCGGTGGTCACGAAGTAGAGCACGGTGCCGAGGGCGAAGATGTCGACGCGCGGGTCGACCGGGTGGCCCTCGATCGCCTCCGGGCTCATGTGCGCCGGCGATCCGATCACGGCACCGGTGGCCGTGAGCGTGTTGTGATCGAGGATCCGCGCGAGGCCGAAGTCCATGAGCTTGGTGACGCCGCCTGGCGCGATCATCACGTTCTCGGGCTTCACATCGCGGTGGATGATCCCGGCGGCGTGCGCGTGGGCGAGCGCGTCGGCGAGCTCTACGCAGACCAGCGCGCCGATCTCCGGAATCCCGAACCCTCTCCGCGACACGAACTCGCGCAGCGTCTCGCCCTCGATCAGCTCCGCAGCGATGTACCCGACGGGCGCCGTCGGCGACGAGAACCCATAGACCGACAGGATGTTCGGGTGCTGCAGCCGCGCGACCGCGCGCGCCTCCCGCTCGAACCGCTCTCGGTTCTCTTCGCGGCCGGCGATGTGGTCGTGGAGGATCTTGAGCGCCACCTGCCGCCCCAGACGCATGTCCTCGGCGCGGTAGACCGTCGCCATGCCGCCCGAGCCCAGCTCGTCGACGATCCTGTAGTTGTCGACCACTCCAAGCTGGCGCACGGCGCGCTGCGCGCCCGACCGAGAGGCGCTGGCGCCTGGCGAGAGCGGTGGCGGTGTCGGGCTCGCGTCCTGGCTCGGATCGGGGCGGTTGGTCCACCGCGCGGGCCCGGAGGCAGCGCCCGCGATTGTTCCGCGACGCTCGGTTGTTGTAGAGTCGACTGGGGTGATGCCCATGAGCGACGCCGAGAGAGACCCGACCCGATGCTAAGCGAAGCGATCCCTATGTCACAACGCAGAAACACCCTCACGCTGCTCATCGCAGCGGCCGCGCTCGTCGCGACCGGCTGCCAGGCGCCCACGAGCACCGCGACCTCGGGCACTGAGGCCGCCGCCCCCGCCGGGCCCCCGGCCTTCCGCCCCGCGGAGCCCGCGCCGACGCCCACGCCGACGCCGATCCCGGCCGCTGCCGCCGAAGAGGCTCCGAACCACAAGGTCGAGGCCCGGTTCGAGCGCGACGCCGATGGCGCCTTGCGACTCATCGCGACCGTCACGCCCGAGGCGGGATACCACGTCAACACCGAGCCAAACTTCCCGTGGCGGCTCGCGATCGCCAGCGATGCCCCGATCGCCGCCGGCGTGATGCAAGGGCGCGCCGACGCGGTCGCCATCGACGAGAACCGCGCCGAGTTCGCCGTGCGCGCCCCCGACCCGGGCACCGCCGCGGAGGTCAACGGCACGCTGCGACTCGGCGTGTGCAACGACGAAGGCTGCGTCAACGTGAACGCACCCGTCGTCTGGTCGGTGACGGCGCTCTGAGCGACCACAGCAAAGCAGCCCCGACCGGCGCGCAGCTCGTCGCCGACGCCAGCGCGACGCTTCGCCGCGCGTTCGAGCTCGACCAGCGCCTGCTGTCGTTCGACCAGTTCGTCGACCTCGTCCGCGAGAACCCGGCGCGCCACGCGCGAAACTCGGCGCAGTATCTGCTCGACGCGATCCGCCACTTCGGAGACGCGCCGTCGCGGGACCCCGAGCTGCGACGACTCTCCCTCTTCGACGCGCCGTTTGACGACGCGACCGACCGTGTCCTCGGGAATGAAGCCACGCAACAGGAGCTCGTCCGCGCGCTCGAACGATTCGTCCGCGAGCGCCGAATCAACCGGCTGATCCTCGTTCACGGACCAAACGGCTCGGCGAAATCGTCGCTCGTGTCGTGCCTGATGCGAGCACTCGAGGCGTACTCGCGGACCGACGAAGGGGCGCTCTATCGGTTCAACTGGGTGTTCCCGTCGTCGCAGTCCGAGGGCGGCAAGATCGGGTTCGACCGGCGCGCAGACGCACCGCTCGGCGCGGGATCGTACGCGTTCCTCGACGACCGCCTGATCGACTGCAAGCTCCCATCGGAGCACAACGACAACCCCCTGTTCCTGCTCCCGCGCGACGCGCGCGCCGCCCTCCTCGACGCGTCGCTCGGTGGGACGGGGTTCGTGCTGAGCGACACAATCCGCCGCGGTGACCTCGGGCACCGCTCCCGTGCCGTCTTCGACGCTCTCCTCGCCGCCTACCGCGGTGACTTCGCGGAGGTGGTCCGCCACGTCCAAGTCGAGCGCTTCCACATCTCGAAGCGCTACCGCTGCGGCGCCGTCACGGTCGAGCCGCAGCTCCGCGTCGACGCTCAGCCGCGACAGCTCACCGCCGACCGCTCGCTGGCCGCCCTCCCCCGCATCCTCCAGACGCAGTCGCTGTTCGAGATCTCCGGCCCTCTCGCCGAGGGGAACCGCGGGATCATCGAATACAACGACGTCCTCAAGCGGGGGATGGAAGCAAACAAGTACCTGCTCGCCACGTCCGAGAAGGGGACCGTCGCGCTCGAGACCAGCGAGATGCACATCGACGCGCTCCTCATCGCCACCGCAAACGAGGCCTACCTCGATGCGTTCAAGCAGACGGCCGACTGGCCGAGCTACAAGGGCCGGCTCACACTGATCCGGATGCCCTACTTGCTCGACTACCGCGCAGAGCAGGAGATCTACGATCAGCAGCTCGCCGCCCTCGCGCTCGACCGACCCGTCTCCCCGCACGCGACCTGGGTCGCGGCGCTCTGGTCGGTTCTGACGAGGCTCCGCCGCCCCGTGGCCGGGGACCTCCCGCGCGATCTGCATGCCGTCGTCGACGCCCTCGGACCCATCGACAAGGCAGAGCTGATCGCTGACGGCATCACACCCGCCGGACTGGCCCCCGACCTCGCGCAGGCGCTCCGCGCTCACGCCCGCACGCTCCCGCACGCGAGCGCGGCGGTAACGGACTACGAGGGGCGCTTCGGCGCGTCTCCCCGCGAGATGAAGGCGGTCGTCCTCGACGCTGTGCACGCCGGGACCGAGCTGGTGTCGGCCGACCACGTCTTCGACGCGATCCGACGGCTCGTCGCTGACCCGTCGCTGCACGACTGGCTGCAGCTCGAGCCCGAAGGGCAGTACCGCCGCCCGGAAGCGCTCATCGAGGCCGTCCGCGAGCGCTATCTCGACCGGCTGGAGCGTGAGACGGAAGAGGCGTCGGGGCTCGTCGACCCGGCCGAGTACCTGCGGCTGCTAGAGCGGTACGTCGCGCACGCTACGCACTGGCTCCGGGGCGAGAAGCTGCGCGACGAACACACGGGCAAGGACGTCCCCGCCGACGCGGCGTTCCTCGAGCGGATCGAGAACATGCTCGGGCGCGACGAGGACGCTCAGCCGTTCCGCAGCCGCATCCTCGCGCGCGTGGCCGCGTTCCGCATCGACAACCCAACCGCTCCGGTCAGCATCGAGACCCTGTTCTCGGACCTGCTCGCCCGCATGCGTGCCCACGACTACGCTGAGCGTCGGCGCGCCGTCGACCGCATCGCGCGCGACATGGTGCACCTCATCGATGGCGACGACCTCTCTTCCGAGGACGCCGAGCCGGCAGCCGCGATGCTCTCGGCCCTCACCGAGCGCTTCGGGTACCACCGGGCGACGGCGCGGGACGCCGTCTCGGCGCTGCTGCGCGACCGCCGGCGCGCCATCGAGTGACGCCATTTGCCGCGGTGAGCGGCATTTGACACCGGACGCTGCGTTTGATTAGAGGGCCGATGCTACCTGCCTCCTGCCTGGAAGAGCGAAGCATGTTCAACGCACTCCGATTCGCCAGCGCCGGCGCGCTGGCGCTGGTACTCGCCGCCGCTCCGTCGGCAGCCTTCGCTCGCGATGTCGAGGACGAGCTCCGTGACGTCCTCGAAGAGGTGAACGCTCGCCTCGCGCGACTCGGAACCAGCGAGTACGCCGACGACGCCGCTCTCGAGATCGGGCAGGCCCAGCTCGAGATCGCCGAGGCCCAGGGCAAGATCACCGCCGCCGACTACGGCTGGGCGACGATCATCATCAACCGCGTCTCCGCCCGCCTCGAGCTGATCGAGTCGATCGAGCAGCGCGCCGAGGTCGACGACATCGCGCAGCAGCGCGAGACCGAGCTCTACTCGATCACCCAAGAGGCAGACGAGTCTCAGATCGAGCTCGAGCAGCTTCAGCTCCGCCGTGGACAGCTCCAGGACGACGTCGCCGAGATCGTCGCGGCGATGAACGAGGGACACTGACCATGGCACGTCGAACGCTGACCCTCGCGCTCGTCTTCGCCGCCGCAGCCCTCGGCGCGTGCGGCGGACGCCCGTTCGTCGACGACCTCGCCGAGCTCGACGGACTCCTCGCCTCGAACCGCGTCGACGACATCGACATCGACACCTCCGGCATCGAGGACACCAACGTCCGCGAGCTCAGGCAGCAGGCCCGCGACTCGCTCGCGAACTCCCGCCTCAACTACGAGCACGCCGCCGACGCCTGGCAGAACCGCAAGGACGATCAGGCCGACGAGTTCACCCGAGTCGGCCTCATCTACTTCCACGCCGCCGACAACTACGCCACCTCGGCCGACGCCCGCGAGCGACTCGGCGAGGCCAACGCACTCTACCAGGCTCAGCGCCAGCGTCGGAACGAGTACAACGACGCGATCCGCTCCGAGAACGAGCTGATCGCGCTGCTCGAGACCATCAGCCAGCTCTTCGAGCGCAATGAGGCTCTCCAGCGCCAGCTCGCTACCGTAGAGGCGCAGTTTCAGACCGAGGCGCAGGCCGTCTACTCCATCCAAGAAGCCCGCATCGCCCAGCGCGAGGCCGAAGGGACCAAGGCACCGCAGTACGCCGCCGACCTCTACACGCAGGCGAACGCCAGCCTCGCCCGTGCCAACCAGCTCTACGAGTCCGGCGACTACGAAGGCACCGCCGAGATCGCCCTCCGCGCGATCGAGGAGTACCACCGCGCCACCGAGGCCGCCCGGCCGTCGTTCGTCGCCGAGCAGGACGTCGTTCTGCGCGACGGACAGAACCAGCAGATCTTCCAGGCCGCCACCCGCGCCTTCGGAGACCAGCTCGCGTTCATCGACGCGCGTGGAATCGTCGTCGTTATCCCAGGGCTCTTTGTCCGCGGACAGACCGACGTCAACAGCGACCGCGTACATCTCCTCGACCTCGTCCTCGACCTCATCCGCCAGTATGACAACCGGCAGATCCTGATCGAGGGCCACACGCAGGACCGCGGGGCCGACGACGCCAACATGGCCCTCAGCCAGACCCGCGCAAACGCCGTCCAGGACTACTTCCTCGACCGCGGAGTGCGTGGCTCGCGCATCTCGACCGCCGGATTCGGCGAGGCCGCGCCCCGCTTCGATAACCGAACAGACGGCGGCCGCGCCGACAACGACCGCGTCGAGGTCGTCTTCCTCGTGCGCTAGTCCCCGCCCGCCGACTCACACCGGCTTGAACGACGAAGGCCCGCACTCTGTGCGGGCCTTCGTCGTTCGTGCGGCTCTCGAGAGCCTAGCGCGTGGACTCGGATCGGAGCGACGCTGCCGCCGCCGGAGACACGGACCTGATGTGGAGGTCGCGCTGAGGGAACGGGATCTCGATCCCCTCCTCCTTCAGCACGTCCCAGACGAAGAACATCAGCTTCCCGACCATCGCGCGCGGGTCCAACGCGTGCGCGTCGACCCACACCAGCAGCTCGAAGTTGACCGAGCTGTCGCCGAACGCGACCAACCACACGTCCGGCTCGGGATCCCGCAGCACCCCCGCGAACTGCGCGGCCGCACGCAGAAGCGCGGCACGCACCTGATGAACGTCGGACCCATACGAGACTCCCACGGGCACGTGCACGCGCACGACCGGCGACCCATGCGTCCAGTTGATCAGCGACGTCCCCGTCACGCTCGACGCCGGCACCAGCAGGTCGGTGTTGTCACGCGTGCGGATGCGGACGGCACGCGCGCCGATCTCCTCGATGACGCCCGTGTGCGCGTCGCCGACGGTGACCAGGTCGCCCTTCTCGACCTGACGCCCGAACAGAAGCATCAGCCCGCTCAGGAGGTTCCGCGCAAAGTCCTGCAGTCCGAAGCCGATACCAACGCCGAGCGCGCCGGCAAACACGGTCACGGCGCCAAGGTCGATCCCCAGCGCCATCAGCGTCGCGACGGCCGCGAGCGCCACCATCGCATACTGCGCCGCCGTCGTGATCGCGTAGGCCATACCGACATCAACGCCGAGCCGGGGGAACCAAACACGCTCGGCGCTCACACGAACGACTCGCCACACCAGCACGGCTGCTGCTGCAACCAGCCCGGCACGCAGCAGCGACAGCAGCGACAGCATGTCGTCGCCCACCGACACACCGATCGCGCCCAGCAGCCGCACCAGGGGGCCGACGAGGCCCAGCAACGCGAGGACCGCGCCCAAGAATGCAAGCTTGATACAGGCGCGAGCGAAGCCGTCGACCTCCGCGACCAGCGCGGACACCAGCCCGTCGCCCCGAGGCCGCGTCGTGACGCGCTCGAACCAACGCAGCGTCAGCGCACCCGCGGTCGCCAACGCGACGATGCCGTACGACCGCAGCAGCAGCGTCGAGGCTGCGCGGTGGAACCCGAGTCCCCACAGCGCCAGCAACGCCAGCGACGACGACAGGAACGCCGCTGCGTACCGCTCAACCCCCCGACGAAAGCGCAGGTAGCCGGCGCTCCCCTCGGGCGGAAGCAACGCGACGAACTGCCGGCGAAGCGCGAAAGCCACCGCGCCGCAGGCGAACGCTGCGACACGGAGCGTCTCTTCGGCGAGCCGCACCACGTCGGTCGCCGCCCCGAACGTCCGCGCGGCCGCAACTCCCGTGAGCGCACCGAGCAGGATGGGCGCGGTCGTGAGGAGGGCGCGCCAGAGTCGACGCGCGGGTCCGGCGGGAAGCGCGAACAGGTTGTCGCGGAGGACCACTCTGGCGGCCTCTCGCACGCTCGCCCAGCCCAGCCACAAGGCCGCCAGAGTGGTGCCGGCGCGCGGCCACTGCGCATCCGGGTACAGGCCGGACACAGGCCCCATCAGCGCACCCCAGACGAGGGTGGGGCCGACGAGCGCCGCTCCAAGCCGGAACAGGAGCGCGCGCCACGGCGCCTCCCAGTCGTCGCGTGTCGGAGCCGTCGCCACTAGCTGTGCGGCCACAAAGTCGCGGACGCGTCGGTCCGCGACGACAGCGACGAGCAGCGCCACGACCAGCATCACCAGGGCGGGCGCCCAGTCCGACGGGGATGCGTGCCGGAGTGCCTGCACGGCCGCGCCGGGCGCTTGCGCCACGGCGGTGCCGACCCGCCGAAGAGTCGAGGCGTCGAACCCGAACGGCTCCTGCGAGAAGAACGGCGTGTCGGCCGCGCTCGGCTCGAACCGGATCCGCATCGGCGCAGCCTCGACACGCTGAGCCCCGTGCGACGCGTCGACGGTGCTCCCGACGGCTTCGGTCACGAGCTGGAGCGGCGACACGAGCGTGGCCGCCGCAGCTCCGGAACCATCCGCCGCGCTCGACGCGGGCGACGCGCACACTAGAGCGGCGAGCGCGACGGTCAGCGCGACACCCGCACGCGCCGAAAAGCGCCTCACGACGGCTCCACGGGCGAGACCTGTACTCGCGCAGGCGCGCCGCTGTCGTGCAGCGCCCTCGACAGCGCCGCTGCCTCCTCCCGAAGGAGCCTCGGCGGCTCGGGCAGGAGCTGCACGAGGTCGGCGTCTCGATGACGGCCTCCGCCGGCCGCGGCCCCCTCCTCGGCGCGACCGCCCGCACCGTCCACCGCTCGGGCTCCTACGCTCGGACCCAGCCTCGCGACCGCGTGCAGGTCGTCGCCCTCTGCGTTGCCCCGGCTCGACTGTTCGCCTGGCACGACGCTCTCATCGAGCGCTACGGTCTCGCCGGCCGCGACGCGCGACGGTCCGCCAGCGTCGGCGGCGGGCTCGCCAGCGTCGGCGACGGGCTCGCTACGCGGCGGCAGGCGCCCCAGAGCACGCAGCCCCGCGAGCAGACGCGCCGCCTCGGTCCGAACGCCGTTCGTCTCGACGGGGCCGCTCGCGATCGCCCTCAGGCGCCGCAGCGCGGCGTCGGCGGCGTCGAGCGGCAGCGCCTCGCGGAACGCGTAGGCGGCTTCGGTTCTGACGATCTCGTCCGCGTCGTCGAAAGCCCGAGAACCCCAGCGCTCCAGCAGCGACCGACGCGAGCGCAGCGCCGCCGAATACGCCGCCGCACGCGCGAAGGGGCTCGCGGATGTCGCACCCACCTTCAGCACGGCGTGGACGCGCGCATCCGTCGGCTCCGGACCGACCACGAGCGCCCTCAGCGCGGCGGCGATCTCGTCGTCACTCGTGCGTTCCACGGCAACGGCAGCGACGGCGTCGAACAGCTCCGCGCTCGCCAGCCGCAGCGCGACGCGGAGCAGCGACATGCGGAGCGGACCGCTCGAGGTCGGGAGCGCAGCCGCGACCAGCGCGACGGCCCTCTCCGACTCCGCGAGCGCGAGCTCGGCGGCGAGTCGCTCAGCCGTGGTCACCGCGCAGAGAGCCGCGATCTCGGGCGGCATCATGGGCGTGCCGCCAGCCACCCCATCGGCGTCGCCGCCGAACGGGCGGGTTCACGGTCGTGGGTGTTGTGCGGCGGGCTCGACTTCATTGACCTGGCGCGGGGGGGCCCTGATCTTCTGGCCGAACCCGCGCGCGGTCAAGCCCGACCGGCCGACCTCTCCGCCCCGGTGGGCAATGTCGTCTCGCACGATCGTCATCACTCCGCCGTCGTTCGACCTCGACCGCCTCGACTCGTGCCTGCTGCACGTCGTGCTCGTCGAGCCGGAGATTCCGCAGAACACGGGGAGCATCGCGCGGCTCTGCGCCGCGACGCGCGCGTGGCTGCACCTCGTCGAGCCGCTCGGGTTCGTGCTCGAGGACCGCTACCTGCGTCGGGCCGGCCTCGACTACTGGCCCGGGGTTCGCCTGTCGGTGCACCGTTCGCTCGACGCGCTCGAGGCGATGCTGCCGCGCGAGCGCGCGCACCTCTTCACGAAACGCGCGACGACGCTGCACACAGAGGCCCGGTACTCCCGGGGCGACGTGCTCGTATTCGGGCGCGAGACGCGGGGCCTCGACGAGGCGCTCCTGGAGCGCTTCTCGGACCGGCTCGTTCGCATCCCGACATCGTCAGAGGTTCGGAGCATCAACCTCGCGAACGCCGCGTCGGTCGGGGCGTACGAGGTGCTCCGCCAGCTCGAGTGGCCCGGCGAGAGCCCCGCGGAGAGCTAGCGAGACCGGCAAATGCGGACTCGCGCACGTGGGCGGATCACCGCCGAGCAGATTCCCCCTTGACGCCGATCCGCCCCCTCGTCACACTGCCCAAGTCACAGCCATTCGACAGGAACCGTCGCGTCAGAAACCAATCTGGCCGGCCGCCTCGTAGCCTCCGTGCAATCACGGACCAAACAAGGCGGTACCGCCGACTCCCGGGGGAGCACCATGGGACAGCGCACAAGCAGAGAAGTTGCCGTAAAAATCGCGGTCGCAACCGTTAGCACCCGTCCCCAAATCACTTCTACCCCCCCCAGAAGCATAACGTAGGGACGATGCCACGCATCGCCCCCCGGCCGCAGGCCGGGCCCAACCGCGATGCAAACGTCCCACCGCCAGCAGGACCACCCCCGCACCACACCGCCGCCCCCCGCCCCCACGTAGGGGCGATGCCACGCATCGCCCCCCGGCCGCAGGCCGGGCCCCACCGCCCAACAAACGCCCCACCGTCCAAACGTGCGCGACGCGCCGCCCTGGCGATCGCCTTCGCGACGTTGGCCGCATGTGACGCGACAGACGCCGATCCGGCCGATGTCCTGACGCTGCCCGACGTCGCGGCC
>JACKDJ010000022.1 GCA_020633625.1 Myxococcales bacterium
AGACCTTCCAACGGACCCGCAGATCCGCCCCGCGATCGGCAGGCGTCTTGGGGCGACGCCCGCGCGGGCGTCTACTCCCCGCGGAACGCCGCTTCGAGCGTCGCCACATCGAGCCGACGCATCGTGAGCATCGCCTGCATGGCGCGCCCGGCCGCCTCGCGATCCGTCGCGCCGAGCAGGCGGGGAAGGGCGTCGGGGACGATCTGCCACGAGACGCCGAAGCGGTCGACCAGCCAACCACACATGCTCTCCTCGCCGCCGTCTGCGACCAACGCATCCCACAGCGCGTCCGTCTCTGCTTGGTCGGCCGTCCGGACGGCGATCGAGGCAGCCGGAGACAGCTCGTAGTTCGGGCCGCCGTTCAGGAACATATATGGCGTTCCCGCCAGCGTGAGCTCAACGACGACGGCAGGCCCGGCTGGGTCCGGGCGCATGGCGCCGTCGATCGAGCTTCCGGGCAACAGCGACACATACAGTGTCGCTGCCGCTTCGGCGTCGCCGTTGAACCAGAGGCAGGTGCGTACTTTTGGGGAGTCAGACATACGGTTCCGTTTGGGCGGAGGACGGAATCGGAAGGCACGGCTACCGCCGCGACTCCCACACCATGTGGCACAAAAACTCGAACGCCTCGACGTGGCGCCGCGCGTCGGCCACCGTGGCGCCCCACGCATACAAGCCGTGGCCCGCGACCAGTACGCCCGGGCACGGGGACGCCGACGTCGCGGCTTGTCCGACTGCCGCGGCCAAAGCGTCGAGGTCGTGGTGATTGCGGACGATCGGCGCGTCGACGACAGCGCCCGGCTCCCAGAATCCGAGCGCCTTCACGAACTCGAAGCCCGCAAACTGGACCGTGCTCTCCGGAGCGAACGCCCGCGATACGAGCGTGACGTATGGCGAGTGGACGTGCAGCACCGCGCCGACGTTGCCGAGCGCATACACGGCACGGTGCACGCCGACTTCGGCCGAGGGGCGCCGACCGGTCGTCGGGAGCGGACCCTGGAGCGCGACGTCGACGAAATCATCGGGGGTCAGCCGGCCCTTGTGCCCGCCGGATGCCGTCATCACCACGCGCACCGACCCGTCGGCGGCACCGAAGAGCGCCGAGAGGTTGCCCCCCGTCGCCATCAGCCAGCCCCGCCCGTGAAACTCGGCGCCGACGTCGGCTAGCTGGGCGATGAGCTCGGGGCGGGTCTGCATTGGTGGCTCCTCAGGCGTTGCCCGGTCCGGAGAGAGGGCGGCGGCGCGGCGACGCGGAACAGAGATGTGGGAGATGGGTGCGCGAGAGCGGCAGCGGCGCCGGCTCGCCTCGCGCGAGCAGAACCGTAGCCCACCCCGATCGCCTGTTCAACGCGCGCTCGTCGCCATGGCTGGCGTTCGGGCACCGCCGCGGCTATTGGGGCGCTCCACCTGCGAGAGAGCCCGCCGTGCGAAGCCGTCGAACCCGAGACCTGGTCCAGTCCGAGATCCGCGCGATGACGCGTGCTTGCGTCGCCGTCGGCGGCGTCAACATGGGGCAGGGCATCTGCGACACGCCGACGCCAGCCGTGGTCAAGGACGCGGCCAAGGCGGCGATTGACGCAGGACACTCCACCTACACCCGCTTCGACGGCGTGCCGGAGCTGCGCACGGCGCTCGCCGAGCGCCTGCTCGCCCACAACGGGCTCCGGTTCGACGCCGAGTCGGAGATCGTCGTCACGCTCGGGTCCGCAGGCGCGTACATCTGCGCCCTCAACGCCCTCCTCGACCCAGGTGACGGGATCATCCTGTTCGAGCCGTTCTATGGCTACCACCTGAACGCCGCGCGCGTGGCCGGCGTGGTCCCGAGCACGGTACGGCTCGAGGCGCCGGCGTTCGCGTTCGACGACGCTGCGCTCCGCTCCGCGCTCCGCCCGAACACCAAGGCGATCCTCGTCAACACACCGATGAACCCGTGCGGCAAGGTGTTCACGCGCGCCGAGCTCGAGCGCGTCGCCGACTTCGCGATCGAGCACGATCTGCTCATCTTCACGGACGAGGTGTACGAGTACCTCGTCTACGACGGCGCCGAGCACGTCAGCGTCGCGTCGATCGACCGGGTGGCGGACCGCACCGTAACGATGGGGAGCTACTCGAAGACGTTCTCGATCACCGGCTGGCGGATCGGCTTCGCTGCGGCGCCGGCGGCGCTCGCGGAGCCGATCGGGCTCATGAACGACCTGAACTACATCTGCGCCGCTGCGCCGCTTCAGCACGCCGTCGCGGCGGGGGTTCGTCAGCTCCCCCGCGGCTACTACAGCGACCTCGCGGCCGAGTACCAGGCCAAGCGCGACCAGTTCTGCGGCGTGCTGACCGAGGTCGGCCTTACACCCGTCGTCCCGCAGGGCGCCTATTACGTGCTCGCCGACGTCTCGAGTCTTGGGTTGGCGACCGCGAAGGAGGCCGCGATGACTCTGCTGCGCGACGCGGGCGTGGCCTCGATCGCCGGCTCCGCGTTCTACGATGGCGGCGGCGAGCAGCTCACGCGCTTCTGCTACGCGAAGAGCACCGCGGATCTGGACCGAGCGTGCGAGCAGCTTCGGCGGTGGGCCGCTCGGCGCTGACGGACTGCCGGCCGGATCGACTCGGGCCGCTCGGCGCTGACGAACTGCCGGCCGGATCGACTCGACCGCGCCGCAGCGCAACGCCCGGGACGTGGCGGAACGGCTAGCGGCCGGGGCGACGAGGCCGCTGCAGAGCCGGACGGCGGAGGCTACGGCTCGAGCTTTGCGAGCTCGGCGTCGAAGATCTCGCGCAGCAGCTCGGGTGGGAGGCCGCCTCCATAGGGTGTTCCGTTCACGTAGAAGGCTGGCGTGCCCGCCACCCCGACGGCCGCGCCGGCGGCTTGGTCCCCGCTGACCTCGGCGTCGGCCGAAGGGTCGCCGATGCAGGCGTCGTAGGCATCGAGGTCGAGTCCGGCGGCCGCGGCCTTCTCGCGAAGGCCATCCGCCGCGAGTCCCGTCTGGTCGGCGAACATCAGGTCGTGTAGCTCCCAGAACCGCCCCTGCCGGTGCGCGCACACCGCGGCGATCGCGGCGCCGTGCGCGTGCTCGTGAAACGAGAGTGGGTACTGGCGGAACTCGACGCGAAGCCGCCCCTCGTACTCGGGCTCGACCTCGTGCAGCGAGCGCGTGAGGATGCCGCAGTAGGGGCACTGAAAGTCCGAGAACTCGACGAAGACGAGGGCGGCGTCGTCTGGGCCGCGACTCGGGCCGGACGGAAGGCGAAGCTGGGCGAGCTGCTCGCTCGTCAGCGGCGGACCTCGGAGCTCGTCGACGCTGGGGAGCTCGCGGGCCGGGGGCGCGGGCGCGAGCAGAACGCCGGCTGCGACGATCGCGGCGAACGCAGCGCCGGCGGCGAGCGGCGGGACCGGTGAGTGCCCGACCGATGCGCCGCGGTGCGCCTTCCAGAGCGCGAGCGCCGCCACGACGAGCACCACGTTCACGGCGTAGAGGGCGATGCACGCCGGGCACACCGACTTCACGATGAGCACGCTGACGGCGGCGAGAACGATCGAGTACGCCACCCCTGCCACGCTGCCGAGGGCGAGCAACCGCCGAGCCGTGTTGGCGCTGCGACCGGTCCCGACGCCGACGAGCGCGAGCGCCGCAGCGACGACGTACCACGCGAGGCCCAGCAGCGCGATGGGCACGCCCGCGATCGACGAGAACGCGGAGCGCGCAGCGCCGGCACAGTTCACGGTCGCCGAGAGGTCGCAGAACCCGGTCACCGCCGCGCCGGTGTGCACCAGGTGGTGGACGTGAATCAGGTACGACGACACCGCGAACCCAACCGCGCAGACCCCCACCGCGAGCGCGGCGGGCCATCGAGGGGGCGTGCCTGTGGGTTCGGAGGTCGTCACGCCGCTCCGCTATGGGGACCGCCGGCATGTGTCAAGCGCGGGTCGGCGTTGACGCCGTTCGACGCCGTCACTAGCGGGACGCGAAGCGCGGCTCCGCGCGCACCCCGAACCGAGGAAGTCGATGCCAATCGTTACGAAGCAGTCCACCGGCGAGCGCCTGACGGACATCGCGGCGATCGCCAGCGCGCTGGCCACCCACGGCGTGGTCTACGAGCGCTGGGACATCGGAAAATATGACCCGGCGGCGCGGCCCGAAGGGACGACTGAACAGGAGTACGTGCTCGCATCCTTCGCCAAGGAAGTCGCGACGATCAGTCAGGCTCGCGGCTACAAGGCGGCCGACGTCATCGCGCTGCATCCGGAGACGCCGAACCTCGACGTCCTGCTCGCGAAGTTCGACAAGGAGCACACGCACTCCGAGGACGAGGTGCGGTTCGTGGTGTCGGGCCGCGGGGTCTTCGCCGTGCGCGGCGTGGACGGCGAGATGTACGATGTCGAGGTGCACCCGGGCGACCTGCTCGCGGTCCCCGAGGGGACGCAGCACTGGTTCACGCTCTGCGACGACCGGCACATCCAGTGCATCCGGCTGTTCACCGACCCCGGCGGCTGGGTCGCGAGCTACGTGAATCCTGACGGGAGCCCGGTCGCCGCCAACTAGGCAGGGGCCTGCCGCTCGCTGGGTCGCCGTGGCGCCGGCGGCTCTGGCGCGCGCGGCTATCCCGCGAGGATAGCGGCCCACTCATCGCCCCAGCGCCGCAGCCGCCACGCGCGGATCTCGGGGACGGACGCGAGCGCCCCCGTGCCCGTCGCCTCGACGCGGGCGAGCCCCTCGAGGAGCTGGCGCGGTGCGAGGAAACCAGGCTCGAGCCCGGTCTCGAGCGACGCCGCAGTGCGCCAGTCGCAGAGGCGTGACATGCGTCGGTCGAACAACTCTGGCGGGATGGTCGTCCGCCCGGCGCGCGGTTTCCGGGGCACCGGCGGGGGTGCAGGAGGCGACTCGAGGCATGCCGCGAGCGCTTCGAGCTCGGCGGCCGTGGCGCCGGACGGCACCGCGCGGTCGCTCTCGAGGCCGCGCAATCCGACTCGCGCGAGGTGGAGGATGGCCCATGGAGGGAGCACGCGCGACGGGTGACGGTCGTGGGCACGGCCGAACGCATCGCGCCAGCTCCAGAGCGCCGCGGCTCGTGCCTGCTCGTCGCGACCGAGCGCCCGCATCCCCTTCAAGCCCCGCCAGCCGTCGGGGTCGAGGGAGCCGGGCCCCTCCTCGAAGTCGATGATCGCGTCGCACTCTTCGTCGAGCGCGTCGATCCAGCCGGCGGCCTCGACCCGGGCTCGAAGATGGTCCCAGAGCGGCATCAAGTGCTGCGTGTCTTGCCGCGCGTAGTCGATCTGCTCGGCGGTCAGTGGGCGCTGGATCCAGTTCGAGCGCCGCTGGGTCTTGTCGAGCTCGATCCCGAACGCCCCCTGAAGCAGTGCCGCGAGCCCAAACGCCTCATGGCCCAAAAGGCGAGCGGCGAGCTGGGTGTCGCATGCGACGACGGGACACACGCCGAAGTCGCGCTTGAGGCCGACGATGTCGTTGCGACAGCCGTGCATGACTACCGCCGAGGCCATGAGGCAGACGGCCTCGATGGCTTCTGTCAGCGGTCGCTTGGGCACCCCGAGCGGGTCGATGACGAAGTCTCGGTCGGCGACCGTGATCTGGATCAGCGCGACGCTGGGGCGATAGCGGAACTCGCGGTCCTCTTCGATGTCGAGGGCGATCCGTTCGCCGTCGGCGCTGGCGACCAGTCGGGCAAGCTCGGCGACTCCGGCCGCGTCGTCGACCAGGACCAGCTCGTTGGTTGCGCTCATTGTGCCCCCTCGCCCTGGAGCGCGCGCGGCGCGAGCTGAACGACCGACCGGACGAGGAAGGTCTGAAGGAAGAGTGAGTAGGAGCCGAGGATCACGTGCAGCTGCTCCTCCGTAGAGGCCGTCCCCTCGAGAAACGGCGCGAGGTCATCGATCGGTAGGTCGTCAGCGACGCCTCGGAGGCGGTCGACGCGCGCGGCGGCCGAGAGGGACCGGTCAGGCGGCGAGGCGGTCGGCGCGTAGAGCGCGAAGAGGTCCTCGAGCAGCGCGAGCAGCGTCTCGCGGCCCGCGTCGACGTGACGAGGGTCGGCGGCGCCGACGCTGCCGCCGACGAGGGCTGGGCGCACGAGGTGCAGGAACGTGCCGTCGAGCAACAGGTTCTGGTTCAGGACCACCGCCAACGCGGCGTCTCGTCCGACCCGTGCGGCGATCGCCTCGACGAGGTAGCCGAGCTGGGCGGCGGCGGCGTCGCGCTCCAGCAGCCGCGCGGACGCGGCGTCGACGAGGTCGGTCAGCGGGCCACTAACGAGCGCGGCGAGCTGTGCAGAGGTCGCGCGGCGTACGGTGTCCGCGAGGGACGACTCGCCGAGCCTCTCCGCCGCGCGGATCCCTCGCTCGGCGGCACGGCGGAACAGCCGTGTCGGCGCGAGGGATGTCTGAGGCTTGGCCATCCTGTAGGGGGCGCGGGGACGTGCGGAGGGAGACGCGCGAATACGCAGGCGTCGTCGGAGTCGAGGCGTTGTGCCCTAGGTTAGCGCTGAGGCGGAATTCAGGCTAGCGTGGCGCGCGCGTCACGCGCAGGAGCCCGATGAACCAGCCCATCCCAGTCGAGGTCGCAGAGGGCGTCTGGTCCATCCGCACAACGGGGTCGTGGGCGCTGGCCGTCAACTCTTTCCTCATTCGGCGCGACGGCGCGCTCGTCCTCGTGGATACGGGCTTTCCGACGGCCAACGAGGCGCTCTTCGGTGGCCTCCGCGCGCTCGGAGTCGAGCCCGACGAGCTCGACACCGTGCTGTACACGCACACGCACCCGGACCACATGGGCGGAGGCGTGGCGGCGGGTGAGGCGCTCGGCGGCGACCACGTCTTCTGGTCCGGCACAGTGCCCGCGCTGGGCAACTACTGGGAGTTCTACGACGCGCTCCCCTCGTGGCGGGAGTGGCTCGGTGCTCTCCTCCCGCTCGGACCTCGCCGTGACGCCGTGCTTCAACTCTTCCCGCGCCGCGACCCGTCGCCGAGGCCGGGGACGGGCGAGCTGCCGCGCAGATCGCCCGTCGAGTTCGGGAGCACGCGCGCCGTCGGGGGCCTCCGCTTCGAGTGCGTCGATGCGCGCGGCCACGACCCGTACCACGTCGCATGGTTGGAGCCCCGGCTCGGTTGGCTGTTCTCGGGTGATGTCCTGCTGACGAACCCGACGCCCCTGCTTCCCATCTTGCGCGACGACCTGCCGCAGTACCGGGCGACGGTTCATCGCTGGGCGAGGTCGCTGTCGCCCAGTGTGCTGTTTCCCGGGCACGGGAGGCCGACAGAGCGCTTCGCCGAGGCGGCCGCGCGGTCCTGCGCGCATACCCGCGACCTCTACTCCGCCGTCGCCGACCTGCTCGCCGGTGGTCCGTTCGATCCGGGCTCGCTGCTCGAGGACCTTGCGGACGCCAAGCCGGGCGAGGTTCGGCGCTCGTTCATCACCATCGCGGCGGCGGCGTCTCAGCTCACCGAGCTCGAGTCGCTCGGCGTGGCTCAGCGTGGCGCGGACGGACTCTGGCGGCAGATCGCCCCGCTGCCGCCGTTCGAAGCGCGGATCCAGGCGTAGCGCCGATGGTAGCCCGCGGCAGAGGGCCATCGAGCGTAGCGCCAGGGCGTCACCGCGTGGTGACGCAGTGGTGCGCCCGGCTGCGGGTCCTGGTTGCGGTGCTCGGACTCGCCTTCTTCTCAGGGTGCCGCCCCGCCGGGACGGTTCGTCCGGGCGGCACGGAGTACCGCGTCGCGAGCGTCGACGTCGAGGGGGTGGACGCCGTCGATCGGGCCGCGCTGCTCGAGGTCCTCGCGACGCAGGAGAACACGCTCAACCCGTTCACGCCCACGTCGACCTTCAACCGCTACGAGGTCGCCGAGGACCAGGAGCGCATTCGGACATTCTATGCCGCGCGGGGCTACTTCGACGCCGAGGTCGTCGACTACGACGTGCGGCTCGATGAAGGCCGCCATCGGCGTGCGCACGTGACGTTCTACGTAGAGGAGGGCGCACAGTCGTCGCTCGCGACGGACGCTGTCTACGACACTTCGGCGCTCCGTGCCGTCGATGTCGGCAGCCTGATCGGCGCCACGCCGCTGCGTGCCGGACGCCCGTTCTCTCAGGCCGAGGTCGAAGCCGAGCGTGAGCGCCTGCGGCGCACGCTTCAGGAACGCTCATTTGCGCGGGCGAGGATCGACGCGCGCGTGTACGTCGATCGCGAGGCGCACACCGCGCGGGTGTACTTCTTCATCGATCCAGGGATCGCGTGTGTGTTTGGAGAGATCCGGGTAGTTGGGAATGCGCACGTGCCGGCGGAGCTCATCCGGGAGACGACGGGGATCCGCACGGGGCGGGTCTATCAGCAGAGCCGACTGCGCGACGCACAAGTCGAGCTGTATGCGCTCGACGCGTTCACATCGGTCGAGGTGACCCCGGAGCTCTCGACCGCGCCCGCCCGCCCAGCCGACCCGGCGGGGGCGGCGGCGACTGACGCGCTCCAGGCCGCTGACGGGTTCGAGCTTGCGATCCGTCTCAGCGACCCGGCGCCAGGCCGTCCGCTCGCCGCCGGGCTGCTCGATAACATCGACCAGATCGAGTCTTACGACCCCTACGTCCCTGTCATCGTAACCGTCACCGAGTCGCCCGCGGCTGCCTACAAGACCGGCGGCGGGCTCGCGATCGAGAGCTCGCGGACCGAGGCGTACGGGCGCGCCAATGCGACCTGGCGAAACGTCCTCGCGCCGCTGAACCGCGCTGAGCTCGAGGGGCGACTGGGCTACGCATGGCTCCCCAGCGTCTTTGACCGCAACACCGTCGCAGACGGCCTGATCGGCGAGGTCTCCGGCGGACTGACCCGACCGAGACTCGTGCTCGGGATCTTCGACGCAACGCTCCGGCTCGGCTTCGAACACGGGATCGAACCCGATCACGCATTCAGCCGCCCGAGCGTCCGGCTCGGGCTCGAGAACCGCGTCGGGGCGTTGACGCGGGTGAACTTCGGCTACGCATTCGAGATCAACCTAACGCGCGACTTCGCCGATGACGTCGCCGTCGCGACGGCGCGCGGCTCCTGCGACGAGCTCCCGCGCGCCTTCCGGATCGGATACCTCGACGCAGGCGTGTCGCGCGACCGTTCCAACTTCGACCCGCGGGAGCGACTCCGTCGTTCGGTGCG
The DNA here is from genome assembly GCA_020633625.1 of Myxococcales bacterium. Taxonomy (GTDB): domain Bacteria; phylum Myxococcota_A; class Bradymonadia; order REDH01; family REDH01; genus JACKDJ01. The sequence goes on from JACKDJ010000022.1 coordinate 9,136, forward strand.
CTACCGGCAAACGAACGACGACTGGGCCGGCAGCCTGCGCGCGCAGCTTGGGGAGGGCGTGCTGGGCGACTACCCATACCTGCGCATCGAGCCCGACCTGCGCTACTACCGCCGACTCGGCTCTCGGCTCACGGTCGCGACGCGCGCCAGCGTCGGCGCGATTGTCGACTTTGGCGAGCCGGTGCCGCGAAGCCAGTGTTTGTTCCTCGGGGGCGGCAGCACAATCCGCGGCTTCGCCGAGCGCCGCGCCGGGCCGCATGCCGAAGCCAACATCCCCGGCGGTGGCGTGTTCTCGGCGCTGTTCAACTTCGAGCCGCGGCTCGCGCTCAGCGACCTGTTTGGACTCGTGGCCTTCGTCGACCTCGGCGAGGTCAATACACGGCTGGGACTCGACGCCGCCTGGGGCGGCGCGACGGGCGCACACGCCGCGGTCGGCGGCGGACTGCGCATCTTCACACCGATCGGCCCGGTGCGCGCCGACATCGGCGTGCGCGTCACCCCGCTGCCGAGCGACTTTGGCCGCTCGCGCCCCGTCCAGTTCGTCTTCTCGCTCGGCGAGGCGTTCTGATGGCGGGCGCGGTGCGAAGGTGGACGCGCCGGCTCGCAGCCGCGCTCGTTGCGCTCATCGCGCTCGTGCTGTGCGTCGCCGTCGCAGCGTATGTTTGGGTTACGCGGACCGAGCGCGGCCGAGAGCTGGTCCGTCGCGAGGTCATAGGAGCGCTGTCGGGCTCTGTGTTTGCGGGCGAACTGAACATCGGTCGGCTCGATGAGCTCTCGCTCCACGGGTTGCGCCTCTCCGAGCTCGAGATCCTCACGGCCGACGGACGCCGTGCGATCGCAGCCGAGGCAGCGAGCGCCACAATCCGCCCCCTCGCCTTGCTTCACAGACGCGTCGAGATCGACTCGATCTCGGTCGAGGGGCTCGCGATCCGCGCTCGCGTCGACGAAGACGGCGCGCTGAATCTCGGCCGGCTCATGGCCCCGTCCGAGTCATCGGGCGACCCATCGCCAGGCTGGGGCGTCGCGATCCGGGAGGTCGCCGTTACCCGCGGCCGCTTCTCGCTGCGTGTCGCGGCCAACGACGACGCGCGCGTCGTCGTCCTGTCGGACATCGAGACGACGCTCGGCGTCGATGTCTCTGCCGACGGCACGCTCACGGTCGACCTTCGGCACCTCGAGGCCGGGCTCGCCACACCGGTCGACCTCGAGGCCCGGAGCCACGTCGCCGTGTTGCCGCTGCGCCTGACCGTCGCGGGCGACTCGGTCGTCGTCGCAGGCGAAGGGCTCGCCATCGAGCGCACGCGCGTCGGCGCCTTCGGCGGGACCATCGGCCTCGACGGGCCCGACGGCGCGCCCTTCGGCGACATCGCGCTTCGCGCCGCCGACGTCGAGCTGCGCCCCGAGGACCTGAACGGCTTTCTGCCCGCCGACGTCCAGCTCCTTGCGCCGCTCACGCTGGGCCTCTCGGCCGAGGGCCCGGTCGACGCGGTCGAGCTGCGTCTCCCGGTGCGCGCCGCAGCCGGCGAGATCGATGCGGCGATCACACTCGACCTCACCAACCCCGGCGAGCCCGGCTACCAAGGGACTCTGTCGCTGCGCCGGTTCGTGCCGGCGCGCTGGGTGAGTGTCGACGTCGACGCCGACGTCTCGGCCGCGCTGCGTGTCGAAGGGCGCGGAATCGCGGCCGATTCGGCACGCGTGTCGGTGACCGCCGACGTGGGCCCGTCGCGAGTCGTCGGCTTCCCTGTCGACGGGGCCTGGTTCGCCGCCAGCTATCAGTCAGGTGACGTCGCGATCGACGGCCTGAACCTCTGGACCGCCGGCGCCTCGCTCGAGGGCAGCGCGTCACTGGCCAGGAGCGGCGCCGTGCGGGCGGATCTGACGGTCGCGGCGCCCGATCTCGCGGCGGTCGTCACGCGCGCCATGGCGATGCTCCCCGAGCTCGCCGACGCCGGGCTCGCCGACGTCTCGGGCGCGGTGCGGGCCAAGGCGACGCTCGACGGCGCGATCCCCCTCGACCAGTTCACCGCAGGTTGGCGTCCCGAGACGACCGAGGACTGGGTCGCCCTCGCAGGCGGCCTCGGCGGAACGCTGGATGTCTCAACGCACGACCTCGTCGTACCCGGTGCGAGCGTCGCCGACGCCCGGGTGACGATCATCGGGACCGCCACCGAAGGCCGCCCCGACATCGGCTTCGATCTCGCGGCAGCCGGAGTGCGCGCCGCCGGTCACGTGCTCGACCAAACGCGCATGCGGGGGGCTTTCGACGGGGAGCGAGCCGAGCTCACCGCTGGAGTCAGCGCCGATGGTGGGGACGTCGACGTCTCGACCGCGTTGGCGGCGACGCTCGCAAACGATCGCGTCACCGTCGAGCTGAACCGGCTCGCCGCAGTCGTCGCCGGTATCGACGCCGAGCTCCTGGAGCCGACGATCGTCGGCATCTCGCTCGTCGACGGCACGGGCGTCGGGCGCGTCGAGCTCGCCTCTTCCGCGCTGCGCGTCCTCGGTGCCGGTGTCGTCGTCGGTGGCGCGTACGACCTGGACGCCGCCGCGGTGGACGTGCGGCTCGACGCGGCGGAGCTCGACCTCGTGACGCTTACGTCGCGCCTCGGCGTAGAGGCTGGACTCGGCGCGGGCACCGCAAGCGTCGCGCTCGCTCTGCGAGGGCCTCTGCGCGCGCCGAGGGGCGAGGTGGAGCTCTCGGCGCGGGGCGTCGAGTGGAGCGACCTCTCCGATCTCGGGCTCGACCTATCGGCGGCCCTATCGCCGGGTCGGCTGGAGGTCGACGCCCGCGCGTCCGTCCGCGGGACCGAGATCGCCACGCTCACGACGGCCGAGCAGGCGCTTCCAGTCAATGTGAACCTCGAGACCGGCTCCGTTTCGATCGACGAGCACGCGCCGCTCCGCCTGCTGTTCGACCTGGCGCGGTTCAAGCTCGGGACGCTGCAGCCGGCATTCGGCGCCGAAGTTCGCGTTGCCAGCAGCGGGTACCTAGCAGCGCACGCTGAGCTCGCTGGCACCGCGAGCGCGCCGACCCTATCGGCGAGCGCGAGCCTCGACGGCGCGTCGCTCGACCTTCCAGTCGGTGATGCGACCCCGTGGCGAGTCCGGGGAGATGCAGCCGTCGAACTGGCCTACGCGCCGGGCGACGGCTTCTCGGCCGCCGCCCGATTTGTGCGAGGGGGGCGCGCGATCCTCGATGCGCGCGGAAGCGTCGATGCCGACATCTTCGACCTCGTCGAAGACCCCGTTGCCGTCGGGCGTCGGGCCGCGCTCGATCTCTCGGCGACCCTCGGCCCGCTCTCGGTCTCCGACCTCCCGCCCGGGCTTGCGCGAGAGTACGACGTCGAGTCTGGCGAGGTCGTCGCGTCAGTCACCTGGCGCGGGACTGCCGACGGTGGAGACGGCACCCTCGACGTGCGGGCCGATGGCGTGGTCGTCGGAGAGCTCCCCGCGTTCGACGCGGAGCTCGCTGCGCAGGCGGGCGACCGCATCGCCGCTCGGGCATCGGTGGCACTCAGCGCATCGGCAGGCGCAGGGAGCGGCGGAGAGGCTGCGTCGCCCGACGCGGAGCCGGACGCGCCGCCCGCAGAGCCTGAGCCGGCGCGCATGGCGCGCATCGAGGCAACGCTCGAGTCCGAGGCGACGGTCGCCGACCTGCTCGACGACCCGCTCGGTGCGGCCGTGCGAGCGCGCCTGCACATGCCACAGACCGCGCTCACGGCTTTCGCGGCCCTGCTCGAGTCGGAAGCACCGCTCGGAGGGTCCGCCGAGGGATACGTCGACGTCGTGGGTACCGCTCGAGCGCCGCGATTGTTTGGGCGCTTCGCCCTCCGCGGTTTGGACGTTCTCGACGACACGCCCGGTGCCGTCGCCGTAGAGGTGTCGTTTGACGGGGCCACTGCGGCGGCCCGCGTACTGGCCTGCGACGGCGCGCTGGAGGGGCTCGACGCGGTCGCAGAGGTCGACGTGCCCTGGGACGCTCTCGTGGCGGACCTAGAGGCCGAGTCGGACGCTCCGGAAGGGAGCGCGGCGAGCGCCGACGGCACGGGCGCCGACACTCCGGACCAGCGGCAGCCGACCGCCCCGGCGCTCGAGAGCTGGCCACTGCGTGCCCGCGTCGACGCGCGAGCTGCACAGCTCGGCGCCATCGCGCCGGTGGCCCTGATCGCGGGGGTCGCCTCTGAGCTCTCCGGCACGCTCGACGTCGACCTCGACGTGTCAGGGACCGTCGGCGCGCCGCGTCTCGTCGGCGCAGCCGCTCTCTCCGGCGGCCGTGTGTCGCTCGTCGCGCTTGGGCGAACGTTCAATCAGGTCTCCGCCACAGCTCGGTTCTCGAACGAGGCGATCGCGCTCGACGACCTGAGGGTCGAGGACGACCGCGGCCGCGTGACGGGCTCGGCGCGAGTGACGCTCGACGACTTCGTGCCAGTGAACGCCAGCGCAGACCTGCGGCTTCGCGACTTCCTCGCGGTGGATTCGACCGGCGCCGGAGTGATTGTCTCAGGCGGCGTCGCGCTGCGAGGCACCTTCGCCGACGAGGCCGACGCGTTCGACGGCAGCGTGACGCTCTCGTCGCTCGTCATCGACATCCCCGACACCGCCGCTGGTACTGACGCCGGACCTACTGCGCTGCCGGCGTGGGTGTACTTCGTCGACGAAGACGTCGCGCGCGACCAGGTGGGCGAGCGCGAGCCGCGGCGCGTGGTCGTGGCTGGGGAGACGACCTCGGCGCCGTCGACGTTCGTCACGACCCTCCACATTACCACCGACGCTCCGGCCGACGTCCATCAGCAGCTCGCCGAGCTCCGGTTCACAGTCGACCTGCGACTTCGAAACGGGCCCGAGGGGATGACGCTCGACGGTCGCGTCACGCTCCCGAGTGGCCGGGTGCGCGTCGCTGGCAACGCGTTCGAGATCGAGCGCGGCGTCGTCGTCTTCTCGCCCGACGATGTTGGGGTCGACCCTCAGATCGACGTTCTTGCGGTGCACGCGCTTCCGTCCAGCGTGAGCGAGTACCTGAGCTCGGCGGTCAGCGCGCCGTCCGGCGACGTCGCCTCGGTGCGGGTGACGGTGCGCGGCCGGCTCACAGAGCTCGCCGCGGACCCGGCCAGTGCTCTCGTGCTCGCCTCGGACCCCGGGATGAGCGAGGCCGACATCTTTCAGGTGCTCGCATCTGGGCGGCTCTCGAGCGACTCATCGACCGAAGAGGCGCAGCAGGGGTTTGCCGCGCTCTCGTCGCTGCTGCTGGGAGTCGTCGGCGACCAGCTCTCGAGCGGGATCCCGATCGACACTCTACGGATCGAGAGCACTTCCGACACACAGCGCGTCGAGGGTGGCAAATACATCGCCGACAATCTGTACATGAGCGGAACATACATACGGAGTCCCGACGTCGACGACGACAACAACTTCGAGGTGTCGCTCGACTGGATCCTGCGCCAGATCGGACCCGGCTCGCTGCGCCTCGAGCTCCGCGGGGGCGACCGCGCAAAGGGCGGCGTGGAGCTCCTGTTCAACGTCATCCGAGCGGCGAGGGTTGCCGACGAGGCAGCGCCGTAGCTGCCACCCGCGCCGTGCGTCACACTTGCTTGCCGTTGTGTTGGATGTGCTCGAGCAGGCCGGGGACGGAGCGAACGAGGATGGCCCATACCTCCTCGAACCCCTCCGGCCCGCCGCCCCAGGGGTCCGGAACGTCGAGCGTTCCGAGGCACTCGGGGTCGAACTCGCGTACGAGCGGGCGTCGATGTGCCGGCAGGTCGATCAGCGCGCGCTGGTTGGAGCGGTCCATCGGGACGATGAAGTCGAACTGGCGAAGGTCCGCCGCAACGAGCTTGCGAGATCGCTGCGCGCTGATGTCGAGCCCATGGGCGCGGGCGACGCGAATGCTGCCCGGGTTCGGCGGCTCGCCCGCGTGGTGTCCACTCGTCGCCGCGGAGTCGATGACGAACCGATCCGTGTGGCCCCGTGCCTCGACGTGAGCGCGAAACGCCGCTTCGGCCAGTGGGGAGCGGCAGATGTTGCCGAGGCACAGGAACAGGACGCGGATCATCGAGAGTCGGGGAGCTGGGCGCGACGGTGCGGGCGCGATTCCCGCCAAGGGTGGATGGGGGGCACCCCAGCGTCAAGGGCAGATGCTGCCAGCCCGGGGTTGAACGCGCGCGCGGCCGGCAGTAGACGTCGGATATGGAGACTCGCGACGCAGAGCAGCGGCCGTTCGGGGTAGCCGGACGTTCGGCGGCACGCGCGTCGGTGCTTGTGCTCGCGTTCGCTGCCGGCTGCGGAGGCACCGCTGCCATCGAGCGCGCGGATCCGGCAGACGGCGAGCTGGCGGCGCGCTGGGAGGCGGCGCGCCTCAGGCTGCTCGACGACTACGAGACCTGGATCGGTCCGGTCGCAGTCGATGCGCGGGCTGTCCGCGTCCCGACCGAGGTCGGCTGGTGCTACGCGTGGTTCGCGGTCGGCGGCGAGGGCGTGCGAGACGTCGACCTGCGCGCGGTGCGCGACGACGGCGTGTCGGCTGGCGAAGACGGGATGCTCGATGCCACCCCGTTCGTTCAGTACTGTGCCGACGACTCCCACGACGTCGTGGTCTCTGTCATCCGCGCGCGGGGACGCGGGGCCGTCGCGTTCGGAGTGGTTCGGAAGCCGGACTGAACCGCCCGCGGCGGGTCAGGCGCAGTGCTTGTCGATCAGCCGACCGAGCCCGGGGAGCGCCTCGGCGACGTTGCCTTCGGCGATCGGGCGGAGCTTCTCGTAGGTCTTCTTGAGCGTGGCGTTCGACGTGCGGCGCGCGCGCCCGTCGGTCGTCGCGAGGAGCGCGTCGACGGCGGCCTTCCGGTTTGCGGTCAGGTAGTTGGCGAAGGAGCCGCTCGGGTTCGCTCGGTAGGTGGCGTGAAGGGGCTCAATCGCGGCGCAGAACTCGTCGAGCAGCCCGTCGACGACCTCGGGGATGATCGACGCCTTCACCGACTTGACGACCTTGTAGGCGGCCTTGATGCCCATGCCCGACAGGCCGCCCTTGCGGTCTACCTCGGTGTCGATCAGGGTGACGACGTCTCGCACGACTGCGGCACGCTGGGGATTTTCGCTCACGACCTCGGCCATCGACTTCATCGGGATACCTCTTCGGTTGGGGATGCTGGGCGGCTCAGGAGCGAGCACCCGAGACGATCTCGCGGAGCTCTGAGATCCGCGCCGCGATGATGCCGTCGGGGCGGAGGTTGACGGCGCGACGGTATGCGAGCGCCCGAGCTTCGGGTGGTGCGAGCTCATCGTCGAGCGTCATCCACACGTAGAGGCGCATGTTCTGCGCCGACGTAGCGGCGCGGTGGACGGGGAGGGTGAGCCGGTGGTGAAGCGCGATCGCGTCGGCGCCGAAGCGTGCCGCGCGCGCCAGCGGCCACAGCTCGAAGAGCCGCTGGCGTGGGTTCCAGGATCGAGATCCGGCGAGGAGGCCGAGTCGGCCCCGGTACCCGAGGCGCCGCGCCTCGGCGAGTACGCTCGTCTCGAACGAAGTGATCAGCGCACCGTCGAGAAGTTCGAAGCGCCGCAGCGACTCCAGCACCGCCGCGACGACGCGGGGATCGGTCGCCTTGATCTCGACGTCGAGTGCGATGCGCGCGCGGACCTTGGCGCAGAGCTCGTCGAAGGTGGGGAGCGCCTCGCCGTTCGGCAGCCGCGCTTCGCGCAACGCTTCGAGCGAGCTCGTCGCGATGGTCAGGTCGCGGTCCGTGCAACGCGCCGTCGTGGGGTCGTGCGACACCACCGCGACGCCGTCGGCCGAGAGGTGGACGTCGAGTTCGAGACGATGCGCGCGCTGCTCGATCGCCCGCTCGAACGCTTCGAGCGAGTTCTCGGGCGCATCGAGCGCGGCGCCGCGGTGGGCGATGATCTCCATCGGCTCGTTGTCTCGCGCCGGGTGACGTCCGGGCGAGGCCAGGAGCCCGGTCCAGGGTCCGTACGCGGGCGCGTTGGGTTGCGCAAGTCGGTTGGCGGGCGTGGTAGCGCGGGTCGCGGACGGACTGAGGCAACGCGAAGGGCTGGACCGGGCGTCCGCTCGCCGCGAAGATACGGTGGTTCGGTCGGCGCGGACCGATCGTCGAGAGCGTTGCCCTTCCGCCGGGCCCGTGTCACCAGCAGGAGCCCGATGTCGCTCGGCAGCATCTTCGAACCCCGTCCAGACGTCGCGGCTCGCGGCGCCGACCTCGTCTATGCCGTGACGCTGAACGCCGCCGATCTCGACCGTGCGGACGGCGTGCGGGTCGCCGTCCCTCGGCGGCTCGCGAGCGTCGACGGCCAGGTGCTCGAGCGCGGAGACTTCCCCGGGGAGCAGGGCGACTGGGTCACGCTTCGCCCTCCGACCGACGTCCCATACCCGGTCTGCCTGCGGCTGCGTGGGGCAGGCGCTGTCGGCGCGGAGGGGCGCGGCGACTTGCTGCTCACGGTCCACGTTGGCGACGTCCCGGCGCTGTCGGGCGGTGCGACGCGGGGGCCGCTCCAGGCGATGTTCGGGCCGAACCCGGCGCTGGGCGTCGCGATCGCGGCAGTCGTCGTCATCGGGCTCGGGTTTCTGCTCTTCTTCGCCTGAGGCGGCTCGCCGGGTCCGTTGCGCGCGCGGGGGCGCGTTGGTAGACACCGACGCGGCGCGCATGCGCCGCGACGACGCCCAGCGAGGACGCGATGGCCGCTCACCCCTTCGACCTGTTCAACCCCACCCCGGAGCACCTCGCGCTCCGAGAGACGGTGGCGCGCTGGTCGGCGGATCGGCTGGGGCCTCAGGCGGTCGAGTACGATGAGCGCGAGGAGCTCAACGTCGAGCTGTTTCGTCGCGTCGCGACCGAGCTCGGACTCTTCGGCGTCACCGTCCCCGAAGATGCCGGCGGGTTGGGCCTGGACGCGACCGCCGCCGTCATCATCCACGAGGAGATGAGCCGCTACGACCCCGCGTTCGCGCTCTCGTACCTGGCCCACGAGGTCCTCTTCGTAAACAACCTCTACCACTCCGCGTCGCCCTCGCAGCGCGAGCGGTACCTGCCGCAGGTGATCGACGGTCGCTGGATCGCGGGCATGGCGATGTCCGAACCCCACGCTGGGACCGACGTGCTGGGCATGTCGACGACGGCGACGCGCGACGGCGACGGCTTTCGACTCAACGGCTCCAAGCAGTGGATCACGAACGGGTCGTGCGGCGACGTGTTCCTCGTCTACGCAAAGCTCGAGCGCGACAACCCACGGTCGATCACCTCGTTTGTCGTCGAGAGCGCCTGGGACGGCTTCTCGGTCGGCAAGAAGGAGCGGAAGATGGGGATGCGGCAGTCGCCGACCGCGCCGCTCTCGTTCGACAACGTCTACGTGCCCGCGGCGAACCTGCTCGGCGAGCCCGGTGGCGCGCTCGTCCACATGATGCGCAACCTCGAGATCGAGCGGCTGACGCTGGCGGCGATGTCGTGTGGCATCGCGCTGCGCTCCGTCGACGTGCTGAGTCGCTACGCGATCGAGGATCGCACGGCGTTTGGTCAGCCCCTGTCCGCGTTTGGCCAGATCCAGCGCTTCATCGGCGAATCGTACGCCAAGACGGAGGCTGCGCGAGCGCTGGTTTACTCCGTGGCTCGCACGCTCGGGCCCGAGAGTCGCGCGTCGCTCGGCGCCGCGTCTGCGAAGCTCGTCGCGACGATGACGGCAGAAGAGGTGGCGCGCAACGCGGTGCAGGTGCTCGGCGGCTACGGGTACACGCGCGAGTATGATGTCGAACGGCTCCTCCGCGACGCGATCCTGCTGTCAATCGGCGGCGGCACCAACGAGGCGATGCAGAAGAACATCACCGCCGACCTGCGTCGCGCCGCGCGGGGCCGCGGATGACTCCACCCGTCGCCGGCGCAGACTCGCCGCTCTTCCGGTTCAATCGCGACCGAGGCGAGATCATCGACGAGGTCGTCGAGCGCGTCACGCGCGAAGCGCTGGAGCGGGCCTGGCGCGCGTCGGCCGAGGGCCTCGACTACCTCCTCAACGAGGCTGCATACATCGAGATCGCTCGGCTCGAGCACGACACGGACCCTGCCGCCGCGGAGCAGCTCCGGTTCTGGCACGAGGTCGCCCGCACGATGGGGCGCGCGAGCGAAGAAGAGAACGCGGAGCGACTTCGGCGGGTCGTCGCTCGCTTCGCCGCCGAGACGGTCGGACACTTTCGTCCCACCGTGTTCAAGTTTGCGACACAGCTGCTCCCGACGGGGCTCTCGTACGCGCTGAGCAAGGGCGTCAAGCCCGACCCTGCGAGCCTCGCCGCGCTTCGCGATCGGCTGATCATCGAGGGCGAGGTCGGCAAGCTCCGCCGACTGGCAGAAGTCGGAACCATCGTCTTCGTTCCAACCCACTCGAGCCACCTCGACAGCATCCTCGTCACTTGGGCGATCCACGAGGCGCGCCTGCCTCCGCCGGTCTACGGCGCAGAGACGCACCTCTTCACGCACCCGCTGATGTCGTTCTTCATGGCGAACCTCGGCGCATATCGCGTGAATCGAGAGCGGCAACACCGCCTGTATCGCCGAGTGCTCAAGGCCTACTCGCAGGTCCTGATCGAGCGCGGCTACCACGGAATGTTCTTCCCGGCGGGCCAGCGCAGCCGCAGCAACGCGGTCGAGTCGTCGCTGAAGCTCGGGCTCCTCTCGACGGCGCTCGAAGCCTATATCGAAAACGTGCTGCGAAAGCGCGACCACCGCCCCGTGTTCGTTGTCCCCGTCACGATCAACTACAACCTCGTCCTCGAGGCTCCGACGCTGATCAGCGACCACCTCGCCGAAGACGGCCACCACCGCGCGATCATCCGCGACGACGAGTTCTCCGACATCCGCCGCGTCGCGCGCTTCGTTCGCGCCACGCTCGACCTTGGGCTCAACACGACGGTTCGGTTCGCCACGCCGATGGATGTGTTCGGAAACGCGGTCGACCAAGACGGCGAGTCTCTCGACAACCAAGGGCGCCGCGTAGATCCCGAGCGCTACCTGTGGATCAACGGAGTGCCGGCCGAGGACCCCGAGCGAGACCGTGCATACACACGCCTCCTCGCGGGTCGAGTCGTCGACGCGTTCCGGCGAAACACCGTCATCAACCCGCTGCACATCGTGTGCTTTGCTCTGATCGAGCACCTGCGGCGATCGCACCCGAGCTGGGACCTGCCACGCACTCTGCGCTTCGCAAAGGGCGACAGCCTCGCCGAGGCCGTCGCGGTTGGAGAGACCGAGCGCCTCGCACGTCTCGCACGGCGAGACGCACAGGAAGGCGAGTACCGACTCTCGCGCGCGGCCAAGACCGACTCGGCCGCCGAGATGCTCGACCAGGCCATAGCAGCTCTCGCTGTGCTCACCGATGAACCCGCGCTCGTCCGCAGCGGACGAACGCTGAGGCTCCAGGACCCGCGGATCCTCTACTACTACGCAAACAGGCTGCGCGGCTTCGACCTCGAACGCAGGCTCGGCGCGGCGCCCGGAGGCTACCGATGACCGCCCGGACCGCCGTCGGAGTCGTCGGAGCAAACCGCTTCGGCGTGGCGCTCGCCGAGCTCGCGGCTCGCAATGGGCACGACGTCGTGCTCTTCACCACCATCGCGCGCCGCGCCGCGACGCTCCGTCGCTACCGTCGGCTCACGAACAAGGTGCCGGAGCTCCAGGCGCTCCACCCGCGCGTCGCGATCACCACCGATCCGGCAGAGCTCGCCGAGCGCTGCACTCTCGTTCTGCTCACGCTGAGCCGCGAGCACTTGAGCCGGGTCATGGAGAGCCTGTCCCCCGCGCTCGACGGTGCCCACTTCGTCGTGCACGCCGTGCACATTCTCGAAGGACCGCGGCTGCTTCGCGCGTCCGAGGTCATTCGCCAGTACACGTGTGTGAAGCAGATCGGCGTGATTGCCGGGCCTGCGCACGTCTCCGAGCTGCTCGCCGGCCAGCCAAACGCTGCCGTGGTCGGGAGCCCGTTCCCCGCCGTGATCGCCGCGGTTCGGTCTGCGCTCGCGTCCGACACGTTCCGCATCGATGGGGATCCCGACATGAAGGGCGTCGAGCTCGCCGCGGTACTCGGACAGGTGGTCGCGATCGCCGTCGGCATCGCGGACGGTGCACAGATGGGCGCTGCCGCACACGCGACCCTCCTCACCCGCGGGCTGCGAGAGGCGGTCACCATCGGCGCGACGCTCGGCGTCGACGCACACGCTTTCTACGACCTTGCAGGTGTTGGACGCCTCGTCGACGCGCTGCGGCGCGGGGAGCCGAACTACCACGTCGGGAACGCAATAGGCTCCGGCGTGCCGGCAGAGGAAGCCATCAGCGGTGCCCCTGGCGAGGCGCTCGGGGTACGCGTCGTCTGGCAGCTCATCGAGTACCTCGACCGCCAGCAGCTCGACCTCCCAATCTGCCGCGCGACCGCCGCCATCCTCGACGGTGACTCCGGTCCGGAGGCGCTGACGGCTGCGCTGCGGCAGGTCGATGCGACCGCGTAGGGCCCGCCGCGCCTCGCCCTCCGTTGCGGCCGCGATCGCCGTGGTTGGTGCCTGCGCCGCGCCCTCGGCGACGCCGCGCCCGGAGCGCAATACCGGCCATGCCGTCGTGTCCGCAGAGTCGGCGACGGATCCCGCCGCTGCTTCCTCGTCTGGAGCCCGCCCGCCGGCTGGACAGGATGCGGCGCTCCTCCGCGAGTTGGTCGACCTACTGGGGGTCGAGACGTGCGCGGTCCCGCCCAGGGTGATGACGCTGGAGCGCGCGGTCCGCCCGCCGATGCGAGAACGACTGGCCGGCCTCGACGAGCTCGCGCGGGCCGCCTGCAGCCTTGGAGTCCACTCGCTGCCGATGGAGTACGCGGCAGACGGCACTCCCCAGCTCGCGGTCGGCGACAACGGCGTGCTGCGAGCCGGGGGCGCCTGGTTCCTCGGTAGAGACTTCCGGCAGCAGAGCGTCTCGGGCCGAAGCATCCGCGCGACCGACGCGACCTGCGGCGACACCGAGTGCGGCGACGCCGAGCTGGTCATCGTGACTCAGCGTGGCGTCGGGGTCGTCGCCGAACTCGACGCTGCAGCGGCGGACGCGACGCTCGGGCCGGCGGACGAGTGGGGCGGTCGCGGCGCTGCAGTCGTGCTCAGCGGACCCGGGGTACATCGGCTCTGGGTCACGGCAGGCGAGGGAGCGGCGTACACAGTTCGCCTACGATCGGGTGGACAAGGAGGGAGCGCCGCCGGCTATCGGTGGCGCCCCGGTGACGTGCTCTCCATCCCGGTTCACGTCGGCGCCGAGCTCTTCTCTCCAGACCTGGTCGGCTTTCCCGGGTGTCCCGGGAGCCTGCCCCCTTCGCCGTCGTTCACGGTCCTCGTCGACTCGGAGGGTTGGGCGGAGATCGGCGCCGACGCGGTCGGGGGCGGTGACGCCGTGATCGCCGTCTCCGGACCGTCCGGGGTCGTCGGCTGCAACGACGACTACAACGGGCTCAACCCCGGCATCTATCTCGACCTGACGCCCGGGCTGTACGCGGTGTGGGTCGGGGCGTACTCGATGGGATCGGCTCTCGAGGTCAACGCGTACGTGCGCTGAGGCGCGAGCGCGTCACTCGTCGTGGTGGACGCTGATGTAGAAGCCGCGTTCGCTGCGCAGCGCAACCCTCAGCGCCTTGCGGACGGTCTCCCACCAGGCGCCGATCTCTCGTGCTTCTTCTTCTGAGAAGACGTCGCCGCTCTCAGCCTCTGCGAGCATCTTGCGCAGGTCGCGCGGGTTCATGGCGCCGAAGGCCTCTGCCGGACCTTCGAGCTCGTTCGGCGGGACGATCGCGCGCCACGTGTCCGACGGCGACGCCCACGGCAGCGTGCGATCGCTGAGAAAGCCGAAGAACGTGTAGATGGCCTCGGCGTAGTCCTCGTTCCAGTCGTAGAGGTACCCGGAGCAGCTAGTGAGCACGGGGATGAGGTCGCGCACCCGCTCCGGATCGTCGACGCACGTCGCCTCTAGGATGTGCCCCGCCGCGCTGCGGTGCCAGCGGTTCCCCTGCACGGCGACCTCGACGCGCTCGAACTGGTTGAGCGCCTCGGTGCGTCGGTCTCCCTCCGCGATCCCCATGATAAGCGCCCGCAGGTCGTCCAGCGCCTCGATCGACCTACCGGGCCCGCGCGCGCGCTCGACGACCGGGATGAACTGGTCGGTGTACTTCTTGAAGTCGAGGACGCCGATCACACAGGCGCCGGTCGGGTTGTGAAGGCTCACGGAGTTCCCTGGCGAGGGGGACACAGGCAGACCGGCGGCTCTTAGTCGCCCGGTCACGCATGTTCAAGCGGAGTTCCGCCGACGGCGCACTACCGGCGTCGCCGCCGGGCGACAACGAGCCCGAGCACGACCGCGAGCGTCCACGCGGCAGACCCGCCAGACACTGGCGCGGCCGCGCAGCCAGCGCCGCCGCCGAGCGTACCCGAGGTGGCGCCCATCGGCGCTGCGTCGTCTCCGTCGCCCTCGCTCACGTCGCTGCCGGCGTCGGGATCGGCGTCAGGCGTCGTGACCGCCTGGACGCGGAACCCGCGCGGCTGCGTCCACGGCGAGTAGTCCACGCCGTCATACGCGCGAGCACGCCAGAAGTACGATGTCGCCCCTGGCGGGTCGTACGTGACGCTGGTCGTGTCCGTGGTCTCGTCGACGTCTTCCCATGTCTCGGCGAGGTTGCGCATGTCGACGTCGATCGCCACCTGGAACTCGTAGACCAGCACGTCACCGTTGGCGTCGACCGCGTTGTCGACGATGAGCTCCACGGGCTCGTTGACGTCGAACGTCGCGCCCGCACCTGGCGCAACCGGCGTCGGCGCGCCCGGCGGCTGGTTGACGAACAGCTCCGGCGTCGTGAACGAGGCCGCGGCATATGCCGACGTGTTGCGCCCGTCGGTCGCGGCGACGCGCCAGTAGTACGTCGTCGACGGCTCGAGGTTGATCGGGATCGTCACCGAGGTGGTGCTCGCCCCAGGCGCCTGCTCGATGCGGAACGATCGATCGATCGTCGCGAAGTCGGGGTCGGTGCCGAAGTCGCCGAGGTACGACACCGGGTCGTTGTCTTCGTCCTCGACGTTCCGCCAGCGCAGCTCCACGCTGGAGACGGGCTGGACCTCGGACTCCTCGGTCGGGCTCACGATCTCCGGCGTCGGCGGCGTCGTGTTCACCTCGTCGACGACGAACGAGACCACCTCGTAGGGGCCCACGGAGCCCGATCCGTCGCGTGCCCGCGCCCGCCACGTGTACTGCGCCCCCTCCTCTAGCTCGACAGGGACTGTCCAGAGCGTCTGGCCGTCGTCGCCCTCGGCGAGACCGGTCTCACCCGCGACGCGCAGATCAGCGCGCGCTGTGATGCCGCGGAAGATCTCGAATTCGTAAGTCAGCGTCTCGAACTCCGGGTCGAGCGCGTTCTCAACGATGAGCGTCGGCGTACGCGTCGCAGCGAAGTCGATCGGCGACAGCGCGTTGGGGCGCGTCGGCGGCGAGTTGCGCTGGTTGAAGACGAACGGTGTCGCGAGGCTCCAGGGCCCCGTCACGTCCGTCGCAACGGCGCGGGCGCGCCACCAGTAGACGTGGTCCTCGTCGAGCGAAATCGACTCGAACAACCCGGTCGTGTTCCCCGCGGTGTCTTCCGCGACGCCCACGAGCTCGGCCACGAGCCC
Source organism: Myxococcales bacterium (assembly GCA_020633625.1). Lineage (GTDB taxonomy): Bacteria > Myxococcota_A > Bradymonadia > REDH01 > REDH01 > JACKDJ01. The sequence goes on from JACKDJ010000022.1 coordinate 24,803, forward strand.
GGAGAGGTCTCCTTCGGCATAGAGCTGGAAGTCGTAGGTCACCGTGTCGCCGTCCGGATCGTCGACGTTCTCGACGACGAGCGACACGAAGGCCCGGTTCCACGTCGCCAGGTCGATCGGAGAGACGAGGGTCGGCGCTGGCGGCCCGCTGAACACCGTCGGATCGCTGCCCGCCAGGCACTCCTCGGCGACGGTGAGGCCGTCCTCGTCCGGGTCCGTCGCGTCGTCCGCGGCGTCGGTGGAGTCGAACCCGAACGCGAGCTCGCAGACGTCGGGCGCGCCGCCCGAGTCGCTGTCTGCAAATCCGATGTTGATCGTCCAGTTCTGGGTGGCGGTGCCACCGTCACCGTCGGCGACCGAGATCCGCACGTTCACGTCGTCGAACCCCGTCGGGGGCGGGGTCCAGCGGACGTGCCCTTCGGCGTCGACCGTCATTCCCGCCGGCCCAGAGACCAACGTCCACACGAGGGTGTCGGCGCCGGGATCCGTCGCTGTCGCGTCGTACACGTAGGCGGTCCCTGCGACGACGGAGGTCACGGGGGTCGACGTCACCGTCGGCGCGACGTTGCGGACCTGGATGGTCGCGCGGTCCGTGGCGATCCCGCCGTTCTCGTCGGTCGCGGTTGCGACGAGCGAGAACGTACCATTGTCAGGGTAGACGTGTGAGGCCGTGAGCCCGTCGCCCGTGCCGCCATCGCCGAAGTCCCAAGTGACGCTGAACGCGTCGCCGCCGGGGTCGCTGACGACCGCCGTCACGTCGAGCTGTCCGCCCTCATCGAAGGCGGCATAGGTCCCGATCTCGATCGCCGGCGCGACGTTCTGGTACGTGACGTCGAACGTGGCCGTCGTGACGCCGCCATCGTCGTCGGTCACGACGACGACGACCGTGTACACGCCGAGAGTGTCGTAGAGGTGGGTCTGCGCGGGGCCCACGGCGGTATCGCCGTCGCCGAAGTCCCACTCGACGAGGAACGTGTCGTCGCGGACGTCCGCGACGGACGCGTTGAAGGCTGCGGCGACGCCCTGGTTCACGGTGCGGTTTCCGCCGGCGCTGACCGTCGGCGCGACGTTGGCCACGGGCACGGTAAACCGAGTTACCGAGCGCAGGCGGCTCTCGTTGGTCACCTGCACGGCGACATCCTTCACGCTCGGGCCGTCGAGGTTGCGCCCGTCGAGGGTCGCGATCGCGCCCGTGGCGTCGTCGAAGTCACCGTCACCGTCGAGATCCCAGGCGAAGCTCAGCGTCTCCCCGAACGGGTCGAAGCTACCGCTTGCGTCGAGCGCCAGGGTGGTCCCTTCGTCGAGCGAGTAGGGCCCGCCGAGCACGGTCACGGGGACGCGGCCGGTCCGCACCATCTGGTTGGTGAACAGCGCGACCCGATCCTCGACCCCGTCGAGGTTCAGGTCCTCGTCGGCGACCTCCCGCGGGCAGAACGCGTTGACGGCCGCGGTGCCGCTCGCGGCGAGCACCGCGGCAGCCGGACCGATGTTGAACCGGAATCGCGCGGCGACCTGTGCGTCGCCCGTGATCGTCAGCGTGTCGCCGTGGTCTGCGTAGATCGCGCCGGTGCGCTGAACCGGGTACGGCACGAGGGAGGGTGACCGGAAGATCTGGCTCTCGTCGCCGTTCGACTCGACGAGCGGCTCGATCGTCGCGGTGTCCACGGCGGAGAAACCGAACGCGGCCGCGGCTTCCGGGTACTCGTCGAAGTTGGGGAACGCGAGGGTCGTGCTCCGTGTCTCCGCCACCCACGCCATCAGCCGGGTCCACACCTCTGGATCGACCAGCGCGTCGTCGAGCGACGAGTCGATCGCGATCTGCTGCATTCCGCCGGCGTCGAATGCGGCGACGAACTCCGCCGGGGTACGGACGAGCTCGGCGCGCAGGCCTGCGCGCTGAGCGGCGATCGCGAACAACGACGGCGCGCTCGTGTCGGTGTCGAGTACCAGGGACCGCTGCGGGTCGGTGACCGCGAGCAGCTCGCCGGCGAGGAGCTGGAGGACGTCCATCGAGCGGTCGACGTCGGAGTCCGTCTGGCCTACGGACGCGAGCGCGAACCCGTTGGTCATCACCTTGCCGTTGTGCGTGGTCACGATCGCAGCGCTCGTGTCGGGGAACCGCGCGACTACGGCCCCGAGCTCGGCGAGCTCCAGCGTGTCGCCAAGGTCGTCGAGGTCGAGCGTCGCCGCGGCGAGCGTCGACGGGGTGCGGTGCGGGAGCGAGAACACGCGGCCAAGGTTCGCAGTGTCGCGGACGACGTTGCGGGGCGACGTGAGCTCCGTCGTCGGCGTGACGCCGAGCAGGCCGGCCAGGGCAGGGGAGTCGTCGAGGTCGACGGCCGCGACGATCACCGCACCGTCGGCGGAGATCCAGGCGTCGAGCGCCGCGACGAACGCTGCGTCGTCGAAGGCACCCGGCACGGCGCCGTACGACTCGACCAGAACCACAGAGGCGGCCGTGGTGCCGAGCGCGCCCTCGGCGTCGGCCGGCGTGGCAACGAGGAGCGGGTACAGGCCGGCGTCGGACGCCGCCTCGGACATCAGGCTGGGGACCCCGGCGTCGGCGGCGTCGGAGACGACGATCGCGACGGGCGCGATCGTCGCAGCGAAGGCGCGTGCGTTGTCGAGGAACTCCGTCGTGTCGCTCAGGCCGTCGGCGTCGGAGTCCGCGTCCGTCAGCTCACTAGGGTCGAAGCCGGCGATCACGAGCCCGCCGGCGAGATCGGCGAGCGCCGCAGCGTCGCCCGACGCGTCGCCGAAGCGCGCTACGATCTGCAGCCCCCCCGTCGCCGAGAACGCGTCGCCGCTGTCGCCCGCTGCGTCGGCTCCGACCGCGAGCGAGGGGAGGGCGTAGGGCTGGGTGAAGAGCGCGCGCTCGAGACCTGCGGGTCCCGCGCTGACCGCGGCCGCAGTATCGCCGGTGTCGGCCACGGTGACGCCGAAGTGGGCGGCCCAGTCCGGGGCGCCGTCGAAGTCTGGCGAGAACACGAGCACGGGGGTGCCGGAGGCGCGGAGCGCGTCGATGGACGCGAGCAGGTCGGCGTCGGCGCTCGCGAGGTCTCGCAGCGAGAAGACTGCGGCGTAGTAGGTGTCGTCGGCCGCGAGCGCGTCGAGTTCGGCCGGGTCGGCCGGGCGCAGCACGTCGAGCTCGAGCTCGGTTGCCCACCGATCGATCGCCGGGGCGTCGCCGTCGGCGTAGACGATGAGCGCGCTGGTCTGGAGGTCGAGAAGGACCGCCATCTCGTTCGCGATCAGCTCGACGAGGTCGCTCGTGCCGTCTCCGTCGGCGTCGGTGCCCGACGTGCCCGCGCGGAGCGAGTCGAACACCAGCCCCGAGTACATGATCTGGTTACCGAGTCCCGTTAGGACCGCCGGTGGTCCGTCGATCGCGCCGAAACGTGCCAGGATCAGTCCGTCGCCAACGGGGGTGCAGACGTCGCCGTTGTCAGGGTAGACGGCGGAGCCGATCGCCGGATCGGGCACGTCCTCGACGAAGTGAAAAATGTCGGCGTCTCCGTCGGGCGTCGAGAAGATCGACAGGCTCGACGGGTCTCGCGTGCAGCTCAGACCGAGGAGATCGGCGAACGCGGCGTTGCCATCGAGATTGCCATTGCTGACGAGGACCGGCGTGCCGGCTTCGATGAGCGTCCGCAAGGGGTCGAGCAGGGGGGCGCCCACCGAGAGCCGCGCGGCGTCGACGACGACGAGCTCCCACTCCGGCTGCGCGTCGATCGCAGCCTGGAACCCGGCGATGTTGCGGGTGTCGACCGACGTCAGCCCAAGAAGCGTCGCCGCGTCCACCGCCTCGCGGCCGGGTGTAGTATCGTCGAGTACGAGCACCGATTCGGCCGCGGCTGTGGCGGCGGGGAGCGAGGTGGCGAGCGTGAGCGCGAGTGTGAGCCGTCGATGCATCCTTGACCTTCGAACATGGCGCCACCGCAACGAGGCGCGCGAGAGTCTCTCATTTCGCCCGGTTAGCACTGCCCCCGTTCCATCGCAACGCGCTACGCATCTCTGCGCCGAACCGGTAGCGTGCCCTCCAGCAGCCCCCGAACGAGCTCTCCGTACAGCGTCACGCCGTCGGCAATCTCGGCGACAGAGATGCGCTCGTCGGGCGAGTGAGCGGTGCGAATGTCGCCAGGCCCCGCGAGCACCACCGGCGCGAGGTGGTCCAGGTACGGTGCGTCCGTGTTGAAGGGCACGACGTCGGTCGCGAACCTGTCCGGCCACGCGAGGAGTCGGGTCGCCTCGTTTCGGGCCACCGTCTCGAGCTCGATGGATGGGCCAAGGGCCGCCCGCGCCAGCCGCTCCAGATCGTCGACCGGCACCGTCGCGCGAAAAAGCAGCTCCGCCTGCGCGCTCGGCGCGAACACGTTGGCCGCTACACCGCCCGACACCGTGCCGACGTTCAATGTCGTGTCGCCGAGGCCGTCGACCGCAGGGAGATGAACCGCGAGAAGGCGGCCGAGTCCCGCGATGAGTTCGTGAATGGCGCTCTCGCCGGCCTCTGGAAACGCGCTGTGGCCGGCGCGCCCGTGGGCGCGCGCGACGGCCTTGAGAATCCCCTTCTGTCCGGAGCAAACGCGCCCCCGTGTCGGCTCACACAACACGGTCGTCCGAAGCGTCGCGTACGCCTGTCTCCCGGCTACCACGGCGCCGGCGTGGTCGACCTCCTCTCCAACGACCAGCAGAAAGCCGACGCGGCCAGCCAGCGCGTCCGGCAATGCCCGCCACGCCTCGAGCATCGCGAACAAGCCCCCCTTCGTGTCGCAGGCGCCGCGCGCGTAGATCACGCCGTCGCGCACCTCCGGCGGGATGAACGGAGGTACCGTGTCGAGGTGAGTGCACAGCAGCACCTCGGGCGCGGCCGTCGGCGCGGCTGCGAAGACGTTCCAGCGGCCGCGCCCCACCCGCTGTCGCCGCACGCGCAGCCCGGCCGCCGTCAGCTCGTCTTCTAGACGCCGAGCGAACGCCGCCTCGCGTCCCGTCGTCGAGTCGATCGACAGCCACTCTACGAGCCTCGGGATCTCCAGTGTCACAGAGCACCTCCGCGCCAAACAGTGAACAGACTTCTGCGCATACCGATCACCGTGGTCCTGCCACAACCAGCGCCGCCATGGGGCTCACCCGGGCTCCGAGTCGGCCCGCACCGCCAGCCAGCGCTCGAACGCGCGCGGTCCCTCGAACAGCGCGTTTGGCACCGCGAGGCTCTCGGCCTCGAGCGTGCCGACGCTCCACTCCTCGCTGAGCGCCCTCAACGAAGCAGCGGCGAGCCGATCGCGCCAGCCCCACAGACACGCGAGCGCGCCGCACAGCAGCGCGCCGTCCCAGCCACTCGCCTCGAGGCCGCCTCTTCCGGCCGCGGCGCTGCGCTTGCTCAGCCGCTCGCCGCGCTCGTCGGTCATCAGCGGGACGTGGCACCAGGCGGGCGCTACGACCCCGAGCGTATCGAACAGCGCGACTTGGCGCGCCGTCGAGCTCAGCAGGTCGCGGCCGCGGACGACCTCCGTAACGCCCGAATCGGCGTCGTCGACGACGACGGCGAGCTGGTACGCCCACAGCCCGTCACGGCGCCGGAGAACGAAGTCGCCGGCGTGAAGCGCCACCGCCTCGACGCGGGTCCCGCAGAGCGCGTCCCGGAACTCGACGTCGCCGCACGCGCGGAACCGGACCGCGTGAGGCTCGCGATCTGCGCGCTCCCACGCCTCGCGCGGCTCGAGCCCGGCGCAAGTGCCCGGGTATACGCGCTCCCCCGACGGCCCGTGCGGGGCGCTGCCCGCCTCGGCGATGTCGCGACGCGAGCAGAAGCACGGGTAGACCGCACCGCTCGCATCGAGTCGGCGCAGGGCTTCGGAGTACAGACGGCTCCGCTCGGACTGCCGGACTCGTCGCTCGGGCTGGAGGTCTCGGTCGACCCAGTCGACGCCGAGCCAGCGGAGGTCGTCGACGATGGCCCGCTCGGCGCCCTCGACCGTACGCGGCAGGTCGACGTCTTCGATACGGAGCACGAGGTCGCCGTCCGCGGCGAGTGCGCGGACGGCAGCCAGCGCGGACGTGGCGAGGTTGCCGACGTGCAGGTGTCCGGTGGGGCTCGGCGCGAGCCTGCCACGGTAGCGGCGCGTAGCGGTGCGGGACCCACTTATGTAAGTAGTTGTATCGGACAATTCACTTATATAAGTGCTTATGCGTTCTGGCGCGACGGCGCACTCGGCGACTTCGGTACCGCGGGTCCGTCGCGCTCGTGTCGGCACGCTACCACGACGGTGATGTGGCGACACGCGGCGGCATCGGCGTGGGACCGGCGTCGCGGTTCTCGGCTTGACAGCACCGGGGCCTCTCCGTACTGTCGCGCGACGGTTCGACACCAGAATCGTCGCGTTTTTCGGTACTTCGCCCGCGAGGCCTTGATGGTCCGCTCGGTTACGCTGCACGTGGCGGGCCAGAAGCTCAGCATCCGGACGGATGCCTCCGACGCCGAGCTCACCGAGCTGGTGCAAGAGGTGACGAACCGAGTGCGCGACGTCCAGAGCGCGTCCATGACCGCTACCCAGGCCAAGGTCTTTTTGCTGACTGCCCTTTCGCTGGCCGACGAGCTGCGGCAGGCGCGCGCCGAGCTTGCGCGCGTCCGCGACGCCGTCACGCTGCATGCGCAGGGCGCGCTCAGCTTCACCGACTCCGATGCACCCACCTGACGGCGAAGCGCCGTACCCATCTAACTCCGACGCGCTCGCGCTCCACAAGCACGCCCTGCGAGACTCGATGGTCGCCCGCCGCCGCGCGGTCGTCGCCGACGAAGTCGCGCGCTGCGCGCTCTTGTTCGGTGCGCGACTGACCGCGCTCCTGCGTGCGCACGGCGCGTCTCGCGTGGCCACCTACGTGGCCGTGCGAGGCGAGGCCGACCCGTCGCACGTCGCCGCACCGGAGCTGCTAGCGCCGCGCTGCGTCGCGGCAGAGCTCGAGTTCGCCTCGACGAACGCCGCGGAGTGGCATCGCGGCGCGTTCGGCATTCCGGAGCCTGCGGGACCCGCGGTAGACATCACCGATCTCGACGCCGTGATCGTGCCGGGCGTCGCGTTCACGCCGCAGGGCGACCGTCTCGGACTCGGTGCCGGTTACTACGATCGGCTCCTCCCCCGCCTAAGGGCCGACGCGCTCACGGTCGGCCTCTGCTACGACTGGCAGCTCGTCGCCGCGCTGCCGGTCGCTCCCCACGACGTCGCGGTCCGTTACGTCGTCACCGAAACTCGAACACTCGAGCGCGACGCCAGCCGCGGCGCTCGGCAGGAGCAAGCATGGAAATCGTCATTGGAGTGATCGCGCTCGTCGTCGGCGTCGCGGCGGGGTTCGCCGTCGGCGCGGGTAGGGCGAAGAAGGCGGTCGAGTCGTACCAGTCTCGCGCCGAGGAAGACGGGCGCGCCCGAGCCGCCACGCTGACCGCCACTGCCGAGGGCGCCGCCGAGAAGCTCCGTGCGCAGGCCGAAGCCGACGCAGCACAGATTCGCACGCGCGCGGAGCGTGACGCCGAGCGTGCGAACGCTGAGCGCCGCGCCGAGATCGAGAAGGTCGACCTGCGGCTGTCGAAGCGTGAAGAGAAGCTCGACGAGCGCGCCTCCGAGCTCGATCACCGGCTCGCGGAGCTGTCGAAGGAGGAGAAAGAGGCCCAGCGCCTCTCGCAGTCGATCGCGGACAAGCAGCGCAACGTCGACTCTCGCCTCGGCGAGCTGCAGACGCGACTTGCCGAGATCGCCGGGCTCTCGCGCGACGAAGCTCGCGCCCAGATCATCGAATCCGTCACCGAGCAGGCGCGTCTCGACGCTGCGAAGGCGGCCCGCGAGATCGAGGAGTCCGCACTCGAAGAAGCCGAAAAGCGAGCGAAGAAGGTGCTCGCCGTTACCATCCAGCGCTACGCCGGCGAGTACGTCGCAGAGCGGACCGTCTCCGTCGTCAACCTCCCCAGCGACGAGATGAAGGGGCGCATCATCGGGCGCGAGGGACGAAACATCCGCGCCCTCGAGGCGGCGACCGGCGTCGACTTCATCGTCGACGACACCCCCGAGGCGATCATCGTCTCGGCGTTCGACCCGGTCCGCCGCGAGATCGCGCGCTTGTCGCTCGAGCGCCTCATGGCCGATGGCCGCATCCACCCGTCGCGCATTGAGGAGATCGTCGCGAAGACGACCAAGGAGGTCGACAAGATCTGCAAGGAGGCCGGCGAGCAGGCGGCGTTCGAGCTCGGCATCACCGGCCTGCACCCCGAGATCATCCGCTTCATGGGGCGCCTCAAGTACCGCACGTCGTACGGTCAGAATATCTGGGCGCACAGCATCGAGGTCGGCTTCCTCTGCGGCCTGATGGCCGGCGAGCTCGGCCTCAACGTCAAGCTCGCGCGCCGCGCCGGGTTCCTGCATGACATCGGCAAGGCCATGGACCAAAGCGACGAAGGCGGCCACGCCATCGTCGGCGCCAACTTCATCAAGAAGTACGGCGAGGACGAGCTGATCGTGAACGCCGTGGGCGCCCACCACGAGGAGATCAAGCCGGCGAGCGTCATCGCGCACCTCGTCATCGCCGCCGACGCGCTCTCCGGCGCGCGGCCCGGCGCGCGCCGCGAAGTGCTCGAGAGCTACGTCAAGCGCCTCGAGGACCTCGAGCGTATCTCGATGTCGTTCCCAGGCGTAGAGAAGTCGTTCGCGGTGCAGGCCGGACGCGAGGTACGCGTCATCGTCGCCAACGAGCGCGTCTCTGACGAGCAGGCGTCGATGCTGTCGCGCGACATCGCCCGCAAGATCGAGCAGGACCTCACCTACCCGGGACAGATCCGAGTGACGGTGATCCGCGAGCTGCGCGCCACCGAAGTCGCGCGCTGAGCCTCCGCGAAGCCCCGAGCATGCCGATGTCGACTCTCCGCACGTGCCTCGTCGTGAGTTTCGTCGTCGCCTCCGCTGCGGCGTGCGACGACGTTCCGCACGAACTTCGAATCTGCCCTCCCGGGACCTCGCCGGCTATCTTCGACTGCGTGCTGGGCGTCGCCGACACCGGCGCCGCCCCTGACGTTGGCAATCCCGACGCGACTGACCGGCCCGACGGCGGAGCAGACGCAGACCGCGACACCGCGGTCGACGTCGAGCCAGGCGACGCCGGCGGGCCCGACATTGGCCCCACCGACAGCGGCCCCACCGACATTGGCCCCACCGACAGCGGTCCAGACGCGTGCGTTCCGCGCTGCAACGGGCGAGAGTGCGGCGCCGACGGCTGCGGCGGTGTGTGTGGGGTCTGCCCTGCCGGGACCGAGTGCTCAGGGCGAGTCTGCGTCGGACCCGAAGAGGGGCTGAGCTGCGCCGACCTCCTCGTCTGCTTGCAGGACTGCTTCGACGACGCCTGTGCCACCGACTGCGCCGACCGCGCATCCGAGTTCGCGATTCAGCTCTACACCGACGCCGTCGACTGCGTTGTGGAGAACTGTAGCGACCTGCCGGACCCTGAGATGGCAGACTGCCAGCAGAACCTCTGCGGAGCGCAGATTGAGGCATGTCTCTCGTCGGACGGTACCGCCGACCAGCGTTGTGAGCAGGTCCTCGACTGCATGCTCGCGTGCTCGGACGACGTCTGCGCCCAAGCCTGCTACTTCAACGGCACGCCGGACGCACGAGCGGCCATCGAGATGCTGTTCGAGTGCGGGACAGAGGCGTGCAGCGGCACCGCGAGCCTCCCGGAGCTGATCGACTGCTCTCGCGGCGCATGCCCCGACGCGTTCGAGCGGTGTATAGTCGCGCCGTAGCGCGCGGGCGTGGCCGTGCCGTAGCGCGCGGGCACGGCCGGTAGCCCCGCCGCCGCGAGCGGTCGCTGTCGCCGCGCGTGCTCCGCTACAGCAGCATCCGCAGGCCCGCGACGTCGCCGACGGACGCGTAGAGGGCGATCACCGCGTCAGCGTCCGGCGCGAGAATGGTGACCGTGACGCACAGGTGCGTGCCGCGCGCGCTGGCGCGGGCGGACACCCCGGGCGGCGCGTCGCCGTCGTGGTGTCGTGTCGCGACTTCGACGACGGCGTCGACGAACTCCTGCGAGTGGGGGCCGAACGCCTTGACGGCGTACGGCCCGGGAAAGGTGTGCGCAGACTCGAGGAGCTCGCGTGCGGGGACCGCGGTCATCGCACGGAGACGTCGACCGTCTCGGCGGCGAGGCCTGCAGCGCCAGCCGAGCCGCATGCCGACGGGCCGCCGGCTCCGCCCCCGAGGGTCGAGATCGTCACCCGATCAGCGGCGTAGGTCGCGCCGCCCTGGCCCCAGATCCCGACGGAGGGGCCGCCGCCGCCACCGCCGCCGCATCCACCGCTACCACCTTGGCCGCCGGGGCCGCCGTTGCCGCCGGCGCCCTCATCGTCATCGCTCGTGGTCTGGCCGTTGCCACCGGCGCCGCCGGGCGCTCCCGCTCCACCCTGGCCGGCCGCGCCGCCCTGGCCGCCGGCGCCAGCGATGACGGAGACGTTTCGCAGCGACGGTGAGCTATTGATGATCAGGAGACCGACCGAGGCGCCGCCGCCGAAGCCGCCGCCGCCGCCGGCACCGCCCTCGCCGCCGCCACCGCCGCCGCCGCCGCCGCGCCCGGTGCCGCAGTAGACGCAGCTGCCGAACACGCGGCAGTCCTCACCACCGCCGGCGCCGCCACCGCCACCGGCCCCGCCCGTTCCGCCACGTGCGCCGGTGGCGCCGTTGGGCGGGTTCCAAGCGAACCCGGAGAAAGAGCCGAAGCCGGAGCCACCTGCCCCTGGGGCGCCGTCGTAGCCCGTCGAGCCGGCGCCCGCGCTGCCGCCAGGGTTCGGATTGCCGTCGTTGCACCCGAGCCCGCCGCCGCCGGAGCCGCTGCCGCCGTAGCCGCCAGACGGGGAGCCGTTGGCCGGGCCGGCGGCGCCGCCGGGGCCTGCGCCTCGGTTCACACCGGTCCCGCCGTTGCCGCCGGGCGAGCCGCCCGGCGATCCGCCGCCACCACCGCCGGACGAACCGGAGCCGTCGCTTCCGCGGCCGCCGTTCGACCCGGGCCCGCCCGGCGAGCCGGCCGAGCCGTTGCCACCGTTCCCCGACTGAAGGCGCAGGTTCGACAGGTTGACGTGCTCTGCAGCGTCGACGATCAGCAACGCGCTGGTAAACTCGTTTGCGGGCCGGTTCGACGTCGTGAACGAGACCCGGTCGATCGTGATGGTCGAGGCTGCGCCGATGATGCTGGCGGCGATCTGGTCGGTCGAGTTGTAGATCGCGCGCGTCTCGCTGCGACGCGTAAAGTCGGGCGAGTAGCCGCCGTAGATCGACATGCCGCCGGGGATCCGAACCGTCCCGCCGGTGTAGCTGCCGGACGCGATGAGGATGGCCCGTCGAGTCGGCCGAGCCTGTGCGATGGAGAGCGCTGCGGCGAGCGAGTTGACGGCGGTCTCGGGAGTGAGCCCGTCTGCCACGGGGCTGCCAGTCTCGGCGACGAAGATCGAGAGGCGGACGACGCCGTCGATGCCGTCACAGTTGGCGTCGACGAAGCCGTCGTCGGGCACGTCGTCGGCCGAGGTGAACACGCAATCGTACTCGCAACCGTTGGTCTTGTCGTCGTCGAGGTCGCGGTAGCCGGGGAGGCAGTCGACGAAGTTGCAGGTGCCGTCGAGGCACTCGGTGATCGAGTTCGGCAGCTCGCAGGCGATTCCGCACGCGCCGCAGTGCGCGAGGTCGGTGACAATGTCTTGCTCGCAGCCGTCCTCGGCGAGGCGGTTGCAGTTATCGAAACCGGTCTCGCATGCGTCGATCGCGCAGGCGCCGCCGCCGCAGTGTCCGGCCTCGACATGATTCGTGGAGCACGCCAGGCCGCAGAAGCCGCAGTTGAGCGGGTCGACCGCGATGTCGATCTCGCAGCCGTCGAGGGCGTCGACGTTGCAGTCGCGCAGCGTCCCGTCGCACGAGGCCACGCCGCAGCGCCCGGCGATGCAGACGCCGTCGGCGCCCGGCGGGTCGCACAGGACGCCGCACGCGCCACAGTTGTCGAGGTCGCTCGCGATGTTGATCTCGCAGCCAGTGGCGGCGTCGAGGTCGCAGTCGTCGAAGCCGACGTCGCACGTGGCGATCAAGCACGCGCTGTCGACGCAGGCGTGGTCATCGACGTTGGCAAGGTCACACGCCGCGCCGCAGGCTCCGCAGTGGTCGACGCTGACGGTCGTCGGGACCTCGCAGCCGTCGGCGACGTCGAGGTTGCAGTCGCCCCAGCCAAGGTCGCACTCGACGATCTGACAGGAGCCGCCGACGCACGCGGGCGTCGCGTTCTGCGGGTCGCAGACCGAGCCGCAGCGGCCGCAGTGGAGAAGGTCGGTCGTGATGTCGAAGTCCTCGTCGATGTCGCCGTCGCAGTCGTTGTCGAGGAAGTCACAGATCTCCAGGTTCCCCTCGAAGCGCGCCGACTCGAGGTCGTCGCAGTCGGACCCAAGACAGTCGGGACCTTCGCCGAACCCGTCGCCGTCCAGGTCGACGCACCCGCCGCAAACGCCGATCGACGGCAGACACTGCTGGAACGTCGAACCCGCGCGGTCTACGCGGCCGCAGACGAAGCCCTCCGGGCAGTCCTGCTCGCTGCAGTCGCGGGCACAGAATCGGCCGTCGGCTTGATCGACACACAGGTCGAGCAGCCCGCCGCAGTCGATGTCCGCCGCGCACGGGATGCAGAGCACCTCCTCGGGCGGGGTGCAGATGCTCACGAGGTCGCCGGAGCTGGCGCGGATCAGACGGCACTCCCAGCTCGGGTCGGTACAGGCGTCGCTGCACTGCTCGGTGCAGACGTTTCCATCCGCCGTCGAGATGCAGAAGTTGCTGTCGCACTCGCCGTCCGACGTGCACGGGCAGCCGAACTCGCCGGCGCACGTCGTCTCCTCGTCGACCGGGTCCACAGCAACGTCTGTGTCGTCCGGGGCCGCGTCGACGTCGGGCACGTCCGGCGGAACGTCGATCGTCACATCGGCCGCGACGCACACGCCCGAGACGCACTCCTGTCCGGCGCCGCAGTCGGTCGCCGTCGTGCACCCGGACGTCTCGCCCGGCGGTGAGTCGGAGCACGCGGCGGCAGTGAGCACCGCGAGCGAGAGCGCCAGCCGGACGGGAAGCGAGCGCTTGGAGATCGGACGAACGACGTTACGCATTGAGAGGGCTCCGAGGCGATGGGAGCGCTCGGGGCCCGGTCGGGTCCCGAGGACGGCTGGCGCTCCGCGTCTGCACAGGCTACCGTCCTACCAGAGGTGCGCGGCGGCGGGTAGGCCCGAGTCGCTGCGACCTGTTTTGTTCCCGCGCCCGTCCCGCAGCCGATGCGTTCAGACCTCGTCGTGATCGCCGCGCTGTTCGCAGCCGCCGCGCCATCGGTGCCGGTCTGGGCGCACGGCGGCGTCCCGCGCGCCTATGGCCCCCTCGGCGGTCCCGCCGCCCCGGTCGGCGCCTGGGGCAACTTCGGTGCCGCACTCGTCGAGCGTGGGCAAGGCGTCTGGGTGTGCGAAGAAGCGGTTGGGGAGGTGCTCACCGCGCTTCGCCTCGATCCCGACGGCGCTCTGGTCGCATTTACGCGCGATGGAACGCGCCGGTCGACCGACGGCGGCTGCACCTACGTCCCCGCGGACCTGGGTCTCGGGCCACGCACCGTCGCCGCCGTCGTCGACCTCGGCGAAGACTGCGACCGCTGCCCCGACGGCGCGGCGGTCGCGGCCGTCACGTCGTCGTCAGACCTCGCGAACGGGGTATTTGTCGCCGGGCCCGACCTCGCTCGGTTCACCCCGTGGTACGTCGCTCCGGACGGCGAGCGTCTGATCGCCGCCGCGCGCGCGGGCGCCGGCCTGCGCGTCGTCCGGTGCGACGCCGACTGGACGTGCGACCTCGCCGACATCGCGGCCGATGGCACGGCCGCGCCGGCGGCCGCTCCGCTCCCGGCCGCTGGCCTTGTCGTCATTCCGAACGCATCCGAGACGGATCCCGTCGCCCTGGTCGTCTCCGATGGGGCGACAGCGACCGTCATGGTCGCCGACACGCGCGGCGATTGGTCGACGGTCGCCGACGTCGACGACATGGTCATCGCTGCGGCTTGGGTCGACGGCGGGCTGGAGGTGACCACGGCGAGCGGTCCGTCGCTCGCGATCGATCTCGCCGGCCGTCAACTGCGCGTCGCCGGTCCGGGGCCTTGTGTCGACGGCAGCACCGACGCCGACGGCGGCGAGTCCGAGCTGCGCTGCGGGGCGCTGTCCGACCACGCACCCCTCTGGCGTGGTGGCACCGCCGTTGGAGGGCTCGACTTCGCAACGCTTCGGCCGCGGGCGTGTGCTGTCGAGCCCGAGCATGAGTGCGCGCTTGTCTGGGATGCTCTAGCTGTGCAGGGCGTCGGCGCCGAAGCGCCGCCGGAGATCCCCGAGCGGGACGCAGCGTCTGGATGTGCTGCGGCGCGCGCTCCCTTCGGGGGAGTCCGCGCATCTTGGGGTGTGATCTTCGCGCTGCTCGTCCGTGGGGTGCTACCTCGACGGCGACGGCGCGCGGTCACTACGTAGTCCGTCGCGCCCCGCTTGCCAGAGCCCCGCACGATGACAGCCCGCTGTCCGCATGAACGCATCCTCACCGGCGCCCGCGCCGCCGTACGCGCCGACGCCGACTACGTCCTCTACTGGATGACGAGCGCGCGGCGCACCGCGTGGAACTGGTCGCTCGATCGCGCCGTCGAGTGGTGCGTGGAGCTGAACCGACCGCTGCTCGTGTTCGAGCCTCTCAGAGCGGGCTACCCGTGGGCCTGCGCGCGACACAGCGCCTTCGTCGTGGATGGCATGCTCGACAACGCCGCTGCGTTTCGCACGGCTGGCATCGCATACTACCCGTACGTCGAGCCGACGCACGGGGCGGGTCGCGGCCTGCTCGAGGCCCTCGCCGCCCACGCGTGTGTGGTCGTTGCCGACGACTACCCGCACTTCTTCTTGCCCCGCATGCTCGAGGCTGCGGAGGCGCGCTCCGGCGTTCGAATGGAGCGCGTCGACTCCAACGGTGTGCACCCGATGCGGGCCACCTCGGATCGCGCGTTCGCGACCGCCGCATCGTTCCGGCGCGAGCTGCAGCGGACGCTCTGGCCGCGGCTACGGTCGCGGCCGTCGTCGGAGCCGCTCGCAGCGAGCGTTGCCCGCGGCGCCGTCGTGCCTGGCCACGTCCTCGCGCGCTGGCCAGCGGCCGACCCTCGGCGCGGCGCCGATGCCATCGTGGCGACGACCGACGTACCCGAGACTCCCGCGCGGGCCAGCATGCGAGGTGGCAGGGTCGCCGGTCTCGCGCGTCTGGACGCCTTCGTCTCGACCGATCTCGTCCGGTACGACACCGACAGGAACGAGGTCGACGGCAGCGCCGCCAGCGGCCTGAGCCCGTACCTGCACTTCGGCCACATCGCCGGCGCCGAGGTGGTCGCGCGCGTCCTCGACACCAACGCGGTTGATCTGCGCGCCCCCGCGGCGCCGGCGACGGGGTCGAGGGCCGGCTGGTGGTCCGCGCCGCCGGGTGCGGAGGCCTTCCTCGATCAGGTCGTGACGTGGCGCGAGCTCGGCTTCAACCGGTGCGTCGCGAGTGAGGGTCGAAACGACACCTTCGAGTCGCTGCCCGACTGGGCTCGTGCCACGCTCGAGCGCCACGCGGTCGATGAGCGTCCAGTCCGCTACGAGCTCGGGGATCTCGAGCGCAGCGCGACAGACGACCCACTCTGGAATGCCGCGCAGCGTCAGCTCGCAACCGAGGGGGTGATGCACAACTACCTGCGGATGTTGTGGGCGAAGCGAATCCTCGAGTGGGCGCCGCACCCGGCGACCGCCGTCGAGTGGGCGTTCGAGCTGAACGACCGCTATGCGCTCGACGGCCGAGATCCGAACTCCGTCACCGGCATCACGTGGGCGTTTGGCCGTTACGATCGCCCGTGGGGACCGGAACGGCCGATTTTCGGCACGATCCGCTACATGTCCTCCGCCAACACGTACCGAAAGCTCGACGTCCGCGAGTACCTCCGTCGCTACGGTCCGCCCGTGGACCCGCTGCCCCTGTTCGCCCCGCGAGGCTAGGGGTCTTCCAGGGGGTCAGGGGCGATGCTATGCATCGCCCCCCGGCCGCAGGCCGGGTCCCAGCCCGGCAGGCGGCCCGCCGTCTCGCAGATCACCCCCGCCACGCAAGCGGGCCCAGGCGGGCGAACGCAAACCCCGCCTGCAGCGCCGCGCCCGATCGACGCGCCGGCGACCGTGGTCGTGGGCGCCCGTGTGACGGTCGAACGCCACCCATGGCGGCGATCTTGGTTCTTTGGTGGGAGGGCGAGGCGGGGCCTTGCCCCTGATCTCGCCCTGGCGATCGCCTGCGTTATGTCGGCGGCGCGTCCGCAGGGCGCGCGCGACCCGCGCTGCCGCGCTTAGGCGAAGAATTGCCGTTGGCAGCCGCACGTCGACGCGCTAGCGTGCGCGCCCGTGTAGGTCCCCGACTCCCAGACGGCCAGGGCACGATGAACTTCTCGAGATCAATGGGTCGCCCCGCAGCGGCGCTGTTTGTGGTCGCCGTCGCGACGGTGTCCCCCTGGCTCGTCGCGTGCGGGAACAGCAGCGGCGGCGGCGGAGAGCCGGAGTGCGGCGATGGCCAGGTCGACGACGGAGAGGCTTGCGACGACGGCAACAGCGAGCCCAGAGACGGCTGCTCTGCCGTCTGCGAGCTCGAGGACGGCTGGGATTGCGCCGGCGCGCCGAGCCAGTGCGAGCAGGTAACCCCCGAAGCCGTGTGCGGCGACGGACGGATCGCTGCGGACGAGCAGTGTGATGACGCAAACCGCACTGGCGGCGATGGCTGCACGCGCGACTGCGCCGTCGAGGACGGCTGGCGGTGCGCCGGCGCGCCGAGCCGCTGCACGCAGCAGGCGCCCGAGTGCGGTGACGGCTTCATCGATGCCGGCGAATCTTGCGACGACTCCAACGACGTCTCGGGCGACGGCTGCTCCGCGGCGTGCGCCGAGGAGCCGGGGTTCGACTGCACCGGCGAGCCGAGCGTGTGTGTCGCGCGTCCGCCCGGCGTCTGCGGTGATGGAGCGATCGACGTCGGCGAGCTGTGCGACGACGGCGGCACGGCGACGGGTGACGGCTGCGACGCCGCCTGCGGCGTGGAGCCGGGGTACCGCTGCGCCGGCGAGCCGTCGGTGTGCGAGACCCTGCCGCCGATCTGCGGCGACGGGCTCATCGCGCTCTCTGAGGGGTGCGACGACGGGAACATCGTGTCCGGCGATGGCTGCGGGCGAAGCTGCGTCGTCGAGGACGGCTGGGTCTGTACGGGCACGCCGAGCGTCTGTCGCCGTGGAGCCGACATTTGCGCGGAGCTCGACTGCTCCGGGCTCGACGGCGCCTGCACGATCGGGGCCTGCGACCCTGTGACCGGCGCCTGCGTCGCGCGCCCGGCCGACGGCCGAAGCTGTGACGATGGCGATCCATGCACCGACGGCGACGTTTGTTCGGCCGGTGAGTGCGCGCCGGGGGCCGCGCTCGACTGCACAGAGCTCGACGGGGTCTGCCTCGTCGGCGTCTGCGACGCTCCCGCCGGTGGCTGTGTCGCGCAGCCGGCCGACGAGGGGGCGAGCTGCGACACCGGCGAGGGCGAGTGCACCTTTGGCACCTGCGCGGCCGGCGCGTGCGTCGCGAGCCTCGCCTCGGACTGCACCCCGTGCGGCGACGGTGGAGCGCTGCGCTGCGGTGGTGGGATCTGCGGCGGGCACTCGGGCACCTCGGTCGAGGGCTTCGAGGCCGAGACGGTCCCCGCGGAGTTCGTCACGTCGGCCCCGGCTTGGACACTGTCGACGGCCCAGGCACACACCGGGTCGCGGGGGCTAAGGTCGGGCACGATCGGGAACAACGGGACGACGACGGTCACGCGCGCGGTCAACCTCCGAACCACCGGGGAGGTGCGGTTCTGGCTCTTCGTTAGCTCCGAGTCCAGCTTCGACGAGCTCACGTTTGCGATCGACGGCGCCGAGCTCGGCACGTGGTCGGGCAACGTCGCATGGCGGCAGCAGAGCTACTCGCTGGCTGCGGGGGCCCACACTCTGTCGTGGACCTACTCGAAGGATGGCTCCAGCACGTCGGGACTCGACTTGGCGGCGATCGACGACGTCGAGATCGGTGGAGGCGGTCCGGCTTGCGTGTCGGACGAGTGTGCGGGCGCGGTGGTGAGTAACGGCGAGAGCTGCGTCGTCTGCGATGCGGTCGAAGACGGGACGGCGTGCGACGAAGACACGGTGAACCCATGCGCGTCGTCGATGTGTCGCGCGGGTCGATGCGAGGCGGCGTTCGCTGCAAACGGGACCAGCTGCGACTCCGACGATGGCGACTGCGTCGTCGAGGCCTGCGAGGAGGGCGTCTGCACGCCCGCCGCGCTCCCGGACTGCTCCGGGTGCGAGGGTGGCGTCTGCGGCGGGGGCGTCTGCGGCGGGCTCCCGCCGGAGCGGCGCTGGGGCTTCGACACCGCGATCCCCACCGGATTCACGTTCTCTGGGGCGCCCTGGATCGTTAGCGGCACCGCACACACCGGCCCCGGTGCGGCGGCGTCGGGCGACATCTCCGACTCGGGAAGCTCGGCGATGAGCACGACCGTGACCGTGTCTGCCGCCGACGCCAGCGTCAGCTTCTGGTACCGCACGAGCACGGAGAGCTGCTGCGACAAGCTCCGCTTCCGGGTCGACGGCACCGAGCGTAGCGCGTGGGGTGGGACGATCGACTGGACGCTCGCGACGTTCCCGCTGAGTGCGGGCACACACACGCTCGAGTGGGCCTACACGAAGGACCGCTCGATCTCGACGGGAGAGGACACTGTGTATGTCGATGACGTCGTCGTCGTCGTCGGAGGCGCGTGCGACAACGAGTGCGCCAGCTCGCAGGTGTTCAACGGCGATTCGTGCGTCGTGTGCGAGACCGTCGCCGACTCGACGCCGTGTACGGCCGATCCGTCGTCCGACCCGCAGTGCACGGAGTTTACGTGCCAGGCTGGCGCGTGCACCGAGGGGCTCCTCGCAGACGACACGTCGTGCGACGCGGCGGCGGGCGAGTGTGCGACGGGCGCGTGCCGAACCGGCGCCTGCACGGCGATCCCGGTGCCGACGTGCACGCCCTGCGCAGACGGGACACAGGTCTGCGGCGCGGGCGTCTGTGGCGGCCTCGAACCGGCGTCCTTCGACGGCTTCGAGGCCGCGGAGGTGCCGGCGGCGTATGCTGTGTCCGGAGCGCGCCCGTGGGCGATCAGCACAACCAGCGCCCATGGTGGCACAAGGTCCCTTCGATCGGGGGCGATCGGCTCGTCGGCGTCGACGGTCGTGACCCGCGCGGTCGATCTCGCAGTCCCCGGCGAGGTCTCGTTCTGGGCACGAGTCAGCTCCGAAGCGTGCTGCGATCGGCTCAACTTCCGCGTCGACGGCACGTCGCTCGGCCAGTGGGGCGGGATCGAATGGACGGAGCTCCGCTTCCCCCTTGCCGCGGGACCCCACACACTGAGCTGGACGTACTCAAAGGACGGGACCGTCAACACCGGCGATGACGCCGCGTTCATCGACGACGTCAGAGTGACGGGGCTCGAGCCGAGCTGCGACGCAGTGCCATGCGCCGGCGAGACGGTGTACGACGGTGATCGCTGCGTGACGTGCAGCCCGCCGGTCGACGGCGACCCGTGCGAGATCGTCGACCCGAATCCGTGCCTCGCCTACTCGTGTGCAGATGGCGCTTGTGTGGGGGAGCCGGTCACGGATGGCACGAGCTGCGACGTCGACGCCACAGACTGCGCCGACAACGTGTGTGTTCGCGGTGTCTGTGTCGACGAGCCGCTCGGGGACTGCACGCCGTGCGGCGCGGGCGGCGCTGGGCTCTGTGCCGCCGGGCTCTGCGACGGCGTGCCCGGAACGCTGGAGTACAGCTTCGAGGGCTCGACCGCGCTCCCGGCCGGGATCGACTCCGCGGTCCCGCGGTGGACGAACACCGACACGTCTGCACACGGAGGAAGCCGCTCGATGCGCGCCGCTTCGATCGGGAACAACGCGTCCACCTCGGCCTCGGTGACCGTCTCGGTCGCGACCGCAGGCGAGGTCCGGTTCTGGTACCGCGTCTCTTCGGAGGCGAGCTACGACTACCTCCGCTTCAAGGTCGATGGCACGACGGTCCAGAGCTGGGCCGGCGAGGTCGCGTGGGCGGAGCACGTTCGCTCGCTGAGCGCCGGGACACACACGCTGACCTGGACGTACGAGAAGGATGGCTCGCAGACGCGCGGGTCCGACACGGCGTGGGTCGACGACATCGTCATCACCGGGGCCAACCCGTGCCGGAGCGACGAGTGTGGTGATGCTCGCTTCGACGGCTCCGCGTGCGTCGTTTGCCCGGTGCTGACAGATGGCACCGCGTGCGGCGGCGACGGCAACCCTTGCAAGGAGTTCGAGTGCGCCCGGGGCTCTTGCACAGGCACTCCGGTCTCCGACGGGACGAGCTGCGGTACGACGGGCGACGACTGCACGAGCGCGCTGTGCGTCGCGGGCGAGTGCGACACCGTCGTGGCAGACGACTGCACGCCGTGCGGCCCCAGTGGGGCGAGCGCGTGCGTCGCCGGCGTGTGCGGTGGGCTTGCCGACGACTACTTCGAGGGCTTCGAGGCCGTCGACATCCCGGCAGAGTACGTCGCCCTAACGGTCGATGAGTGGCGGACCGTGAGCTCGCAGCACCACTCCGGCGCGCGCGCCGCGCGCTCTCCGACCATCGGCGACAACGGCTCGGCCGCGATGGGCCTGGCCGCCGCGTTCCCGTTCGACACGACTGTCAGCTTCTGGCGGCGGACGTCCACGGAGACGGACTACGACTTCCTGCGCTTCTACATCGACGGCGTGGAGCAGGGGCGCTGGAGCGGTGTCGTGGACTGGACGCTCGCGAGCTTCCCGCTCAGCGCCGGCGACCACGAACTCGTCTGGGCATTCACCCGCGACGTGAGCGGCTCGGGCGGTGCCGACGCGGTCTGGATCGACGACGTCGCGATCGACGATGTGCTCGTCTGCGCCGGCTACGACGACCTGTGCTCGCCCGTTCTGTTCGACGGCTTCGACTGCGTCTCGTGCGTGTTCGAAGACGGCCACTCCTGCGGCGACGCAGGCGAGGTCTGCGACGCCGGTAGCTGTACGCCGTAGCGGCCTCACGCTGGAGACCCCAGCAATCACCGACTTGCCTCGCGTCCCGCCCGATGGCGGCCCCCTGGAGAATCGATCCATGCGCACGTCCGTTCGTCTCACGATCCTCGTCGCCGCGCTCGCCGTCGGCGGCTGCAACTCCGAGCCCTCTGACGGCGACGTGTCCGGCACCGCCGCCGATGCGACCAGCACGGACGCGTCCTCGAGCGTCGACGCCGGCGAAGACGCCGCGACGGACGCCCTGCCGGGCCTTGACATCCCCGTCGCCGACGGCGGTGGCGCGGACGTCCCCGTCGCCGCCGGCGAAGTCTGCGACGACGGCGTCGACAACGACGGCGACGACGCCGTCGACTGCGATGACGTCGACTGCATCGACGCTGCGGTGTGCCAGCCCGGCGTCGAGCCCGAGCAAGGCCGGCTGTGTGGCGACGGCGCCGACAACGACGGCGACGGGCTGGTCGACTGCGACGATGACGGCTGCGCGACCGCGCGCGTCTGTGAGGGAACCACCGGGACCGCCGAGAACGGCCGTCTCTGCGGCGACGGCATCGACAATGACGACGACGGTCTGACCGACTGCGACGACGACGACTGCGCCGACTCGTTCCTGTGCCAGGACCCGTCGACGACCGAGACCGGTCGTCAGTGCACCGACGGCGATGACAACGACGGCGACGGCCTCACGGACTGCGATGACCCGGACTGCGCCGACGTCCGAGACTGCGTCGGCGCCGACCCGACGACCGAGACGGGCCCCGAGTGCACCGACGGCGACGACAACGACGGTGATGGCCTCACCGACTGCGACGACGACGACTGCGCCGACGTCCGCGCCTGCTTCGGCGCCGACCCGACGACCGAGACGGGCCCCGAGTGCTCTGACGAGACCGACAACGATGGCGACGGCGACATCGACTGCGACGACAGCGACTGCGCGACTGACCGCGCGTGCTTCGGCGCCGGTGACCCCACCACCGAGACGGGCATCGAGTGCCTCGACCGGATGGACAACGACGGCGACGGCGACGTCGACTGCGACGACAGCGACTGCGCAACGTTCCCGCTGTGTGCGCCCGACGACCCGGCGACCGAGACAAACGCCGAGTGCTTTGACCGCGAAGACAACGACGGCGACGGCGATGTCGACTGCGATGACAGCGACTGCGCCGCGCTGCCGCCTTGCCGCGGCTGATTGGCATCGCGTGCTGACGCCTGCTTCGGTTCGCGGCGTGCTACCGCGTGAGCGCGCGGTAGATACCTACGTAGCGCGCGACCATCGCGTCGGCGGAGTAGCTCGCGACCACCTTCGCACGGGCTCGCGCACCGTCATCTGCACACAGACGCGGCGAGCGCGCGTAACGGTCGAGCGCGTCCGCGAGCGCCAGGTCCTCTCCGATATCGACGACCTGGCCACAACCGCCGGCGGTGAGTGACCCGATGTCGCCGACGTCTGTGGCGACGACCGGAAGCGCGTGCGCCATCCCCTCGAGCAGCGAGACGGGCAGGCCCTCGCGCACGCTGGCGAGGGCGATCACGTCGAACGCGTCGAGGAGGGCGTCCACATCGGTGCGGTTGCCCAGGAAGAGACAGCGTTCGTCGAGCCCGAGATCGCGCGCGGCGTTGCGGACGCCCGCTTCGAACGGGCCCGAGCCCACGAGCACCGCCGTGACATCGCGGCCGCGCTCGATGAGTGTCCGGACCGCGCGCAGCAACGCCTCGTGCCCCTTGTCTGGTACCATGCGAGCGACGCAGCCAACGGCGAAGGTCCGCGAGCCCAGCCCGATGCGCTCACGGGCGGCTGCGCGGCTGGCCGGGGAGCGCGGCGGCGGAACGCGGACGCCGTTCAAGACGACGCGGACGTCGCGTTCGTCGAAGTTGGCCGCGCGCCACTGCGCGAGCTCCTCGGACACGCACACGACCGTGGCCGCGCGCCCGGCAGCCCGCCCGAGCGCGCGCCGTCGCGGTGTGTCGTAGAACTCCCGGGAGTGCTCGGTGTAGACAACCGGGATGCCGAGCATCGCGGCGGCGGGGATTCCGTGGAGGAGAGGCGAGAAGTGGTGCGCGTGAAGCACGTCCGCGCGAAGCGACTTGAGCGCAACCGCGAGTCGCAGCACGAACGACGGTGAGTAGCCAGGATCGGTGTCGAAGAACCGCGTCGGGACGCCCGACGCCTCGAGCTGCGCGCGGAACAGCCCGTCCTCGAGGTGAGCCATGGCGACGGACTCGACGCCCAGCTTGCGGCCGCCGACGGCGAGGTCGTGGACCACGCGCTCGATCCCTCCGACGTGGAACGTGCCTACGAGGTGTGCGACCCGAAGCGGTCGGGCGGTCGTCGAAGGTGAGGGGGGCAAGTGCTCGGGGAGGGGCTGGTCCCGCGCGCCGCGGCAGCCGGGCGCGACGTCGCGGTGAGGCTAGCGTCCGTCCCGCTCGCGGTCGACTTCGACGCGGTGCTCCCCGGCGGCGAACCGGTTCTCGATGCCTCGTGTGGGGTCGGCGAGGTCGTCGGCCACGGAGAGGGGGACGGCGCCACGTCCCTCGAGCCGCGCCATGACGACGGCGGCGGTGGCGTCGCCGGTGACGTTCACCGAGGTGCGGAACATGTCGAGGATACGGTCGACGCCGACGATCAGCGCGATCCCCTCTACGGGAACGCCGACCGAGACAAGCACCATCGTGAGCGTGATCATGCCGGCGCCGGGGACGCCGGCCGCGCCGATTGAGGCGAGCGTCGCCATGACCACGATCGTGACCTGGTCCGCCATCGTGAGGTCGAGCGAGTAGATCTGCGCGATGAACAGCGCCGCCACCCCCTGGTAAAGGGCGGTCCCGTCCATGTTGATCGTCGCGCCCAGGGGGAGGACGAAGGCGCTGATCGAGCGGTCCACACCAAGGCCGTCCTCCACGCACTGCTGCGTTACGGGGAGGGTCGCGGACGAGCTCGACGTGCTGAACGCCAGCATCAGGGCAGGGCGCATCGCCTCGAAGAACGCACGCGGCGCGACCCCTCCGCCGAAGCGGACGGCCGGGACGTAGACGAGCAGCACGTGCAGCAGAAGCCCGAGCACGACCGTGGCCGAATAGAGCGCGAGCGCCCCGATCACGCTGGTCCCGGTCGTCGCCGTGACCTTCAGCATCAGCGCGAACACGCCAAACGGGGCCAGCTGCATGGCCATGAGCACGACGGTCACGACGGCCTCGTTGGCACGGTCGGCCAAGTCGACGAGCGGCCGGGCCCGCTCCGCCGGCATCAGTGTCAGTGCGACACCGAAGACGAGCGCGGCGCACAGGATCTGCAGCATGTTGCCCGACGCGAGCGCGTCGAAGACGTTGGTTGGTACGACGTCGACGAGCTGGTCGAGTCCCGACGGCGCGCGCGCTGCGCGCTCCGCAGACGCGCCAGCCTGGGCGGCGTTCGCGGCCAGCAGCGCGACCCGGTCGGCCGCCGCGATAGCACGGCCGGGGCGGACGAGGTCGGCGAGGAGCACGCCGATGCCGAGCGCGCCGACCGTCGTCGCTGTGAAGTACGCGAGTGCGCGCGCGCCGAGGCGGCCGAGCCGGCGAAAGTCGCCGAGCGATGCGACGCCGACCAGCAGCGACAGGAAGACGAGCGGCGCGACCACCATCCGGATCAAGCGAAGGAAAATCTGGCCCAGCCAGTCCGTCGCGGCCACCATCTTGCGGCTAGTCGGAGCGTACGTGGTCACTTCGCCGACGCGTACCCAGCCTGCGATCTGGTCGCCCGCCTCGTGCCCTTCCGCCGCGTGTGACGCCTGCGCCTCGAGCGCGACGAGGTCGCGCGCGCGCAGCCTCCACTGCACTCGCATCCAGCCCTCGGGCTCGGGCTCGGGCTCGCTCGTCGGAGCGCGATAGACCGTGGCCCCGGGCGGGAGCGCCGCCTCTGACGCGGCGTCGACGGACGGCGAGACGCGCACGGTGGCGTCGCCAAGCTCCACCCCGGACCGGGCGACGAGCGACGAGTCGGGACCGATGGCGACGCCTGCGACGAGGCCGAGCACCATCCCGATGAGGATCTTGTGGTGAAGCTGCATGGTCGCGTGCCGAGGATTGCGCGAGCCTACGCGGGCACCGGTGTCGTGATCAAGCGTCGCCTCGGGCACGCCGATCGTCACCCGCGTCGGCCGCGAGCACGCGGATCCGCTCGCGAAACGCTTGGCGCGCCGCGGCTGATCGGCTACTGACGCGCGGCCGCTCCCCCTTCAACTGTACGAGCCGCACGATGTCTCAGCCGAAGTTCGACCTCGCCGAGGTCAAGGAGATCGCGAAGTTCCTCAACATCGGCGGCGTCTTGAGCGTCGTCGTCATCGCGCTCGTGGTCGGCATCGTCTGGGGCAGCGGTTGCGGGCCGGTCATCCACTCTCAGAGCTACGCGCACACCGACCCGCTGGGGCGTCCGGAGATCCAGGACCACCCGGAGGCGGCGCACGCGGAGCAGACGGCCGCGCCCGCTGAGCACGGCCACTAGCAGTCTCCTGGTCGTCGCTGCCTCAGCCGTCCGTGGCGAGGTGCGACGGCACGGCCTCACGGGTTGAGCCGCGGCGCGAGGCGTCGCCTCCGCCACCGCCTGACGCTCAGAGCGTCCGCAGGAATGCGATCAGGTCGGAACGCTCCGCTTCGCTGAGCAACGGGGTCCCGTCGTCGGCGGTGAGCCACTCGTCGTGTCCGAAGTTGCCGAGTCCTGGCAGCGACGTGTCGTAGTGGTTCCGCGGCTCCTCCTTCCACGACTCGGGGACGCGGTCGCCGACGGGTAGCCCGACGCAGGCTGCGTCGAAGTCCGCCTCGGGATCTTCATCGGGGCCCATCCAGAACTCGCCCGTCCGGTAGGTGGCCGGCACAAGCAGGTCGCAGAGCGTCGGCACGCTCTGGTTGTGGAGGTACGGGTAGCGGCTCCAGATGCCGTCGAGCGGGGGAGGTACGTAGCCCGTCTGCACCTCGACGACCGTGCCCATCTGGGCCGAGATCGCGAGCTCGTTGAGGCGGTCGGCGAACGCGTTCATGCCGCGCGCGCGCCACGAGTCGGTGCCGACGTCGAACACCGGGGTCTGCTCGTGATAGCGGAGCTCGACCGTCGCGATCGCCGCCTCGATTGCCGCGGCGGATGCGGACGAGGGGTCCCCGAGTGTGTCGAGCACCCCCGGGGTCTCCCACGCCTTCACGTACGTGCCGTGGCACGTCGAGCAGTGGGTGTCGAACAGCGCCTGGCCCCGCTGCGCCGCAGGGATGTCGATCGCATCGGTGCCAAAGAAGTCGGTCCAACGCGGTGACTCTGCTGCGAACGCGGCGACCGTCAGCTCGTCGACCACCTGTTGGTTGGCGGCGAGCCACGCAGCAAGCTCCTGCAGGTCGGTTGCGCGGCCGATCTCGTTCCACAGGAAGTTCGTGTAGATCGGGTTCCCCGACACAATCGAGCCGTCGCTGAGCCACCGTGTCTTGTACCGCAGGTTCCACCAGACGGCGGGCTTGCTGTCGGCGATGTCGGTCGAGAGCGCGTTCGGCCGCGGGCGGAACTCGAGGCTCTCGTCGCGGCTGGCCCACTCATCCTCGGCCCGCCGCGCGAGGCTCAGGCTCACCTGCGCAAGCGACGTGTCGAGCCCGCGTACTTGCGGCATCTTCGCAGCGACCGCCGGGAGGTTCTCCTGAGTCCGAACGAAGAGCGCCACCTCTTCCTCGTTCGCGCCCGCGAGCTCCGCGAACGCGGCTGGAGTGATGTACGGGAAGAAGTCCGACGCGAGGTGGA
The DNA here is from genome assembly GCA_020633625.1 of Myxococcales bacterium. Classification (GTDB taxonomy): domain Bacteria; phylum Myxococcota_A; class Bradymonadia; order REDH01; family REDH01; genus JACKDJ01. The sequence continues at coordinate 51,750 of JACKDJ010000022.1, forward strand.
AGAACTCGTTCGCCTGTGCACGGCGATTCGTCGCGCCGTAGACGGTGTGCCCGAAGAGCTGCGCTGTGTGGCAGGTCGCGCACGAGAACGTCAACACCTCGACACCGTCGACGGCGAACGTCCCTGCGCCGAGCGCGTCGCCGGGCGAAACACCGGCCGGCCACGACGCCGTCGACGTAGGCGGCGTGGTCCCGTCCCACCGCGCCAGCCCCAGCCAGTCGTACATCTCGGTCGTGGTGCCGAACCCCAGCGAGTTTCGCGCGAATCGTTGGGTCGCGAGTGTGACGTCGTCGGTCGCGTTCGGGTCGAACATCCGGGCGAGCGGGACCCAGGGAAGCAGCACGCCCGAGACCGAGATCGGCCACACCAGCGCGTGCTGCACCCCCGCGGTGACAACGTCGCCGAGCGCCTCGTCGCCGAGGTCGTAGATGTCGCGCCGCGTCGTCCCGGCGGGAACCCGGGCGTCGCGCGACCAGTCGGCGACGGATCGGTCGCAGACGCCGTCGCCGTTGAGATCGAGCCCGTCCGAGCAGATTGGCGGCGGCAGCTCCTCGCCGACGTCTCCGGCGTCTCCGACGGTGTCGGCTGCTGCGTCGACGCCACCGTCTTGAGCGTCTTCCGCGTCGGCCCCCGAATCACCGGCGTCGCCGCAGCTCGCAAGCGTCGAGGCGACCACGATCGCGCTAAGGGCGCGAGACCGGTGACACCGTTGCCTGGTGGCGGGGCGGTCGGTCGGGGTGATCATTCAGGCGCTCTGGGGAAGGGGAGGCGGGGTGTTGCGCGACGAGTGTCGCGTGCGTTTGCGTCCGAGGCAAGGCGGGACGCGAGCGCGGGCGGAGTCGCACGTGTCGGGCTCTCTGCGGGCGCACGTCTTCGCGCCGAGCGCACCTGGACGCAGAGGCGTGGCCGCCACGTCGGCCGAGTTGCCGCCGGCCACCGCGCGCTCACCTTGGAGCATCCACCCCCACGAGGTCCCAGCGATGACGGAGTTCCCTGCCCACTGGTCCCGCACAGTCTGGGTGACGTCGATTGCGGTGATCGGGCTGATGCTGACCATCGCTGCGTCGGGACTGGTAATCGAGCTGCCCGACGCCGGCGGGTTCATGTTGTTTCACCTGACGATCCTCCCGCTCGTCGTCCTCGCGGTGGCGACGCCGTTCGGCGTGCGGGGGTATGCGCTGCGGGGGACGACGCTCCATGTGCTTCGGCTCGGATGGCGGGAGTCCATCGACCTGACGGGGCTTCGCGCGGCGCGGGTCGCGCCGGACGGGATGCGGCGTTCGTGGCGCGTGTTCGGGTCCGGCGGCTACTGGGGCTATGTTGGCCAGTTTCGGCGCCGAGACCTTGGCATGTTCCGCGCGCTCGCGACCCGCTCCGAGCCGGGCGTATTTCTGACCTTGCGCGGGGGCGGGGTGCTGTTCGTCTCGCCAGACGATCCAGAAGCTCTCGTGGCTGCCGTAGCCCCGCTGATCGAGGCGTGAGCGGGAACCGCACGCAGCGGCGCCGTAGGTGGCGGGCACCGCAGAATCACGCGTCGAGCGCCGAGTCGTCGATCCGAACGAACTCCGCCAGGCGGTGAAAGTCGGGGCGCTCACCTCGCGTCGGCGCGGCGCAGAGGAACCGACGTGCTGTGCCGATGCCGTGGATTGCGAACGCATTGGCCGCGGTGACGCCGGGCGGGACATGACGCCCGTCCAGCGTGACCCGCGCTTGCCAACGCCCGTCGGAGATCGCGACGTCGACTGACGCGAGGTCTAGGAGCGCTTCGCGGACGCGAACCCCGGAGAGCGCGATCGCGAGCGAGTGGCCGTGTGGCCCGACCTCGAGCTCGAGGTAGCGCCCACTGGCACCGACCAGCATGAGCTCAACGACTTCGTGGTTCCACAGTCCGTCGAGCTCTCCCGCCGCCGCCGGCGGCGGGGGGTCGCCGTGGAACGGGGCGTCGATGTCGACGACGAGCTGGCCCCCGGCGCGCCGGACGACGACCGCTGCACACTCGTCCGGTCGGGCCGGGGCGCCGTCCCATGTCCACGCGACGTCGAGCCGAATCACAGCGGCGTGAGTGTGAAGATGCGAGTGTGAAAAACTGAGAGAGCCGCCCAGCTGGGCGGCTCTCCAGTGACTCGTACGGGATTCGAACCCGTGTATCCAGCGTGAAAGGCTAGTGTCCTAGGCCTCTAGACGAACGAGTCAGGTGGGCCGTGCAGGGATCGAACCTGCGACCAATGGATTAAAAGTCCACTGCTCTTCCGGCTGAGCTAACGGCCCAGACGCCGGGACGCGCAGCGGCGCGCGAGGCTAGACTGGCTCGGCGCCGCCTGTCAAGCGGGGGAAGCGCTGCGAGGCCTCAGCGTCCGCGCGGGACGCGGATGGGGGCGCATGGCGTGTCCCCGCTAGATCGAAGGAACGACGCGTGCTAGCTTTCCGCGTCTTCTACGCGGAAAGCCCACGCGCGCTGTGCCCGAGGTCCTCATGCTGACGCCGAACTCTACCAAGCGCCGCGCCCTGATCGCCGCCGCCGCTCTCGCCATCGTGGCCGGCGGGTGCAACGAGAGCGTGGAGTGTCTCACCGGCACGGAGCCGTCGTGTGGCGAAGACGCCGGTGTGGACGGCGTGAGCGGCGACGCGGGGACAGACACGACGGACGCGGACAACCCAGACGCCCTGGACTCCGGCGACGACGGGACCGACGCCACCCCAGACGCGCCCGACGTCCCCCCCGACCCGGATGACGCAGACGGCGACGGCATCCCCGACGACGTCGAGGGGGAGGACGACGCAGACGGCGACGGGATCCCGAACTATCTCGACGACGACTCCGACGGTGATGGCGTTCTCGACTCCGTCGAGACCGACCGCGACACCGACTTCGACACCATCCCAGACTACCTCGACGACGACTCCGACGACGACGGCTTCCCCGACTCCGTCGAGGGAGGCGGCGACTTCGACGGCGACGGCCTCCCCGACTCGTCCGACCGCGACTCCGACGGCGATGGCATCGACGACATCTACGAAGGCGACGTAGACACCGACCTGGACGGCGCGATCGATCGCCTCGACCTGGACTCCGATGGCGACACGATCCCCGACCGCTGGGAGACCGCCGACGACTTCGACGAGGACGGGATCCCGAACTTCCGGGACCTCGACTCCGACAACGACGGCCACCCCGACGCCCTCGAGTATGGCGTCGCGCCGGGCACTGACGCCCGCCCGGCCAACCACGACGGCGACCCGAACCCGGACTTCATCGACCTCGACTCCGACGGCGACACGCTCGGCGACGACATCGAGCTGGGCTGCCCCGACTCAACGGACCGGCTCCTCGCCGACTCCGACGACGACGGCATCCGCGACGTCCTCGAGGTCGCGTTTGGGTCCGACGAAGACGACATCGGGCAGGCGTGCGACCCCACCAGAGACATCTCGGACGACGTCGACTTCTACTTCGAGCTCCCGTACCTCGACCCGGCCGGCGAGCAGCAGGACGAACTCAACTTCGACGTCGACGTTCGCTACGCCGACGTCGCGTTCAACATGGACACGACGGGCTCGATGGGCGGAGAGATCTCCGCGCTCCAAGCCTCGCTCACGTCCGTGATCATCCCGGCGCTCGAGGCCGAGCTGGACGACGCCGCGTACGCGGTCACGCAGTTCGACGACTTCCCGTGCGGCGGCTTCGGAGCCGGCTCCGACCGGCCGCTGATCCTGCGCCAGCGCGTGACCACCGACGCCGCGGCCGCGCAGCGCGGCGTTCAGGCGCTCGAGCAGCACGGCGGCAGCGACTACTTCGAGTCCGGCATCGAGTCGATCTTCCAGATCTGCGCCGGTGTCGGGCGTGACGATGACTGCATCGGTGGCGCCGAAGTGCCCCCGTTCGACCCCGCAGCGGGCTTCGTCGACGGCGTCGCCGACGGCGAGATCGGCGGCGTCGGATTCCGCGACGGCTCACTTCCGATCATCGTCCACATCACCGACGCGCCAAGTCACGCAAAGGGAGAAGACGCCTACCCGTACGGCGCCAGCCGCTCCGAGGCGTTCGCGGCGATGCGCAGCATTGGCGCGAAGCTGATCGGCGTCGCCTCCGGTACCGACGCCCGGTCCGACCTCGAACAGGCCGCCATCCGGGCCGGCTCCGTCGTGCAGGCCTGCGCGTGGACCGACCCCGACACCGGCGTCCGTCCGTTCGGCTGTGCCGCAGGCATGTGCTGCACCGGCGGTTCGGGCGCGGGGCGCGCTCCCGCCGCTGGCGGTGTGTGCCCGCTCGTCTACGACATCGGCGGAAGCGGCTCCGGCATGGACTCCAGTATCGTGTCCGGCATCCAGGCGCTCGTGAACTTCGCCGCCTTCGACCTCACTACGCGCCCGCGCGCCGACGAAGAAGAGCTCGCCGCGACCGGCATCGACACCTCCACGTTCATCTCGCGCGTCGTCCCCGTTTCCGCCGTGGCGCCGGACACCGGCTGCTCGAGCGTCCCGGAGGTCGTCGACCGCAACCGCGACGGCGTCCCGGACTTCTTCCTTGGCGTCTCGCCCGGTAGCCAGCTCCTCTTCGACGTCTTCGTCTACAACGACGAGGTCGAGCAGGTCGCGACACCGCGAGTCTTCACCGCGTACATCGACGTCGTACAGCAGGGTGGGGCCATCCTCGACACGCAGATCGTCACCGTCCTCGTGCCTCCGGTCCTCAAGCCCTGACCGTGGCGACGCCCTCCGTCACCGACGAGCTCGCCGAGATCCGCACCGCGCTGGCCAACGAGCGCACGCTGCTCGCGTACTTGCGCACCGGCCTCGCGCTCGTCATCGGCTCCATCTCGGCCCGCGAGCTCCTCGACGACCCCGTGATCCAGACGCTCGGACTCGTCGTGGGCACGCTCGGCGTTCTCGCCCTGGGGACCGGCGTGGTCCGCTACTCCGGGACGCGCGCCGCGATCGCGGCCGTGATGCGTGGGCACGGCTGACTCTCGACGTCGGGTCGCCGCAGCGCTGCGCTCGCGGTTCGAGACCACGACTGGGGGCGACGAAGGCCTCGCCGCCGCCGTCGCCGCGCTCGCGCGGGACGAGGCGATCGGCCCGATCGAAGACGAGATCGTCGCCGAGTCGCTTCGCGTCCGAGGGCGCGCGAGCCGAGACCCACTCGGCCTCGTGCTCACGCCCGCCCCGCTCGCCGCTCGCCTCGTAGGGCTCTGCACGTTCGCGTTCCCCGACGAGACAGCGAGCGCGACGACTGCATGGCTGGACCCTTGCTGTGGCACAGGACGGCTGCTCGCCGCCGCCCCGGGGCAGGCGAGGATCGGTTGGGACGTCGACCCCGTCGCGCTGGCAGTCGCCACGGCCCTAGGCCGAGCAGCCGTCGAGCGGGTGGACGGCCTCGCGACGCGTCGGCCTCGAGCGGACCGGCTCGGTGTGTTGTGCAATCCGCCGTTTGTTCCCGGCTACTCCCGCCGATCGGCGGCACGGGCGCTCGACACGCCGCAGCTCGTGAGCCTCTCACGCGGCTGGGCTCGAGGCCGGATCAACGTGGCCACCGCGTTCGTGGCCCGCGTGATCCGAGACCTGCTGCGCCCCGGCGAGCTCGCCGCTTTCGTGCTCCCGACTCCGTTGCTGACGGCGCCGCGGCACGCTCCGCTCCGACACGCGTTGCTGCGAGCCACCGACCGCTGCGTCGTCGCCCACCTCGCCGATCAGCGGTTCGCCGGTCGTGCGGTCGCGACGTCGTTCCTCGTTTGTCGCGTCGCGCCGCCGCGGCCGGCGCTCGACGTCGCGTCGAGCGACGCACCGCTCGCCGAGCTCCGCTACGCCGAGCTCAGGGACGACGCGTGGACGTGGATGACCGTGCAGGGGCACGACCGCCCGGACGCCGATCGTGGCTTTGCGCCGGCAACCGCGGCGAGCGCGCTGACCACCGCGCTCGCCGCCGCGGGGCACAGACTCGGCCATACGTTCAGGGTCGCCGACGGCGCCAACCCTGGACCTGCCGTCGCGCGGGCTGCCTTGCTCTCGGACCAGCCGTCGCGCCTGAGCGCGCCCCGCGCAGCGGTCGAGGGGCGTGACGTGCTCCCTGGTCGAGTCCGCCCGGCGCGACGCTGGCTCGACACCGACGCGGCACGGATCGATCCCGCGTGGCGGCAGGCCGGCACCTCGCTCCGTGATCCCGAGCTGTTCGTCGGACCGCGGCTCTACAGCAGACAGACGACGGACCGCCTCGTTGTCGGGGTCGTCCGCGACGACTCGATCGCGCTGAACTCCGTGCACGTCATCGCGCCGCTCGACCCGCACCGGCGCGGCGCCTTGGCGAGCATCGAAGCGTTGTGTGGCGTGCTCAACACGCCGGCAGTCGCGTCCCTCTACCGCGCGACGGCCCCGCTCGAGAGCGCCGCGTTCCCGCAGATCCGCGTCGCGCTCCTGCGTGAACTGCCGCTTCCGTGGCCACCCCCGAAGTCGATCGCAGCGGCGGCGCGAGCGTGGGTCGCCCAGCCCACCGACGCGGCGCTCGCCCACCTCGACGTCTTGGTGCGCGATTGGCTGGCTACGACTGCCGGCAAATCTGCGGGCCGCGCCGGCTGACGTCACGGTTGCGTCGTTGCCGCATCGGGGCTAACGGTCCGGCCGGCTCGCACGGGCTCGTACGAGCGCTGCGTCGAAGCGTGACCGCGTCACGCGCTCGTCTGGAGGTCTGATGTACTCGAAGCTGACTCGTACTCTGGTCTGTGCGCTCGCGCTTGGCGCTTGCAAGCCGTCCGCTTCTGCCGACTCCGCTGCGGCGGCAGGTGAAGGTTCCGCTGCGCAAGCGGCCGAGACTGCGGCGACCACCGGCAACGGCAGCGGCGCCGCTGCCGCCCCTGCAGAGGCCACGGCGAGCGCCGCCGTCGAGGCGGCCGCGCGCGCCGCCGACGTGGACCCTGCGCTGGCCGCGCCCGCCGATGTCGCTGCGCCGCCGGTTGACGCCGAGCGGACGGCGTCGGGGCTCGCGTCGAAGGTCCTTCAGCCGGGCACCGGCACGACTCACCCGGGCGCCGCGGATCGCGTCCGCGTCCACTACACTGGCTGGACGACCGACGGCGAGCGCTTCGACAGCTCCGTCGCTCGCGGCGAGCCAGCAGAGTTCCCGCTCAACCGCGTGATCGCCGGCTGGACCGAGGGCCTCCAGCTCATGGTCGTCGGCGAGAAGCGCCGCTTCTGGATCCCGGTCGAGCTCGCATACAACAACCGCCCCGGACGTCCGGCTGGCATGCTGGTGTTCGACGTCGAGCTGCTCGACATCTTCCCCACGCCGCCGCCGCCGGAGACCCCGGCCGACGTCGCCGCGCCGCCGGCCGACGCGGAGCGCACCGCGACCGGCCTCGCTTCGAAGGTGCTCCAGCCCGGAACCGGCACGGAACACCCGGCCGCGACGAGCGTCGTGCAGGTCCACTACACCGGCTGGACGACGGACGGCGCCATGTTCGACAGCTCCGTCACACGCGGTCAGCCGGCGACCTTCCCGCTCAACGGCGTCATCCCCGGCTGGACGGAGGGTGTGCAGCTGATGGTCGTCGGCGAGAAGCGCCGCTTCTGGATCCCGGTTGAGCTCGCGTACAACAACGCCCCCGGCGCGCCTCCCGGCATGCTCGTCTTCGACGTCGAGCTCCTCAACATTCAGAACCACTGAGCGTCGAACCCGAGCGCACGACGACGACGCGCTATCGCGCGTTCGCCGTCGCCGCGCCCGGGCTCGAGCAGGTGGTCGCTGGGGAGCTCCGCGACGCACTCGGCGTCGACGGCTCCCCCACGGATGGCGGGGTCGAGTTCGTCGCCGATCTCGGCGTTCTCTGGTCGGCCGTCTCGACGCTCCGCACGCCCGAGTCGATCCGCGTCCGCATCGCGAGCTTCGTCGCGTCGGACTTCGACACCCTCTCGGCGCGACTCGCGCGCGCACCGTGGCACGCCTACCTCGCGGGACGCGACGCAAACGTCCGGGTCGTCTGCCACAAGTCGAAGCTCTACCACTCCGGCGCCGTCGAGGAGCGGGCGCGAGCAGCGCTCGCAGCGACACGACTCCCACACAAGCCCGGCGCAGACGTCCACATCCGTCTCTCGCACGACCGAGTCACGGTCAGCGTCGATGCAACCGGCGAACCGGCACATCGGCGCGGACTCCGCGATAGGATCGTCCCCGGCGCCATGCGCGAGACGCTCGCGGCCGCGGCGATCCGCGCGGCCGGGCTCGGCGCCGTCTCGTCGGTCTGGGATCCCTTCTGCGGTGCTGGTACGCTCGGCTTCGAGTGGCTCGCCGCGGCGGCGCAGTTGCCCACGTTCGGGGCACGCGAGCTCGCAATGGAGCGCTGGCCATCTGTCCGCGGCTCGCTGCCCGCTCGCGTTGCGTACGAGCCGTCGGTTGCGGCCTCTGCAACTGCAAGCAGGGGGCTTCGATGGTACGGTGCCGACCGGTCTGTTGCCGCCGTTGCTGCCGCATGCGCAAACGCAGAGGCGCTGGGTGTCGGCGCAGCGTGTTTGGTTGCCACCGGAGATTTCGAGGTGTGCGCGAACTCGGTGCCGGACGGCACCGCCGTGTTCTCGAATCTCCCATACGGCAAGCGCGTCACCGGGGGCGTCGATGACTCACTGCGCCGCCTGGGCCAGCTACTGCGCCGGCGCCCGGACCTTCGCCCCGCGGTCTTTGTTCACGCACACGAAGACCTCGCCGTCCGACTGGGAATCCCGGGCGAACGCCTCGCGTCGTTCTCGAACCGCGGCATCCGCGTCCACCTGACGCGGTTCACGAGCTAGTGCGAACGGCGTGGTCGAACGCTAGAATCCAAACAGCGGAAGCTGCGCTGGAGACATGGGAGACCCGCCGTACCCTGCGGGTTCGGCATCGCTTGCGGCGGTCGCCGAACTGAGCCCTGTCTCGTGCGCGAGCAGCCAGCGCTTGCGCTCGAGCCCGCCTGCATACCCCGTCAGCGCGCCATCGGCGCCGATCACTCTGTGGCACGGGACGATGATCGCGATCGGGTTCTGCCCATTCGCCAACCCGACGGCCCGGACCGCGCGCGGCTTCGCGAGCCGCTCGGCAAGCGCGCCGTACGAGACCGTGGACCCAACGGGGATACTCTGCAGCGCAGACCAGACCAGTCGCTGAAACTCAGTCCCCGCGACGGAGAGGGCGATGCTCTCGACGACGCGCGGCTGCCCGCCGAAGTACGCCTCCACCGCCGCGCGGGCGGTGGAAGCAGAGCCGCGCGTGCGGAGTTCGATGCCCGCGCCGCCCCGCTGCCGCCGCAACAGCTCGAACATGCGCGCCTCTCGGTCCTCCCACTCGAGCGCCCAGACGGCGCCGTCGTCGTCGGTGAGGAGCGTCAGCGGACCGATCGGGGTGCCGACGCTCTCGCGCCAGAGTGCGCGAGTCGGACCAGCGCCGATGCGGGAGGCCACGGGCGGCGCTCGGCGGCGCGATCAGTGGGCGCCGGAGCCGTCCGCAGCGGGTTCCGCGGGCGGCTCCGCGACGGGCTCGCCGAGGCCCGACGGCTCGGCACCGCCGGTCTCCGTCTCCAGACCCCACACGTCCTCGTTGTAGACGATCTGGGCGTCGCGGATGAGCGAGTTCTCGACCTCCTGGCTCAGCCGGTCGCGGTTGCGTCGGCGGAGGGGGGCGTAGAGGACGTCGCGGACCTCATCGAGCTCGCGGTAGCCCTCGGGGCGGTGGTCCAGAATCTCGAAAATCTGGAAGCCGAGCTCCGTGCGGAGAGGCTCCGTGACCGTTCCGACACGGGCGCGGAACAGGGCGGCCTCTACGTTCTCGTCCAGCCCGGTCGCGCGGCCTCGGGCGATCCACCCGCGGTCGCCCCCGCGCACGCGGTCGGCGCTCTCGCTGTCAGACGTCGCCACGGCGGCGAAGTCCTCGCCGCCGGTTGTGACGCGCCGGCGCAGCGCGTCGATCCGGGTCCGGGCCTCGGTCACCTGCGCTTCGGGGGCGTCGGTCCGCAGTCGAACGGTGATCGTGCGCACGCGGACGCGTTCACCCTCTTGGTAGCGCTCGCGGTTGGCCGCATAGAACTGGGCGATGTCGTCGTCGGATGGCTCGAGCTGACCCTGCTCGGCGAGCGCGCGGTCGATCGCGATCTCGTTTCGCTTGTCCTCGATGAACTGCTCCCGCGAGACGCCGCGCTGGGCGAGAAAGCGCTCGAACAGACGGTCGTTGTCGAACGTCTCGCCGAGCTCGCTGCGGATCTGCTCGACGACGTCCTCGTCGGTGACCTGCACTCCGCGCCCGTGGACCCAGCCTTCGAGCAACGCCTGCTGGACCGCCGCGCGAACCAGTCGCCGTCGGCGCTCGTTCCGCCACTCGGGAGTCGTCGGCTCGCGGCCGGGGAGCCGCTCATACCGCTCGACCATCACGCGGATCTCCTCTGCGAGCTCGACTTGCGTCATCACGGGCTCGCAGTTCACGAGCGCGACCGCGTCGGGATGCGCGCCGCCACACGGGGCATCCGACGGCGCAGGTGTCGGCTCGGCGGCCGCGCCGGTGCCATCGCCCGAGCCACCGCCAGCCGGGTCGACGGACGGCACCGTGGGCGCATCCGGGCCACACTTGCACGCGGGAGCGGCGAGTGAGCCGAGAACCAGGAACGCGAGCGGGGCGAGGCGCGCGCCGGAGCGGCGAATCGTGCGCGAAGCTGCGGACATTGCGACGTCGGGGCGAGGTAGAGAACGGCCGACGTCCCCTTACACCACGGCTCCCGAGGGCGCCACAGCCGCGTGGTGCGCCTAGGTCCGCGGGCGGCTGGCGTTGACAGCCGGCGCGGCGAGCGGGTATCGCGTGGTCATCACGACGCCTCGGAGGCACGTAATGCTACGCCGACTCACACTCGCTCTCGCCACATTCGCAGCGCTCGAGGCCTGCACTCCGGCAGAGGACTGGAACAGCGCCGAGTACATCCAGTACCGGCTCGAGCAGAGCGACCCGCGTGCCTTCCAGGAGATGTCGCACCTGTCGCCGGAGGACCGCGCGACGCTGGTGCCGACGCTCGTCGAAATCTACAACTCGGGCGTGTTCCAGGAAGAGTCGCTGCGCGCGCTGGTCACCGCGGCTGACGCGCGCGGTCGAGAGGTCTTCCTCGCCGCGCTGCAGCGCAGCGACGACAACCTCGCAGGACAGGCTGCTCGCGGACTCGCCGCGATCAGCGACTCGGCCTCGTCAGAAGCCATCGCCCAGCGGCTCGCGACGGTCACGCAGACCTCCGCATACCCCGCGTTCGTCGAGGCCATCGCGGCGATTCCGACGCCCGCCGCAGCCGAAGTGGTCGCGGGGATGCTGATGCGGCCGGTCGAGCGCATCGGCGGCATAGCGACGGTCCGAAAGTCTTGCGGCATCCTCGGCGCCGTCGAGTCCCCGTCACCTGCCGTCATCGACGCGCTCGTGTTCTCGCTCTCGAACTTCGAGCCGCAGCCATTCCAGGACGCGCTCGCCGACTGCGAGCTCGCGCTGCTCGCGCACGGCGACGCGGCCGTCCCCAAGCTCGCCGAGACCTTCCGCGGCGAGAACGCGGCCGTCAATACGCGATTGCTCGCCATCCAGTACCAGGCCGTAGTCGGCCAGCTCCGCGCCGCGGCCGTCCTCGCCCACATGACGTCGCCGGCGGCGATGGCCCCGCTCCTACAGTGGGTTGGCACCCACCAGGACGTCCCCGCCGCGCAGCTCTCTCAGATGACGAACGAGCAGGCGGCGCAGTGGTACGAGTACCACGGGCAGATGTTCACCGCGGTCATCCAGGGGCTCGCGTACGCCCACTCGGACGACACCGTGGCAGCGCTTCGCGCGCTCGAGTCGGTCGAGGGCGAGGGCTCCCTGCTCGCCAACTTCTCGCTCTGGTTCCAGCTCTCTGCGGGCGCGGAGTTCGGGCTCCGCACCTCGGTGCAGGAAGCCCTGATGAAGGTCGGCAACGACACGGACCGAGAGCTGCTCTGGCAGCGAGCGACCGAGGGGGCGCTCGGCTCGGCACGCGGCGCCTACTTCGTCACCGAGTTCCGCAAGAACGCGCTGCACTACGTCGGCCGCACCGCACGGCCGGGCGAGCTCGCGCGCTTCACGGCGCTGGCCGCCGCGCAGCAGAACCCCGCCGAGTTCTCGATGCACGTCGGCTACTTCGCGCTCGCCGAGATCTGCGGCGACGACGTCGCCTGCTACGTCGCGAAGCTGTCGGATCCGACCGCCGTGCTCGAGCACGAGTCCGTCACCGCGGCACTCGCGCCGCTCGACGAGGCGACTCGGCAGACCGCACTTGGCGGCGTCGCTCAGAATGTCCGTGTCGGCGCCATCTGGCAGCTCGCGCTCCGCTTCGGCGGGCAGCTCGCCGCCTCTGAGGCGTTGTTCGATAACCTCGCGAACGACTCCATGCAGGCCCGGTTCGAGACCACCGAGGCCCTCCGCTTCGTCTCGACCCTCCCGACCGACGCGGCCGCCCGCCTCGACGCGGCCATCGAGGCCAACATGAACTCGACGAATCCGCAGGCGCGCGACCTGCGTCAGGCGATCCGCGTCACCCGCGCGATCCGGCTCTGATGGCGCTCGTCGCCGTCGCCGACGCCCAACCGGAGCTCGCTCGACGCGTCGCCGCGCTCGTCAGCGCCGCCGGGCACGCTGTCTGGGGCGGCGACGGCCAGCCCGACGCGCTCGTCATCGCCGCAGACGCGCCCACAGACGGCTGGGCTGCCGCTTGCGCCGAGTGGCAGTCGTTCGCCGGTCCGGTCGTCGCGCTCCAGGCTCACCCCGACGCGATGCCGGTCGTCGCCGCGCACACGCTGCTGCTCCGCCCGTTCGACACCGCCGCGCTTCGTGATGCCCTCGAGGCCGCGGTCGAGGCACACGCAGCCGCCGCCCGACCCAAGACGCCGGCCGAAGCGATCGCGCGGGAGCTCGACGCGCTCGTTGCGCTCGACCCGGCGGACCGAGTCGGTGCGATCGAGAGCATCCTCTCCCGGTTCGTCGACTAGGCGGCACAGCCGCCCGGACCGTCGCACCGGCGGCACGCGCGGTGGGCCCGACGGACCCCGCTAGGGTACCGCGTACTTACCCTCGCCGCGTGCGAACGCGCGCGATTCGGCGATCTCGTCGAGAAGCTCCCGGTCGTTCTCGATCGATGCGATCTCCTCGGCCTTGTCGAGCAGCGACAGCGCCTCGGTGACCCGCTCGCAGCGCAGCAGGTCGTCGGCGAGGGTCAGCAGAGCGAGCGCGTCGTCCTCGTACTCCTCTGCCAGCTCCTGAAACACCGCGAGTCCGTCGTCCGTTCGCCCGCGCAGCACGTTCACGAGGGCGCCGTAGCGCGCGCGCGCCGTCTCGTCGTCGTCGAGCAGACGCTCGATGTCGGGGAGCAGGAACACTGCGTCGTCCCACTGCTCGTCGAGCAGATAGTCGTTGAACAGCTCGAGGCAGATCTCCGAGTAGTCGAGCGCCGGATGCTTCTTCTTTGTTCGCACCAGCGCGAGCGAGAGCTCGTGAAACCGGTCGGTCTGCCCAAAGTCGTCGAAACACTGCGCGGCCGCCCACTTGCCGAGATCATCGAGAGACGCGAGGTCGAGGGCCTCGAGCGCGTCCAGCTCCATCTCCATGATCGCGTCGTGGCGCTCCGCCGACCCACGCGGGAGCCGAGACCAGTCGCAATCGCTGTAGCCGAGCTCTTCGGCCACCTCTTCGTCCGACGCCTCGGTCGCTCGCTTGTCGTCGTCCACGGCTCTTCTCACGGGCGAGTGTCATCTCTTCGACGGGGAGCGTATAACGGGAGGTCCGAGAGAAGGCCACCGAGATGACGCGCTTCACGCTCCCCCCAGATGCTCCGCTGCGTCCCTTCGCCATCGCTGGCGGGGCGGGGCGGGCGCGGCTGGCGGGGACAGGGGTGCGTCTGGCGGATCCGACCGATCCAGCAGACACTGCGTTCTGCCTCGCGATGAACCGAGCCAACTGCATCGCCTACGACGGGACGCCGGCGCCTGGCAGCGCGGCGAGCGCACTCGGAATGCCCCTCTGGGTCCTGCTCGACTGCTGCGCGCTCCCGAGCGCGGTGTTTGGTTTCGAGACTCCGCGGGAGTTCGTGCCCGACCCCCTCCTCACGGTGCTCGACCCCGGCGGGGAGCTCCCGTGGGTCGGCGTCACGGAGTACGTCGCGCTCCCCAGCCTCTCCCCCGGCGAGGTCGTCGGCGTGTCGCTGTTCTCGCTCGCCGCGGGAGCGCGCTGGGGGCAGCGCACAAAGGCCATGGCGCTGCGCCTGCTCGGCGCGAACCGGCAGGTCGGCGTGACGCAGTACGCGAGCCCGGGCGTGAAGCTCCACCTCGCGTTCGGCCCACTCCGCGTGATCGCGCCCCAGGCCGCGGTTCACTCGCGTCCGACCGAGACATTCGTCTACGCGGTCGATGTTCCCGAGCCGCCGAACCTCGCGGCGCTCGAGCGCGGAGAGGTTCTCCCGCGCGACGGTGCCACGAACTCCGCGGTCCGGCTCGACCCCCGCGCCGCGGGCGTCAACGCGCGCGTCGCGGACCTCGCTCGGTCGGGGCCGATCGCTGTGGTCGCCGCCGGCCCCGTCGTCGACGGCGAGGTCACGTGGCTCGACCTCGCGCCCGCGTGACGGGGCCGCGACTCGTCCTCGGACTCGGCTACTGCGGCCGGCGCGCGGCGGTCGCATGGAGAGACGCGGGCGCAGAGGTCGCAGCGACCGTCCGCTCGACCGCCGCGGCGGCCTCCGCGCCGACCGGAGTGCGCGTGCTCGTCGCCGACTTCGACGTCGAGGTGCCGAGCGATGCAGTCTGGGAGCGTCCGACGCTCGCGCAGGGCACCGCCTGCGGGGTGCTGACGTTCGGTACGGGCGCCGCCGCGCGGGGCGAAGTTGACGCGGCCGACCGCCCGGACCGGGTGGCGCGGCGAGAGGGGGGCCCGGGCAGCGCGGCGATCACCAGAGCGGTGGCGCTGTCGGCAGCGTCCGGCGTGACTCGCCTGGTGTACCTCTCGTCGACGAGCGTCTACGGCGACCGCGGTGGCGGGTGGGTCGATGCAGACACACCCGTGGCGCCGGACACACAGATGGGCGCGCGGCGCGTCGAAGCGGAGCGCGCGTTTCGCGAAGCCTGTTTGCAGAGTGGGGTCCCCGGGATGGTGCTTCGCTTGCCGGGCATCGTAGGTCCCGGGCGGACCCCGGCGCCCCGGTTCTTGGCCGGGACGTATGCATATCCGCGGGACGCAGCGCATCGCATCGGGAACCGGATTCACGTCGACGACATCGTATCGGCCGTTGATCGGCTACACGCGGCTGGCGCGCGGGATGAGACGTACCTGGCAGCCGACGG
Source organism: Myxococcales bacterium (assembly GCA_020633625.1). Taxonomy (GTDB): domain Bacteria; phylum Myxococcota_A; class Bradymonadia; order REDH01; family REDH01; genus JACKDJ01. The sequence continues at coordinate 67,065 of JACKDJ010000022.1, forward strand.
CGCCCCGTTCGAGGCCGCGGAGATGATCGAGTACGTTGCGACCCGCGTCGGCGTCGCCGTGCCGGCCGGGGTCGGCATCGATGAGTTGTCGCCGGCTTCCCGCCCGTTCTGGGCTGGCAGCCGCCGCTGCGGGACGGACAAGCTCCGCGCACTCGGCTGGGAGCCCCGCTACGTCAACTTTCGCGACGCGCTCGAGGCGAGCTGGCGCGAAGAGCGCGACCTCGGCGGATCAGCGGTCAGTCCGCAGCCCGAACCGTGACCTCGCCGCCGAGTACGCGGCACTGGCACGCGAGGCGGACCCCCTCGTCGAGCTCGCTCGGAAGCAGCGTCATCTGCTCCTCGTCCGTCGGCGGGTTCAGGTTCTCCATCCCCGCGTCGACGTGGATCATGCACGTGGCGCAGTTCCCCTCGCGGCAGCCGAACAGGATCGACGCGCCAGCGCTGTCGATGGCGTCCTGGAGGCGAGACCCGTTGTCCACCTGGGTTCGGATGCCGTCTGCTGCGAAGAAAATGGTTGCCATCGTGGCGCTCCGTGTGGTCGTGTGCGGGCACGCCGTCTAGGCTCCGCCGCCAACGAAGGCAAGCGCAATGGCCCGCACAGAGCTCGACCTCGAACTAGCCTCGATCGAGCGCATCACGCCGACCGTCCTGCGGTTCGGGTTCGCCGTCGAGCCCGGCGCGTTCGAGTTCGTCCCGGGCCAGTTCCTGATGATCCACTTCGAACTCGACGGCGAAGCGGTGCAGCGCAGCTACTCGATCGCGTCGCGCGCCGACGTCGGCGAGCGGCTCGCGATCGCCGTCGCCCCGGTCGACGGCGGACGGGCGACGCGCTACCTCTGGGCACGTGGTGTTGGCGATGTCGTCCGCGTCAGCGGGCCCTACGGCCGCTTTACGCTCCGCAACGAGGAGTCGCCGCGCCGGCTGGCGCTCGTCGGGACCGGCACCGGCATCGCCCCGTATCGAGCTATGCTCCCCGCCGTCGCCGCGCGCGCGGCCGCCGGACTCCAGACGACGATCCTCCTCGGCGCGCGGACCCGGAGCGAGCTCCTGTTCGCCGACGAGTTCCGCGCCGCGTCCGGCCCGCACGTCGACTTCGTCGGCTGTGTGAGCCGTGAGGCTCCGGGAGCCCCCGACGAGCGCGCCGGCTACGTCACCGCAGCGCTCGAAGAGCTCGCGCTCGACCCAGACCACGACCTTGCCTACGTCTGCGGCAATCCGCAGATGGTCGACGACGCGATGGAGCTCCTCAAGGCCCGCGGGTTCACGCCCCGGAACATCCGGCGCGAGAAGTACATCTGATCCGGCAGCGCGAATGAGCGTCCACGACTTCCGCGAGCGAATCGCTCGGGGCCCCCTCGTCTTCGACGGCGCCATGGGGACCGAACTCTACCGCCGTGGCCACTTCATCAACAAGCCGTTCGAGGGCGCCAACCTCAGCGACCCTGGGCTCGTCGAGCGCATCCACGCCGAGTACGTCGGGGCAGGCGCCGAGGTCATCGAGACCAACACGTTCGCCGCGAATCGCGAGAAGCTGCGTCGCGTGGGCCTGGAGGCCGACCACGACGCGCTGAACCGCGCCGCGGTGGCCATCGCCCGTCGCGCGGCCGGCGATCGAGCCGCGGTCGTCGGTGCCATAGGGCCTACGGGCACGAAGTGGGGCGGCCTCCGCGCGGATCAGCGCGAAGCGTACGCCGCCGTCTTCGCAGACCAGGCCCGCGTGCTGATCGAGGCCGGCGTCGACGCGATCGCGCTCGAAACCTTCAGCCACCTCGCCGAGCTCGAGGTCGCTCTCGCAGCCATTCGCCCGCTCACGTCGGGCGTCATCCTCGCCCTTGGTGCCTTCACCGGCAACCTCGCGACGGCCGACGGCGTCACCCCCGGTGCGTTCGGCCGCGCGGCGCTCGCGGCCGGCGCCGACGTCATCGGCGCGAACTGCGCCGAGGGCCCGATGGAGCTCTACACCATCGCCGAGCACCTCGCGCCGCTGCGGGCGCCAGTCGCGATCCTGCCAAACGCCGGCTACCCGAAGCCGGTCGACGGTCGGATGATCTACATGGCGACGCCCGAGTACTTCGGCGTCTTCGCCCGCCGGTTCTTCAAGCTCGGGGTGGCGGCGGTCGGCGGCTGTTGCGGGACGTCGCCCGACCACGTGCGTGCGATGGCCGGCGCGCGCCGCATGATGGGCGGCGGCGCCGTCAAGGTCGAGCTCGAGCGGCAGGCGCCCGTCACGCAGGAGAACCAGCCGGTCCCCTCGCTCGTCCCGTTCGAGGCGAGGACCCCGCTCTCCGAGAAGATCGCGTCGAGCACCGGCTTCGTCGTGTCGGTCGAGGTGAACCCGCCGGCGGGCCTCGACGTCACGAAGGCGGTCGAAGGCGCCGCGATGCTCAAGGCGGCCGGCGTCGACGTCGTCAACATCGCCGACGGCCCTCGCGCCACCGTCCGGATGTCGAACTGGAGCCTCGCGCTCAAGATCCGCGAGGCCGTCGGCATGGACGCCATCGTCCACGTCTGCATGCGCGACCGGAACTTGCTCGGCCTGCAGAGCGACATCCTCGCGTTCGAGGCGCTCGGACTCCGCAACGTCGTGATCATCACCGGCGACCCGCCGAAGATGGGCGACTACCCCGACGCCACCGCCGTCTTCGACCTCGACTCGATCGGGGCGATCCGCATGGTCTCGAACTTCAACGCCGGTCTGAACCTCGCCGGCCGCGCGCTCGGCGGCCAGACCTCGTTCGTCATCGCGTGCGGCGCCGAGCCGGCGGCGCTGGACTACGACCGCGAGCTACGAAGACTCGAGCAGAAGGTCGCCGCTGGCGCCGAGTTCATCATGACGCAGCCGGTCTACGACCCCGACGTCCTCGAGCGCTTCCTCCGCGACATCGAGGGGTTCCGCATCCCCGTGCTCGTCGGCCTCATGCCGCTCGCCAGCAGCCGGAACGCAGAGTTCCTGCACAACGAGGTGCCAGGGATGCAGATCCCGCAGCGCATCCGGGAGCGTATGGCCAGGTTCGACAAGGGCGCCGAGGCGCGAGCAGAGGGCGTACGCGTCGCGCAGGAGATGCTGCAGGCCGTCGTCGGACGCGTGCGCGGCGCCTACATCATGCCCCCGTTCGGCCGCTACGAGGCGGCGATCGAGGTGCTCGAGGTCGTCGGCTACGAGATCCCCGAGGACTACCGCGAGGGTTGGCGGTCGTAGGCCGGCGTCGGCCACCCGTGTGCCGCTGCGCTTGAGAACGGGCGTCCTTTGCCCGATCCTGCGTCCGCCTCACGCCCTACGAGCGCGCCGTGTCCAACTTCGCCCTGATCGGCGCCGCCGGCTACATCGCGCCGCGGCACCTCGACGCCATCCGCGACACCGGCAACCGGCTCGTGGCTTCCGTGGACCCGCACGACGCCGTCGGCATACTCGACAGCTACTTCCCCGACTGCGCGTTCTTCACCGAGATCGAGCGCTTCGACCGCCACGTAGAGAAGCTGCGCCGACTCGGCGAGGATCAGCGCGTCCACTACATGTCGATCTGCTCGCCAAACTATCTTCACGACGCGCACGTCCGCCTGGCGCTCCGCACGAAGGCGCACGCGATCTGCGAGAAGCCGCTCGCCGCCAACGCTTGGAACCTCGACAGCCTCGCGCAGATTGAAGAGGAGTCCGGCTGTCGTGTCTACACGGTCCTCCAGCTCCGCGTTCACCCGCAGCTCATCAAGCTCCGTGAGCGCCTGCTCGCCGAGCGCAGCGGAACCAAACACGACGTCTCGCTGACGTACGTGACTCGGCGCGGGAGATGGTACTTTCACTCGTGGAAGGGCGACGTCGGAAAGTCCGGCGGCATCGTCCTCAACATCGGCGTACACTTCTTCGACCTGCTCATGTGGCTCTTCGGCGGCGTCGAGGCGTCTGAGCTCCACACGCTCACGCCCGCGCGCGCCGCGGGCGCGATCGAGCTGGAGCACGCCCGAGTCCGCTGGCTCCTGTCCGTCGACGGCGCCGACCTCCCCGAGTCCACGGTCGCCTCCGGCCAGCGCGCATTCCGGTCGATCACCATCGACGGCCAGGCGCTCGAGTTCTCCGACGTCTTCCGCGACCTGCACACCGCCGTCTATCGCGACATCCTCGACGGCGGCGGCTTCGGGATCGCCGACGCGCGTCCGTCGATCGAGCTCACCTACGGCATCCGAACCAGCACGCCGGCGTCTTCGCCCCGGCTCCCTGTCCACCCTCTCGCCACGCGCTGACCATGCACACCGCCGAGCTCGCCGCGCAGGAGCCGCGCGCCGTGACCAACCAGGCCACACCATTCGAGAACATCTCGCTGTTCGCGCACGACGTCCCCCTGCGGGAGGCCCTCGTGCGTGGAGATGCGGAGTGGGCGATGCCCGCGCTGGCGGAGTACGGAGAGAGCCTCGCCGCGCCTCACGTGGTCGCGCTCGGGGACCTCGCAAACAGACACGAGCCCGAGCTGCGCTCGTTCGACCGCTTCGGACGCCGGATCGACGTCGTCGACTTTCACCCGTCCTACCACGAGCTGATGACGCTCGGCGTAGAGCAGGGCGTCCACTCGGCGCCGTGGGAGAATCCTCGGCCGGGCGCCCACGTCGCGCGCGGTGCCGCGATGTACCTGCGTCACCAGGTCGATCAGGGCACGAGCTGCCCGCTCACGATGACGTTCGCGGTCGTCCCCTCGCTCCGCACCGAGCCGCGGGTCGCCGACGCGTGGCTGCCAAAGGTCCTCGCACGCAGCTACGACCCAACGTTCGCGCCCGTCGCCAACAAGTCCGGGGCGCTGTTCGGGATGGCGATGACCGAGCGTCAGGGCGGCTCCGACGTCCGCTCCAACACCACGCGCGCGACCGCCATCGACGCCGACACATACATACTCGACGGGCACAAGTGGTTCTGCTCGGCGCCGATGTGCGACGCGTTCCTCGTGCTCGCCCAGGCGCCCGAGGGGCTCACCTGCTTCCTCGTCCCGCGCTTCCTCCCCGACGGGACGCAGCAAACCGGCTTCCGCGTGAACCGGCTCAAGCGCAAGCTCGGTAACCGCTCCAACGCGTCGAGCGAGATCGAGTTCCACCAGTGCTGGGCCGAGCGCGTCGGGCCCCCCGGACGCGGGGTCGCCACGATCATCGAGATGGTCAGACACACACGTCTCGACTGCGCGCTGGGCGGCGCTTCGCTGATGCGCCGCGCCGTGGCGGAGGCGGTGCACCACACGCAGCGACGGTGGACGTTCGGGCGGCCGCTCATCAAGCACGACCTGATGCGGAATGTCGTCGCCGACCTCCTGATCGAGTCCGAGGCGTCTACCGCGCTCGCGTTCCGGCTCGCGGCTGCCTTCGACGCAGGCGACGCCGACGCCGCGGGCCCCGCCTTCGCGCGCGCCGCCACCCCCGTCGCCAAGTACTGGATCACCCACCAGGAGACTCCGGTCGTCCGCGAGGCGCTCGAGTGCATCGGCGGCAACGGCTACGCCGAGGAGTCGCCGATGCCGCGCTTCTTCAGAGAGTCGCCGCTCAACTCCATCTGGGAGGGCACCGGCAACGTGCAGGTGCTCGACTTCCTGCGCGCGCTGGAGCGCGAGCCCGGCGCCGCAGACGCGCTGCACCGCGAGCTCGTCAGCGCCAAGGGCGCCGACAAGCGCCTCGATGCCGCCGTCGACGCCGTCGGCGACGCGCTGCGCGACCGTACCACGCTCGAGCTCCGCTCACGCGCCGTCGTCGAGCGCATCGCTCGGCTCCTCCAAGGGAGTCTCCTCGTCCGCTACGCGCCGCCCGCCGTCGCCGACGCGTTCATCGCGACCCGGATCGAGGGGCGAGGCGGAGAGGCGTTCGGCACGCTGCCGGCCGGGACCGATCTCGACGCGATTCTGGAGCGCGGCGCGCTCCCGCTGGACTGAGCCGCCGTGGATCCCGTCGCCTGGGGCATCCTCGGATATGTCGTCCTTCAGCTCGTCGTCGGCTTCGTCGTCTCGCGGCGAGTCACCACCGAAGAGGACTACCTCCTCGCTGGCCGATCTCTCGGCCCGGTGATGGCCACGATGAGCATCTTCGCGACGTGGTTTGGCGCCGAGACCTGCATTGGCGCCGCTGCGGCCGTCTACGAGGAGGGGCTGTCGGGTGCCGCAGCCGACCCGTTCGGCTACGCGGCGTGCATCTTTCTCGTCGGCCTGATCCTCGCGATCCCGCTCGCGCGTCGCCGCCTGACCACGCTCGCAGACCTCTTTCGACTTCGCTACGGGGTCGCAGCCGAGCGACTCGCCGCGCTGCTGCTCGCGCCGACATCGCTGATCTGGGCGGCCGCCCAGGTAAAAGCGTTCGGCCACGTGCTCCAGGCGACAGTGCCGTCGCTCAACCTCGAGCTCGGCGTCACCATCGCCGCGGCCGTCGTCATTGCCTACACGATCTCGGGCGGACTGCTGGCCGACGCGGTGACGGACCTCGTGCAGGGCGTGGTTCTCATCGTGGGACTCGTCGTGGTCGGCGTCCTGGTCGTCGTGGACTCGGGCGGAGTCGCCGCGGCCGTCGGCTCCGTGGACCCGGAACGGCTGTCGCTCCTGCACGCGGCAGAAGAGGGCGGCTGGCTCGCGACGGCCGAGTCGTGGGCGGTCCCGATATGCGGCTCGCTCGTCGCGCAGGAGCTGATCGCGCGCGTGGTGGCGGCGCGGTCCCCCGAGGTCGCGCGACGCGCATGTTTCGCGGCCAGCGGGATCTACCTCGCGGTCGGGCTCATCCCGGTCGCGCTCGGACTGCTCGGAGTCGCGCAGCTCCCCGGGCTGGACGACGCCGAGCAGGTCTTGCCCCTGATGGCGCGCGAGCACCTGCACACCGTCGCGTACGTGCTGTTCGCCGGCGCGCTCGTCTCGGCCATCCTGTCGACGGTCGACACCGCGCTGCTCGTGGCGGCCTCGCTCGTTACGCACAACGTCGTGATCCCGGTTTTCGGCGTCACCGAGGAGCGCATGAAGCTGCGGCTGTCGCGGCTCGGCGTGCTCGCGTTCGGCCTGCTCGCCTACGCCTTCGCGATCAGCGAGCGCATGGGCTCCGTCCACGACATGGTCGAGACGGCGTCGGCGCTCGGCTCGTCGGGCATCTTCGTCTGCACGATCCTCGGCCTGTTCACCGCGATCGGCGGGCGCTGGGCCGGACTCGGGGCGCTGACCGCCGGGATCGTCGTCTACGTCGCAGCCGGGTCGCTCGAGGCGACCGCGCCGTTCCTCGCCTCGATGGCCGCCGCGGCGGCCGCGTTTGGCGTCGGCGCGATGTTCGACAGCGCCGCCGCCCGCCGCGCCCAGGCGGTTTGAGGGCGGCGAGCGCCTAGAGGCGGGCGCTCAGGGGCACTGGCACGCGCCGGAGAGTCCCGAGACGCCCGGGTTGCCCGTCGAGGCACCGCCCGCCCCGCCGTTCCCGGCAGTGAGGTCGTTCTCGTCGAGGGTCACTCCGTCGGACTCATGCAGGTAGATCGCGAACGACGGGCCGCCGGCGCCGCCGCCGCCGACACCACCGAGGCCACCGGCGCCACCGAGCCCGCCGTCGCCGCCCTCGCCGACCTCGCTCGAGCAGAACGACGAGCCGAACCCACGTCCGCCGCTCGCGCCGCCCGTGCCACCGTTGCCGCCGTCGCCGCCGTTGCCGCCGTCGCCGACGATCACCTCGCACGCGCGGATGGTGGCGCCGGGCGACCCGGCGAGCAGGACGCCGAACGCCGCGCCTCCGGCCTGACCGGGGCGCCGCCGCCGCCGCCGCAGCCGCCGCCGCCGCCGCCGCCGCCGCCGGAGCCTGCGCCGTTGATGCAGGTCAGGCAGTCCTGCCTGCCACGCCCGCCGCCGCCGCCGCCGGCGCCGTGCGTGCCAGCGACGCCGGGTCCGGCCTCGCTCGCGACCCACAGGCCGTCGACCACGTTCCCCTCGGCGGCACCGCCGCCGCCGGCCGCACCGACCACACCGTTTGACCCGTTCGAGCCATCAGAACCGTCGCGCCCGGGGTCACCCGAACTGCCGCCGAAGCCGCCTGAGGCACCGCCGGCGCCGGAGCTGCCCTGCGAGCCGCTGCCGCCGCTGCTGGACCCGCCGGATCCGCCACTGCCGCCCGTTCGCCCACATGACGAGAACCCGCCCGAGCCACCATCGCCGCGGCTGCTGCAGTTGCAGCACCCACCCGAGCCGCCGCTCCCCGAGCCGCCCGGGTTGCCCGCGGTCCCGGTCGTGCCATCGGCTCCGTCGGTGCCGCCGCTGACGTGGATCTGGACCCGGTCGAGGACGAGCCCGGTGCACGCGAGGCAGTTTACGCCATACGACGAGCCGCCGGCGGCGAGCGATCGCGCGACGGAGACCGTCACGTCGGCCACGGTGGTCGGGGCCACGATGTCGACGCCGCTGATGCCGATCAGGACCGCATCTTCGGTCTCGGGAACGCTGAGCTCGGTGACGGCGCCGCCGCCGCGCGACCAGCCCGCGTCGGGGAAGTACCCGCCGAAGATCGAGACGCCGTTCTCGAGGAGCACCGTGCCCTCGTACACACCACCGGCGACGTAGACGTGGTCGATGGCCGGCTCGCGGCGCGCGACCTCGATGGCGGCGGCGATCGTAAGCAGCGGCGCCTCGCGCGTTCCGGCCGCGTCGTCGCTGCCGGCCGTGGACACGAAAACGGCGCGTCCGGCATCGCCGTCGATGCCGTCGCAGTTGGTGTCCAGGAACGCGGCGTCGGGGAGGTCTTCGGCCGTCGGGTCGCAGAACGCCTCGCAGCCGTCCGAGTAGTCGCCGTTGTCGTCGGAGTAGTTGGTCTCGCAGGCGGCGATCCCGCACGCGCTGTCGACGCAGGTGGTGGTGGCGTGGTCCGCCGTGCACGCGGTCCCGCAGGCGCCGCAGTGGGCTGCGTCGCTCGTGATGTCGGTCTCGCAGACGGTCTCGGGGTCGCCGTCGCACTCGTCCGACCCGGCCTCGCACGCAGTCGAGCCCTCGAGCTCGCAGCCGTTCGTGAAGTCCCCGTCGGCGTCGGTGAAGCCGTCGGTGCAAGTGACGATCGCGCAGGCGCTGTCGGCGCAAGTCGCGGTCGCGTTGTCTGCCTGGCAGACGACCCCACAGCCGCCGCAGTTCGCGGGGTTGGCGGTGACGTCGGTCTCGCAAGCGGTCGTGGCGTCACCGTCGCACTCGGCGGTTCCGGTCGGGCAGGGCGACTCGCACCCGTCGGCGTAGTCTCCGTTGCTGTCGACGAACGCCGGGTCGCAGGACCCAATGGTGCAGGCTCCCCCGACGCACGCGGGCGTCGCGTTCGCCGCGGTGCAGACCACGCCGCAGCCGCCGCAGTTGGCAGGGTCGTGGTCGGTCGACGTCTCGCAGCGCGCTGCGAAGTCGTTGTCGCACTCGGCGGTGCCGGTGGGGCAGCCGACGCCGAGGTTCACGCCGCCGCCATCGGACGAGCAGCCGGCGCCGAGCGCGGCGAGGGTGAAGGCGAGGGCGGGGATGCGGAGGGCCGAGAGGCCGAGCGCGGAGCGAGCGTTCATCGAGAGACCTGAGGGGAGTCGAGGAGGGCTAGCCGGCGCGACGCGTGGGGACAGAGGGGGAGACGCCGGCGGGGAGCCCCGATCTGTAGCACGGCTGGGCGCGGCGCGCACGATGAACCATGGGCGAAGGGGGCACGATATTGGGCGCGGATGGGACGGCCTGGCCGTGCGGCTGCCCAGCCTCCGTCGGTCCCCGCCGCTCGCGCAGCCCACGAAGCGACGAAATCGACGCGCCAACTTTCTCCTTGACGCCCCAGTGCGCCGCGGCTAGAGATTCCTTCCCCGTCGCCACAAGGCGGCAGGGACCCTGACGCGGGGTAGAGCAGCTTGGTAGCTCGTCGGGCTCATAACCCGAAGGTCGTCGGTTCAAATCCGGCCCCCGCAACTGTCGCGACAGCGACCCCATAGACCTCCAGTGGTCACCGCTTATCGCGGGGTAGAGCAGCTTGGTAGCTCGTCGGGCTCATAACCCGAAGGTCGTCGGTTCAAATCCGGCCCCCGCAACTCAGAGAGGCCCGTCGCGCACGCGACGGGCCTCTCTTCGTTTGGACCGGGGCGGGCAAGGGTGATCGCTTTCTCGTGGGATCTTCGGCTAGAGTGCGGCGAACAGCAGCGCCGGAAACCGTACACTGGGAGGCGACACAGGTGAGCTGGCGTCCCACGAGAGTGCTCGAGGTGCTCGAGCAGCCCTACTCGACTAGCACGCGTCCGTTTCGGGTAATGACCGACGCGGGTGAGGCGATGGTGAAGTCGCTGGGAAACCCTGAGGGGCCTCATGCACTTGCGCGGGAGTGGATCGGCACGCATGCCGCCGGGATCGTCGGGCTCCCGACCTTCGACCTCGCGATCCTACGGCTCGACGATCGAGCGGTCGCCGCAGCGCGTGAGGCGGGTGCGGCGCACGTGCAGCAAGGAAGCGCTGTCGCCGCGCGCTACGAGGATGGCGCGGCGTGGGACGGCGACGTGCGGGCGTTGCGCGACATCGCGAACCCCGACGCGATCACCCGTCTCGTCGTGCTGGACTCGTGGCTGCGAAACCACGACCGCCATTTTCGGCACCGCGGAGAGACGAGAGAACACCGACAATCTGTGGCTCTCGCTCGACAGCGCGGAGCTCGTCCTCAAGGCGATCGACCACACGCACTGTTTTCGAGGGCGCGACCTGGTCGTAGGTCAGCTTCGGGGCATCGAGCTGTACCAAGACGAGGTCGTTTACGGCATGTTTCCCGGCTTCGAGCGGCTCCTCGACCAGCAGATACTTGGCGAAGCGCTCGAAGCTGCGGCCCGGTCGGAGGGCCAAGTCCAGCACGTTATCGGCCGCCTGCCTTCCGACTGGGAAGTGAGCGCGGACGCTGCCGTCTCTGTGCGCGAATTTCTCTCGGCACGAGCGGAGTTCCTGCTACGCTACCTTCCCGCGCGGCTCGTCGAGCTCTCGCGACGCAACGGCGAGCTGCCATTCGAGGACGGCCCATGAGCTACACGCCGGCAAGCTACTCGCTCATCCAGTTCGTCCCCTCGCCACGCCGCGAGGAGTCGATGAACATCGGTGTCGTCGTCGTGTTCCGCGACACCGGCGAGCTGCACTGGCGCGTGGACCAGCGCGCCGTCGGGCGTGCGGCGAAGCAGTTCCTGCCTCCAGACGTGCGGCGCAAGGTGGCTCTACAGGCCAAGGCCGTCGAAGCGCACCTCCGTCGGATCGCCCAGAGACACGCCGGAGACGCTGTCGACGCCGCCGTCATGAGCCTACGCGACCGTCTCGCCAACGAAGTACGTCTGACTTCACTGCATCCGACTCAGGTGGAGAGCGAACCGGCGGCGGCGGTCTCGAAGCTCCTCGCAGAGCTCGTGCACCGGGCACTGCCGGCACCATCGCGGCGCGACCCGGTCCATCGCCATTTGGGGAAGCTGCTCAAGGACGCAGACCTCGCGGACTACGTCGAGCAGAACGTCGATCGCTCAGTCACGCTCTTCGGAGCCGAGCGCCAACTGAAGTTCCCGTTCGCCTTCCAGAACGGATGTATGAACTACATCTCTACCCACCGCATCGACGCCGTCGAAGATGAGCAGTTTCTGCTTCGTGCGGCGCTGTCGAGGCAGACGGCCGACGCGCTCGCGGAGAAACAGGCGCGACTCGTGGTCTTCGTCGAGTCCGACGACGCGGGGACGGCGCCTGAGCTATCGCGCGCCCTGAGCGGAACCACCGCGACAGTGGTGTCTGCCGACGATCCCAGCGCGCTCCTCGCCGAGATCCGCCACGCCCGCCAGCTCCACGCCTCCGCCCACTAACGGCCAACGAGCACGGACCGTCAACGCGGGCGGAACACCCCGACGGCGATCGACGGCACCTCCGCGTCCAGAGACGTACCGTCGAGCTCGAACGGGCGCTGGAACACCCAGGCCGCCGCCAGCTCGTCGGGGCTCACTCGCATGACGTCCGCCGGGAGCGGGGTACACCGCACCGCCGGGTCCGTGCAGTGGCCCGGCACTACCGTCGCGTCGTACACCGAGCGCGAGACCGAGGTTGTCGCGTCCCAGCCGATCATGGTCAGCTCGAGCGACGTCGTCGAGGCGCCGATCACGCTGACGCCGTCGTCGCCTCCGGCGATGCGACCGATGCTCACAGCACCCACGTCGCGCGCTCGCACCACCTGCCCGGTCGCAGCGTCGAGCTCGGCGACCGCGTGCGACAGTCCGCCGGCGGTCGGGTACTCGGTGCCCGCGGCCACGAGCGCGTTCTCGCGGTCGAAGAGCCCATACAAGCGGTCGTCACCGATCGACCACACCGCGTCGGTCGTCCCGCCCGACCTGCGGACGCCCAGCTCCCACCGCAACGTCCCGTCGCGGTCGTAGCGCCGCAGCGCGCGAGGGCTGGGCGACTCGCCGCGCGACAGCACGTATGCAGTCGCCGCGTCGCCGAAGACGACGCCATCCGCGAGCTCCGTCTGCGCCACCGAGGTCGTCCCGTCGGCGTCGTGCCAGCTCAGCGCCATCGCACCGCCGACGCCGGGCGACAGCTCCCACACGCCGCCGTCGGTCACAGCCGTAGACGAGAACGGCTGGATGGGGCGCGACGCGGTCACCTCGAGCGTCGGGCCGAGCCAGACGACGCTGCGCCCGCCTGGACTGAGCGTCGCGACGGCGACTGCGACCGCGCCCTCAGGAACGCCCAGCGCCGTCGGGTTGGCCCACGCGATGCCCTCCAGGCCGCTGACGGGCGCCGAGGCCGTGGCCGCGAACGCGGCGTCGAGCGACACCGCCTGCTGCGAGGTGGCGACGAGCCAGCTACCCGACCGGTAGTCGAAGTCGACCAAGCTTCCGGTTACATCTCCGGTCGGCACGGGCCCGGCGACGACCGCGAGATCGCGCGCGGTCCCGCGAACGATGAGCTCGCGGGTCACCGTGTTTGGAACACGGTCGCGCGCAGCGACGAATGCCCACTCATCGCCGCCAGCGTCGTCGAGCAGTGGCTCGACGTACCCGGTGAAGTAGGTGCCGACAGACCCCGCAGGGACCTCCAGGTGCAGGGGCACCGTCACGCCGGGCGGCGCGAGGAAGTCGCACGTGCTGTTGCAGTCGACGCCAAGCGCGGGGATGCGGACCCGAGCGCCCGCCTCGGCCTCGACGCGGACCTGGAAGGGCATCCACTCGAACTCCTCGTCGGGCTCGAGCGCCGTGAACCGCCACTGCGCGTCCTGTCCGCCGAGAAAGACCTCACCGCCGCTGCCGAAGCGGGCGATCGGGTAGACACTCCCGATCTGGCTCTGCACCGTCGCGAACCACGCCCCAACGGACCCGTCCGCGACCGTCTCGC
>JACKDJ010000023.1 GCA_020633625.1 Myxococcales bacterium
ATCGGTCCGTTGTACTGGTCGATCGACGGGTCGCCAGACCAGCGCGGCGTCCCGAGCCCCGACGTGTAGATCTCCGGCAGGAAGTCGAGCGTCGCCGGGTCTTCGATGTCGCGCTCATCCAGGTTGTCGCTCGTGTCGTACCGGAAGTAGTAGTCCGGGTCCTGCGGCGTGCCCGGCGGGACGACGAGGTAGTGGAAGCGCGCCAGATAGCCGGGGATGCGCGTGACCTCGAAGAAGTTCAGCATCACCCGCGTCTTCTCCTCCATCCGCGCGTAGTCCGCCTCGGTACCCGTCGACAGGTAGCGCAGGATGTATGCGTTCAGCGCGGTACCAGTCCAGATGGCCGAGTCTCCACCACCGCCCCAGCCCGCGAAGTTCGCAGGATCACTCCAAATCTCCTCGGGCGTACCCGCCGGCATCTCCTCGGTGAAGATCCGCTCCGCCGTCTGGCCGCTCGGCGACGAGTATAGGTCGTACCAACGGTCGTAGAGGAACGCGCGGCGCGTCAGGTCGTCTGGCTCGGTGATCCACTCTTCGGTGTCGGTGTCGTAGACTTGGCACGTCTCGATGTGTCCGTCGACGCAGCGCGTCTCGCGGTACACCGCGCAGCTCTCGACGTCGGACTCCGCCAGCGGGTCCGCAGGCGCCGCGAAGATCGGCCAGTTCAGCTCCACCGAGAAGTCCGGCGGCGGCACATCGGGAGTGACGTCTTCGGCGTCTGGTGCCACGTCGCCAGAGCCGTCCGCAGCATCCACCGCGTCGGGCGTCGTGTCCGTGGCGTCAACACCGACATCGGTGGTGTCGGCGACGTCGCTCGCGTCGGTGTCGGGTTCGGCGTCCCCGGTTTCGACGTCGGTGGAGGTGTCGGCGGCGTCGGTCGTCTCTTCGCCTTCTTCACCTCCGCACGCCGCCAGCGGCGACAGGAGGGCGACGAAGGCGGTCAGGGCTAGCTTTCTACGATGCATGCGGCGCTCCGGTGTTGCGTCGAGCCACCTTTAGCGGCTCACTGCGGCACGCGCCACCGTTGCGTGAGCATCCAGAATGCTCATGCTGGCCGACACTCGCCCGAGCTGCTCCAACGTGAACTCGTCCGACCCCCAGACTGCACGCAGAGTTGTCGTCCTCTCCGACATCGAGATGGGCGCCGGCGGTCCCACCGACGACTTCCCCAGGACCGACTGGCTACTCGAGCTCCTCCGCGACGAGGCCGCCGCAACCCCCGCGGGCATTGAGCTCGTCTTCGTCTTTAACGGAGACACGTTCGACTTCCTCAAGACCCACCGCGTCGACGGCAGCATCGCTCGCCTCATCGATGAGCGCTGCGCGCTCGAGAAGCTCGACCGCATCGCCGCGGCCCACGACGCGTTCTTCAGCGGGCTCGGCGACACCCTCCGCACGCGGTCCCGAACGCGCGCGGTCTTCACGACCGGAAACCACGACTACGAGCTCGAGTTCGGCGCCGTCAGAGCCTCGATCGCCGCACGCATCGCCGCCCCGGGCCGTGTCGAGTTCGTCGGGGCCGGCGTGGCCCTCGGCGACGCGTGGATCGAGCACGGCAGCCAAGAAGACGCGATGTTCCGCTTCGACTTCGCGTCACCGCTGCTCGAGCACGACGGCGTCAACGTCCTGCGGCTCCCGTGGGGCGCCATCGGAATCATCGACGTCATGCTCCCGATGCACGAACTCTTCGCGCACCACGACCGTATGCGCCCCCGAGGCCTCGTCTTCGAGGTCTTCCCCGAGCTGCGCGAGCTCCTCGTCGGTCGCGCCTGGCGCTACTGGAGCCGCGACTACCTGCGCCGCTGGTGGGGCGGCAGCGATCCCCTCGCCCGCGTCTCCTGGCGAATGGCGCGCGAGATCGTCTGGCGCCTCGGCACGGCGAACGCGTCACTCTCGGTCCACCAGCGCTACCGCCAGCGACTCGTCGACGGACCGCACCGAGTGATCGTCATCGGCCACGAGCACGAGGCCTCGTGGTGGGCCCACGCCGACCGCAAGCTCCTCACCACGGGCTGCCTCCGCTGCGAGTTCGCGCTGAGCCCAGACGGCAAGCAGACCACCCTGCTGCCAAGCGTATACGCCGAGCTCCTCCAAGACTCCTCCGGCCGAACCTTCCGTTCGGAGCTCAGGGAGCGACTAGGCCCAGAGCCGCCAACGGGCTGGGCCCCCGCCTCCATCTTCGACGTCCGACCCACCGTAGAAGCGATGCTTGCCGAGCAGCGCGACCGCCGCGAAGTCGCCCAAGCCCAGGTCGCCCACGAAAGCACCGACGACGAGTCCGACGGCGCCTGAGCACCCGCGCCGCTCCTTCCCGAAGGTAGTTTCGGGGCCCGGGGCCGCTCCTTCCCGAAGGTAGTTTCCGGCGGTGGGGCGGGTCCGGCCGCTCCTTCCCGAAGGTAGTTTCGCGGCGGTGGGGCGGGGCCCTCCCGAAGGTAGTTTCGCGGCGGTGGTAGTTTCGCGGCGGTGGGGCGGGGCCCTCCCGAAGGTAGTTTCGCGGCGGTGGGGCGAGTCCCTCCCGAAGGTAGTTTCGCGGCGGTGGGGTGGGGCCCTCCCGAAGGTACACCCGCGCCTCCCGGGCACGCTCTGGGGCGGGGCCCTCCCGAAGGTAGTTTCGCGGCGGTGGGGCGGGTCCCTACTCCTCCGCGGGCGGGGGCGGGGCCCTCCCGAAGGTAGTTTCGTGGCCCGCGAGACGAGCGCGCTGCTCCGCCGCGGCCGACCCCGGCGGTGGGGCGGGTCCCTACTCCGCTGGCGGGGCCGGGGGCTTCCCGAAGGTAGTTTCGCGGCCCGCGAGACGAGCGCGCTACTCCGCCGCGGCCGACCCCTCCGCCGCGGCCGACCCCTCAGCCGCCGCCGACCCCTCAGCCGCGCCGCTGCCGTCGGACCCCTCCGCCGGACTCGGCACCGCCACCGGCTCGGGCGCCGGCGGCGCTACCTCCGGCTCGGGCGCGGGCGCGGGGAGCGACTCCACGAGCGTCTTCAGCGATGCGAGGCCCTCTTCGTAGTCCGCGCCGAGGAACTTCTCCATCGCCAGGTTGAAGTACCTGCGCATCGGATTCATCCCGGCGTTGACCTCGAACGACCAGGTGACGTGGCTGCCCGTCTCGGTCGGCTCGATGGTCATCTCTGCGAACGCGTCGCCCTGGCCCTCGAACTCGATGTGGGTGCGGACGCGGCGGTCGGCCTCGGACTCGACGATCGACATCCGCCCAGAGCCAGACACCTTCGGGTCGCCCGACCATGTGTACGACGCGCCCACGCCCTCTGTCTGATCGGCGTAGATCTGCGTCGCCGTCGGGTCACGCCGAAGCCACGGCTGCCACTCCCCGAACTTCTTCAGATCGTTCAGGTACGGGAAGATCACGGCCGCGGGCGCGGCGATCTCGGTCGACCGCTCGACGTGAGCCTCGGCCGGGATCAAGTACGCTGCGCCGATCAGACCGAGCAGCAGCGCCAGAACGACTCGAAGGACCTTCTTCATCACAGGCGTCCGTGTAGGGGAGTGTCACCAGCGGATCGCAGACCGCGCGCGATAGTGCAAGATCTCCCACCCAGCGCGACCCGCGCCTCGATTCGCGCGGCGGACGACGAGCCTCACCCACTCCGCGGGTTACATCGCCACGGACTGACGCTAGGCTGACGCGCGATGGACCTCTCGACCCTCAACCCGCAGCAGGCGCGTGCCGTCCGTCACGGCGAGGGGCCCATCCTCGTGCTCGCCGGCGCGGGCTCGGGCAAGACCCGCGTCATCACCACCCGCATCGCCTACCTCATTTCCCGCGGCGTCGCGCCGGAGAACATCCTCGGCGTCACGTTCACCAACAAGGCGGCGGCGGAGATGCGCGAGCGCGTCGGGCACGTCGTCCCGCGCGACGTCGCCAAGCGTGTCAACCTCGGCACCTTCCACGCACTCGGCGTGCGGCTGCTCCGCGCCGAGATCGGCCACCTCGGCTTCGACCCGCGCTTCACGATCCTCGACGAGGCCGATAAGCGCCGCGTGATGCGCGACGTGCTGAAAGAGCTCCGCCTCGGCGCCGACCGCAGCGAGCAGCGCGTCCTCGCGATCGTCTCCAAGGCGAAGAACGCGCGCACGTCACCGGCTCGGCTTCCCGAGGCCAAGTACAACCCCGAGATGCCCCGCGCGCAGAAGGTCTTCGACCTCTACAACCGCCAGCTCCGGAACTTGAACGCGGTCGACTTTGACGACCTCCTCTTGCTCCCGACTCGCATCTTCGACGAGCGGCCCGACGTCCGCGACGCCTACCGCGAGCGCTTCCGCTACGTGCTCGTCGACGAGTATCAGGACACGAACCCGATCCAGATGCACCTGCTGTCGCAGCTCGTCGGGCCGCCCTACAACCTGATGGCCGTTGGCGATGATGACCAGTCCATCTACGGCTTCCGCGGCGCCGTCGCCGACAACATCCTCCGCTTCGGCGACCACTACCCGGGCACGACCGTCGTCGCGCTCGAGCAAAACTACAGGTCCGTCGGCGCCGTCCTCGATCTCGCCAACGCGGTCATCGCGAAGAACACCGCCCGCCACCCCAAGCGCCTCTGGTCGCAATACGACAGCGGAGAGCCGGTACGCCTCGTCGAATACGACGACGAGCACGCCGAGGCCGAGGGCATCGCGGAGCTGATCGTGCGCACCGTGCGGGATGAGGGACGGGCGTACGACGCCTTCGCGATCCTCTACCGCTCGAACGGCCAGGCCGCGTCGCTCGAAGAGGCCCTACGCCAGCAGAGCGTTCCCTACCGAATGCTCGGCGGGCAGAGCCTGTTCGACCGCAAGGAGATCAAAGACACGCTGGCGTACCTTCGCCTCCTGCTCAACTCGCGAGACGAGCTCAGCCTTAGGCGCGTCATCAACTTCCCGCCTCGCGGCGTCGGCGTCATGACGCTGTCGCGCCTCGACGAGCGCGCAAAGGAGCAGGGGCGTCGCTTCGGCGACGTCGTGTTCGAGGCCCTCGACGAGCCCGGCGCCATAGAGCCGAAAGCCGTCGACAAGGTCCGCGAGCTGTTTCGTTTGCTCGACACCGCCCGCACTCGGCTGCGCACCGCGCCGGGACACGACCTCTCGGAGATCGCCCGCGACCTCGTGAAGGGGCTTCGCCTCGAAGAGGCCGTCCGCAGCGCCGAGAAGAACCCAAACATCGCGCGCATCCGCTGGCAGGGCGTCGAGGAGCTGCTCGACCGCCTCGACACGTTCGCCGCCTCGCGCTCCGCGTGGGCCGCGCTCGACGACTATGTGCAGATCGTCACCCTCGACACCAGCAACACCGGGCGTGAGCGCGACGAGGAGGGAGAGCCACGCGTCACCCTCGCGACCATGCACTCGTCGAAGGGACTCGAGTTCCCGATCGTCTATCTGTGTGGTCTCAACGACGGCGTTCTGCCCCATGAGAACGCGCTCGATGAGGGATCGAGTGGTGTCGCCGAGGAGCGGCGCTTGTTCTACGTCGGGGTCACGCGCGCGCGCGAGCGGCTCACCCTCACCCGCTACCGCCTGCGCGAGGTCCGTGGCAGCCGCGAGCGTTGTCCGCAGAGCCGCTTTCTCGAGGACATCCCGCCCGGACTCCTCGACCTCTCTGACGCGCCCGCTGTCGCATCAGCCGAAGAGCAGCGCGCGACCAACGCCATGAACTTCGCCCGCATGCGCGCGCTGCTCGACGACTGATGCCAACCCTCACCCGCAGACAGCTCCTCGCCGTCGGCGCCGCGCTCGCGGCCGCGCAGCTTGGCGGGCCACGCCGAGCCCTCGCGTTTGGGGACGACGAGCAGTTCGACCTGCCGCTGATCGAGTACGACGGCCCCTGGAGCGGGCGCCCGAACGCGGTCCGCCGTGTCCTCCAGGAGGTCGAGATGACGACCAGCGTGTTAGTCGTCGACACGTCGGCGAGCCTCCCACTGACGCTCGACGGCCTCCTTCGCTCCCCAATCGCGGTCCTCTGGGGCGACCGCGGCTTCGCGCCGCTGACAGACGACGCCCGAACCGCCCTCGCCACCTGGCTCGGCGCCGGCGGCTTGCTCTTCATCGACGGCGCAGACACCCGCCCGGACGGCGACTTCGACGCGTCCGTCCGCCGCGAGCTGGCCGCGATCCTACCCGACGCGCCCCTCACCGAGATCGGCCGCGACCACGTCCTCTGGCGCACGTTCTACATCGTCGAGCGGAACCCCGGCCGGCTGCGCCTCGACGCTCCCCTCTACGGCGCCACCCGTGACGACCGGCTCGCCGTCATCTACTCCACGAACGACGTCCTCGGCGCGTGGTCTCGCGACAACCTCGGCGCGTGGGACTTCGAGGTGGTCGGCGGCGACGAGCGCCAGCGGGACCTCACCCTCCGCTTCGGCGTCAACCTCGCGATGTATGCCCTCTGCCTGGACTACAAAGAAGACCAGGTCCACGTGAACTACCTGCTCCGCCGCCGGCGGTGGACGGTCGACCCGCAGTGACCGGCTACGATCGCACCGACCTGCTCCTCCTCGGCAACTGGAGCCACACACAGATCGCACTCTTCGCGACGCTCGCGCTCGGCCTGTGTGTGTTGACGTGGCTCGACGTCCGAGACTTGCCGCGACCGCGGGGTCCCATCCTCGTCGCGCTTCGCGCGCTGGCCCTGGCCCTCGCGTTGGCACTCCTGCTCGAACCTGCCCTGGAGCAGAAGGACGTGTCGCTGGTGCGGAATCACGTCGCCGTCCTCGTCGACGTCTCCGAGAGCGAGGCCCTCCCGACCCCCGATGGCCGCACACGCCTCGACCGCGCCCGCGACGCTGTCGCGGCGATGCGCCTCTCGCCCGACGACCCCGAGCACGAGTTCGAGGTCATCGCCTTCGATGATGGCGGCACGCCAATCACGCCGACCGCCCTGCAGACCACACCTGCCGCCGGTCAGGCCACGCACACGCTCGAGACGCTCGAGCAGGTCGCCAGCCGGCTCGGGCCGCGCGCGCTGGGCGGCGTCGTGATCGTCAGCGACGGCATCGACAACGGCGCGCTCGGCTCCCGCGTCCGCCGCGGAGACCCCCTCGACGCCCAGACCGCCGACGCCCTCCAGCGGCTCGGCGCACCGGTTCATACAATCGCCACGGGCGCGGCAGACGAGCTGCGAGACATCGCCGTCACCGCCGTCGACTACGACGAGTTCGCGTTCGTGCGAAACGTCGTCGCCGTGAGCGCCGAGCTGCGCGTGCTTGGATTTCGCGCCAGCGACGGCGACCTCGACGTGACCCTCTCGCGCGACGGCGCCCCGCTACAGACTCGCCGCCTCTCGCTCGTCGACGGACAACGAGACTACCGCGTCGAGTTCGAGTTCGTCCCCGAGCAGATCGGTACCGAGGTGTACTCCGTCTCGACTCCGGTACGCCCCGGCGAGGCGCTGAGCGCAAACAATCGGGAGTGGTTCGTTCTGAGGGTGATCCGGGACAAGATCCGCGCGCTGCAGGTCGTCGGCCGGCCGAGCTGGGACGTACGGTTCCTGCGGCAACTGCTGCAGAGCAACCCGAACGTCGACCTGATCAACTTCTTCATCCTTCGCACGCAAGAAGACGTCCAGCGAGGCTCCGAGCGAGACCTCTCGCTCATCCCCTTCCCAACCGAGGAGCTGTTCGACCAGCAGCTCGGCAGCTTCGACGTCGTCATCTTCCAGAACTTCGACTACGGACCCTACGACATGCAGCGGTACCTGCCGCGCATCCGCGACTACGTCAGAAACGGCGGCGGGTTCGTGATGATCGGCGGGGACCGCTCGTTTGGTGCAGGCGGCTACGGCTCGACCGTCATCGCCGACCTCCTCCCCGTGACCCTCCCAGCCTCGCGCGGCGCCGACTCCATCGACCTCGGCAGCTTTCGGCCCACCCTCACCGCCGCAGGGCGGCGTCACCCCATAACGCGCGTCGAGTTCGACCCCGCCCGAAACGCCTCCGTGTGGGACACGCTCCCCGTCTGGAACGGCACAAACCGCGTCCTCGGCCCGCGCGACGGCGCCGTCGTCCTAGCGACACACCCGACTCTTCGGGGTGCCAACGGCGAGCCGATGCCCGTCATCGCCGTCGCAGACGTCGAGAGGGGCCGCACGATGGCCGTCACCTCCGACGGCACATGGCGCTGGAGCTTCGACCGCGTCGGGCGAGGGGAGGGGAGCGGTCCTTACTCCGCCTTCTGGAACAGCGCGATCCGATGGCTGATCCGCGACCCGGAGCTCAACCTGATCGACGTCGCGATCCCGGATCCCGTCGTCGAGCTCGCCCCCGGGGCCACCGTCGACCTCCCGATCACCGTCCGCGTCTTCGAGCCCGACTACACACCGGCCGCCGGCGAGCACGCGTCCGTCACCATCTCGCGGCGCGCCCTCGACGGCGCGGACGGCGATGCCGCGGAGCTCGTACAGCAGACCTCTCTCGACATCGACGACGGTGGACGGGCGGCGCTGCGGCTCTCGATCGACACACCCGGCGCCTATGAGGTCGTCGCAGACGCACCCCTCGCCGACGGCACCGAGCGGCGCGACCGCGAGGTCTTCCTCGTCCTCCCGCGAAGCCGAGAGCTGCGCGACATCGAACCCCGTCCCGACCTCCTCGCCGCGCTCGCCGAGGCGGGCGGCGGGCGCGCCGTCGGCCCGCACGACGCCGTCGGTAACCTCGAGTTTCTCCCCGCGCAGGTGGAGCAGGTCGACCGCCGAGAGGTCGTCGAGCTCTGGAGCTCCCCGTGGACGCTGGCGCTGCTCGCCCTCATCCTCGGCGGCGAGTGGTCGCTGCGGCGCCGATGGGGGCGCCTGTGACCCGCGCACGGGCGCTCGCCGCGCGGGGCCTGCGACTCGGAGTCGCGGTCGCCCTCGCTGCCGCGGTCGCCTGCGACGACGCCACCCCGCTCGGGTATGTGTTGGGCGACGCCGCCACCGACGGTGCTGGCGACGCAGCAACTTCGGACGCGACCGACGCGGATGCCGCGGTCGACCAAGACAGCGCGTCCGACGCCGATGATGCAAACCCAGACGCGTCGGACTCCGACACGCCCGACGCCGCAGACGCTCCCGACGAAGGCGACGCGACCGACGCCCATGACGCTCCCGACGCGGCCGACCCGGGGTCTGACCCGGAGGTCGACGGGACAGACGCAGACGTCGATTCTGACGTGGACGACGCCCCGTTTGTGTGTGGCGAGGGAACGACGCCGGCCTGGGCGGCGCTCGCGGGCTCGACCCTGACCGCGCGATGCTCGACGCGGTCGGTCGCCGTCACGGTGTACGACGACGCCACCCTCCGGCTCGTGACCGCCGCTCCGGGCGCTGCCGTCGACGCCCCCGCGAGCCGCGCCGTCGTCGCGACGCCAGCGCTCGCTTCGGCGGCGGGCGGGGGCGACGCCACGGGAGCGGCGACCGTCTGCTCCGGCGACTGGCGCGTCGTCGTAGACGACCGATGCCGGGTCCGTGTCTATGACGGCCTCGGGGTGGAGCGCATGCGAGACGCCGACGATGCCGGCGCGATCACGGCGACTGGCGTGACGCTCCGGCGCGAGGTGCCGACGGGCGCGCGCTTCTACGGGTTCGGCGAGCACACGGGGCCGCTCGAGCGGACGGCCACACAGACGACGTACTGGAACACAGACGCATACGACACGACCTACGGCGGGTGGGCGCCCGACGCAGACCCGATGTACATGTCACTCCCGTTCGGAATGTGGCTCGAGGGTGGCGTAGCGACCGGGCTCTTCACCGACGACTCTCGGCGGCAGCGGCTCGAGCTCGGCGACGCTACCCTCGCGGTAGACGTCGACACGGCGGGCCCTGTCGTTCAGTATATGTATGGCGGGCCAACCCCCGCCGACGTCGTGCGGCGGTACACCGCGATGACCGGACGCCCGTCGCGCCCGCCGCTCTGGGCGCTCGGCTTTCACCAGTCCCGCTGGGGCTACCAAGACGCCGCGACCGTCGAGGCGATCGCGGGGGAGCTCCGAGCGCGCGGGTTCGGGGCCGACGCCCTGACGCTCGACATTCAGCACATGGACGGCTTTCGGACGTTCACGTTCGACCCGCTCCGGTTCGCCGACCCCGAGGGGCTCGCTGCCCGCCTCGCCTCGCTAGACTTCAGGCTGGTCGCGATCGCAGACCCGGGGATCAAGCAGGACCCGGGCTGGGACGTCTACGCGTCGGGTCTCGCTGCGGGTGTGTACGTCATGCGCGGGGCAACACCCTATGTCGGCGTCGTTTGGCCGGGCGACGCGGTGTTCGTCGACTTCGCGCTCGGCCGGGGCCGCGATTGGTGGGCGGCGCGGGTCGCTGAGCTGGCGGGGCGGGGGGTCGCCGGAGTGTGGCTCGACGTCAACGAGCCGACGAACTTCCCGGAGGGCGGCTCGGGACTGTCGGTCCCCAACGAGCTGGCGGTCGGCGAGGTCGACCGGGGCGAGACGATGGCGAGCGTTCACAACGTGTATGGAATGCTCGAGGCGCAGGCCACCGTCGAGGGCCTGCGCGCGGCGCGCCCCGACGAGCGCCCGTTCGTGTTTTCGCGCGCCGGCTATGCCGGCATACAGCGCTCGGCGGCGACGTGGACCGGAGATGTGCCGAGCACGTGGTGGGCGCTGCAGATGACGCTGCCGATGGTGCTGAACATGGGGCTGAGCGGCATGCCGTTCGTTGGCAGCGACGTCGGTGGGTACAGCGGAAACGCCTCGCCAGAGCTCTACGCCCGCTGGGTCCAGCTCGGCGCGTTCACGCCGTACTTTCGCGCGCACGTGACCTCGGGCGTCCCGGGCCAGGAGCCGTGGATGTTTGGGACCGAGACCGAAGACATCGCCCGCGAGGTGATCGCGCTCCGCTACGAGCTGATGCCCTACCTCTACTCGCTGATGGTCGAGGCGTCGGAGACGGGAGCGCCGCCCCTTCGACCCATCCTGTGGGAGTTCCCGACCGACGCGTCGGCCGCGGCCATCGACGACGAGGCGATGTTTGGCCCGTGGCTGTTCGTCGCGCCGGTGCTGGAGGAGGGCGCGACCACCCGGACCGTCCGGCTGCCTCCTGGTCGCTGGGTGGAGTGGCGCTCGGGCCGCCTCGAGGTGGGTCCGGCAACGCTAGAGGAGCGCGTCACGCGCGCGGGCCTGCCGCTCTACCTGCGCGAGGGCGCGATCATACCGACGTGGCCGACGGTGACGTCGACGGCGGCGGGCTGGCCGGCGACGCTGGGCCTCGAGGTCGTCGAGCCGCCCGACGCAGGCTCCGCCTTCACCGTGGTGATCGACGACGGACAAACGGAGCGCTGGCGAGACGGCGCCGTGGCACGGCTACGGGTCCGCACCTCGCGCGCGGGCAGCACCCTGACCGTCGACGCCGCGACGACGGGCTCGCTGGCCCTCCCATTCGACACGGTCGAGCTCCGCCTGCGCCCATACGCCACGGCCCCCGCGGCGGTTCGCCTCGACGGCGTTCCGCTCCCGGGCGACAGTTGGCGGTTCGACGAAGCGGACCAAGCCATCTACGTCGAGCTCGCCGCGACCCGCGCATGGCGCCTCGAAGTCGACGGTGGCCCCGCCAGTGAGACAGCCCCGACGGTCCCGATCCGCTTCGTCGTCGACGTTCCACCCGGCACCTCGGCGGCGGACACGATCCACATCGCGGGCGAGCCGACGGCGTGGGAGCACGTCCCGATGACCTGGGAGATCCCGGGCGCCCGCGCCGCCATCACACTGCCGGTCCCAAGGGGCGCCTTCTTCGACTACAAGTACACCCGCGGCGGCTGGGAGACGGTCGAGAAGTGGCCGGGCTGCGCAGAGGCGGCGAACCGATACGGGTTCGGGCAGGCTTATCCGGAGAGGGCGGACCGGGTGTTCGAGTGGCGGGACTGGTGCGAGTGAGCTACCCCCCAACCAACCGATCCCCCCGATACAACCCCTCCACCCACGCCCACCCCGGCCGACTCCGATACGCGTCCTGCATCGCGACTACGTCTGCCGTCAGCGGCACGTTCGGCTGCCAGGGCCGCTCGGCCGGCACCACCAGCGGGGAGAGCAGGGCGGCCGCGGCGAGGTCGGCGCGGCTCAGGGTGTCGCCTACCAGGTAACGGCGGCCGTCGGAGACGAGGGCGTCGAGCTCGTCGAAGGTGGCGTCGAACCGGGCGCGGGCTTCGGCTACGCGCTCTGGGCGCAGGCGGTAGAGCTTTCGCAGGCCGAGAGAGACCTGGCTCCAGAGCAGGCGGTAGAAGGTGCCTACCCACCAGGGCTGGCCGGCGGCCCACAGAGCGATCACGACGTCGGGCTGCTCCAGCAGCATCGCATACAGGACCGCGCGCAGGTCGCGCCCGAACCCGTCGTCGAAGAGCTGCTCCAGCCGGCGCGCTTCGGCGGCGGCGGCCGGATCGGACGGGGTGAGCGAGCGCGCCGGGTCCCGGGCGTCGGCCCAGTCGATGATCGCGTCGCTGCCCTGCGTCGTTACCCCGTCGGCGACCAACACCGGAACCCACGACGCCTTCGCGTCGACGCGCCGCAGCGCCAGCCGGTGAAGTCCGGGTGCGAGCGCGACGACGTCGTACTGGTTGCGGTGGTGGTCAAGCGCCCATCGCGCCTTCTCACAGAAGTGCGACAGCGAGAACTCGAGGAGCCGAGGGCGGGGTGCGGCCATGTTCGTCTGCTGGGGTGGGGTTCCGAGGCGCTCCCTAGGGCTCGCGAGTCCGTCTGACCAGGGGGGCCCAGCGCCGACAGTCCTCGAGAATGAAGCCGGGGTCGCGCCGAAAGTCCGCCGCCAGGCCCGATGCGATGTGACGCGCCGCGCGCAAGCCTGGCTCGGCGACGCAGAAGACACCGTCGGTGGCGAAGTACGTGACGTAGCCCGACGAGCGGTTGCCCCGCATCGTCGCGAACAGCGCGTCGGCGTGGGTCACGATGTCGGCACGCTCGAGCGTGGCGGTCGCGCCTCTAGTCGCCGTCCAGACGAGCGCCGGCGCCAGAGAGCAGAACGTCGCTAGCGCCTCGGACGCTCGATCGAGCTCGCCGACCTCGGCGTAGCAGAGCGCGAGGTTTAGCCACGCGGCGAACCTCGATGGCTTCGCGCCGACCGCGACAAGCAGCTGCTCGATGGCAGCGCGCGGCTCTCCCTGGCGTCTCCGCAGCTCCCCGGTGATGCCGTGTGTCGTCGCCAGAGGGCTCGGCTCCACGAGGCGGTCGACGCGCTCGAGCAGCCGGTCCGCGTCGCCGAAGTTCCCGGTGAGCATGTGCACGCACGCGAGCCCGACGTGCGCCCACCGCGACCGCGCGTACAGCGCCAACGCCCGCTCGAACTCCACCGCCGCCGCCCCGTAGTCGCCAGTCCACAGGTGGATCTCGCCGCAGTAGGTGTGCAGCAGCTCCGACCCCGGGAACCGGTCCTCGAGGGCGAGAAGGCGCGCACACACCTCGGCCGGCGTCGCGCTCCAGATGTCGGACTGGGTTCGCGTCACCGCGTCGCGGTCGGCCGGCTTGTCGGGATCCGCCACCGGCTCGGGCGGCGCCGCGCGCTCGTCGCCGGCGATGGAGCGACCTCCCAGGTGCGTCTCCGAGAGCAGTGTGGCGAGCGCGACGTCGCCGACTCGCATCGCCGCCGACGCTCGCGCCCGCCACGCGTGGTCTGCCCCTCCTGCCGGTGCCGCGAGCCCTGCGATCATCGCCGACGCCCGCTCGGGGTAGTGCAGCGCGAGGAGCGCGTCGGTGCACAGGTCGACGAGGTGCGGGCGCCGCCCGCAGAGCGCGACAACCGCGTCGGCCGCCTCGGCGCCACGCCCGAGCGCTGCGTTGGCGACGATGGCGCGCGCCAACGCCGCGGCGTCGCCGTGGGCGCGCGCCGTCGGGTCGAGGATCGCCTCCCACCCCCCGCCGCTCGCGTCGGCGAGGTCGGCGGCGGTGGCCCCGAAGCGCAGGAACGCGTCGGGCGCCGCGCGGTCTGTCGCGCGTGTGGAGCTCGTGCCGGCGGCGAGCGCGCTCAGCGGGCCCGGCGGTGTAGCGTCGGCTGCGCGATGCTCCGAGAGCAGCGCCAAGAGCAGGGCGAGCCGCCTGCGCCGCGCCGCGCCGAGCGAGTCGAACAGCGCGCGCGCCGCCCGCTCGGCAGGAGTCGTGCGGCGCCCGAACGGCGTGAGGCCAACGTGCTCGTCGACGCACGACGCCGGCTCGGCGCGGGGCGCGTCGGGCGCTTCGATGAGGAACACGCTCCCGCCGGGCGCCATCAGCAGCAGCGCGCCGCCGCGCGCCTCGATCCGCCATGCCCGCTCGGGCGGCTCCGTCGGCAGGCCCAGCCACTCGGGGACCACGACGACGGCGGTGCGTCGCGCGTCACCGACCGCGTCGCCGACGACCAGCTCGGGGGTTCGCGACATGGCCGGATCCTCTCACGCGCCCGCCGCGGCGGTCAACGCGGACGCGCGCTCCAGGCTTGACTTCGGCCGTGTTCGCCACGATAGGTATCGCGCACTGAATGGTCGTTCATTCACCAACCACCCACTCGGTCAAATGGCCTACGACATTCGGAAAGTCGCCGTCCTCGGCTCGGGCGTGATGGGCAGCGGCATCGCCGCTCAGCTCACGAACGCGGGGATCCCCTGCCTACTCCTCGACATCGTGCCGCCGAACCCGAAGCCGGGCGACGACGTGACGTCGAAGGCGTTCAGGAACTCCTTCTCGTCTGGCGCGATCGCGAAGTTCGCGAAGCAGAAGCCGGCCCCGCTCATGTCGAAGCGCGCGCTCGAGATCCTCGAGGTCGGCAACTTCGACGATGACATGGGCCGCCTGGCCGAGGTCGACTGGGTCATCGAGGTCGTCGTCGAGAACCTCGCGATCAAGCAGAAGGTTTTTGCGAACGTCGAAGCGAACATCCGCCCCGGCACGATCGTCACCTCGAACACGTCCGGGCTGTCGATCAAGGGCATGACCGAGGGGCGCGGCGACGACTTCAAGCGCCACTTCCTCGTCACGCACTTCTTCAACCCCGTCCGCTACATGAAGCTCCTCGAGCTCGTAGAGGGCGAGGACACCGACCCGGCAGTCACCGCCGCCGTCCACGCGTTCGGCGAAGAGACGCTCGGCAAGGGCATCGTCTACGGCAAGGACACGACGAACTTCATCGCCAACCGTATCGGCGTGTACGGCATGATGAAGACCATCGAAGAGATGCGTCGCGCCGAGCTGACCGTCGAAGAGGTCGACAAGATCTTCGGGCCCGCGATGGGGCGCCCGAGCTCCGCGATCTTCCGCACCGGCGACCTCGTCGGCCTCGACACGTTCCTGCACGTCGCCAAGAACTGCTACGACACCCTCGTGCACGACGAGGAGCGCGAGGTCTTCCGCGCCCCCGACTTCCTCGAGGCGATGGTCCAGCGCGGGATGCTCGGCGACAAGTCGGGTGGCGGCTTCTACAAGAAGGCCAAGGGCGCGGACGGCGGCAAGGCGATCCTGTCGCTCTCTCTCGACACTCTCGAGTACGTCGAACAGAAGAAGGTCCGCTTCGACTCGCTCGGAGCCGTCCGCTCGGTCGACGACGTTCGTAAGCGCGTCGCGATGATGCTCGACGCCGACGACACCGCGGCGAAGTTCGCGAAGAAGGTGACGCTCGACGTGCTCGCCTACGCCTCGCGCCGCATCCCCGAGATCGCCGACGACGTGGTCAACGTCGACCGCGGCATGCGCTGGGGCTTCGGCTGGGACATCGGACCGTTCGAGACGTGGGACGCCATCGGCGTCGAGAAGGGCCTCGCGATGATGGCCGAGCTCGGCATCGAGCCGGCCGCGTGGGTCAAGGAGATGGTCGCCGCGGGCCGCACGTCGTTCTACGGCGTCGACGGCGCCGCCGACACGTTCTGGGACATCCCCTCGCGCGCGTCGAAGGTGGCCCCCGAGAGCCGCCGCAACCTGCGCGTCGAGCACCTCAAGCGCACCGGCGGCAAGGTCAAGGAGAACTTCGGCGCCACGCTGTGGGACATGGGCGACGACGTCCTCCTCGTCGAGTTCCACACGAAGATGAACGCGATCGACGACGACATCATCGCGATGCTCGACGCCGCCGTCGACGAGGCCGAAGCCAACTACAAGGGCATCGTCATCGGCAACGACGCGACGCCCGCGTTCTCGGCCGGCGCCAACATCATGGCCCTCCTCATGGGCGCCCGCGGCGGCCAGTGGGACATGATCCGCAAGATGGTCGGCGACTTCCAGCGCGTGAACCAGCGGCTGCGCTACTCGAAGATCCCCGTCGTCACGGCCCCCGGCGGACTCGCCCTCGGCGGCGGCGCAGAGGTCACGATGGCCGGCAACGCCGTGCAGGCGAAGTCCGAGCTCTACATGGGCCTCGTCGAGGTCGGCGTCGGCCTCATCCCCGGCGGCGGCGGCAACCTGCAGATGCTCCGCAACGTCTACGGCAGCTACGCCCTCGACCCCGACTTCGACCCGTTCCCGTTCATCAAGAAGGTCTTCCTCTCGATCGGCATGGCGAAGGTCGTGACGTCGGCCGAAGAGGCCAAGGAGGCCGGCTTCCTGAACCCGACCGACGGCATCTCGATGAACGGCGACTTCGCCCTCTTCGACGCCAAGCAGCGCGCGCTCGGCATGTACGAGGCCGGGTTCCGCCCCCCGCGCCCGTCGCGCTTCCTCCTCCCCGGAACGCACGGCCGCGCGACGATCGACATGATGCTGTACGACATGCAGCTCAACAACCAGATCTCCGACTACGACCGCCACATCGGCTCCAAGCTCGCCGGCGTCCTCACGGGCGGCGACTGCTCGCCCACCGTGCCGGTCACCGAGGAGCGCCTGCTCGAGATCGAGCTCGAGGCCTTCCTCAGCCTCTGCGGCGAGGAGCGGACGCACGCCCGCCTGGAGGCGATGCTGACGACCGGCAAGCCGCTCCGCAACTAGGCGGGAGCACGCCGGACGTCAGGGCCGCCCACACCGCGGCGGCCCGCTCGACCCCTTACACCTCCATCGAAGAGAGCCCGAAATGAGCCAGCCGGTCGTCATCGCCAGCGCGCTGCGAACCCCCTTCACCCGCGCCCGCAAGGGCGAGCTCAAGGACACGCTCCCCGACGACATGGGCGGCTGGGCCATCAAGGCCGCCCTCGCCGCCGTGCCGAGCCTCGACCCGGCCGACGTCGAAGACGTCGTCCTCGGCTGCGCCATGCCCGAGGCCGAGCAGGGCAACAACGTCGCGAAGATCTGCGCCGCCGTCGCCGGGCTGCCCACCAGCGTCCCCGCGATGACGATCAACCGCTTTTGCTCGTCGGGCGTTCAGTCCATCGGCATCGTCGCGCAGGCCATCCAGGCCGGCTCCATCGACTGCGCCGTCGCCGGTGGCACCGAGTCGATGACGATGATCCCCATGGGCGGCAACAAGTTCTCGACCAACCCGCACCTGCTCGAGACCTACCCCGAGATCTACACGACGATGGGCGCGACGGCCGAGATCGTCGCCGCGCGCTTTGGCGTCACGCGCGACGAGCAGGACCGCTTCGCCTACGAGTCTCAGCGGCGCGCCGCAGAGGCGCAGGCCGCCGGTCGCCTCGACGACGAGATCTTCGAGGTGCACACGCAGATGTTCGACGACAACGGCGAGCGCGTCTCCGTGTCGCTCAAGCGCGACACGATCAACCGCGCCGACACGCAGCTCGAGGGCCTGCAGAAGCTGCGCCCCGCGTTCAACCCCAAGGGCACCGTCACGGCCGGCAACGCGTCGCCGCTGACCGACGGCGCCGCCGCTGCCGTCGTCATGAGCCAGGCCAAGGCCGCCAAGCTCGGCGTCACGCCGCTCGGCTTCTTCCACGACATCCAGGTCGCCGGCGTCCCGCCCGAGATCATGGGCACGGGCCCCGTCCCGGCGATCCGCAAGCTGCTCGCCAAGAACGGCCTCACGACCGCTGACATCGACGTCTACGAGATCAACGAGGCGTTCGCCGCGCAGGCCGCGTACTGCGTCCGCGAGCTCGGACTCGACCCGGCGAAGGTCAACCCGAACGGCGGCGCGATCGCCCTCGGTCACCCGCTCGGCGTCTCGGGCACGCGCATGACCGCCACGCTCCTGCGCGAGCTGAAGCGTCGCGGCGGCAAGTACGGCGTCGTGTCGATGTGCATCGGTGGCGGCATGGGTGCTGCCGCGCTGTTCAGCGTCGAGTAGCCGGCGGCGCCGCGACCGCGGCCCGCAAGAGCTCAATCGCGGTCGCCCGGCCGCGCGGGGTGACCAGATCGACGGGGCCGACGCAGCTCGGGCACCCGTCGCTGCACGTGCAGCCCTCGATCAGCTCGAGCGCGCCGCGCAGCAGCGGGTCGTGCAGCGCAAACAGCTTCTCGCTGAACCCGATGCCGCCCGGGCAGTTGTCGTAGAGGTAGACCGTCGGGTCGTCGAGCAGCGCCGCGCCGATCGGCGACGCATCCTCTGCCTCTGAAGCGATCCACGACGCCTGATCCGCCGCCGACTGACCGTTCGCGACGCGATATGGCGTCGCGTCTGGCGCCGCGTCTGGACGTGACCCGAGCGTGACGTGCAGGTCGTGCGACGCACACATCAGGTGCACGAGCGCAACGGTGTGCAGCGCGCGGCCAACGCCGTGCAGCGCGCCGCTGATCGCCGTCGCATCGGCGTCGATCGTCTCGAGCAGCGAGGTCGGGAACGTCGCCCAGTACGCGGTCGTGTGCTTCTCGAGGTCGGGGAGGTGGATCTCGCCGTAGCCGATGTTCTCGAACGTCTTGAACCGGATCTTCTTGTAGCCGGTGAAGCGAGTCAGCACGCGGACCTCGCCCCAGCCGCGGTCTGCGCGCGACGTGTGGTCCGGCAGCTCGTCGCTCTCGTCGAGGCGGTCGAGGACGAAGACGCGCGTTTGGTCGATGGCCTGCGTGAAGTACTCCGGCTCGACGCGCCGGACGTAGGCCTTGCGCTCGCGGTAGTCGAGGCGGTGCACCTCGTAGAACAGCGCGGAGTGCGTGTAGATCGCGTTCAGGTGAACGGTCTTGTGGGCGGCCTCGAAGTCGATCTCGCCGAGTATGGTCGGCGCCTGCTCACGCGACGTGTCGATGATGACGAAGTTCTCGTCGTGGATGTCGCGAATGTTGATCGTGTTTGCCGGATAACCCTCGGCCGACCAGCGCCAGCGCTCGCCATCGAACGTCAGCAGGCGCGCCTCTTCGGCGAGGTACGCGAGCACGTCTTGCGTGTCGTCGGCCGACACGCCACCAAACTGCTCGTCGCCACCCATCGGGAGCTCGAACACCGAGCACTTCAGGTGCTCGGCGAGGATGCGGAGGTTGTCGGGGTCGATGCGCGCGTGCTCCGGTGTCGCGCCGAAGAAGTACTCGGGGTGGTTGACCAGGTACTGATCGACGGGGTCGTCGCCGGCCACGAGGATCGCGACCGACGTCGTCTGCCGTCGCCCCGCGCGCCCCGCCTGCTGCCACGTCGACGCGATCGTCCCCGGGTATCCGGCGATGACGCACACATCGAGGCTCCCGATGTCGATGCCGAGCTCCAGCGCGTTCGTAGAGACGACACCCTGGACGTCGCCGGCGCGCAGGCCCCGCTCGATGCGGCGGCGCTCGTCCGGGAGGTAGCCGCCGCGGTAGCCCTCCGTGCGCTGGGCGAGGCGACGCTCGCCGCGCGCCTCGAAGCCCTCCTTGAGCTTGCGCGACACGATCTCGACCTCGCGGCGCGACCGCGTGAACACGATCGCGTGGTGCCCGGCGCGCATGAACTTT
Source organism: Myxococcales bacterium (assembly GCA_020633625.1). Classification (GTDB taxonomy): domain Bacteria; phylum Myxococcota_A; class Bradymonadia; order REDH01; family REDH01; genus JACKDJ01. The sequence goes on from JACKDJ010000023.1 coordinate 19,688, forward strand.
GCCGCCAGCGTTCGCGCCGCGGAGCTCGGCGACTGCCGTCGGCGCTGCTCGGCGTCGACGATCGGCGGGTTCCACAGCAAGAACTGCTTCTCTCCGGTCGGCGCCCCGTTGCGCTGCACGACGACCGCGTCGCGCCCGGTCAGCGAGTGCGCCAGCTCGCCAGGGTTCGCGATCGTCGCCGACGTGAACACGAAGCGCGGCGACGAGCCGTAGTGCGCGCAGATCCGCTGTAGACGGCGGAGGATGTTTGCGACGTGCGAGCCAAACACGCCGCGGTACGTGTGCATCTCGTCGACGACGACGACCCGCAGCGTCGAGAACAGCCGCCGCCAGCGCTCGTGGTTCGGGAGGATCGACGCGTGCAGCATGTCTGGGTTCGTCAGGACCGCCCGCGCCGCTTCGCGCACCCGCCGCCGCACGTCGACCGGCGTGTCGCCATCGTAGACCGACGCGATCTCGTCGAGCTGGGCGGCGCCCAGCAGCTCGTTCAGCTCGGCGCACTGGTCCTGAGACAGCGCCTTCGTCGGGTACAGGTATAGCGCGCACCCGTCCCCCGTCTCGCCGAGCATCGAGACGATCGGGACGTTGTAGCACAGCGTCTTTCCCGACGCGGTCGGGGTAACGACGACGACGTCGCGCCCCGCGCCCACCGCGGCCCACGCGTCCGCCTGATGCTGGTACGGCGCCGTGATCCCCCGCTTCGCAAGCACCGCGCGCAGCCAGGCCGGCACCGACGCAGGATACTCGGCCGTCACCGCCGGGCGAGCGGGGATGCGGTGCGCCGCGGTCACGCAGCCGTGCGAGCGCCCGGTGCCGAGCGTCGCGACGAGCGCGTCGATCGACGAGCCCTGGGTCGGAGGAGCGTTGCGTGCCATGGTCGCCGTGAGCTGCAGAGGCGGCGCGCCGGGAGTCGCGGTCACGCCCACCGCCAAGCTCGCTCGCGACGCATGGCTGGTCAAGTGTTCAGTGTTGCGACTGCGTCACGTACAACTCACGCGGTCCACACGTGGATCCGGGGTGGCGCTGCTCGCCGGCCTGTGGCAGGTAGCCCGGCCCAGGTAGCCCACCCTCGGGCGAGATGCCCGCGCGACCCCCGGTGCCGCATGCTCCGTCGAACCGATCTCCTCATTGCCTCTGCGGTCGCTTCGGCCGCGCTCACCACGGGCTGCGGCGGCGCGCCGGCGCCGACCGAGCCGGCCGCGCTCGTCGAGGCCGACCCCGTCGTCGTCGACATGTTCTCGTCAGACGAGCCGCTACCTGACTCGCTCGGCGGATCCGATCCGGCGGCCGGCGGCCACCACGGCGAGGCCGGCGGCCACCACGGCGAGGCCGGAGGCCATCAACACGGTTTCACCGATCCCGAGGCGTGGGCCGCCCGATGGGACAACGCCGAACGCGACGAGTGGCAGCAGCCCGAACGCGTGATCGCCGCCATGGAGATCTCGCCCGGCATGACCGTCGCCGATGTCGGGACCGGCACCGGCTACTTTCTGCCGCACCTCTCGGCCGCCGTCGGCGCCGAGGGGCGCGTGCTGGCGCGAGACGTCGAGCCGGCGATGATCGACTACGTACAGGCGCGCTGCGAGCGCGAGGGGCTCGGCAACGTCGACGCTCAGGTCATCGGGTTCGAGTCGCCGGGGCTACCCGCCCACGGCATGGATCGCGTGATGCTCGTCAACACTTGGCACCACATCGAGTCGCGCGAGGCGTATGCCGCGGCCGTGGCCGAGACGCTGGCTCCGAACGGCGCGCTCTACATCGTCGAATACACCCGCGATGCGCAGCCCGGCCCTCCCGCCGAGATGCGCCTCGACCCCGAGCAGGTGATCACCGAGCTCGCCGCTGGAGGGCTCACCGCCACGGTCGTCGAGCCGGCGCTCCCTCGTCAGTACGTCGTGCGTGCGGTCCTGGCGACAGAGCCCACGGCGCCTTAGGCTTCGGTCCGCGCCGGAGGTCCCTCCGTCGACGTTCGAGTGCGCCCGCGCGCCAGCCAGACGACCATGCTCGAAGCCCCCTCTCTGTTCGCCGCCGCCCCCGCGCGGCCACGCGTCGCGCCAGCGCCGTACCTGCCGACGTCGCGCGCGGAGCTCGACGCGCTTGGGTGGGATGAGTGCGACGTCGTCATCGTGACCGGCGACGCCTACGTCGACCACCCGAGCTTCGGGATGGCCGTCATCGGGCGCGTCCTCGAGGCGCACGGGTTTCGAGTCGGGATCATCGCGCAGCCGGACTGGCAGAGCGCCGAGCCGTTCACGGTGCTCGGACGTCCGCGCCTGTTCTTCGGTGTGACCGCGGGGAACATGGACTCCATGGTCAACCGCTACACCTCCGACCGTCGCATCCGGAGCGACGACGCATACACGCCCGGCGGCGCGGCCGACCGACGCCCGGATCGCGCCTCCCTCGTGTATGCGCAGCGCTGTCGGGAGGCGTTCCCCGGCGTCCCGATCGTGCTCGGTGGAATCGAGGCGAGCCTGCGGCGGGTCGCACACTACGACCACTGGTCCGAGAAGGTGCGCCGGTCGATCGCGTTCGACGCGCGCGCAGACCTGCTGCTGTATGGGAACGCCGAGCGCGCCGTCGTAGAGGTCGCCCACCGCGCCGCGGCCGGCGAGTCGCTCGACACGATGACAGACGTGCGAGGGAGCGCCTTTCCCGTCAAACACATCCTCCCCGGGTTCGTGGAGGTCGACGCGGCGGACCGCAACGCGGCGCGAGCCGCGACGATGGCTGCGCCGCGTGAGAAGACGGTCATGCGCCTGCCGTCGTTCGACGACGTTCGCGACAGCAAGGTCGCATACGCTCGGGCCTCGCGTGTGCTCCACGCCGAGACGAACCCGGGCAACGCGCGTGCGCTCGTGCAGCGGCACGGAGACCGCGAGCTCTGGCTCAACCCGCCCCCGATCCCCCTCACCACGGCCGAGATGGACTGGGTGTATGGGCTGCCCTACGCGCGGCAGCCGCACCCGCAGTACGGCGGCGCGAAGATCCCGGCCTACGAGATGATCCGCTTCTCTGTGATCATCGAGCGGGGCTGCTTCGGCGGCTGCACGTTCTGCTCGATCACCGAGCACGAGGGCCGGATCATTCAGAAGCGGTCACGCGAGTCGATCGTCGCCGAGATCGAAGAGATCCGCGACACGGTCCCGGGGTTCACCGGCGTGATCTCCGACCTTGGCGGGCCGACCGCGAATATGTATGGACTCGAGTGCAAGGACCCCGAGATCGAGGCAGCCTGCCGTCGACCCTCGTGTGTGTTCCCCGAGGTGTGCTCTAACCTCAAGACCGACCACGGCGAGCTGATCGAGCTGTACCGCGCTGCGCGCGCCGTGCCCGGCATCAAGCGCGTCAACGTCGCCTCTGGCGTGCGCTACGACCTCGCCAACGAGGACCCGCGCTACATCGACGAGCTCGTCACGCACCACGTCGGCGGCTACCTGAAGGTTGCCCCCGAGCACGTCGCCGAGGGCCCGCTCGCCGCGATGATGAAGCCGCGAGTCGCCGCATACGACCGCTTCGCCGAGCTGTTCGCGCAAGCGTCGGCGCGCGCCGGAAAGAAGCAGTATCTGATCCCCTACTTCATCGCGGCCCACCCCGGCACGACCGACGCAGACATGCTCGAGCTCGCGCTGTGGCTCAAGGAGCGCGGCATGAAGGTCGACCAGGTGCAGAACTTCCTGCCCGCGCCGATGGCGACCGCCACCGCGATGTACCACACGAAGAAGAATCCGCTGCGGAAAGTGACCGACGAAAGCCCCGAGCTCGCAGTGCCCACCGGGGGTCGCCAGCGCCGGCTGCACAAGGCGCTCCTGCGCTATCACGACCCCGAGAACTGGGACCTCATCCGCGAGGCGCTCGTCGAGCTTGGCCGCAGCGACCTCATCGGCAGCGGGCCGGAGTGCCTCGTCCCGAGCGCGAGCCGCGGGGGCGCTTCCGGCGGCGGTCGGCGGCAGGGCGGGAACGCGCGGGCGTCGAGCGGGCCAAGTGGACCGCGGTCGGCGCCGTCGCCCGGCGGTCACCCGCATCGCGGCCGGCCTACTCCGCCGGGGCCAGGGCCGCGTCGCGGTCGCGGCTAAGACGCACGAGCCGAGCTGTGAGGCCGAGCCAAACGAGGACGAGCGCGACGTTGACGCCGGCGAGCTGGCGCGGTTCGAGTGCGAAGAGCTGCAGGCACACGAAGACGAGCGCCGCCTGTAGCAGGTCACCGAGGCGAACGAAGAGTGTGTCGACGGCCTGCTTCGCCTGGTACTTCGCCTCGCGCGACGTGGGCAGCCACAGCAGCGCCTTGCCCGTGTTCATCAGCGAGTAGTCCGTCGTGTTCTCGGCCATCTTCGCGACACGGAACAGCGCGAAGCCGGCGACTCCAGCGGCGAGCATCGTGTATGCGCCCAGCGAGACCAGCGGGAGCGCGAACAGGACGGCTGCGATGCCGCCGAACCGGACCACCCGCGAGACGGCAAACGTCTGAACGACGAGCGTCGCGACGTTCACCCAGAAGAAGAACCCCTCGTAGAAGCTGCCGATGTAAGCACCGACGTCGGCGATCTCGCCCGACGCCTGACCGGCCAGCGCCTGCCGCAGCACGACGTCGCTCAACAGGAACTCGCCAAGCGCGTTCACGACGTTTAGCAGCAGAACGAAGCCCGCGATGAGCCGCAGGTAGCGGTCCTCGAGCACGAGCGCGAACCCGCCGCTCGGGCGGAGCGGCTGCGAGCTCGCACGGGTCCCGTCGTCGTCTGTGTCGCCGAGCGCCGCTCGATGGACGGCAAACATGAGGGCGAGGTGCAGCACGACGAGGCCCGCCGCGACGCGCAGCATCGTCGACACGTCTGCGTCGAAGTGCGCCCGTAGCCACCCGGGGAGCAGCGCGCCGGCGGCCGCACCCGCCGTCATCCCGAAGCCGATCAGCGGGAAAAGGCGGTTCCCTTGGTCGCGGTCGTACACGTCGTTCGCGAACGACCAGAACTGCGCCACCGTCGCGAGGCTGAACACGCCGGCCCAGACGTAGAAGACGAAGCCGAGCGACCCGAAGCTCGCCGCAGTGACCTCGCGCGACGCGGTCGCCGCCGGGCCGAGCGTCGTGACGGCGGGCGCGAAGGCGAGGAGGCAGGCGACGAAGAACGCGCCGACACCGAGAATCAGCGGGCCGCGGCCGACGCGCGCCGAGAGCCAACCGTAAGCCGGGACCAAGCCGATCAGCGCGGCCGCCTGTGCTGCCGACGCGTACGACTTCAGCTCCGCGCTCCCCGTCGCGAGCAGCAGCGGCTCGCGGGCGGACTTGATCACGTAGTACGCGCACAGCAGCACGAACACCGCGGTCGCCATCGTCAGCGCGCGCGCCCCCTCGCCGGGCCGAAGCTCGGTCACGAGGCCGAGGGCGCGATCGAGCGGTGTACGGCGGGCGGGGCGCATGTGCGAACGTCTACCCGAGGGCAGTGCGCGCGCAACTTTCCGTGGCCCGGCGTCTCGGTGAGGCCGACTGGGACCGCGACCTAGCGGGGCGCGTAGCTTGATCGCGTGGATCGGTTCGTCTAGTCGAGGGGCCCTCGCGGCCGCGCGAGGACCGAGGAGACGTAGATGCCCACAGCCGCTTCGACAGTCGCGTCCGCCCCCGCGGACGGCTCGAGCGTCGAGGCCGGCCCACTGTGGGGCCTGACGACCTACTTCAACCCCTCGCGGTACCGAACGCGCCTCGACAACTACCGCGTGTTTCGCGAGCGCAGCCGCGCGCAGGGGCTCCCCCTCGTGACGGTGGAGCTGGTGCCGGAGGGCGGCGAGCCCGAGCTCGTCGAGGGCGCCGACGCCGACGTCTTGCTCACGCCGCGGTCCAGCGCGCAGCTCTGGCACAAGGAGCGGCTCCTGAACCTGGGCCTCGCTGCGCTCCCGTCGTCGTGTCGATACGTCGCCTGGCTCGACGCCGACATCGTCTTCGAAGACGACGGCTGGGTCGCAGCGGCGTGCAGCGCCCTCGAGCGGCACGTCGTGATTCAGCCGTTCACCAACGTCGTCTGCCTGCCCAAGGACGGGACGCCGGCGCAGTTCCCCGGCTCGCGCATCGGCTGGGGACTCGGCAGGCGGATCCTGCGCGGCACGACGGAGGGCACCTACCGGGTCGCGTTCTGCGCCGAGCACCGCGTGGGCGCGACCAAGCTCCCGGGGACGACGGGCTACGCGTGGGCCGCGCGGCGCGAGCTGCTCGACGCGCACGGGTTCTACGATCGCTGTATCATCGGCGGCGGTGACCGCGAGCTCGCTCTGGCGTTCGTACGAGCGTCTGCCCAAGTGCCCGACAGCGAGGTGCGCATCCGCCACCCGCGCCTTCGGTCGCACGTCTCGGCGTGGCACGACGCCGTGTTCGCCGACGTTCGTGCTAACGTCGGCGCGTTGCCGGGCACCGTCCACCACTACTGGCACGGCGACTCTCGCAATCGCCGCTACGCCGACCGCCACGAAATCCTCGAGCGCTTCGACTTCGACCCCGAGCGGGACCTCGAGGTCGACGCCGAAGGATGCTGGCGCTTCGCCCCGACCGCCGCCCCTCTCGCCGAGGCGGTGGCCGGCTACCTGAGCTCACGAAGAGAAGACGGATGAAGCCACTCCAGTTCATTCGCGACGGCCGTCGCGGCACCTCTGCGGCGTCGGCGCCCGACCTGCCCGTCTTCATGAACCCGATCGAGTTCGCGCAGCTCGCCACCGCCGCGCACGCCGTGGCGCCGAAGCGCGTCCTCGAGTGGGGGAGCGGCGGCAGCACGGCCGCGATGCTGCGCCTGCTCCCGACCGTCGAGTCGTACGTCTCGATCGAACACAACCGCGAGTGGTTCGAGCGCGTGCGCAGCCTCGTCAAGGACCCGCGTCTCGACCTGCGGCACGCGGCGCCGAGTGAGCCCGAGCCGGTCATCTCGGAGCGGCTGTCGCGGCCGAAGCGGACGGCGGCGCTCAAGGCGTGGTTCGCGCGCTGCGAAGACGAGCCGGCGCTGATGGCAGACTACGTTGCGCTCCCCGGGTCGATCCACACGAGCTACGACTTCGTGCTGGTCGACGGGCGCGCGCGAAACGCGTGCATGCGCGCCGGCTACGCGCTCCTGCGGTCGGGTGGGGTCATGGTCATTCACGACGCGCAGCGCCCCGAGTACCGCGAGACGATCGAGTCCTATCCGCACCACCTCTTCATCGAGCCGTGGGTGCAAGGGCAGATCTGCGTGATCCCCAAGCCGTGACGCAGCCCGACGGCCCACCGCCGGTCGTCTCCCGCCGCGTGAAGTCGCAGTCGGAGCAGGCGGGGATCCTCGTCCTCGGCAAGACCGCTGCCACGCTGGCCGACATCATCAGCCCGCTGCTGATCGTGCGGCTGCTGACGAAGTCCGACGTCGGTGTGTTGACGGCGCTGCTGCTGATCTTCCAGACCACCACGGTCATCGCGGCGTCGGGCTATCCGCGCACGGTCCTCTACTACCTGCCGAACCGACCGCGCGCCGAGCGCCGGGCCATCGCTTGGAAGGTCGCGCGGATCCTCCTGGCGTTCGGCGCGGTGGGCGGCGCGTTTCTGCTCGCGACGGGGCTGTTCGGCGACGCGATCACGCAGGCAGCGGCGAGCTGGGCGGCGCGCGTCTTCAATCAGCCGACGTGGGCCGAGGTCGACCCGAGCGAGGCGTCGGTCCACGCGTGGCTCCCGCTGCTCGCGCTCTACCCGGTGCTGGACCTCCCGGCGCGAATGCTCCCCAACCTCCTCATCGTCGAGGGCCGCGCCCGTGCCGCGGCGGGGACGGCGCTCGTGAAGTCGATCGGCGAGACGTCTGCGATCCTGATCGGCGCGCTGCTCGGGGTCGGCGTCGGCGGCATTCTCGCCGGTATCCTGACCTTCGCGGCCGCGTACCTGTGCCTGTTTGGCTTCTACATGGTGCGGCTCTACCGGGGAGCGCCGAAGCTGGACCGCGCCCCGGTCGGGTTTCGCGAGCTGACCGACTTCTCGCTGCCGCTCGGCATGACCGACGCAGTGAACACGCTCAACAAGGGGCTCGACCGCTACCTGGTCCTCTTTTTCTTCACCGCCGCTGCGTTCGCCGAGTACCAGGTCGGCGCTTGGCAGATCCCGGTCATCTCGACGATCGCGTACTCCGTCGGGTCGGTGTACCTGCCGCAGTTCAAGCAGCTCTTCGACGAAGGCAGGCACGGCGAGGCGATCGACATCTGGCGCGCGTCGATCACGAAGGTCGCGCTGATCGTGGTCCCCGTATCCGTCGCGTTCTGGGTCGCCGCCGATGACCTGATCGCCGGCTTCTTCACCGCCGAGTACACCAACGCGGTCCCGATCTTCCGCTGGTACACGCTGCTCACGATGGGGCGCGTCGCGTCGTACGGAGGCCCAATCCTCGCGGCGGGGCGCACCCGGTACATCTTTTACGCGTCGGTGTTCACGCTCGCCTCGAACTTCGTCGTCAGCGTGCCGCTCGCCGCGACGGTGGGGTTCGTTGGCCCTGCCATGGGGACGGCGCTCGCGTTCATCCCGACCGTCGCCTTCTACGGGTACTACACGTCCAAGGCGACGGGCGTGCCGTTCCGGCGCACCTTCCCGCTGTTCGACTACCTGAAGGTGGTCGCCGTGGCGGTCGCGGCGGGGGCGGTCGGCTTCGCAGCGAAGAGCGTCCTCGACGTCCCCAGCGCATTGCGACTGGTCGTCACCGTCGCCGTCGTCCTTGCGGCCTTCTCGGCCATCGGCACCGCGCTCGGTCTGATCGAGCGCTCCGACTGGCGCTACGTCGGCGACTGGCTCCGGCTTCGCATCCTGCGCGACGACCCGGCCGCGAACGACTAGGCGTTGCCTCGGCGTCGCACGCTCCAGACGTGGCGCGTCAGCGTCGCACGACGCGGCGGAGCGGATTGACGAGGAGCTTCGGGTGCTGCAGCCCGAACGCGATCCGTCCGGCGAGCGGCATTCGGATCAGCGCCTCGACCTCACGTGCAGCGTCGGGCCACGCCGTCGCGATGGCGCTGGCCTCGCCGTCGTCTGATGGTGCATGGGCGATGGCGCGGACCGACAGCGAGTACGTTCCGCCGGCGTGCGTCACGGCCTCCGTCCAGCAAGCGTCAACGACGAGCCCGGCCCGCTCGAGCAGCGCCCGGGTCGACGGCTCGGCGAAGAAGTTGATGTGCGTGAGCGGCTCTCGGCGGCGCGGGATGCGGCCCGCAAGCTCGAGCGGCAGCTCGACGTACAGCGTGCCCTGCCGCGATAGCCTCCCCGCCAGCTCACGCACGACAGCGACGGGATCTGTGACGTGCTCCAGCACGTGGCTAGCAATCACGAGGTCGAAGCGGCGCTCGGCCGGCACCTCGGCGATCGTCGTCGCGAGCTTCTCGACCCCGGCGATCGTCTCGGGCGCGTAGTCGACCACCGAGCACTGGAGGCCCGCTTCGACGAAGCGAACCATCAGGCTCCCGGTTCCCCCGCCGAAGTCGAGCACGCGCACCGCGCGCCCCGCGACGCGGTCGGCGACCGCCGCGAAGAGCTCCGCCGACCGCGTGCGGTCTGTCGTCGTCACCGTCGGGTTGTGCACCGTCGTCGACGACGCGCCGCCCAGCGCGGCGTACTTGGCGGCGACCTCTTCGGCCGTCGGCCGCGGCGCGTAGATGACGAGGCCGCAGCCTGCGCAGAGGACGTAGCGCGCGACGAAGCGCTCCGTTCCGGGCGCCCAGGTCTCGAACAGGATCCTGTAGCGCTGTGCCACCCCGTCCGGCAGACCGGTCTCGCCCTTCGCGTACGACTGCCGCCCGAGCTCGCGCCAGGAGTGGCCGTCGCAGACAGGACAGGAGGGGTTTTCGATCATCAGCCGTCGAACGAAATGCGCAGTGTGGCGCGCAACTCTCACGAAGTTGGCTCCGGATCAACCCTAGAAGAGTCCGACGACGTCTGCGCGGCGCGGGCACAGATGCTGCCGTGTCACGCGCCATGGCACACGCGTCGGTGCTGTGTCAGCCGAGCGCCACGGACGGCGTCTGCGCCGCGTCTGCGCGACGCTCCCACCCGCGGCCCCGCTGGACCGCCGCCCCAGCGCGCCGTAGAACGCCGGCGTGCGTCGCTTCCTCTACATCACGCCGTACTTTCCGCCGCAGTCGCGGGTCGGCGCGCTGCGTCCGCTGAAGTTCGCGCGCCACCTGCCGGCGCTCGGGTGGGAGCCGGTGGTCCTCGCCGACCTGCTCCCGGCCGACGCGATGGACGCGACCCTGTTCGACGCCGTGCCCGCCGGTCTCGAGGTCCGCTTCGACTACAGCGCAAAGGCGGCGCGGACCTTCGGGGCGTTTCGGGCCGGTGAGCTTCCCGCCCCGCCGTCCTCGTCCCCGGCAAAGCGACCGTCGCGGCTCGCGGCGTGGGTCGAGCGCAACACATCCCCCGAGTGGATCCCGCTCGGGGAGCACAGCGTCGACATCCCCCACGCCGTCGCGGCAGCCAAACGGGCGCTGACAGAGGTCGCGGGCTGCGAGGCGATCGTCGTCAACGCAGACCCGTATGCGGCCCTCATCGTTGGTCGGCGCGTGGCCGCCGCCACCGGCCTGCCGCTGATCGGCGACCTCCGCGACCCGTGGGGACCGTGCGAGCTGCGCCGCCCCCAGCGCCCGGCGCCGCAGCGCGCCGCCGTCGACAGGATCGAGCGCTGGGTGATCGACGGTTGCGCGAGGTACGTCGTCAACACCGAGACCGCGCGCGCCGCCTACATCGCGCTCTACCCGGACGTCCCGCCCGAGCGCTTCGTGGTCATCCGAAACCACGGCGACGCCGACCTGATCGGGGCCGGTGAGTTCCCGCGAGGAGACCGGTTCCGCATCCTCTTCATGGGGAACTTTCGCCGCTTCGTCGAGGGCACGCAGCTCCTCGAGGCCCTGGCGAAGCTCCCGGCGCTGGGCGTGTCGCTCGAACGCGTCGAGCTCGTCGTCACGGGACGCGTGCCCGAAGACGTGCGCACGCTGGCGGACTCGCTCGGTGTCGGCGAGGCGCTCGTCTCCGCGCCGTTCGTTCCGTATCGACAGGTCGGCCCGTACCTCGAGACCGCCGACCTTCTCGTCTCGCTCTCGAACGCGACCGACCAGCGCATACCTGCAAAGCTCTTCGACTACGCGACTTCGACGCGCCCGATCCTGATCGTCGCCGACAGCGTCGAGCTCGGCGACATCGCGAAGCAGCTCGGCGGCGCCGAGCTCGTCGGCCTGACCGACGTCGACGGAATCGCGCGTGCGTTCGCGCGGAGCGTGGCGAGCGGGCGCGAGCGCGTGATCCCTCGCGAGCACGCGGGGCTCGACAGCGCGACGGCCGCGGGAGCGCTCGCGGCGGTGCTCGAAGAGGCCACATCCGGTGGGTGAGGGGTCGGCCGGCGCGGCGCTCGCCGTGTCGTGGACCCCGCGGCGCCCGCAGGCTATCCTCGCGCGCCGACTCGCCTCTCACCGGAACCTCCGTGACCTCATCCAGCCACTCCGCACCGATGAACGGGATGCTCATCGTCATCGGGGCGATGAAGTGCGGGACGTCGACGCTCCACCAGCATCTGCGGCTGCACCCTCAGATCTCGATGTCACGGGTCAAGGAGCTCGACTTCTTCGTCTCCGAGCGAACATGGCCGAAGGGGGTCGAGTGGTACCGGTCTCGCTTCGATGCTCGGGCAGCTGTCCGCGGGGAGTCGTCGCCGAACTACACGAAGTGGCCGAAGTTCGACGGCGTGCCGGCGCGAATGCACTCCGTCGCGCCCGACGCGAAGCTCGTGTACCTGATGCGCGACCCCATCGACCGCATCGTCTCGCACTATCGCCACAACGTCTCGCACGGTCGTGAGACCCGTCCGGTCGACGTCGCGCTCACGGAGCCCGGTCCAAACAACTACGTGACGTCGAGCTCGTACTGGCTGCAGATCTCGAAGTTTCTGGAGTTCTACGCCCCCGAACAGCTGCGGCTCTTCGAGCTGCGCGAGCTGAACTCCGAGCCGCGTCGCGTCGTGCGCGAGCTGTGCGAGTGGGTCGGCGTCGACGCGGCGTTCGATCACGCGGGGCTCGACCGGATCCACCACTCGTCGAGCGACAAGGGCCGCCCGACCGAGCTGGGACGACGCATACAGGAGTACCCGGGCGGCCGCGCCGTCAGGACCGTGTTGTCGCGCTGGCTCGAGGAGCCGCTGCCCAAGCCGGTCCTCGCGCTCGAGACGCGAGAGTACCTGCGCGAGCAGCTCGCTCCCGACGTCGCCGCGCTGCGCGAGTTCTGGGGCCGCGACCTCGCGGACTGGAGCGTCTGAGCTCGCTGCCGTAGGTCAGCGCTTGCCCAGGCGACGAAGGACCGACTGGGCGGCGTGCCAACCACACATCCCGTGCACGCCGCCGCCCGGAGGCGTCGAGGCCGACGCGATGAACAGCCGCGGGTTCGGCGTCGAGTACGGGTCGAGCCGCGCGACGGGTCGCGTAAAGAGCTGGGTGGCGTCGGCCGCGCCGCCCGTGATCGCCCCGCCCACGTAGTTCGGGTTGTGTCGCTCGAAGTCTGCCGGTGACCACACGTGGCGGGCCAGCACACGATCGCGAAAGCCCGGCGCGAAGCGCTCGATCTGCGCTTCGATCGCGTCGGTCATGTCCACGGTGCAGCCGCTCGGCACGTGACAGTAGGCGTAGCCGGTATGTTTGGACTCAGGCGCGCGCGACGGGTCGAAGTGGGACTGCTGGCAGACGATCAGGTAAGGCCGCTCGGCGACGCGCCCGCGCCACGGCGCCCGCTCCGCGTCTGCGATCTCCTCGAGCGTTCCGCCGACGTGGATCGTCGACGCGCGAGCGCAGTCCGCCGCCGCCCAGGGGATCGGGCCGTCGAGCGCGTAGTCGACCTTGAACGTCCCCGGGCCATACCGGTAGCGGCGAAGGCGCCGCCGATACGAGTCGGGCAGGGCGTCGCCGGCGATGTCGGCCATCGGACCGGGCGACGTGTCGAAGATCACCGCCCGCGACGGCGGCAGTTCGGCGAGCGAGCGCACCGGTGAGCCGAGCTGCACGCGGCCGCGCAGCGACTCGAACAGCGCGACGAGGGCCCGGGCGATGGACTGCGAGCCGCCGACCGCCACCGGCCACGCGGAGAGGTGCGCAGTGACCGCGAAGATCAGGCCGACCGCGCCCGAGAGGGGCGCTTCGAGCGGCAGGATCGAGTGGCCGGCGAGGCCGGCGAGCAGCGCACGCGCCTCTGGCGTCGAGAACGCAGCACGCGCGAGCAGGCTCGCGGGAAGGCCGCCCGCCAGGCCAAACCGCGCCATCGTCACGGGATGTCCCGGGATCTTCCCAAGCGGCGCCATCAGGTCTGCGAGGAGCTCTGGGCCAGCATCGACGAAGGGGGACACGAGGCGTCGGTAGGCGCCGGCGTCGCGGCCGAGCCGTTCGGCCGTCTCGTCGACCGACAGCGACAGCGTCGCCGCGCGACCTCCGTCGAGTGGGTGAGCGACCGACAGCTGCGGGAAGGCCCACTCTAGCCCGTGCTCCGCGAGCGGCAGCGTGCGCCAGAACGGAGAGAGGACGCCCATCGGGTGCACGGCCGAACACAGGTCGTGCAGGTAGCCCTCGAGGGTGAGGGGACCGCTTCGCGTGCCGCCGCCGGCGACGGAGTCCGCCTCGAAGACGACGACCTCGAGCCCCTGCTGCGCGAGCGCGATCGCGGCCGACAGGCCGTTTGGCCCGGAGCCGACGACGACGACGTCGATCACGGCGTGTGTGGCGCGTCGAGGTCGACGAAGACCGGGGCGTGGTCGGACGGGGTCTGGTCGCCCTGCTTCTTGCGCCAAGTCCGCTGCGGCGCCGCCGCGACCACGCGCTCGGCCGCAGCTGCGCTGGCCAGGATGTGGTCGATGCGCATCCCCTGATTGAAGCGGAACGCCATCCCCCGGTAGTCCCAGAACGTAAACCGCTCCTTCGGGTCATCGGGAAGGCGCGGCTCCACGACGTCGACGAGGCCCGCCTCGATGAGGGCGCCCCACCGCTCGTGCTCGAGCGGGTGAAAGCTCGGCACGTCGACGAGCGCCGCGGGGTCCCACACGTCGGCGGCCGCAGGGGCGACGTTCAAGTCGCCGACGACGAGTGTGGGCTGGGCGAGGTCGAGGCCTCGAACGTACTCGATCAGCGCGTCGTAGAAGCGGAGCTTGTATGGAAACTTCGGGGAGTCTGCCGCCCCACCTTGCGGGCAGTACAGGTTGACGATGCGGACGCCGTCGACCGTGGCGGCGATCAGGCGCGACTGGCCTTCGTCTGCAGCGGGGAGGCCGCGCTCGACGTCGGCGAGACCCCTCAGCGAGGCGATCATGACGCCGTTCCACTGCGGCTGCCCGAAGATCGCTACCTCGTACCCGCGCGCCTCGAACAGCTCACGCGGGACGGCGTCCGTGTCGAGCTTGAGCTCCTGGATGCAGAGCACATCCGGGCGCTCCGCGTCGAGGTAGCGCTCGACGAGGGCGCCTCGGGCGTTGAGCGAGTTGACGTTCCAGGTGACGACGCGCATCGCCGCGCTCAGCGCTTCGCGAGGTTCCGCAGGACCGTCTGCAAGATGCCGCCGTTGCGGTAGTAGACGACATCGACGGGCGTATCGAGGCGCGTGTTGACGGTGAACTTGATCTGCGTCCCGTCGGCCTTGGTCGCGGTGACCTGAAGCTGCTGCTGCGGCTGCACGTCGTCGGTGATCGGGATGTCGAACGTCTCGGAGCCGTCGAGGCCGAGCTCGTCGGCGCCCTCGCCGTCCTGGAAGCACAGCGGGAGAACGCCCATCCCGACGAGGTTGGAGCGGTGGATGCGCTCGAAGCTCTTGCAGATGACGGCCTTCACGCCGAGCAGGAGCGTGCCCTTGGCGGCCCAGTCACGAGACGAGCCCGTGCCGTACTGGTGGCCGGCGAGGACGACCAGCGGCGTGCCGCTGGCCTGGTACTTCATCGACGCGTCGAACACGTACTCGACGGCGCCGGTCGGGAAGTACGTCGTGTAGCCGCCCTCGGTGCCGGGGGCGACCTGATTGCGGATGCGCACGTTTGCAAACGTGCCGCGCATCATCACCTCGTGGTTGCCGCGCCGCGAACCAAACGAGTTGAAGTCGGCCTTCTGCACGCCGCGCTCGACGAGGTACGTGCCGGCCGGCTGGTTTGCCGGGAAGTCGCCGGCGGGGCTGATGTGGTCCGTCGTGACCGAGTCGCCGAGCTTGAGCAGGACGCGGGCGCCGGAGATCGACTCGATCGGGTTCACGTCGGCCGTGAGCCCCTCGAAGAACGACGGGAGGCGGATGTATGTCGAGGCGTCGTCCCAGCCATACAGCTCGCTCGTCGCCGCCGGGATCGCGTCCCAGCGCGGCTCCTTCGTCGCGTCGGCGTAGCGCTCGCGGAACATCGCCGGCGAGATCGAAGCGGCGACCGCGGCGGCGACCTCCTCGTCAGACGGCCACACGTCCTTCAGGTAGACGTCTGCGCCGCTGGAGTCCTTGCCGATCGGCTCGCTCTGCAGGTCGATGTTCACGGTGCCCGCGAGCGCGTACGCGACGACGAGCGGGGGGCTCGCGAGGAAGTTCGCCTTCACCTTCTGGTGAACGCGCCCCTCGAAGTTGCGGTTGCCCGAGAGCACCGAGGCGACGACGAGCTTGCCCGCGTCGATGGCCGTCTCGATCGCGGCGTCGAGCGGACCCGAGTTGCCGATGCAGGTCGTGCAGCCATAGCCGACGGTGGCGAAGCCGAGCGTCTGCAGCGCGTCGGCGAGGCCTGCCTTCTCGTAGTACTCGGAGACGACGCGCGAGCCCGGCGCCAGCGACGGCTTGACCCACGGCTTGATCGTCATGCCGCGCGCGACCGCCTTCTTGGCGACCAGGCCAGCCGCGATCATGACGCTCGGGTTCGAAGTATTGGTGCACGACGTGATCGCCGCGATGACGACGTCGCCGTGGCGGATGCTGAACTCCTGGCCGTCGGCCGCGACGGTCGCCGTGGCCTCGCGCTGCTCTTCGGCGATGCCGAGCCCCTTGTGGCCGACGGGCGCGGTGAGCGCGGTGTTCCAGGCCGACTTCATGTCGGAGAGGTTCACGCGGTCCTGCGGGCGCTTCGGGCCGGCGAGGGCGGGCTCGACGGTCGAGAGGTCGAGCTCGAGCGTATCGGTGAACTTCGGGTCCGGCGTATTCGCGGTCACGAACATGCCCTGCGCGCGGTAGTAGGCCTCGACGTTGGCGACGTGCGCCTCGTCGCGTCCGGTCAGGCGCAAGAAGTCGAGCGTGACCTGGTCGACCGGGAAGAAGCCGCACGTCGCCCCGTACTCGGGCGCCATGTTCGCGATCGTCGCGCGGTCGGGGAGCGACATCTGCGCGACGCCCGGGCCGAAGAACTCGACGAACTTCTCGACGACGCCCTTCTTGCGGAGCAGCTCGACGATGCGAAGCGTCATGTCGGTCGCCGTGACGCCCGGCCGCAGCTTGCCGGTCAGCTTGAACCCGATGACCTCGGGCGTGAGCATCGACATCGGCTGGCCGAGCATGACGGCCTCGGCCTCGATGCCGCCGACGCCCCAGCCGAGGACGCCGAGGCCGTTGATCATCGTCGTGTGGCTGTCGGTGCCGACGAGCGAGTCCGGGAACATGACGGGCACGCCGTCTTCGTCGCCGGTCATCGCGCACGACGCGATCCACTCGAGGTTGACCTGGTGCACGATGCCACGGCCCGGAGGCACTGCGCGGAAGTTCCGCAGGTTCGTCTGGCCCCACTTCAGGAACGCATAGCGCTCGGCGTTGCGCTCGTACTCGATCTCGAGATTGCGGGCGCGGGCGTCGGCGAAGCGGCCCGAGTAGTCGACCTGGACCGAGTGGTCGATCACGAGGTCGACGGGGACGAGCGGGTTCACCTTGTTCGGATCGCCGCCGAGCCCGACCATCGCGTCGCGGAGCGCGGCGAGGTCGACGACGCAGGGCACGCCGGTGAAGTCCTGCAAGATGACGCGCGCCGGCATGAACGGGAACTCCTTCGCCTCGGCGGTCGGCGTCCAGGCCGCGAGGGTCGCGACATCGTCGTCGGTCACGAGGAAGCCGTCGTGCTTTCGGAGCGCGGCCTCGAGGAGCACGCGGATCGAGAACGGCAGCGCGTCGAGGTCCTTCACCAGCCCGCGCTCCGCGAGCGCCGACAGCCGGTAGTAGCGGGCCTTGGTACCGTCGGAGAGGGAGAGCTCTGCGCGTGCGTCGAAGGCGTTCGTCATGTCACACCGGTGGGGTCGGGGTTCGTGCGTGGCGTATAGGCGCACGGGGCCCCCCGGGCAAGCGCGAGGCGGGCCTCGCCGGCGCCGCTACTCGGCCCCCGCGCTCGACTGCAGTCGCTCCAGCGCCGCCCGGGCAGCGCGGCCGACGTCGCCGTGGTCGGCCGCTGCGACCGACAGCTCGCGGTAGGCGTCGGCCGCTCGGCCGTCTGCCGAGTACCACCCGCCAAGCAGCAGGTGCAGCTCGGCCGCGCGTGGGTGTGCGGGGGACCGCGCGAGGAGGGCGCCCGCGTCGGCAGCCGCCGCCTGCGTCCTCCCGCCGCGAGCGAGCGACACCACCCGCCAGAACGCGGCGTCGTCAGACAGGGCGGCGCCGCGCCGGCTGGCGCCGCCGAACCAATCGGCCGCCGTCGCGAAGTCCCCGCTCTGCAGCGCAGCCCATCCCGCGCGGAACTCGCGCTCCGCCTCGGGCTCGGCCTCGCGCCGCGTCCCCGCCGTCGCCGCCTCCACGCTGCGAGCTGGCTCAGGCGGTGGCGCGCCCGCTCCCCCGGGTGCTGCAGCTTCGCGTACCGGGCGGGGAGCCGCCACCGCCTGCGAGCGGGGAGCCGCCGTCGCTCGCGCCGCCGCGGACCCGCGCCCAGGGGAAGGGCGCGCCGCTGCGGCGACGTGGTCCGCCTCCCGAGCCGCCGTCAATGCCGCCGGCGCGTTGGTTGCCGTGACGGGCGCGCCGGCGGCGGGCGCTGCCTCGGGGAGCTGGACCGCAATATCCGCGCCGTCGCCGCGCGCGTCGGGAGTCGCCGCCGCGGGCGCACCAGCGTTGGCAACGATCGGTGCCGCGGTGCCGGGGCGCGTGAGTCGATCTCCCGCTTCAAAGGTCTGAGTCACCCCGGCCTCTCGAAGCTCGACGCGCCCGTGGAACACCCGAAGCTCGCGCAGTGTGTCCCGATCGGCGCGCACCTCGAACGCGGTTCCGACGACCTCGATTTCGCTCTCGCCCACGATCACGCGGAGTCGCTCATCCGAGTCGAGGGGCGAGACGTCGACGAGCACACGACCTTGCGTTACCCGTATGACCTCGTCGTGGGTGTCGCCGAAGTGTGCAAACGCCGCTGCGTCGAGCGCGGTGACGGTCGCGTGCTGGGCCGGGCCGCCCCCACGCAAGGCGAGCGTGGCCGCGAGAGCGGCGCCCGACAGCAACAGCAGCGCCGCCGCAGCGCCCACGACGGGCAGCGCGCGCGGGCGCGGGCGAGGTCCGCGCGCCGGCATCGAGGCCCCCGCGGCCGCGAGCAGCGCCGCTCGCGCTTGCGCGTGGTCCGGCGCGTCGCGCACGGGTGCGTCGAGGACTGCGCCGAGCTCGGCGGCGTCGTCTGCGAGCTGCTGCAGCGCTTCCCACCGGCTCGCGCAGCGCGGGCACGCGTCGAGGTGTTCTCGCACGGTCTCGCCGGGGTCCGCGGCGTCGAACGCACGCTCCAGCTCGATGGGCGAAGGACAGCCGTTCGTGCTCATGCGTCGACTCCCCGCAGCTCGAGCAGCTTCGCGCGTGCGTCGTGGAGGCGTCGGTGAACGGTGCCGACCGGGACGTCGAGCGCTTCGGCCACGGCGGTGGCCGGGAGGTGCTCGAGCTGTGAGAGCACGAAGACCTCGCGGAGCGGCTCGGAGAGCCTGCGCAGGCATGCGTCTAGCTGGCGCAGCTCACTGCGACACTCGAGCGCCTGGCGAGGGTCCTCGTCGGTAGGCCGCGCCCACCCGAACGCCCCAGCCAGCCGCGAACGGCGAGCACGCGCGCGTCGCTCGTTCCTCACCACGTTCACCGCGACTCCGATCAGCCACGCTCGGGCGCTCCGGCTGCCATCGAAGTGGGGGGCGGCTGTGAACGCTGCCAGGAACGCCCGCTGCACCAGGTCGTCGACGTCGGCATCGGTCGGGCCGAGCAGCTTCGCGACGACGCGGGTCAGGTCGCGGGCGTAGAGGTCGAACAGCTCGCCGAGCGCGGTCATGTCTCCACGAGCGCAACGTCGAAGGCCGTCCGAAGCCCGCGCCTCGGCGTCGCGCCGCTCGTCGGCGCGCGTCCGCGCCGCGTCGAGCGACACCAGCTCGCCGGATCGCGCCCGCGCGCTCACTGGGCGCTCCAGTCGACGCCGAGGCCGACAGACGCGCGCCACGTGGGCGGCGCGGCCAGCGTGACGGTCTCGGCCTCGCGCGATCGCGAGCCGGCGGTGGGGTCGAAGACGAGCCGAGCTGTGACCATCGCGTGGACCCGCCGCGGGCCGGCGCCACGCAGCCAGAGCGCGGCGCCGACGCGCGGCCCCACCGCGTCGAGAGTGTTCTCCGGTATGCTGCGCGCGCTCGCATCGTCTGGACGCGTTCGGGCCCATCCGATCCCAGCCTCAATGGCCGGCGTCACGAAGACGGCGCCGGCGCGGAGAGTCGGGCCCCAGCCCAGCGCCGCAGACAGGTCGTAGCGCGCCGACACGTCCTGGTCCGCGTCGTGCGCGCCCTCGATGTCTGTCGCGGCCTCGAGCCTCACGCGGACCGCCCCGCGCCCCAGCCCCACCGTCGCGCCCCCTCCGGCGTCGAACCAGCCCTCGGCCGCTCGGTCGACGCCGACGCCGGCGTCGACGAACAGCGACACCGGGCGCGCGCCGCGGTCTCGCCGTCGAGTCTCGGTCGACGGCTCAGACTCGGCAGACGGCATCGTCGTGCTCGCTCCCGGACTCTGCCCATCGTCGTGGTCGGGAGCGGGTGGGATGTCGCCGTCGACGAGCACGAACAGATCGAGCGCCGGGCTCTGCTGAGTCCAGCTCTGGATCCACGCCGCCGCGGCGTCGACGCTGACGAGCTCGCGCGTCTCCGTGCGGCCGTCGCCGCGCGTGGCGACGACGCGGAGCGGGGAGCCCCCGGTCACTGCGACGCGTGGGCAGTCGTCGCCGGGCGCGACCCGAACCCCGAGGGCGGCGAGGCTCGCTGTCAGCGCAGACATCGACTCGGGGTCGCCGCCGAGCGAGATCGCACCGTCGCAGTCGGTGCGGACCAGCTGCGCACGCGCGCTGCCCGGCGCGCCGACCAGCAGCGCGGCCGCGAGGGTGGCGGCTGCCCGGCGCTGGGACTCGGTGCGACTGTGTCGGATCGGCGACATGACCTGATTGTCCGGCTCTCGCAGACTCCTTCGGACTCGGTCTCGAGCCCACCACGATAGCCCGAGCTCGGCTGGAACCGAAGGATCCGGTCGGTGGCGGGCAATGTGTGTAGACGCGTCCAAACCCACCATCCGCTGCCCGCGCAGCAAAGAACCCTCACGCAAAGGCGATCGAGATGAACGATATCGTGCAGTTCCCGTTCTACGCTCAGCTCCTTGTTGCCGCCGCCCTCGGCGGTGTCTGCGCCTGTGGCGACGCCGCCGCCAACGACGATGTAGCGCTGTGCTACGACACAAACGTGTCGGTCTCGCTGTGCGACCCGGCCACCGCGTCGTTCACCCTCGCGTCGACCAACCAATACTACCCGCTCATCCCCGGCCTGCGCGTCGTGCTCGAGGGGATCGACCACGAAACCGGCGACACCGAGCGCGTCGTGCGTACCGTCCTCGCCGAGACGCGGACCGTGGCCGGCGTCGAGGTCCACGTTCTGCGCCACGAGACGTACACGAACGGAGAGCTCGAGGAGCTCGCGACAAACTTCTACGTCGAGGCGACGGATGGCACCGTTTGCTACTTCGGCGAAGACGTCGAGTGGTACGAGGGCGGACAGCAGGTCGACACCGCGGGCTCGTGGCGCGCCGGCGTCGACGGCGCGGCGCCGGGCGTGATCATGCCGGCGGCACCTTCTGCCGACAACCGCTACCTCCAGGAGAACGCCCCGGGGATCGCGCTCGACATGGGGCGCGTCGATCTCATCAACGGGACGATGACCGTGAACGGCGTCGTCTACGAAGACGTCGTCACGATCTACGACATCAATCCGTTCGAGGGCTGTGTCGAGCCTGAACAGAAGCGCTACATCGCCGGGATCGGCGAGGTGCAAGACGTAGACGCGGTCCTCGTCGAATTCGAGTTGCCCAGCGGGAGCTGAGGCGGGGCGCCGGCGCTGATCGCGTCTACCCCGCGATCTCACCCCGACAGGTCACGCCGCACGCGCGCGTACGCCTCGACGTCGACGACGTCGCCGGTCGAGAGGCGCGCGTAGCTGCGCAGCACCCCCTCGTACCGCATCCCCGCCTTCTGCATCACGCGCGCCGAGCCCGGGTTCGACAGCGCACAGTAGGCCCAAACACGGTGCACGTCGTCGCACTCGAACATCGCGTCGATGACCACCGCCGCGGCCTCGGACATGATGCCCTGACCCCACAGGCGGCGCGCGAGCACGTAGCCGAGGGTGACCATGGGCGGCGCGAAGATGGCACCGATCATCCCAACCACGAGTGGGTCGTCGCCCAGGCGGATCGACCACGTGAACTCCCGCCGGGCGGTCCAGGCGTCGGCGGCGTACGCGAGGAACTCGTGCGTGTCTGCGACGCTGCGGTGCGTCGACCAGAGCAGCGTCTTCGTCACCTCGGGGTCAGACGCGTACTCGCGAAAGATGTCTGGTGCGTCGGCCGCCCGCGGACGGCGCAGCGAGAGCCGCGGAGTGCTGAGCTGCTCGGGGGGCGAGAACGACGAAGTCATCGCGCCTCGCTCAGTGAGCCGCCGCCCAGCTCGGCCCGACGCCGACCTCGACCTCGAGCGGCACGGCCAGCTCCACACAGCGCTCCATGCGCTCCCGAACCACGGCGACGACCTCTGTCACCTCTGCCGGCGGTGCCTCGAAGAGGAGCTCATCGTGGATCTGGACGAGCATCTTCGCCGCCAGACCGCGGGCATCGAGCTCGCGTTGGATCTGCAGCATGGCGAGCTTGCAGATGTCGGCGGCGGAGCCCTGGATCGGTGTGTTTGCCGCGATGCGCTCGCCGTAGCCCCGATCCTGCCAGTTGTTGGAGCGGAGCTCCGGGATCATCCGACGGCGCCCCAGAAGCGTCTCACAGTACCCGTTCGCGTCGGCCTCGGCGATCGTCCGGTCCAGCCACGCTCGCACGCCCGAGTAGAGCTCGAAGTAGCGGTCGATCATCTCCTGTGCGCGCTTGCGCGGCACGCCGAGCTGCTGTCCGAGGGCGGTCGCGCCTTGTCCGTAGATGGTGGCGAAGTTCACCGTCTTGCCGACCGTGCGCTGCTCGCGTGTGACCTCGGCTTCGACGACATCGAAGATGCTGGCAGCAGTCTGGCGATGCAGGTCGAGCCGCTCGTTGAACGCCCGCAGCAAGGCCGCGTCCTTGGAGCAGTGCGCGAGCACGCGGAGCTCGATCTGGCTCCAGTCGGCAGAGATCAGCTCCCAGCCGCCGCGCGGCACGAAAGCCTCGCGGATGCGCCGGCCATCGTCGGTCCGTATGGGCGTCCGCTGCAGGTCCGGGTCGGTCGTGATGAGGCGCCCAGAAGCGCCGGCCGTCTGTTGGAACGTTGCGTGCACTCGACCGTCGGTCGGGTCGATCGCACGCTGCAAGACCTCGGTGTATGTGTTGATCAGCTTGTCGAGCGCCCGCCACTCCAGCACACGTTCCGCGATCTCGTGCTTGGGCGCGAGGCGCTCGAGGACGTCGGCCGCCGTCGAGTAGCCGGTCTTGTTTCGTTTGACGACGTCGATCTTCAGCTCGTCGAACAGCACCTCGCCGAGCTGTTTCGACGAGCCGAGGTTGAACGGATGGCCGGCGAGCTCGTGCACGCGGGCCTCGACTTCGGCACGCCGCGCGCCGAAGTCGCGCTGCAGCGACGCGAGCACGTCTGGCAGAACGCGGACGCCGTCGGCCGACATCCTCGCGAGGACTCCCGACAAGGGGAGCTCCACGTCGTCGTGGATCTTGCGGGCATCGAGCTCGTCCAAGCGCGGCACGAGCGCCGTCCACAGGTCCTCGGTGGCGACGGCGCTGCTCACCGCCCACGCGGCCACGGCCGCAGGGTCCGCCTCTGCGAAGGTCGCCGCGCCACCCCGCGCGTCGCGCGCCGTGGGCAGCGCGCGCTGCAGGTACTCGCGAGCGACGCGCTCCAGCTCGTGCGGGATGCACTTGGTGGGGTCGACCAGGAACGACGCGAGCGCCGTGTCGCCCGCCACGCCACCCAGCGCGTGACCGGCGCGGCGCAGGGCGGCGTCGAGGTCGCGGGCGTGGTGCACTATCTTCGGGCGGGGTCCCGCGAGGAGTTCGTGGAGCGCCTCCGCCGTGGCTGGCGACAGCGGCGCGTAGCCAGCGTCGCCGCCGACACACAGCGCCACGCCGACGAGGGCGGGGGCGCGCGGAGGCTCGGAGTCCAGCACGGGCGCGACCGCGATCGCACCTCTGCGTGGGCAGAGAGCCACGCGCGAACGGCCTCGTCGGTGCTCAGCGTGTTGGCGTCGGGCGCCTCGGCGAGCGGCTGCGCTGGTCGGCGCCAAGCAGCGAGTTGAACTCGAGACGTCGATAGAGGGCGTTGATCGCGGCCTCGTCGACGGGTGGGAGGTCAGCCCCTCGATGCCGAACGGGAGCGGCGCGGCGCAGTCGATGGTCGCCAGCTCTCCGAGAGCAGCGCCTGGTCGCGGTAGGTCTCGAGGTTCTCGCGCTGCTTGCCCTTGAGCGCGTCGAGGTTCTCGTAGACGCCGTCGAGGCTTCCGTACTTCTCCAGCAGGCCCGCCGACGACTTCTGCCCGACGCCGGGGACCCCGGGATGCCGTCAGAGCTGTCGCCCATGAGCGCGAGGTGGTCGACGAACTGGCTCGCCAGCACGCCCCACTTCTTGCGCACGAGCTCTTCGTCGTAGGTGACGTCGCGCATCGGGTCGAGCATGCGGACCTGCGGCGCGATGAGCTGCGCGAAGTCCTTGTCGCCCGACACGATCATGACCTCGTGCCCGGCGGCGACGGCCTGTTTGGTCAGCGTTCCGATGACGTCGTCGGCCTCTGTACCCGGGACGCGCAGCGTCGGGTAGCGGTGAGCGGCGACGACCTCGTCGATCAGCGGGAGCTGAACACGCAGGTCGTCGGGCATCGACGGGCGCTGCGCCTTGTACTCGGGGTAGCGCTCGTCTCGGAACGTGGGGCCTGGGCGTCGAAGATGACCGCGCCGAAGCGGGCGAGCTTCGCCGCGAGCAGCTTCCGGAACATGAGCGCGAACCCGTAGGTCGCGTTCGTCGGGGTGCCGTCGGCGGTCGAGAAGCTGGAGGGGATCGCGAAGTAGGCGCGGTAGATCAGCGCGCTCCCATCGATGAGTACGACCCGCTCCATCGGCTTCTCCGCGCTAGGGCGTGCCTTCCATCAGCGACATCCCGTTGCCGAGATCGCGGCGGGTGCGCCGCGCCATCGCGATGAAGTCGGTCGCGCGGCCCGACGCGACCCAGGCCGCGTAGTCGGTGCCGCGCTGCAGGGCGTAGTGGTAGTTGCCCTCGACCACGCGGCTCCAGTTCCCGTACTGCCGGGTGTGGAGCACCCACGAGTGGTCGTCGAACGGCATCGCCGTGATGTTGGCGACCGTCTGCGGGTCGTACGTGTAGTACTGCTCGGCGTTCGAGAGGTAGAGCAGGCGCACGGGCATCCCGTTGTCGCGAGCGACACGCGCGATGCCGGTCATCGCAGACGACGCGGTCAGGTCGCCGCGGATCGCGAACACGCGGTTGTTGATCCACAGGTTGCGGATGAAGTCGTACTCCGTCTGGTCGTTGACGAACGCGACGACGCCGTCGCGTGTGTACTCGCGTGCCAGCCGGCGGAGTCGCGCGCCGCAGAGGTGGATCGAGGCGCGGAGCGAGCGAGCGACGGCCTCGGCGCGCGCCGGCGGGAGGTCCGCGTTGACGAGCGCGATCACCTCGTCGAGCCGGTCGTCGTCCCAGTAGGCGAGGAAGTCGGCCGGGGTGGTCGCATGCTTGAAGAGAACGCCGTACGCCTCGTGGACGTTCGCGATCTGCTGATCGAAGTCGAGCATGACGACGAGGGAGGACCGCGCCCAGCCGGCCATGACGTAGTTCTGGTCGGTGCCGACGCCGATGTAGACGCCGCCGATGTTTGCGATCGTGTCGCGCACGATCCAGTGCCCCTCTTCGTTCGAGACCCAGTAGTGCGAGTCGCGTGTCAGCGCCTCGGGCTCGGGGTCCGGCGCCACAGCCTCGAGCTGCGACCGGATGTTCGCCGGAAGCGGCACGGTCGGTCGTTGGCCGCCGAAGTCTGCGCGGAGGCCGGGAGGGACGTCGCGAGCGCGGAGAGCGTCACGAGGAGCGCCGCGAAGGAGCGGCGGGAGAGAAGGGCGCGGTTTCTGGTCATCGGTAGGGGTACGGCATGGACGGACGCTCGGCACCCTATGGCGCCGTTCGATCCGCCGCAAGAACCGCCAGCGGGCGGCACGGCGAGGTGACCCCTGGCGGTCGCGCGGGCGTCGGTTCGACGGGTGAGGCGGTCGCCCCCAGGTCGTCGAGCCCACCCGTCGAGCCCGCCCGAAGGTAGCCAGTACGCCCCCGGTCGAGCCCGCCCCGCCCCCAGGTCGAGCCCGCCCCAGGTCGATGCGACGCCCGGTCGAGCCCGCCCGAAGGTAGTTTCCGCCCCCAGGTCGAGCCCGCCCGAAGGTAGTTTCCGCCCCCAGGTCGAGCCCGCCCGAAGGTAGTTTCCCAGGTCGAGCCCGCCCAGCCCGCCCGAGCCCAGGTCGAGCCCGCCCGAAGGTAGTTTCCCAGGTCGAGCCCGCCCCCAGGTCGAGCCCGCCCGAAGGTAGTTTCCGCCCCCAGGTCGAGCCCGCCCGAAGGTAGTTTCCGCCCCCGGTTGAGCCGGCCGTCGAGCCCGCCCGAAGGTAGTTTCCCAGGTCGAGCCCGAGCCCCCCAGGTCGAGCCCGCCCGAAGGTAGATTCCGCCCCCGGTCGAGCCCGCCGTCGAGCCCGCCCCCCGCCAGGTCGAGCCCGCCCGAAGGTAGTTTCGAGGGTCGCCAACGCACCGCCCGCGGCCCGACGCCGAAAAGGGGCGGCCCGAGACCGGAGCCGCCCGATGACCCCGCCGCGACAGATCCTCCCGAACACGAACTTCGAAGTCTGCACGCGCACGTTCGCGCGCACCTTCCGGCTGCTCCCGACGCCGGCGATCAAGAACGCGATCCTGTACATCGTCGGGGTGGCGGCGGCGCGGTACAACATCACGCTGTATGCGATGGTCGCGATGACCACGCATTACCACCTCGCGGGGAGAGACACCGACGGCCGGCTCCCCGAGTTCATCCAGTACGTGAACTCGCTGCTGGCGCGCGCGCTGAACGCCGAGCAGGGCATGGACGACAAGTTCTGGTCGGGCGACGGCTACCACCTGCTGCGTCCGGAGTCCGCGGACGACCTGATGCGACGCCTCATCTACATTGCGGCCAACCCGGTCGCCGCGGACTTGGTGAATCGGGCGACCGACTACCCCGGCTTGCTCATCCGCCCGCGCGACATCGGAACGACGATCACGGCGAAGCGTCCGGACTTCTTCTTCCGCGACAGCGGGTCGATGCAGGAGTCTGTAGAACTGCGGTTCGAGATCCCACCCGAGTTCGCGCACCTCGGTCGCGACGGCTACGTCGCCCTCCTGGAGGAGAACCTGCGCGTGGAGGAGCAGAAGCTCCGTGCCAAGCGAAAGGCGGAGGATCGCGCTGTCATGGGCGCCGACCGCTGCCGCCAAGCCGCGCTCGGCCGCCGCACCACGAAGTTCGAAGAGTGGTTTCGGCTGCGTCCGACGATCGCGGCCCGCGTGAAGCGAGAGCGGATCGCCGCGATCCGCGCGCTTCAGGCGTTTCGAGAGAGCTACTACGCGGCGCTGAAGGACTGGCGCGCGGGGCTGACGGCAGTGTTTCCGCTCGGAACCTGGTGGCTACCTCGATTTGCCGGCGCTGCCGTCGGCTGACCGCGCCGCGTCGAGTCCGAACCGTCGGGGAACCGTGGCGCCGCCAGGCGCGGCGAATCGGTGCGTCCCGAACAGTCGTCGTCGGTGCGTGCAGACGTGTGGTTGGATGCGGCGATGGTTCGGCGAGCGTGAGTTGCCGCAAAGGTCGGCGACATACGCCGAGGCGCACTCGAGAGGGTCGCGCCCGTTGGTTGATCGGGCGCACTACCCTCGGGCGGTTGGGCGTCAGGCCCACTACCCCGGGCGGGTCGGCGGAGGGGCACTTACCTACCCTCGGGCGGGTCGGCGGGGGTCGGCGGGGTCGGCGGGGGCGGGTCGGCGGGGGGACCGCGCCGATCAACCCCCGGTCGCGACGTTCGGCGTCGCCGTGCGCCCCCGATGCATCGCAAGATGGGCGGACGCCGCTCGACCGCGCAGCCTGCGTCGGGAGCGAACAGGCTGCTTCTGGGCGAGTTGCTGCCCGTCTGTCGCGCGCCTCGAGGCCGCGCCCCCGCTCCAAACGCGCCGACGCGGGGGTGAGCGATGCCCACCCCCGCGTCGGCGCGGTCGCGCGACTCCGCCTTACGGCCGAATCTCGACGACCCGGTTGTCGAGGATGAACCGGACGCGGTCGCCGAGCGCGAGGACGTCGGCCAGGCCCGCGTTGCCGCGGAGGAGGGCGAAGTACTCGTCGGACATCGTGCGGATGGTCATGTCGACGGGCCGGCCGACCGCCTCTTGCTGCACCCACGTGCCGCCCTGCAGCGTGAACGACCGCCCACCGGCGGTTCGGACGCCCGCGCGCTGGTCCTCGGAGAGGGTCGTCGTGCGAAGCTCCTGGCTCCGCTCGATCTCGGCCTCGACAGCGTCTCGGCCAGACGCCGGACGGTCCGTCTGTGCGAAGCCGCCGGTACCCGGGGCGCTGCTTCGGCCGCCGCCGATCGAGCCGTAGCCGGTCGAGCCACCGAGCACGAGGCCGTCGGACGTCGTGCCCCGCGTGCGCGTCGTGCTCTGGGTCGTCATAGGCTCCTCGTTGACGGGAGCGGCCGCCGCGGCAGCCTCACGACGGGGGGCGGGGGCGGCGTCGTCGAGCTGGGGTCGCATGCCGCCCTCGTCGAGATCGCGCCACGTCGGCTGCGCGACCGGCATCGGCGGCGGCGAGATCCGCTCCGACGGGTCGACGGCGAGGTAGCTCGTGTATGGCGTCACGATACCCCACCGGGTCGCGAGCGCCACGATGTCGTCGACGGTCCGCTGCGACGCCCCGCGCTCGTCGATCTCGGCGAGGAGCGAGTCGATCTTGCGGCGGGCCCACAGGTTGCCGACGAAGCTCGTGTCGGCGCCGTCGAAGCGCGCGAAGTCGGCGCCGTACTCCATCGTGTATGGGCGGCCACCGGCGCGGCCGGTCACGGTGACAGAGCTGCTGTGGTCGGCCGCGACACGACCAAACACGACGACCTCGCGATCTCGGTACAGGTCCGGCAGCGGGTTCGGGTACATGTCGCGCACACGAACTCCGGAGAAGTCGATCGCGATCTGCGTCAGCAGCGGCGAGCCGATCGAGCTGTAGAAGGTGCCGACGACGTCGCTGAGGTCTTCGTTTGGCCGAACGTAGCCCGTCTCTCCGCGGCCGCGGCGCGCGATTCCGTCGAGCAGGCGCGTGTTGACGTCGTAGCCGACGCCGAACGCGAACACGCGGCGATCCCCGTCGCTGACGCCGGCGCGCGCCAGCTCGATGATGTCGTCGATGTTGGTGTTGCCTTCGGTCGGGAGCCCGTCGGTCACGAAGATGATCGAGTGGGGGCGGTCCGAGCTCGCGCGGTCGCGGAGGGCCCGCTCCAGGGCGTCGGAGATGTTTGTGTTGCCCCGCGCCGAGAGACCGTCAATGAACGCCGACGCGTCGCGGAGGGCGTCCCGCGTCGCGAGGCGCGGCGAGTCGAAGAGCGGCCGCACCGTGCTCGAGAACGAGATGATCTGCAGCTCGTCTCGCTCGCTGAGGTTCGACACGCAGTACCGGAGCATGTCGCGCGCCTGCTCGATCTTGGCCCCCGCCATCGAGCCCGACGTGTCGACGACGAACGTCACGCGCTTGGGCAAGACCTCCAGGTCCTCGAGCTCGGGCGATGGCGCCAGCGTCATCATGAAGTAGGCATCGCCACCGTCGTCGGCCTCGAACGTCAGCAGCGAGAAGCCGAGGTCTTCGCCGGACTGCTGAATGAAGAGCTCGAAGTCGCGCGACGTGCTCGCGGAGCTCGACTCGAGCGAGAAGTGGGCCGTGTGTCCGTCGCGCGATACGTCGGTGTCGATGTCGTGGTACGGCGAGTAGACGTTCGTGATCGAGTGCGCCGACCGGATGTCACCAGACATCACGAGCGTCGGGATCTCGGCGGCCGCAGACGCGTGGAACGGGTATCGGTAGTGGAGCACGCCGCCCTCGCTCGGCAGCACGTTCGCGAACTCGATCTCGACGCGCTGCTCCCCGTGCGCCGGCACCGGGTAGATCGACGCCTGAAACAGCTCGCCGTCGACGTACTCGAGCAGGCCCGGGTCGCGCATGCGGCGGACGATACCCTCATACGTCGCGCGCGCCTCTTCGCGGCGGAGGACCTGGCCGCGGATGCGCTCGCCGTTCATCCACAGCGCGAAGTCGGTCGTGACCGAGCCGGCCGGGATCGCGAAGTAGTAGGTCGCCTCGAGGTCCTGGCTCGTTCGGTTCTCGAAGACCTGCGTCACGTGCGTGACGGCGCCGTTGTCGGTGATCTCGACGTCGACGTCGTGCAGGCGGAGCCGGAGCGGGTCGAGGTGCTCGTCGCGCGGGATCAGGAGCTGCGCCGAAGCAGGCGCGGCGACCAGCAGCGCGGTGAGCAGGGCCAGAAGGGTCAGCAAGCGGGCGGGGTTCATCGCGGCCTCGGGGGCGGGGGATGAACCGGTGAACGCCAGTGCTCGAGGTTCGGTCTACGGTCGGCGATCTTTGTGGTCGCGGGTCGCCCGGCGCTCTGCGTTCTAGCCGCGCCCGACCACCTCGTAGTCAGACGCGAACGCCTCCCACACCGCCCCCGTCTCTGGGTCGACCAGCCAGCGCATCGCGTGCTTGCGAGGTACGCGCACGACGCCGTCCGTCGCGACGTACGTGCCGAACACGCGGTCCCAGACAGGCGACGTCACGCCGTGGTTTGCGTGCGGGTGGCGGAAGTGGTGGGCGAAGTGGTGCTTCCGAATCAGGCGGCCCCATGCGCCCCGCGGCGGGTGTGTGTGAACCCGTCGGTGTACCCACTCGTAGAACAGGTATGACGCCACGAATCCAGCGACGAAGGCGGCACCGCGGGCCACGCCGAGCCACGGCATCGTCAGCGCAGAGAGGACGACCGCCGCAGACGTCGCCGCGCGCGCCTTCTCCCACGGCGACGCGAAGTACTCGAACTCGGCGTGGTGTCGCAGGTGCTCGCGTGAGAAGTGGTTGCGCCCCTTCGCACGGTGGCCGGCGAAGTCGTGGAGGAGATACTCCGCGAGGGTCCAGCCGAGGGCGCCGACGATAAATAGGAACGATACGGTCACGGTTTCCATTTTGGGAGCATAGCGTCGAGGAGGGGACCTCGCAACTGGGCGCGGCGAAGAACGACGAAAATCGTTGCGGGCCAGCCCCGAAATCGACGCCGCCGGGGTGGCGAAAGGCCGGCCGACCGGCTATCGCACCTCCGCGCACACCCGTCTTTTCGCGTGTCCGTTGTACAGACTCTCCATCTCGAAGGAGCGCCCCATGGATCCCGAGCAGTTCGCGAACATCGTCAGCGAGTACGTCGTCGCCTTTGGCAGCAAGGTCCTGATCGCCATCGTCCTGTGGGTCGTTGGGCGGTGGCTCATCGGCGTGGCGGGTCGGTTCATTCAGCGCTCGCTCGAGAGCCAGAAGGTCGACCCGACCGTGCTGCGCTACGTCGGCAGCATCATCAACGTCGCGCTGAACATCGTCCTGCTCATCGGGATCCTCGGCTACTTTGGCGTCGAGACGACGTCGTTCGCGGCCGTGATCGCGGCGGCCGGCGTCGCGATCGGCATGGCGTGGGCGGGTCTGCTCGCGAACTTCGCCGCCGGCGCGTTCCTGATGGTCCTGCGTCCGTTCAAGGTCGGCGACTTCATCACGGCGGGCGGCGTGACGGGGACCGTCAAGGAGGTGGGCC
Source organism: Myxococcales bacterium (assembly GCA_020633625.1). GTDB lineage: Bacteria > Myxococcota_A > Bradymonadia > REDH01 > REDH01 > JACKDJ01. The sequence goes on from JACKDJ010000023.1 coordinate 50,946, forward strand.
TGTTCGCGACGACGGTCAACACGATGGACAACGTGCTGACCATCGTCGGCAACAACTCGATCTTCTCGGGCAACATCCAGAACTTCACGGCAAACCCGCATCGGCGTGTCGAGCTCACGTGTCAGCTCAACGGCGCGGTCGACGTGGCGCAGGCAATCGAGGTCCTCAAGCGCGAGGTCGCCACGATCCCGAACGTGCTCGCCGACCCCGCCCCGTCGGTCGACATCCTCGAGTTCAACCTCGTCGGCCCGGTCCTCGCGGTGCGGCCGCACTGCCACAACGACGACTACTGGCAGGTGTACTTCGAGACGAACCGCGTGATTCGCGAGGCGCCGATCAAGGCCGGCTTCCCGGCCCCGATGCCCGCCCAGACGGTGTTCGTGAAGAACAACTGACGCGACTCGCGTGGCCTCGCCGTCGGGTTCCGCCGGGACTGGCGCCGGCGGCCCGCTCCGCGCCGCGCAGGATGTGCCCAGTGCGGCCTACAGCCGGTGGTCCACCTCGAGCGCCCACCGGCCCTGGCGAGTCGGCTGCTGCACCGCCCGGGCCAGGCGCTCGAGATATTGCGCGCGCGGCTCTGTATGGGCGCCGAGTGACTCTAGATGGCTCGTGTGGAGCTGGCAGTCGAGGAAGTCGAAGCCCCACGCCTCGAGCTGCCGAGCCAGCGTGACGAACGCGAGCTTCGACGCTCCCGTTCGGCGGTGGAACATCGACTCGCCGCAGAACATCGCGCCGAGTGAGACGCCGTACAGTCCGCCGATGAGCTCGCCGGCGCTCCATACCTCCACCGAGTGCGCGACCCCGACCTCGTGCAGCTCCGTGTACGCGTCGCGGATGCCGTGCGTGATCCAGGTCCCCGGCTGTCCGGGTCGCGGGACGCGCGCGCACTCCGCGACCACACGTTCGAACGCTTCGTCCATGCTCACGCGGAGATCGGGCGCCCGGCTCTCCTTGCGCATGCTCCGCGAGACCCGGAGGTCGGTCCAGTCCAAGACCATACGCGGGTCGGGCGAGAACCAGGCGAGCGGGGCGCCCTTGATCGGCCACGGGAAGATCCCGCGGGCGTAGGCAGCGACCACCCGCCGCGGAGAGAGGTCGCCGCCGACTGCGACGAGGCCGTCGGGGTGATCCGCGAGCGCCGGATCCGGAAAGTCCGGCTCGCTACCGAGCAGATGGATCCGCATCGACGCTCGTTGTAGGGTCGAGACCCTCGCGGCTCTCCAGGTCCGAGTTCACTTCGGCAACGCCATGTCTCGCTGGACCGTCATCGTCGCCATCGTCGCCGGTCTCCTCGCAGGCTGCAACCGGCACGCGCCCACCCCCGAGTCCACACAGGAGCCTGCGGTCGTCGATGGCTCGTCGCCGGAAGCGGTCGCCGAGGTCGCGCCCGCGGTGCCGGTCCCGCCGACTCCGCCGCCGATCCCCGCCGCGCGGCCCGACGCTCTCGCTGCGCCCCTCGGTGACGCGGCGGTTACCGTCCTCGTCGATGCCGCCGCCCTGCGGGCGTGGACGGCGCGGGCCGGGTGGGACGCGTCTTCGGGTGCTGCAGTCGACACGTGGCTCGCCAGCGCCGTCGCCGACGCGGCGCCGCTGACGGCGTCTGCGCAAGATGGCGCTCGCGACCCCATCCGGTTCTCGGCTTCCCCCGCGCGCGTGGCGATCGGGCTGACCGAGGGCGTCTCTTCGACGCTGGTGGCAGACGCCCCGATCGTGGCCCCGATCGGCGTCGTCGACGACGCTGGCGACGGGCTACAGCGCCTGCGACTCGCGCCCCCGACGCCAGACGACGGCTCTGGCGCGGCAGCCGTCGCAGACGGGCCGACGGAAGCCAACGCGACGCTGCTGGCGGCGCTGCCGGCGGACGCGATGGTGACCGTCCTCGTCCCGTCGCTCGAGCGAGCGCCAGCCACCGCGCGCGACGCCATCTCGGCGATCGCCGAGGCGGGAGCGACGGGCTTCGGCGTCGCGCTGCGGCCCGACGGCTCGATGGTCGGCGCCATCGCCGCCGCAGACGAGGCGGCGGTGCGGCGCGCGCTCGGTCGAGGTCAGGCTTTTGTCAGCATGGCGCTTGGCCAGCTTCGCGGCGACGCGAGCCCGGAGCTCGGCGGCTGGGTGACGTACCTGAACCGAGCCACACAGGCCCTGTTCGCGCGGGTCTCGGTCGAGGCCGAGCCGTGGGGCGTCGCCCTCACGATCCCTCCGCCGACGTGCGGCGGTCCGATGAGGAATCTCACCGCTGCTGCGCTCGTGTTTGGTGCCGCCGAGTGGGCGTCGCGCGATCCGGCCGCCCGTCCGGCCGAGTATGTGGCGATGGACGCTCAGCTCGCGGAGGGCTGCCCGGCGATGCCCGGCCCGCCCGCGACCTTGCCTGGCCGGTACGCGCGGCTCGCCGACGCGCCGTCGGACGTGCGCTCGACGCTCATCGTCGTCGATCTCGCCGCCACGCTGCGCGCTGGACTGCCGACTGGCTTCGGGCTGCTGCCGTTCGCGCTCGATCCCGCCGCGATCGACTCGATGTTTGGTGCTCGGCCGATGGGCTGGTCGGGTCTCGACGCCACAGACGCGCACCTCGCCGTCGCGATGGAGCGGCTCGACGGCTCGACGGCGCCGCCGCGCATGGGCGCCTTGATGCCGGCGGCCACCGCCGCGCTGTTTGGCGAGGGATCGATCGACCGCATGACCCCGACCGCGCCGGTCGGCGTAGAGGCCGGCTTTGCGACCCCCGGGTTCGACCTCGCTGCGCGCATGTCTGCCGAGGGTTCCGACGTGCTCCCTGCCGCGGACGGCGCGGTCGCCGCGGTGTGGTTGGGGCCGGCCTTCTTGACCCACTGGGCGCTGCGCACGCCGAGTGAGGCATCGCTGCGCCCCGTGCTGGAGCGCGCCACCGGGCTGGTGATCGCGCTGCTTCCGTCGGGCCGCGTGCGGGCGACGCTGGTCGGCGCCGGACTCGACGGCGCGCTCGAGGCAAAGCTGGCGCTGACCGACGGCGCGGTGGCGCTCGCGTCGTCGTCGGGCTCGGGCAACCCGGTCACGCCCGCTCAGATCGGCGAGCGTGTGGCTGCACTCTCCCGCGCGCTCGACGCGCTCGACATCAACACACGCGATGGGGACCTCGTCGTCGAAGGTCCTCTCACGAGCGCGCCGGTCCTTGCCGCGCTGATTCGGATCGGATTGCCGTCCCTTGCCGGGCTCAGCGGGCGCGGGCACATTCCGCTGCCGCTACCCCCGAACGCCGGGACGCCGTTCCGTCCCGCCTCCGCTCCCCCGCAGCCGTCGCGCACGACAGGTCCGTAGCCGCGCGGCCGCCGGGGGCCGGGCGTGCTTGCTGTGGTTGCCTGCTGCCCCTCGCCGGCGTGACTGCCTACTGCCCCTCGCCGGCGTGACTGCCTACTGCCCCTCGCCGGCGCACCGCGTCTGCTCGACGATGACGATCTCGACGCGCCGGTTGCGGGCGCGTCCCTCTTCGCTCGAGTTGTCCGCGATGGGGCGGCTCTCTCCGTAGCCGACGGACTCGACGCGCCCGGCGTCGAGCCCGTGCTCGACGAGGTAGCGCTCCACGCTCGCCGCGCGGCGGCGCGACAGGTCTTCGTTGTACTCATCGGCGCCCTGGTCGTCTGTGTGGCCCTCGACACGCACGAGCCGCACGTGTTGGGCGGCGTCGAGCGCTGCGGCGACGGCGTCGAGGAGGGGGAAGGAGCGCTCCTCGATCACGTCGCTGTCGAACTCGAAGTACACGCGGTCGCCGAGCTCCACCGCGTCGCACGTCACGAGGACCAAGCCGCCCTCGTCGGGGCACCCGTCGGTGTCGTCGATGCCGTTGAAGCGCTCCGGCTCGAGCGGGCACATATCGTACTCGTCGAGGACCGAGTCGAAGTCGTTGTCGGGCTCGGGGCAGCCGTCCTCGTCTTGCCAGCCGTCGAAGTCCTCGGGCTGGAGCGGGCACGGGTCGTTGACGTCGAGGATGCCGTCGCCGTCGTTGTCGGGGTCCGGACACCCGTCGGAGTCCTGGAACCCGTCGGCGTCTTCGGGCTGCAGGGGGCACTCGTCGTCTTCGTCGAGGATGCCGTCGCCGTCGTTGTCGGGGTCTGGGCAGCCGTCTTCGTCTTCGAAGCCGTCTCGGTCTTCGCGGACGTCGGGGCACGAGTCGAGGCTGTCGCGGATGCGATCACCGTCGCGGTCATCGTCGTCGAGGACGGGTCCAAACGTGACGCCCGCGAGGAGCCGCCAGTCGGGCGCGCCGAAGCCCTCGACGAGCCCCGTGCCGGCGGCGACCTCGAGCAGAGCACCCCCGCCGAGGGCGGCCTTCAGTCCGACGAGGAGCTCGATCGGGTTCTCTTCGGACCCGAACCCGTCTGCGAGCACCGACGACGCCCCTGTGATCTCGGGAGCGAGGGCGATGGACCCCGAGACGGGGACGACCGCGCCGACGCCCCACGTGAAGACGTCGTTGACGCCCACGTCGAGGAAGTCTGCGCGTTGACGAAAAGCCCAGCCGAAGTTCCCGACGATGTGTGTTCCGCCGGCGAAGCCATAGTCGAGCGCAAGCCGCGGCTCTATGCGGAGGTCGCCGCCTTGGAACGCGTCCTCGTCTCCGGTCGGCAGCTTGGCGTCGATCAGCGCTGCGAGCGCGAGGCCCTCGTCGCCGTGGCCCAGGAGCTGCAACCGTGGCACGAGACGCACGTCGCCGACGCCAAACCCGGCGTCATCGAACGGTGCGTCGCCGGACTGAATGAGCGTAAGAGGCACGGCGACGCCGACCTCGAAGCGATCGGCGAGCGAGAACGCGCCGAGCAGGTTCAGGGTGAGCTGACCGTGGACGACCGAGAGAAACCGGTCTCCGTTGCCGTCTTCGACGACGAACGGGTCGTCTGCGTAGTCGAGCGTCGCGCCGGCCTCCCATGACCCGCGCGGCGCGAGTCGAGCCGTCGACAGGCCAAACACGGCGGCCCGCTGCGATGGCATCGGCGCAAAGCCGTGCGTGTCGAAGCCGTCGACGGACTGTGCCCCCGACGGCGCAGGGGCCGCGAGCGCGACGACTGTCGCGCCGAGCGCCGCGGCGCGCGCGGAGCCCGTTCGTCGCCGGCCGCCGCGCACGACGAGCAGCGCGGTGAGTAGAATCAGCCCGCCCGCCAGCGGTGCGTGTGGCGCCGATCCGGAGGCCGCGCAACCAAACAGAGTGCCGCCCCGGGCGTGCGCACCGTCTGGCCACACGAAGCCGTCGGGCCGGTTCGGGTCGGTCTCGCCATCGTCGACCTGCCCGTCGTGGTTGGTGTCTTCGTCGCCGTCGTCGACGCCGTCATCGTCGGTGTCGGGATCGGTCGGGTCGGTGGTGGTCGTCGGGTCTTCGTCCGGGACACACAAGCCGAGGCTCATGTCGGTGTCGTCTCCGACCTCGTCCTCGCTGACCCCGAGCTCGGTGCCATCGTAGATGCCGTCGCGATCGGTGTCGGGCTGGAGTGGGTCGGTGCCGACCTCGCGCTCGCGGCCGTCGTCGACGCAGTCGTCGTCAGTGTCGGCGTCGTTGGGGTTCGTCTCGCCGATGTCGTGGTTGCCATCGCCGTCGAGATCTTCACCGGCGTCGCAGACGTCGATGACGGTCCCGGCTCCGTCGCACAGTCCGTCGCCGTCTGTGTCGGGGTTGCGCGGGTCGGTCGGGTTGTCGCCGTTGACCTCGACGCCGTCGATGATGCCGTCGTCGTCGGTGTCGGGGTCGTTGGGGTCGGTGCCGATGACGTTCTCTTCGCCGGTCGTGAGGCCGTCGTCGTCGGGGTCTTCGTCGAAGACCAGGTCGTCTGAGGGGTCGAGCGGATCGGTGCCGTTGGTCAGCACCTCGGTGCCGTCTGGGACGGTCCCGCCGTCGGTGTCGGCGTTGTTTGGATCGGTCTCGTCGGCGTCGCGCGTGCCGTCCGCATCGAGATCCTCGCCGCCGACACACACGCCGTCGACGTCGCTCGGCCCGTCGCAGAGGCCGTCGTCGTCGGAGTCGGGGTCGAGCGGGTCGGTCGCGTTGTCGCCGTGCACCTCGGTGCCGTCGACGATGCCGTCGTCGTCGGAGTCGGGGTCGAGCGGGTCGGTCCCGGCGGCAGCTTCGTCTTCGTTGATCAGCCCGTCGTGGTCTGGGTCGCCGCCGCGGTCGTCGCCGCCGTAGAGCGGGTCGGTCGCGTCGTCGAGGACCTCGTCGCCGTCGCCGACGCCGCCGTTGTCGGTGTCGAAGGCGTTTGGATCGGTCTCGTCGTCGTCGAGCACGCCGTCGGCGTCGCGGTCCTCGCCTCCGACGCAGACGTCGACGACGTCGTTGGGCCCGTCGCAGAGCCGGTCGTCGTCGGAGTCGGGATCGAGGGGGTCGGTGGGGTTGTCGCCGTGCACTTCGGTGCCGTCGAGGATGCCGTCACCGTCGGTGTCGGGGACGTCGACGTCGGTGCCGACGTCGCGCTCCTCGCCATTGTCGAGCCCGTCGCCGTCGTCGTCGGCGTCGAGGTCACGCCCGCCGCGCGTCGCGCCGAGCTCGGACGTCTGTGCGGCGAGCGTCGCGGTGGCGCTGACGACGACGGGGCCCGAGATGACGCCGTCGTTCGGGAGCACAAAGCGGAAGCGTCGCTCGGCGCCGCTGGTCGCCGCGTCGAGGTCGGCGAGCGAGCCCTCGACGCCCTCGCCGAGCCAGCGCTCGCCCTCTCCGAACCCGGTGGGGTCGCTGGCATCCGAGGCGAAGAAGTCGAGCGTGGCGCCGGCCGGAGCGGTGCCCTCGACGATGATGGTGTCACCGTCGCGGTAGAACGCCTCGGTGACGACCGGGAAGTTCTGTAGGCCGTTTGGTCCGTCGTCGGAGTCGCCGTCGTCGTTGAGGGTGGGGCCATCGCCGTCGAGGTCGATGGCCAGCGCGCCGTTGTCGCGGAACGTGTTTGCACGCACCGCGACCGTCGAGGCGCCGCGCACGACAACGCCCGCCTGTGTGTTCGTCGCGATCGCGTTTCCGGCACCGACGCTGCCGATCGAGAGGCCGGTCGAGTCGACGATCTCGACGCCCGGTCCGACGTTGCCGAGCTCGGCGCCGCCGCTGTCGGTACCGATGGTGTTCGCGAGGAGGGTCGCGTCGGTCGCACCGGCGATCAGGACCCCACCGGCGCCGTTTCCGCAGATCGCGTTGCCCGCGCCGACGTCACCGACCTCGACGCCCGGCGCGAGCTGCACTCGGACGCCGACGCCGGCGTTTGGGATCGTCGCTGCGGTGGAGCGGGCGAGGCCGACTCGGTTGTCGACGAGCCGCGCCCGTCGGCCGGCGGCGCGGACGATCGACACGCCGTCCTCGCTGTTTCCAGAGATGACGTTCCCATCGAGCAGCGCGTCGGCGGCTCCCTCGACCAGCACGCCGGAGCCGGCGTTGGCGAGCGCAGCGGCGCCCGATGCGTCGACGCCGATGAGGTTGTCGCGCACCACACAGAGCTCGGCGCCGTCTCCGAGCTGGACGCCGTCTTCGCCGTTGGCCGAGATCACGTTCCGCTCGACGAGGTTGCCGGGGGCGCCGTCGAGCCTGACCCCGGCGTCACCGTTCCCGAGGGCGGTGCGGCCAAGGGGACCGACGCCGATGTAGTTGCCGGTGATGTCGTTGTTTGTTGCGCCGTCGCCGGAGATGACGACGCCGAAGTCGTCGTTCGCAGAGATGATGTTGCGCGTCAGCGGCGTGGTGCCGCCGACTACGTTGTCGGGCACTCCGACGATGGAGACGCCAAACCGACCATTCCCGGCGGCGGCTCCGGCCGGCGTGATGCCGATCCAGCACCCCTCGACGCGGTTCCCGCCCCGCGTGCGGACGAGGATGCCGCCGTTCGAGAAGTTGACGATCGAGATGCCGCGAACGGTCGAGGCGCCGCCGATGAGCTCGAGCCCGGTGGCGCCGACGAGGGACGCGCCGTCGAGCACGACCGTTGGGACGCCGCCGTCGGCGACGGTCCCCGAGGCGTCGATAGTGACGGCGACGCTGACGGGCGGCAGGGGCGTGATCAGGCGGATCGGACCCGACAGCGGGTCGACGATGATCGTGTGCGGTCCGGCCCCGGCTCCATTCACCTGCTCGATCGCCGAGCGAAGCGAGCCCGCGCCGGAGTTGCTCGAGCTCGTGACGCGGACCTCGATCGCGCCTGCCGGTGCGGCGAGGACGAGGAGGACGAGGGGGAGAAGCGAGACGATTCGCGAGACGCGCATGGCACTGCGAGGTGAGAGCGACGGGCCGAGATTGGCAGTGTCGCACGCTCGCCGTGGGTGTGGGACAAGTCAAAAATCCGCCGCGTTGCGCAGTGCCGCGCCTACACGCGCCACTCGCGACTGCAGCCACTCGTCACCGCCCCCTCGCGCCCGGCCGTGGGGGTTGACCGACCGACAGGGAGGCGCGACAGTCTAGCGTCGCCGAAACCCAACCTTGGAGTCGAGATGAAGCGCACGAATGCTGGAGTGAGCCGCCGCGCCTGGATCAAGTCTGTCGGCGCCGTCGCGGCGGGCGCCGCGCTCGGTACCACCGGATGCGCTGACGACGCGGCCGGCGAAGACGGGTCGATCGACGCGGGGTTCGGCGACGCAGATGGTGGTGGGGGAGACTCGGGCGGTGGCGTCGACACGGGCAGAGACGCGGTCACAGATGCGGTCAGCGACGCGGCGGCCGACACTCCGGTGGGCCCGCCTCCGGCGCTGCAGCCGGTCCGCGGCGACGGGTCGCACCCGTACCACTACATCGACAACATCGTGATCGTTCAGATGGAGAACCGGTCGTTCGACCACATGTTCGGCGCCCGCTCGTTGCTCGAGGGGATGGCCGAGGTCGACGGGCTCCGCGAGGGGATGTCGAACACGACTTCGAGCGGCCGCGTGGTGCCGATCTCGCTGCTGTCGGAGGACTGGAAGTTCGACCCGGACCCTTCGCACAGCCACAGCGGCTCGGTGGAGCAGTGGAACGGCGGCGCAAACGACGGGTTCGTTCGCAACTTCGAGCGGCTGCTGAACGCGAGCAACTACGAGGAGAAGATCGAGTCGATCATGGGCTACTACTCGCGGGCGCAGCTCCCCGCGTCGTACGGGCTCGCCGACAGCTTCACGATCTGCGACCGCTGGTTCTGCTCCGTCCTCGGCCCCACGTGGCCCAACCGCTTCTTCAGCCACGCGGCGAGCTCGGACGGGCAGTGGGGGAACGACCTCGCGCTGAACGCGAAGACGCCATACACATACGCGATGGACGCCGGCTTGACGTTCGGGGTGTACCACTACGCGTTCTACTTCTTCCAACTCCTGGTCAACGACACGGCGGCGGGCAGCTACCCGCATGGCGACATGGATGCGTTCTTCACCGCGGCCGCCGAGGGGACGCTCCCGAACATCACGATCGTCGAGCCGGACTACGCGCTAAACGACGACCACCCGCCGCACGACGTCCGCCTGGGACAGGCCTTCGTGCAGAGCGTCTACGAGGCGCTGCGACAGTCGCCGCAATGGGAGCGGACGCTGATGGTGGTCCTGTACGACGAGCACGGCGGGTTCTTCGACCATGTGGCGCCGCCGACTACTCAGGGCGACGAGCGCGAAGCCGAAGGGTTCGGACAGCTCGGCTTTCGCGTGCCGGGCATGCTGATCGGGCCGCTCGTGAAGCGCGGCCACGTGATGCACACCGTGGTCGACCACTCGTCGGTCCCGGCGCTGATCAGCCGGGTGTTTGGTCTGCCGTTCGTGAACCGGCGCGCGGAGCTTTCCGGCGACTTCGTCGACGCGTTCGACCTGGAGCTGACGCTCGACGCGGCGCGGCCCGCGCCGCCGATCCTGCCGCCACTCGAGTTCCAAATGGACAAGCTCCGCCACGCGCTGACGCTGCCCTCCGGCCAGCCGGAGCTCGAGGCTTACGCGCGGCGGCACTTCGGCCTCGACGACGGCGGGTTCAGCGGGCGAATGCGCGTGCTGGAGCGGTATCTTCGTCAGCTCGAGCGGCTGCGCGTGGCGACGGTGCGGGGCTAGGCAGTCGGGCGGCCGCGCCGTCGTCGCCGACTGACGCCTACGGCAGCACCGGGCGCTCGGTCGCCGGTACGTCGCACCCGACGAAGTAGATCGTCGAGCCGGCCCCCTCGCTGACCTGATAGTAGCCGCCGTCGCCGTAGACTACCGCCTCCCCCTGCGGCTCGGCAGCGAACGGGACCTGGGCCGGACGGACGTCTTGCATCGCCGGCAGGTCGATGCCGTCGGGGAGCACGTACTCCAGCATCCCGGTCCAGCCGCGGACGATCAGGCGCCCCAACACGGGGTCGAAGTCCGCGGCCGTGGCCCGCGTGCTCGAGCCCGGGAGCATCGGCGAGAGGTCGAAGGTGCCGTAGTCCGACATCGCCACCGCGGTGTCTGACGCGCGGAATAGTGCGCCGAAGAGCTGAAAGGCGTCGCCGCCCTGTTTGGTCAGCACGTAGACGCGCGCGTACTGGTCGACGACGACCGACTCGACGTTGTAGTCCGCTCCCTCCGGGTATCCGAGGATCATCGTGTCGACGGCGTCGATCGTCTGGTCTCCGGCGCCGGGGTCGGGCTCCACGATTCGGTGGATCCGAGACGGGACCCCGATCGCCGTGCGCGCCTCGGCGTTGTCGCCGACGTCGCCAACATACAAGCAACGATCGGCGTCGCCGAACTCGCACGGCCCCGCCGCCATGTCTTCCCAGTCCCACGCAAACTCGACGGTCAGCGTGACGGTCGCGAGCAGCGCTCCGGAGTCGATGTCGACGGCAAACAGCGTCGGACCGGCCCCCGAGTCGTTGTGCATCCAGAGCACGCCAGGGGTCGAGGCCATCGCGAGGCCCGAGATCTCGGTCAGCCCGTCGGGAAGGGAGCCGCGCGCCACCGGTTCGGCGTACTCCGCGCAGCCAAGTCCGTAGGGGTCGGGAGGAGGCCACTCGACGACGTCGGGCGCTGCGGCGTCTGGGTCCGTCGTGTCGTCGATCGCGTCCGCGACCGTGTCGCTGCCGTCGCCGCTCGCGTCGGGTGTGGCGTCTGCCACGTCGAGCCCACCGGTGTCTGGCTGGGCATCAGCGCCAACATCCGAGGCCGCGTCTCCGGCTCCAGCGGCGTCGTCTCCCACGTCTCCCACGTCGCTCGTCGAGCTCGACGCGTCGGCATCGGACTCCGGGGTGTCGCCGTCGCACCCCACGACAGCCGCGAGCGCGGCTGCTGTCAGGAAGGCGATGGCCGGCGCGCGGCCCTTGGGCCGGGTCTCGTCGGAACCGGGGTGGGACTTGATCGTCATCGTTGGACTCCAGGCAGGCTCAACGCTGTCGTAGGGCACGCAGCCCGCGAGCTCAACGGTCGGCGCGTGCCGATGTCGCCGCTCCTGCCACGGCCGCCGGAGGTCAGCGTCGGCGAGACGCGGCTCCGGCGCCGACCTTGACGTTCGCGCCCGGGGTGCCACGCTTGGGGCGGCGCCGGAGGCACGACCGAGTCGGCCAGCGAGGTGCCGCTTCCCGTCTGCGTTTTCGAGGAGCCGAGATGAGCGAAGAGTACACCCCGCCCGACGTGTGGACGTGGCAGAGCGGCTCCGGCGGGAAGTTTGCGAGCATCAATCGTCCGATCGCCGGACCGACGCACGAGAAGGAGCTGCCGGTCGGCGAGCACCCCTACCAGCTCTACTCGTTGGCGACGCCGAACGGGGTAAAGCCGGCGCTGATGTTCGAGGAGCTGCTCGCCGCGGGTCATGGCGACGCCGAGTACGACGCGTGGCTCGTCGACATCCAGGCGGGCGAACAGTTCGGGAGCGGCTTCGTTGGAGTGAACCCGAACTCGAAGATTCCGGCGCTCGTCGACCGGACGGGCCCAGAGCCGGTTCGCGTGTTCGAGTCTGGCGCGATCCTTCTTCACCTCGCGACGAGGTTCGACGCCTTTCTGCCAACCGAGATCGCTGCGCGCGCCGAGTGCCTTTCGTGGCTGTTCTGGCAGGTGGGATCAGGCCCCTTCGTCGGCGGGGGCTTCGGCCACTTCTACGCATACGCCCCGACGAAGATCGAGTACGCGATCGACCGCTACGCGATGGAGGCGAAGCGACAGCTCGACGTGCTCGACCGTCGGCTGGCGGAGGCCGAGTTCCTGGCGGGTCGGGAGTACTCGATCGCCGACATGGCGGTGTGGCCGTGGTATGGCGCGCTGGTTCGCGGCCTCCTGTACGACGCGGCGGAGTTCCTTTCGGTGCACGAGTACACGCACGTGTGCCGCTGGGCGGAGTCGATCGCCGCGCGTCCAGCGGCGCGGCGCGCGGTGCTCGTGAACCGGAGCTGGGGCGAGGTACAGCTTCGCGAGCGGCACAGCGCGGCCGACCTCGACGCGATCGTGCGCTGACGAGGGCTGCGGGCGTGCTCGCCGTCGCCGCCGCTAGCCGGCGACGTCGGTCCGGAGCGCGTGCGCCGGGATCAGCAGCAGGAAGCCCTGCCCGCGTCGCGCGAGGACGCAGCGTCGGGCGAGCGTCGCGGAGTCTGCGTCTGCGAGCCCGTCGAGCGCGGCGCCGGCGCCGACCTCGCGGATCCAGTCGCGGACAGTCTCCGCCGACAGCCACCCCTCGTCCATGAGCCTTCGGAGCACGCGCCGGAGGTCGCTGATGGCCTGGGCGACGTTGAAGTCGCGGCCGACCGCGTCGAGCAGGTCCCACTCGTGCACGAGCCCCGGCGCCCTGGCGGCGAGCGCCCAGAAGACGAGCGACGTGAGCGGCTTCATCGGGACGAACAGGTCGCCGAAGCGGACGTCGCAGCCGTCGCCGTCCCGAACGAGCGTGAACGATGGCTCGCCCGGCTTCGGTGTCGTGCGCGGCGCGAGTGGTCGATTGACTGGTGAGGTGGCCGCGACGCGCGCGACGGCGAGCAGGACGCCGCCGAGCTGAAGCGCCTCGCAGCGCTCCGGAATCCGCGCGCGCGCGCCGGCGGGGACGGTGCCACCGTCGATGAAGACCCCGTTCCCGCTCGTCAGGTTCTCGACCCACCACGCGCCGGCCTCGACCCACAGCCGTGCGTGCAGTCGAGACACCGTCGGGTCGCCGACGACCACGTCGCAGTCCATGCCGCGCCCGAGGCGCGCGCCGCTCGTCACCACCCAGGTCCGTCCGGGTTCAATGGCGCCCGGCGTGGGTCCTGGCACCACAGTCAGAATGAGCTCTTGGTTCACGTCCAGGCGAGGGATGCGCGGGGACACGGTCGAGGCGCCTTGCCAGAGGCGACGGCGCGTCGCAAGCTGCGCGGCCTCGACGCACCCGTGGCGTCGTCGACGCCAGCAGCCAGACGAGTCGTTGCGCCTTCACGAAGTCTATGAGCTCCAGCGCTGGATCGGGGGGGGCCGCCAAGCCGAAGTGTGGCGCGGCGTTCACACGCCGACGGGCGCCGGCGTTGCGCTGAAGGTGCTGCATGACGCGGCTGGCGCCGGAGACCTCGTGGCGCTCCGCGCGGAAGCGCGCTCGCTCGCGCGGCTGACGCATCCGAACGTGGTCGGCGTTCTCGACGTCGGGCGTCTGTCGGGCCCCGACGGCCCGGAGACGGCGCGGCTCGGCGGGCGCACCTGCTTCGCGATGGAGTTGGGTGAGCAGACGCTGGTGCCAGCGCTCGGGAGCGCATCGTGGGACCTCGTGCTCGGCTGCGCGCATGACCTGCTCGCTGGGCTCGCGCACGTGGGCGCGCGAGGCCTCGTGCACGGCGACATCAAGCCTTCCAATGTGCTGCTGATGTCGTCGGCTGCCGGGGCCGTCGCCGCTCTGAGCGACTTCGGCGTCGTTGGCGTCACGGCGGGTGGAACGTCGCGAGGGTCGACGCCGGGCTTCGCGCCGCCGGATCTCGCGACGCGGCCTCTGGCGCCAGACGTCGATCTCTACTCGCTCGGCGTTACCCTCGGGCAGCTCGTAGCCGGGGGTGCGATCCCCGATCCGGCGCTGGAGCGCGGTGCCTGGCGAGCCGCGGTGGCGGCGCGTCTGGACGCGGTCGGCGCACCCGCCGCAATGCTCGCCTGGCTGGAGCGTCTGGTGCTGCCGGCGGCCGACGCGCGGTGGCAGCATGCCGCCGATGCCCGCGGGGCGCTCGTCGACCTGGCGGGAGAACGGCCCGCGAGACTCGTGCGGCCGGCGTGCGCGCTCGGGGACGACGCGACCGATCTGCCGACCGAGGCCGTGCTGATGCCCCTCGTGGCGCATCGCTTCGCCGCCGCATCACCGTCGGAGACCACCGACACACACACGCCGCCGCGCGAGCTCGAGACTTGGCGCGAGTCCGTCGTCCGGCACGCGTCCGTATCGGCGACCCCGCCCGCGGTCGCCCAGCCCCGACCTCTGGCGCTGCTGGGAGCGGGGGCTCGTCTCGTGCACGCCCGACGCTCCACGTTGTTTGGTCGCGAAGACGTGCAAGCGCGCCTGTGGTCGGCGTTCGCAGAGGTCGCGTCGACGAGATTGGCTCGTGTCGTGGCAGTACGCGGAGTGGACGGGAGCGGCCGTCGCCGGGTCGCCGACTGGATCGCCGAGGCCGCGGACGAGCACGCGGGGGCGATCGCCGTTCGCGTCCCCGAGGCCGGAGACCTCGCCGCGCGCCTCTGTGGCGCAATAGCCGGTGTTTGGTGGCGACTTCCGCTCGACGGAGCGACGGCGAACGACGTCGAGCGCTTGCTTACGCGCGGGCCTGAAGACGGGTTTCGCGACGATGCGGAGCGTCTCGCTGCCTTCGTCGCCTGGTTGGCGGGGATGGCCGCGTACCGTCCAGTCGTTGTCGTTTGTGACGGCCGCGAGACGACGCTCCGTCTCGCCGGTCGCCTCGCTGGCCTGGCACGTCCGGTCCTGCTCGTCGGCGCTTGGGCCGGCGCACCGCTCGACACGGTCGACGAGGACCTCGCGCTCGAGCGCGTCGCAGACCCGGCCGTGGCAGCGATGGTGCGGGCCACTCTCGGCGTGAGCGCGCGGGTCGCCGAGTCGGTGAGCGAGCGGAGCGCCGGGCTACCGGGCTTGGCCAAGTGGATCGTCTCGGACTGGGTGGCGACGTCGCGGCTGCGTCCCACGGCCGACGGGCTCGCGCCGCCCGACGGTGCGACGTCGGTCCTTCCCGTCGCCGCGACCGTTCGTGAGGCTGCGCGTGTCGAGGCTTGGGAGTCGGCGTGGGATGTGCGGACTCGGCGTGCGATTCGGCTCGCCGCGGTGTGGGGCGAGCGCCTCGACGACGCGCGCTTCGCCGTCGCGCTGAGGTTGGCGGGCGCGGAGTGGCCGGCCGTCGCGCTCGATGCGCTGGGGACCGCCGACGCGGTGACCGGGCCGACGGAGGGCTGGCGGCTCCGGTCTCCGGCGCTCGCGGCCGCGTGGCTCGCGGCCATGGGCGCCGCCGAGTCACGCGAGCTTCACGCGGCGTGCGCCGGCGCACTCGCCGGGGTCACGCGCCCGAGCGACCTCGTACGTCGCGCTCGGCACCACGCCGCTTCTGGCGCAAAGGCGTCGGCGAGGAGGGATCTCCTGCGCCTGCTGGACGCGGGCGTCGGTGCGAGCGAGGCCGAAGCGGGCCTGGCCGTCGCGCGCGCCCTCGGCGGGCGGGGCGCGCTCGAGGCGGTGCTGCGGGCGCGGCTCTGTTACGCTCTCGGCGATGGCGACGGCACGCTCGCGGCGCTCGACGCGGTCGACTGGGCTTCGGCCGGTGTTCGTGCTGCAGCGGCGGCGCATGATGTGCGCGCGTTGGTCGCGTTGAGCCGCGGGCAGGTCGACCGCGCGGGTGCCGAGCTGGAGGCGATGCTGGCGCTTCCAGGGCTGCGCGGCCTGCCGGCGTTTTCGGCGCGAGTCGCGCGCGGACGCTGGCTGATCGTCTCGCGGCGCGCCGAGGAGGCAGTCGCCGTGCTCGCCGACGCGCTGGCGCACGCCCCGCGCGGGGTTGGTCCGCGCGCGCGCTTGGTAGCGACGGTGCTGCTGTGCCACGCGGGCTTGCACTCGGGAGCGCTCGCGGTCGCGCGAGACGCCGCGGCGTCCGCGGCGGCGCAGGCGTCGCGTCATGGTACGAGCTTCTTGCAGGCGCAGATTCTCAGCGATCTCGCCGAGATCGACGCGCGGGAGGGCCGGTGGGAGCAGGCGCTGGCGTCGTGGGAGAGGGCGCTCGAGATGACCGGCGAGCGGTTTCCCGCGTTGGCCTACCAGGCGTGTAACGTGGCGTGGGCCTTGGTGCGGCTCGGCCGACGGAGCGACGCGGCCGGCCGCGTCGAAGAGACGCTGGTGCGCTTCGCGCCGACCGATACGAGCCTTGCGCGTCTTCACACGCTCGCGCTTCGCGTCGCTACGGCCGCGGACCCGGCGGACCCGCTGCGTTGGGACGCCGCCGTCGCGGAGCTCGATGCGGCGATGGCGATGACTCCCGCAGGTGGCCACGACGAGGCGGGCGACGCTGCGGAGTACGCGCTTGCGGTGTGGCAGGCAGACGGCGACGCTGTGCGCGCCGGTGTTGCGCTGGGTCTGGCTCTGCGGTGGTGGGATCGTCTTCGCCGGCCCGCGCGAGCGGCGGCGCTCGCGCGGGAGTCCTAGCCCGCGCGAGCGAGCCCCCCGCTCTGACCGGCCGCACCATCAGCGCACAGGTTGTGCGCAATCAGCGGCGGCTCGCTCGTAGTAGTCTCCCTTGGCGTTGCGCGAACGACGCACTCTTCGCTCATGGGAGGACTCATGGTCTCGAATCGATGGTCAGGAAAGCTTGCGCTGTTCGGCGCGTTGACGGCGGCGGCGTGTTCCAGCGACAGCTCCGGAGACGGAGGAACCACACAGACGGCGTCGCAAACGGCGGTGTTTGGTGTGGTGACGTCCGTCGGCGGGCAGCCGGTGGCGGGCGCCACCGTGCAGATCGGCTCCGCGACCGCGACGACCGACGCACAGGGCCGATACGCCGCATCGGCGAGCCCCGGCTCGGTGCTCGTGAGGGTGGCCGCCGACGGGTTCGTGGCCGGAGTCCGCTCTGCAGACGTGGTGCAGGGCAGCGGCAGCGCGCTGGACTTCCGGCTGCTGGAGCGCGCCGACCCCGTCGCGGTCGACGCGGCCGCCGGTGGCACGGTCGCCGGCGCGCGCGGCGCCCAGGTCGTCATTCCGGCCGGTGCGCTCGTCGACGACAGCGGCTCGGTCGCGAGCGGCACTGTGAGCGTGTACCTGACGCCGATTGATCCCGGAGTCGACGCCGAGCTCGACGCTGCTCCGGGCGACTTCGAAGCGCGCACTCTCGCCGGCGGCACCGTGCAGATCGAGTCGTTCGGGATGGTCGACCTGACGATCCTCGACGCCGCCGGCCAGGAGCTGAACGTCGCGTCAGGGTCGTCGCTGACGCTGTCGATCCCCGCCCCTGCCGGCGCGTCGGACCTGCCCGCGGAGCTGCCGTCGTGGAGCTTCGACGAGACGGCCGGGGTCTGGCGCCAAGAGGGCACGCTGACTCTCGACGGCGGCGGCGCGCACTACGTCGGCGAGATCCCCCACCTCTCGTTCTGGAACGCAGACCACGAGATCGACACGACGTGCGTGATCGGCACCGCCGTCGACGCCGCCTCCGGTGACCCGATTGGCGGAGCGCAGGTGTTGGCGCGCGGTGTGGACTACTTCGGCCTCGAGTCGAGCAACTCGGGCACGGACGGTCGGTTCGTCGTGCTGGCGAAGACGAGCTCGGCCGTGCGTATCACCGTCTCGCATGCGGCCGGAGGCGGGGCACAGCGCGACGTGAGCACGGGCGACACCGTGGTGTCGAGGCCCGTCACCCCAGACAGCGCTGGGTGCATCGATGTCGGAGAGGTCCCCGTCGCTCGCGGCTCTTTCCAGCTCTCCGACGGCCGCGTGGTCGGATGCGACCCCGGAGAGCTCGCGGCGTTTCGCGCGTGCTCCGACGTGCTGGTGACGATCGCGGAGTGCCACAGCCCATCGGGTGCGTGCACGAACTCCGGCGGCTTGTTCTCGCTCGGCTACGAGTACGAGAACGGCGCTCGACTCGAGACGGCGTTCGATCAGTCGGGGGCCGTCACTTCGACGTTCTTCGGTCCGGGCGGCGTAGCGTGCGGGACGCAGGTCGTGCAGGGGCGCGAGATCGTCGCAACGGACGCGTCTGGCCGGTCGGAGCGGGTCGGCGTCACCGTCGGCTCGGGCGGGGACGTGACGTACGCGTGTCCGGGCGGGCGCACGTACTCCTTGTCGGCCGCCGAACAGGACAGACTCGCGGCCTGCAGCGGAGGGAACGCCGACGAGAGCTGCGCCGAAGGGGACCCCGGGAATGTGGGGACGCTGTGTATGGACGACTCCGAGTGCACGGGGCCGACGGAGTGCTGCTTCGGCGTCTGCGCGACAGAGGCGATCTGCGCGCTCGGTCCCGACATCTGTGACAGCGACTCGGACTGCGAGTCCGGGACGATCTGCTGCAGCGGAACGAGCCAGTGCTCGCCGATCTCCGAGTGCTACGGTGCGTGCGAGTCCGACGCGGACTGCGCTGCGGACGACTTCCCGGGCCCGTGCTGCGACGGCGCGTGTGTGTTCACGCAGGCGTGCGCGGGCGAGTGCGACAGCGCCGCGGACTGCAACGCGGACTACCCCTTCTGCTGCCCGCCGTGGGACGCGGCGTCGGGCGGCACCTTCTGCACGGCCGACATTCAGAGCTGCTATGCGTACCGCGGGTGCAGCGCCGACGCGGATTGCGGCGCAGAGTCGGGGCTGTCGTGCTGCCCCGGCCAGGACGGCGCGGACGATGTGTGTTTGGCGCCGACAGACTGCTGGGGCGGCCGCGCGTGCAGCAGCGAGTCGGACTGTGGCGGCGGCCTAACCTGCTGCGATCGCTCTGACATCGGCGCCGATTCCGTCTGCGAGTCGGAGCTCGACTGCGGCGCGTTCCGCCCGTGCGCAGACGACAGCGAGTGCGCCGAAGGCCTCGTCTGCTGCGCCGCGTTCGGCAACCTGTGCAGTCGGCCCGAGTTCTGTCTGTGAGACCGCGGTCGTCGTCGCCCGTGCGGGCGGCGACGACCGCGCCCCGCGCCGGCGACACCGTCGAGGTGGCGCCGCGCCCGCGCGGTTTGGCGTGGACGGTGTCGCCGCGTCCGGTGCGGCGCTACTCGAGCTCCGTGACGAAGAGCTCCGCCGAGGCGGGAGCACCGGCGGCGACCGTGCCAACCCAGACGTGGTAGGCGCCGGCCGGCGCCGGCGACGCGGCGACCTCGGGGTTCAGGCTGGCGGAGTCGTCGTTGAACAGGACCTCACCCGAGGGCGTGTGGACCAGGATCATCGTGTCAGCGTCGGACGTCGCGTAGAACCGGAGGTAGTCGCTGCCGTCGTAGTTGATCGTGTACGACGGCGCCCGGCTCGTGAAGCCGACCGGGGCGACGCCGGCTGCGGCGAGGTCCACCGAGCCTGCGGCCATGAACGACGTCGAGAACGGGTCGGGGAGGAAGCCGGCGTCGAGCGACGTCTCGCCCCAGACCGCGGGCTGCGCGGCGTCGAGCACGTCGCCGAGGCCTGCCGCCGACGTCGCGGGGGCGCCAGACTGCCATGCAGTGCTGCCCTCGAACTCCGTCACCAGGAGCTCGGCTGGAGCCGTGGCGTCCTGTACCGTTCCGACCCAGATGTCGTACTGCCCGGACGGAGCCGGCTGAAAGGCGAGCGCCGGGTCGAGCGCGAAGGTGTCGTCGACACAGCGCCACGACCCGTCGGGGAGGTTGACCAGGAGGGTCGTGTCGACGGCGGAGCGCGCTCCGATCTGCAGCAGCGTCCCGCCGGAGTAGTGGAGGCGAACGTCGGGCTGTGCGCTGGCGACGAATCCGACACACGCGGCACCGGTCGCCGCGTCGCGGATATCGGTGGTGGGGAGCTCCAGGTCTCCGCCCGCGGTCACGTGGACGACGTGGGGGTCTGGCACGAAGCCGGCCTCGAGCGTGACGGTCCCGAAGAGCGGGTCGGCGGTGAGGTCCTGCGCCTGCGCCGTGGAGCCGGCGATTGCCAGCGAAGCCAAGGTCACGAGGGGGGCGGCGGCGAGGATTCTAGAAGCGATCTGCATCGGTTGCACCGTGTCTTGTTGGGCCCGCCGAGGCGGACGATAGGGGTTTCGGGGCTGGCGGCGCGAGCCGCGCTGGACCGAGCGACGCGGTCGAGCGCCGGTTCATTCACCGGGCGCCGGGTCGACGGTGCACGCAGCGGCGTGACCTTCGTGCGGCTCGGAGCGTCTTCCGGGTCGGGCCCCGGGACGTCTCGCACACACCTCGGAGAGGCTACCGCGTCTTCCGCACCCAGTCAGCGAGCTTCGTGAGGTAGCCGGCGAGGAACTTCCGCGTGGCCTCGCGCCACCGACCGGCTCAGGTCGCCGCGTACGGGTCGAGCTCGGACGGGACGGTCTCGACGACGTAGTCCAGGAAGCGTCGGACTACCGGCGCGAGCAGCCGCGTCTCGACGACCAGCGCGCGCACTGTTTGTCGCGGCATCGGATGCGCGGGTAGCACCTCGACCAGCTCGCCGCTCATCAGCGGCGCGTGGGCGAGGAATGGCGGGAGCTCTGTGATGACGGAGCCCCGCAGTGCGAGGTCGAGCAGGTGCTCGTAGTCGTTCGTTGTCAGGACCGGGTCGAGCACGACCGACGCCTCGCCGACCTGCCACGTCGGGGGCCCGATCGAGCGCCACGCGGCGCACGGCACCGACTCCAGGTCGTCGGGGCCCTCGACGCGGTGTCGCGCAAGGAGCGCGGGCGCGGCGACGAGCCTGTGGCGGTACCGCGCGAGTGTTCGGCCGACGTAGCTGCTCCGGCCGCCCTCGCCGACGCGGATCGCGACGTCGATCCCGTCGGCGACGAGGTCGACGCGGCGGTCGGTGACGAAGACGTCGAACCGCACAGCGGGGTTGCGCTGCGTGAACGCTTCGACGGCTCGCAGAACGGGTCGGAACTGAGGCGGGAGCGACACGCGCACGCGTCCCGACATCTCCGACTCTCCGCGGGCGCCGTGCTCCGCCTGCTCTAGAAGCGCCAGCGCGGGCTCCGCGCTGGCGAAGAGGCGTAGCCCCGCGTCCGTCAGGCTCAGGCCCTGCGTGCTCCGCTCCAACAACCGACTGCTGAGCTCTTCTTCGAGCGCACGAATCCGCCTGCTCAGCGTGGCGAGCGGCACCCCGGTGCGGCGGGCCGCTTCGCTCAGGCTGCCGACCTGAGCCGCGGCGACGAAGAGCTTGAGAGCGTTGAGGTCCATGGGGTTTAGGATCTCATTTTCGAGAGGACTCCTGTCAAAACTGTCTGTACCTGACTCGAAATCGAGAGGCTATCGTTCTGACTGAGCACCGCGCCACACGTCGGAGACAGACGCCATGCCCCGTCAGACACTCGCGCCCCGCACCATCACCGTCGCGCTCACCCTCGCCATTGTGGCGGGCTGCGCCTCGGCCCAGCACGGAGAGGAACCTACGATGAGCGAAGCAGCCACCACCACGTTCGATCTCGGCTCGCAGGTTGCGCCTGCGACTCGCCTCCTGCGCAGCTACGAGCACGCCCTGAACGCCTGTTGACGATCGTGTCGATCCGCGGAAATCCGAGCTTCGTGTCGCCTCGGCGGGCTCGATCGTGGCGTCGCCTCGTGCCCGGGCGGCGTACCGCCCCGTCCTGATCGTCAGAAGATGTCGAGGTCGAGGTTCTCCTGCGCGGGCACGTCCTTCCGGCGCCGCTGCCGGCTGCGTCGTCGCTGCAGCCGTGCGACTTCGAGTCCGTGTTGTTCAGCGAGGTCGACGAGGATGGCTTCGAGGACCCGTGCGACGGCCTCGGCCTGGCTGGGGGTGAGGCGTCCGATGCCGGTGATCACGCGTCCTCCTGGTCGTCGTCGACGGGGGTGAGGGACTCGTCGGCGGCGTGGGAGACGTCTTCGGGATCGATGGCGCCGGCGCGCTCGCGTGCTTCTTTGAGGCGCCACGACATGCCGCGGATGCGCACGACGTCCGCGCGGTGCACCAGCCGTTCGATGATCGCCCCGGCGCAGGTC
>JACKDJ010000024.1 GCA_020633625.1 Myxococcales bacterium
CGCGCCGCACGACGTCGGTGTCTGCGGTGGGGAGCATCCCGTGCCCGAGGTTGAACACGTGGCCGCCGCCGCGCCCCGAGGCGAGGACGCGGTCGACGTGCGGACGAACCACGTCGAACGGAGCACACAAGATCGCGGGGTCGAGGTTCCCCTGCAGGGTCCTGCCCCCGACGAGCGGCCGCACTCTGTCGAGAGGCGTTCGCCAGTCGACCGAGAACGCTTCGCAGTCCACTCGGTGAAGGGCCGGGTACAGGTGCGCGGCCGCCACCGCGAGGAAGATGCGCGGAACGCCTAGCGCGCCGAGCGCCGTCAGAACGCGCTGATTGTATGGATGGCCAAACTCGAGCCAGACGTCTTCATCGTGCAGCCCGATCCACGAGTCGAAGAGCTGGATCGCCTGAGCGCCGGCTTCGACCTGCTCGCGAAGGTACGTGATAGACAGCTCGGTGAGCTTCTCGAGCAGCGCGTGCGCGGCGCTCGGCTCCGTGCGCAAGAAGGTGCGGAGCGTCGCGTAGTCCTTCGAGCCCTTCCCTTCGATCAGGTACGTCGCCAGGGTCAGCGGCGCACCTCCGAAGCCGATGAGGGGGACCGGGCAGGCCTCGCGGATCAGGCGGATCGCCGCTGGAACGAAGGGCGCGATCTCGCCCGGGTCCGGCACGCGCAGCGCCGCGACCTGGGCGAGCGTGCGGATGGGCGCCGCGATGACCGGCCCCGGCGTGAAGTCGATGTCGACGCCCATCGGAGGCAGCGGCGTCATGATGTCCTGGAAGAGGATCGCCGCATCAACGCCCAGTCGACGGACCGGCTGGAGCGTCACCTCGCACGCCAACTCCGGGGTCCGCGCGAGCTCCCAGAACGAGTGCTTCTCCTTGAGCGCGCGGTACTCGGGCAAGAAGCGGCCGGCCTGGCGCATGAACCAAACAGGCGCGATGTCGGTGTCCTCGCCCGCGAGGGCGCGGAGAAACAGCGGGGTCGTAGTCATCTCAGCCTCTCCGCGGCGCCCGGGCGGCGAGCCGGCGCGCCACGTCGAGCGCGAAGTACGTGAGCACCCCGTCTGCGCCGGCGCGCTTGAACGCGAGGAGCGCCTCGTCGACCGCGGCCGCCTCGTCGAGCCACCCGTTCGCCGCGGCAGCCTTGAGCATCGCGTACTCCCCGCTGACCTGGTACGCGAACGTCGGGACGCCGAGCTCGCGCTTCACGCGCGAGACGATGTCGAGGTACGGCATCCCCGGCTTGACCATGACCATGTCGGCGCCCTCGGAGATGTCGAGCGCCACCTCGCGGATCGCCTCGTCACTGTTTGCGGGATCCATCTGGTAGGTCTTCTTGTCGGCGGCCCCGAGCGCCTTGGCAGAGCCGACGGCGTCTCGAAACGGACCGTAGAACGACGACGCATACTTCGCCGAATATGCGAGGATGCGTGTGTGTATGTGGCCGGCGGCCTCGAGCGCCGAGCGGATGGCGCCAACTCGTCCGTCCATCATGTCGGATGGCGCCACGACGTCGGCGCCGGCATCGGCGTGACACAGCGCCTGTCGGACCAGCACCTCGACCGTCGCGTCGTTGACGACGTAGCCCGTCGCGTCGATCAGCCCGTCCTGGCCATGGCTCGTGTAGGGGTCGAGCGCGACGTCGGTGATCACGCCAAGCCCCGGCGTGGCGATCTTCAGCGCGCGGACCGCACGCGGCACGAGGCCATCGGGGTCGTACGCGCCAGTGCCTTCGGGATCCTTCCGCCCTTCGATGACCGGGAACAGCGCGAGCGCCGGGATGCCGAGCGCGGCGCACTCTCGGGCGGTCTCGACGAGCCCGTCGAGGCTCTGTCGGACGACGCCCGGCATCGACGCGACCGGCTCGCGCCGGCCGTCGCCATCGAGCACGAAGACGGGGTAGATCAGGTCCGACGCCGAGAGGCTGTTCTCGCGCTGCAGCGCGCGCGACCATGGGTCGCGGCGCATGCGGCGAGGGCGAGCGGCGGGGTAGGCTCCGAGTGTCATCAATCGCTCCAGCCGCCGAGTCTGGGCGACCTCGCGGCGGGCTCGGAGGCTACTCGGGCACCCCGAATCGTTCAACCAGGGCCGCGACGAGGGCGTCGATGGTGGAGGGCGCGGCGACTGCGGCGACCGGGTATCCGAGCGCCCGCGCCGTCTCGGCGCAGATGGGACCGATCGCGACCCAGGGCGTCGCTCGCAGGCGAGCCAGGACGGTGCCCGACGCGGCCGCGGCCGCGTCGAGCACCTCCGCGGTCCGGCTCGAGGTGACGGTCACCACGTCGAACCCGGTCGCCGCGAGCTCCGCGAGACTTGCCGCGGCGCCCATCACCGGCTCGACGCGATACGCCACGACCTCTGTCACGTCGGCGCCTGCCCCGCGGAGCGCCGGCGCAACGACGTCTCGCGTCTCTGCGGCGCGCGGGAGCAGCACGCGGCACCCGTCGACGCCGTCTGCGAGCAAGGCGTCGACCAACGACTCTGCAACGAACGTCGGAGCGACGATGTCGACATTCAGACCAACGTCGCGACACTCTCGCGCGGTCGCGGTCCCCACGACCGCAACCCTCCGCGCCAGGCCGTGGAGCGACGCCCGATCGCCGGCACACCGTGCCACAGCGGCGACCGCGTTCGCGCTGGCGAACACGACGAGGTCCCACGGCGCCGATTGACACGCGGCGCGCAGCGCGACTGCGTCTCCTTCGCGTACCTCGAGCAGCTGCAGCTCCAGCGGCGTCGCCCCGTGCTCTTCGAGCGCGCTCGCGAGGCGTCGCGACGGGTCGCTCGCCCGGGTGACCAGGACCCGCAGCCCATCGAGCCGTCGCTGGACCGAGCTCACCCTGCGAGCGCGCGCAGGGCGGCGCCGACCTCCGCGCCGACGCGCGCGGCGCCGGCGAGGTCGGCGTCGGGTGGGACGACGCGCGCGAGGTCGTGCGCACGCCCCGAGTCGTCGAACAGGCGCGCGATCAGCGTGAGCCCGCCTCCGACTGTGTCAGCAAGGGCGCCGAAGGGTGTGTGGCAGTCGCCGCCGACCGCGCGAAGGCAAGCTCGCTCGATAGCGGCGGCGCGGCGCGCGGTCGCCACGTCGAGCGCAGCCGCGAGCGGCGCGACGCGGGCGTCGCCGATGCGCGCCTCGAGCGCGAGGATCCCCTGAGCCGGCGCGGGGATCACGTCGGGTGGTTGAAGCGCCAAGAAGCCCCGCTCCCACCGGCCGAGCCGGCGCAGTCCGGCCTCGGCGAGGACTACGGCGTCGAGGCCGTCAGCGCCGTCGCGGCGCGCCAGGCGCGTCGGGACGTTGCCTCGGATCGGCACGATCTCGAGGTCGGGCCGCGCCGCAAGGAGCTGGGCACCGCGCCGCTCGGAGCCCGTGCCCACGCGTGCGCCGCGCCGCAAGTCGGCGAGCGAGCCGAGCGGCTCGCGGCCGCAGAGCGCGTCGAACGGGGACTCCCTGCCGGGGTAGGAACAGAGCTCGAGCCCGGGGGGGAGCTCGGCGGGCACGTCCTTGAGGCTGTGGACGGCCAGATCGACGCCGCCGTCGAGCAGCGCCTCCTCGATCTCCTTCACGAACAGCCCCTTGCCGCCCACCTCGGCGAGCGGCCGGTCGGTGATGCGATCGCCGGTGGTCTTGATGATGACGAGCTCGACCTCGAGCCCGGGGGCTGCCTCGCGCAGTCGGGCGGCGACGTGGTTCGCCTGCCACAGGGCGAGCTCGGAGCCTCGAGTGCCAATCCGGATCGGGTCCACCTGCGCTACTCCGTGGCCTCGACGGGCCCGTCGCCCGGCGCGCTGCCGGGGGTGTCGTTGAGGTCGAAGAGACTGCGCACGGCGGTGACCATCGCGCCGTGGTGTCCGGTCTGAGCCGAGTTGCGGAGCGAGAGGGTCGGCTCGTGCAGGATCTTGTTCACGAGCGCGCGCGCCATCCGCTCGGCCGCCTCGTGGGCCTCGGGCGGCAGGCCCGGGTTCTCTCGCACGAGCCGGGCGACCTCGGCGTCTTTCAGCGCGTTCAGCTTGTGCCGCAGGCTCACGATGGTCGGGACGACCTCGCCCTGCGCGAGCCAGCCCTGGAGCTGCTCGCACTCCTCGTGGATGATCGCCTCGGCACGGTTCGCCTCGGCGCGGCGCGCCTTCAGGTTCTCGTCGACGACCTTCTCGAGATCGTCGACGTCGAACAGGTAGACGTTCGGGAGAGAATCGCAGCGAGGGTCGATGTCTCGCGGCACGGCGATGTCGATCAGGAACAGCGGCCGATACCGACGCCGCACCGTCGCCGCGCGCACCGCCTCGAACCGCACGATCATGTGCTGCGAGCCGGTCGACGAGATCACGATGTCGGCCTCGTCGAGCAGCGCATCGAGCTCGTCGAGGCCGTGGCCGGTACCACCGAACGCGACGGCGGCGTCGATCGCGCGGTCGCGATTCCGGTTCGCCACGAGGACGCGCGTGGCTCCCGCCGCGGTCAGGTGCCGCAGCGCGAGGGTCCCCATCTTCCCGGCGCCGATGACGAGCACGCACTTGCCGGTCAGCGAGCCGAACACCTTCTTGGCGAGCTCGACGGCGGCATACGACACCGAGACCGCGCTCTCGGCGATCCGCGTCTCGGTGCGCACGCGCTTCGCGGCGTGGAACGCCTGGTGGAACGTCCGGTGGAGGATCGGCCCGGCGCCCCCCGCGCGCTGCGACGCCGCGAAGGCGTCCTTTACCTGGCCGAGGATCTGCGGCTCGCCGAGGACGAGCGAGTCGAGGGAGCTCGAGACGCGGAGCAGGTGTCGAACGGCGTCGTGGCCGACCGCCTGGTAGGTGAAGCGGTCGAGCCAGTCTCGATCGACGCCGGCTTGTGCTGCGATCAGCGCTCGCGCCGCCGGGAGCGTCTCGGCGTCGGGCCCGACGAGGTAGAGCTCGACGCGGTTGCAGGTGGAGAGCAGCGCGGCCTCTTCGACGCCGCCTCCGTCGAGGGCGGCGACGACGGCGGCAGCGTCGAGCGCGGCGAGCCGCTCTCGTTCCTCGACGGGCGCCGAGCGGTGGCTCGCGCCGATCATCGCGACGGCGCGGCTCATGGCCCGACGTACCCGGCGAGAACGGAGAAGGCGACGGCGCAGCCGGCGATGGTCATCCAGGCCGCGCGCCGTCCGCGCCAGCCCATCGTGATCCGGGTGTGGATGACGGCCGCGAACGTCGCCCACGCGACGACGGCGAGCACGGCGCGCAGGGGCGACCGACCGTCGTCGGCGCGGCTGAGCCAGACGAAGCCGAGCGCGAGCGCGGTCGTGTAGGCGACGAAGCCCCAGACGACGAGGCGAAAGCTGGCGGCGTCGAGCTCCTCGAGGCTCGGGAGGCGCTGGAACAGGCGCCCGAACTGCCGGGCGCGGAGCTGTCGCTCCTGCACCAGGAGCAGAATCGATGTGATCGCTGCCAGCGCGAACGCGCCGACCCCGCTGAGCACGAGGCCGACGTGCGTGTAGAGCAGCGTCTGGGTGTGGTCGCGCGGCCCGCTCACGCTGGACGGCGCCAGCAGGAACAGCGCGAGCAGGACTGCGCCGAGCACGCCGACGAGGGCGTTGACGCCGCGCATCGAGGCGCGGCGCCCGAGCGCGAGCGCGCCGACCGAGACGAACGCGGCGAGGGTGAGCGCGGCGGCGCCGGCGCCGAAGAGGGTGCTCGGCCCTTCGACGACCGCGACGGCCAGCGCGGCGCCGAGCGTCAGCGCGGCGGCGAGGCCGGAGAGCGCGCGCGCGACGCGGAGCGTGCGGCGCCCGTCACCGACGAGGTCGGCGGTCGCGACGGCCGCGACGGCCGACCACGCGACAACCCCGCAGACGGCGACTGGCGTCGCGAGCATCGGAGCGCTCGCGGGGTGTTAGGCGGACGCGGTGCGTCGGCGCGGACCCGCGATCTCCTTGAGCCGCGGATCGACGACGGTGTTCGTCTCGTCGACGAGGACGACGGTCGGCTCCCAGCCGGCCACGTCGCACTCCTCGACGTTGGTGAACGTCGCGATGATGACGCGGTCGCCCTTCTTCATCAGGTGGGCGGCGGCGCCGTTCACGCAGCAGACCTTGCTGCCGCGGTCGCCCTTCAGCGCGTAGGTCTCGAGGCGTGTGCCGCGGGTGACGTTCCAGATGTGGACGGCCTCGTATTCCACGATGTTCGCCGCCTCCATGAGGTCGACGTCGAGCGTGACGGAGCCTTCGTACTCGAGGTCGGCGTCTGTGACCGAGGCACGATGGATCTTGGACTTGAACATCCGGCGCATGGGCTGCTCCATGGCTGGTCCCTGAACTTCAGGGAGGTTGGCATCCTCAGTGGCGTTCGCTTGCGCGATACACCCAGAGTGACCGGAACCTAGGCGCGACGGGCGACACCCGCTCGTCGATGCCGCGTCACCTAACAGTCGTGCGCCCCACACGCAAGCCCTCGCTGGTCGCGCCGCGGGGCATGTGGTAGCGTGTCGCCCTCCCGGTGAGACGAGAATGCCGCCCCGCCGCCCGAAGCCGAAGCCCCAGCGGATCGATCCGCGCACGACGCTCGACGCGTCCTCGCTCTCGGTCTTCGAGACTGCCGGCGTGCGCGAAGACGTCGTTCTGGTCGACCGCTACGAGCTCGGCGCCGAGATGGGGTCCGGGGCGCACGGACAGGTCTACCTGGCCCGCGATCTGCTGACCGGGCGCGACGTCGCCGTGAAGATGCTGCGCCCGCGCAGCTCCCCTTCGCTGCTGGTCGGCGAGGTCGCACTCCTGCGGACGCTCGACATCCCCGGCGTCGTCCACTTCATCGACGATGGCGAACACAACGGGCTGCCGTTCCTCGTCACCGAGCTGTGTGACGGCGCCCCGTTCCCGGGGGACGGCTGCGACGACTGGTACGAGCTCGAGGAGCGGGCGATCGCGCTGCTCGAGACGCTCGACCGGCTGCACGCCGCCGGCCTCGTTCACCGCGACATCAAGCCGCACAACGTGCTCGTGACCGGCACGGGGCAGCCGATCGTCCTCGACTTCGGTGTCGCGCTCGATCTCGGCGCAGCGCGAACGGGACCGGCGTATGCCGGTACCCCGATCTACATGACGCCGGAGCTGCTCGAAGGCGGCGAGGAGCCGTCGGCGGCCACCGACCTCTACGCGTTCGGCGTCATGCTCGCCGAGTCGATCACCGGGGCGCTGCCGTTCGCGGCGAGCTCGCTACACGAGCTTTTGGAGCAGAAGCGGGCGCCACGCGAGCTCCAGCCCCGGTTTCCGGTCCCCCCACGGGTGCTCGCGCTGGTCCGCGAGCTCATGGGTCCAGAAGCATCGGCGCGGCCGGCGACGGCGCGGTCGGTGCTGGGGCGGCTGGTCGGCGCGCCGTCCGGAGCGATCGCCCTCTCGCAGTCGGCCGACACGGCGCCGGCGTCATCGCCCAAGGAGCTGGAGCACCTGTTCCACGGGCCCGAGCTGCTCCTCCACCTCCCGTCAGACGCGGCGCAGGCGCTGTTCGACCGGACCAACGGTGAGCCGCGAGCGGTGCGCGCCGAGATCGACGCGTGGGTGCGCGCCGGCCTCTGCCGGTGGGTCGACGACCGGATCGAGATCGGCCGCCCCGCGGTCGACCGCCTCATGTTCGGCCTGCGCGTGACGCCCGACGGGCTGCGGAGCGCAGCGCAGCAGCCACTGGAGCCCGCGCTCGTCGAGGATCGCACCCGTCGCGCGACGGCGGCGCGGCTCGAGGGGCGCCTGCGCGAGGCTGCGTGGCTGGTCGACGGCGCCCGCGCCGTGGCGCGCGTGCTCGACGACGACGCGCTCGCGCTCCTCGTCCACCGCGAGACTGTCCTCGTCGCGATCGAGCAGCTCTCGCTGCAGGCCGTCGACCTGGCGCTCTACCAGCTGCGAGACGCGCCGGGCGCAGAGGGGGCGAGGCTGATCAGCCTCCTCCGCGCCGCGCGCTCCGTGCGCGACGAGGACTACGGCAAGCGCGCCCTCGACGTGCTCGACGCCCTGCCACCGTTCGACGGAGACCTCGAGCTCGAGCGCGCGCGACGCGCGCTGAGAGTGAGCGCGGCCAAGCTCGAGGGCCCAGACGCGTACGCCGAAGAAGCGGAGGCGACGCTCGCCTGGGCAGAGGGGACGGGAGAGCCGGCGCTCGTCGGCGCAGTCAAGAGCTGGATCGGGCACGTCCACTACCAGCGCGGCGATTACGAGCGGTGCGCGGAGCTGAACGAGGAGGCGGCGCTGACCGCGGACCGCGAGACGACGCGCGTGGCGGCGTTGCTGAACGCGGCGGCGGCGCGGCTCGAGCTCGAACAGTTCGCGAGAGTCGTGGGGCTCGCCCACCGCGCGGCGGAGCACGCCGCGCGGCTTCGGCATCCGTATCTTGAACTCCGCGCGCGGCGGCTGGCGCGCAACGCGCAGTATCGTTCGGAGGAGCCGCTCGATCTCGACTCCGACTTGCTGCAGGCCGTCGTCGCGGTGGACGCCGTCGAAGAGGTGGCCGCGGTGCTGTTGAACGAGGCGGCCGTCGCGTGGCGACGCGGACAGCGCCGCGAAGCGAGGTCCCTCGCGTTGGAAAGCGCGGACGCCTGTCGGCGCTCCGCGCGGCTCGCCGGAGTGGAGGCGCTTGCGTCAGCGCTGGCAACCGCTGCCGGCGCTGTCATGAGCGGTGAAGAGATCGCGCGCGTCTGCGCGGCAATCCCCGCCCACATGTTGGGTGTATCGCAGCAGGTTCTGGCACTGTTTCGGATGGCCGGACACGACGTTCCAGTGCCGCTTGCCGGCGGTCGTCCCCTGTTCGCGGGCCTGTTGCTCACCCCGGCCGAGCTTCTCGCCGTAGCCACCGCCCCCGCCGGGGCCGTCGACCCCGTAACGTCAGCCACCGCACGAGCGGGCGCGTAGTGCGGGACAGCCGGAGGCGGCACACGCCATGACAGATGACAGATGACACTAGACACACTGGCGCACCGGGCGCACGGTGGGTTTGGGGATGGTCCCCGCGAGAACAACCATGGTGCTTGAGATGGGTGATGCAGGGTCATTGTATGTGGGAACCGACGGTGGAACTGTCGTCTTCAGGATCGACGATTACGACGGAAACCACATCGGGTTCGCGTTCAAGTGGTGGCAGGAGGACGGGTTTCACGCCCTGTACGCCTCGCTCAAGCCCGCCGGGTTCGACCCGCTCGGGAAGGGGACGAAGGAGTCGGAGTGGCTGAAGAAGCATGTCGTGGGGGAGTTGACGACCGCAACCGGCTCGGCGGAGTTCATGCAGACCTACCCGAAGTCGGTGACCGAGGCTTCCGACGCCGCAAAGGCGTGGCTCGCCGCGAAGCCGCGACGGCTGGACTGGGCGACGGGCGAAACCAACGATGTGGTGATCGCTTCCACGCCGATGACGCACGTCGTCTTGAAGGCGACGGTCGTGGTCTGGCCGAAGTAGCCCCGTCCGCGCGGGGCGGGCTTTCGCCCGCCCCGCGCCCGCGTCTCGACTTCTGACGCGCGATCGTGTTGAACGGCCGAGCCCGTAGCCGCCCGAGCGCTTGGATTCGCCGACCTCAACTGCGCGTGAACTCGCACCGATCGTCATCCCGTTCGTATTCGCGGCGGTGACCTTCGTTGCGCTCGCGGCACTCCACCGCGGCCCCGACGACCTCGACAGCGCTGTCGAGGTCGTCGAGTCGCTTCGTGAGCCCGGCGACCTCGTGCTGCTCTACCCCGCAGCGCGCTCGCTCGACCTCTCGCGGCTGCCTCCGGACCTCCCGGCCGCCGCTACCTCGTCCGTGCCCGACGAGCTAGACCGCTTCGAGCGAGTCATCGTCGTACGCGACCGCGACGACGAGCCCGTCGCGTTCAACCGAACGCTTCGGTCGCGGGCCGCGCTCCTCGGCGCCACAGAGGCCGGCGCGCTGCTGGTCGAGCTCTACCAGATCGACGCCCCCGTCGACGTCGTCGACGACCTCGACGGCCTGCTCGACTCTGCGCAGGTTGATGTGGTCTCGGGCGACGACGTGGTTCCCTGCCCGCGCTCTGGCGACCGGTTCGAGTGCGGAGACGCCGACTGGACGTGGGTCGGACGCACTACGCAGGTGTTCGCCGGCGAACCGTACGCCTGCGTCTGGTCCCACCCGATCGACGGCGCGGACCTGCGCATCACCTTCCCGCGCGTCGAGGGCGATCACGTCTCGGGCTGGTTCGGCCTGACCGACTACGCGGTGAGCATCCCCGACGGCAGCCCCGTGCGGTTCGACGTCCGGGCGGGAACGGCCAGCGGACGGTTCCGCGCACACCGCGGCGTAGGCAGACGCCCCGTCGACGTCGCCCTGCCCCGCAACTACGCCGGGCCGCTGACCATCACCATCGCGGCACAGCGCGCCGGCGTGCGCCACCTGTGCTGGAGCCTGCAGACGACCCGTTCGCGCGGCACATGAGCTGGCGGCCCACGACCCCGCCCGCCGGCGGATGGCTCGCCATCCTCGTCTGCGTCACGATCGCCTACCTCGGCGTCGCGCCGTACTACGACCGCCTCAACAACCCGAACGAGAACGTCCGCGTCTACATGACGCGCTCCATCGTCGAGGATCACACGTTCGCGATCGACGACGTAATCGACGAGTGGGGCTACGTCAACGACAAGGCGACGCACGACGGGCACATGTACCCGGGCAAGGCCCCCGGCGTGTCGTACCTGGGCGTCCCGGCGTACTTCGCCTACTATCACTTGTCGCAGCTCGCCGGACGCGACATCCGGCGTCAGGAGGCGGTTATGGTCTGTCGTCTCGGCGGTGCCATCCTCCCCACGCTGCTGCTCCTACTGGCGGTCGCCGCCTTCTTCGAGACGGTCCCAGGCACCCCCGCGACGCGACGACTCGGCTTCGTCGCCATCGCGCTCGGGTCGACCGTCACTAGCTACGGCGGTCTGTTCGCGAGCCACAGCACGATGGCGCTCAGCCTGTTCTGCGGCTTCGCGGCCGTGCGTCTCCACGAGCGCTCACCGCGGTCGTACTGGCCGCCGTTCGCGATCGGGACGGCGCTCGGCTGGGCCATCGCGCTGGAGTACCCGGCGCTCCTCGGCGCGCTCGCGGTCGGCGGCTACGCGCTGTGGCGCAGCCGGTCGCGCGACCGCCTGATCATCGGTGTCATCCTCGGCGGACTCATCCCCGGTGCGCTCGTGGTGCTCTACCACACCGCCGCCTTTGGAGGCCCGCTCGAGACACCGTACTCGCACCTCGAGAACCCCGAGTTCGTGCGGCACATGTCGGGCTTCTTCGGCATGGAGCGAGTGCGCATGGCCGCGCTGAACGGCAGCTTCTTCGCCGCGTCGAATGGCCTCTTCTGGTTCGCGCCGTGGACCATCCTCCCGGCGGTCGGGCTCGTGCTGGGCACGCAGTTCCGCCGACTGCGCGAGCCCGCCGCGCTGACCGCCGCCATCCTCGTCGCCTACACGCTGTTCATCGCGACGCTGCACAACTGGCGCGGCGGCTGGACGGCGGGCCCACGCTACATCGTCGGCGTGATCCCATTCCTCGGATGGTACCTGTCGCTGCTGCTGAACGAGCTCCGGCGGTCGACGCTCGGCGTCGTAGTCCGCGCCGTGGCCCTCGCCCTGGTGGCGGTGGGCATGTTCAACTGCGGCCTCGCCGCGGCGACGTTCCCGCACTACCCCGAGCAGATCGAGAACCCGGTCTTCGAGGTGAGTCTATACTTCCTCGCGCGCGGCTACGTCCCGTACTCACCCCTCGGCGAGCTCGGCGTACCCGGCCTTTGGGCGCTGTTGCCTGTGCTCGCCGCCTACGTCGGCGCCCTGGCCGCCCTCGTGATGTCTGTAGACGACGTGAGGAGCACGGACCGCGCCCCGCTCGCCGCCGCGGCCGCCGCGCTAGCGGCGCTCTTCATCCAAGCGCAGTCGCTCCCCGAGACGACGAGCACGTCGCTCCTGTCGGCGTCACGCCAAGTGGTCGCGACGGTCTGGGAGCCCCTGCCCCCGCTCGCAGACGCCCTCGCCCGAGGGCCACGCCTCCCCCTCGACGTGACCCGCGGCACGGCGACGCCAGAGCTTCTGACCGAAGTCGGACGGGCCACAGCCGCCCGTGGCATGGACGACGCCGCAATCGCGCTGTTCGAGCGAGCGAACCGAGCGCAGCCCGAAGACGCACCCCCCTCCGAGCAGCCAGCCCCTACCGACGGGAGTCGGGAGTAGCGGCGCCCCTTACCGACGGCAATCGGGAGTGGTCGGTCCGGCCGCTCCGCGCCTTACCGACGGTAGTCCGAGAGTAGTTCGACACTACCGTCGGGAAGTTCGAAACTACCGTCGGGAGGGCGCGTGGGAGGGCGCATGCGTCGCCTGCCGACGGCAATCTGGCAGCGGTCGGCCCGACCTCTCCGCACCTTACCGACGGTAGGCCGAGAGTAGTTCGACGCTACCTCTCCGCACCTTACCGACGGTAGGCCGAGAGTAGTTCAACACTACCGTCGGGAAGTTCGAAACTACCGTCGGGAAGTTCGAAACTACCGTCGGGAGGGTACCCTATTGGAGGGTACCCTACTCCGCTGGATCCGCAGCCGCCGCCTCGTCCGCGACGCCCGCCGAGGTGTCGAGCGCTTCGGCGATGACCTCGGCGAGGTCGAAGGTGTTCATCTCGCTGTCGCGCTGCTTCAGGCCGTCTGACAGCATCGTCATGCAGAACGGGCAGTTCACGACGACGGCGTCGCCGCCTGCGGCGATCGCCATGTCGGCACGGTGCACGTTCACGCGCTTGCCCTGGTGCTCCTCCATCCACATCCGGCCGCCGCCGGCGCCGCAGCAGAGGGAGCGGCGCTGGTTCCACTCCATCTCTTGGACCGCGGCGCCAGGGACCTGTGCGAGGGCTGCCCGCGGGTTGGAGTAGTCGTTGTTCCAGCGGCCGATGTAGCAGGAGTCGTGGTACACGAGCTTGCGTGCGGGCTGCTGACGCAGGCGCAGGCGGCCGGCCGCCATCAGGTCGTTGAGCAGCTTCGTGTGGTGCACGGTCTCGTAGTCGCCGCCGAGCTGCGGGTACTCCTTGCCGATCGTGTGGAAGCAGTGGGGACAGGTCGTGATGACCTTCGTGACCTTGTACTTGTTGAGCGTCTCTACGTTCGCGGACGCGACGGTCCAGTAGAGGTACTCGTTGCCGATGCGGCGGGCGGGGTCGCCCGTGCACTGCTCCTCGGGTCCGAGGATGGCGAAGTCGACGTTCGCGGCGCGGAGCAGCTTCGCCATCGCGATGGTGACCCGCTTCTGGCGGTCGTCGAACGAGCCGGCGCACCCGACGAAGAAGAGGTACTCGGGGGTGCGGTCGAGCTCGGACATCAGCGGGATGTCGAGGCCTTCGGCCCAGTCCCCCCGCTTCGAGTTCGAGACGCCCCACGGGTTCGAGCTGTTCTCGATGTTGCGGAACGTGCGCGAGAGCTCGGCCGGGATCTCGGACTTGGTGAGCACGAGGTAGCGGCGCATGTCGACGATGGTGTCGACGTGCTCGATGAGGACGGGGCAGTTGGCGACGCAGGCGCCGCAGGTGGTGCACGCCATGAGCTCTTCGGCGGAGATGATGCCGCCGGCCAGCTCGGGGAACTCGACGCCGTCGCGCTTGAAGCGGTCGAGGCTGAAGTCGTTCTCGGCGAACGCCTCGCGGAGCTTTCCGACGAGCTCACCGGGGCGGAGCTGGTAGGCGCGCTTGCCCTTGTCTTTGATGTGATCCTTGAGCTTGTGGATCACCATCATCGGGTTGAGTTCCTTGCCGGTGTTGAAGGCCGGGCAGTAGTGCTCGCAGCGTCCGCACTCGGTGCAGGCGTAGGTGTCGAGGAGCTGCTTCCACGTCAGGTCTTCGAGCGTACCGGCGCCGAACGACTCGACAGACTCGTCTTCGAGGTCGATCGGGTAGAGCGCGCCGCGCGGCTCGAGCTTTCGGAAGAAGACGTTGGGCATCGCGCCGAGCAGGTGCAGGTGCTTGCCCATCGGGATGTAGTTGGCGAGGAAGACGACCGTCACCACGTGGATCAGGTAGTTCACGGTGTAGACGGTGTGGACACCGGCGCTGCCTGGGCTGCCGAACGGGCCACCGAACAGGTGCGACGCGAGCGCGGCGATCGGGGTCCACGCGGGGCCCGCGGCGAGGTCGGCGGGCGATGCGGCGTGTGCGAGCTCCGCGCCGTGGGCGAGGAACTTCGTGACCATGAGCGTGCCGAGCGCGCCGAGGATGATGCCGGCGTCGAGCGACGGGAGGACGTGGTCGGGGCGGACGATGTAGCGTCGCACGGCGGCGATGCAGAGCGCGACGAGGACCAGGAAGCCGAAGATGTCCTGCAGCAGCAGCACAGAAGCGTAGGGTCCGGCGCCGATGAACATCGACAGTCGGAAGTCGGGCACGAAGGCGCGGACGAAGTACTCGATCGTCTCGGCCTGCAGGATGAGGAAGCCCCAGAAGATGAAGAAGTGGAGCAGCCCGCCGAACTCTCGGATGACGCGCGCCTGGCCCAGGACGTAGTAGACGAAGCCCCGAACGCGCGGCGCGAGCGCCTCGATCGACGTGCGATCGTCGGTCGCTCCGACGGCGATGTAGCGGAACAGCCAGAAGACCGTCCAGCCGGCCATCGAGAAGCCGACGAGGAGCAGGAGGCCGACGAAGATCGAGAGTGCCATGGTCTACGCGGGGCAGAGTGAGCCAGCGGGCGCCGTATAACGCGGCGCGCCGCAGAGAACAACGCGGGCGCGCGGGTGCGCTCGCGCTGGGCGCGAGCGGGACTGCGGCCGCGCGGGTGCGCTCGACTTGCGGCGCCGTCGCGCACCCCATACAACGGTCCGAGGCCTTCCTCCCCCCAGGACTCCCATGTCGGGACGCATCGTCGGAATCGACCTCGGCACCAGCAACACCGTCGTCTGCGCGGTCGTCGATGGCGAGGCGATCGTGATCCCCGACAATGAGGGCCAGAAGATCCAGCCGTCCGTCGTCTCGTTCTTGCCTGATGGTCGGACTATCGTCGGGCGCCAGGCGAAGAGTCGGATGGCGATCGACCCGCTCAACACGATCTACTCGGCGAAGCGACTCATCGGCCGCCCGTTCTACGCGCCGGAGATCAACCTCGCGATCTCGAAGTACGCCTACCAGATCGTCCGTGGGTCGGACGACAACCCCAAGATCTTCCTGCGCGGGCGCCACTACTCGATCGAAGAGGTCCAGGCGATCGTGCTTCGGCACGTGAAGAAGATCGCCGAGAACTACCTCGGCGAGCCGGTCACGCGCGCCGTCATCACGGTCCCGGCGAACTTCAACGAGGCACAGCGCGACGCGACGAAGACGGCGGGGCAGCTCGCAGGGCTCGAGGTGCTGCGGATCTTGAACGAGCCGACCGCGGCCGCGCTCGCGTATGGCTATGACCAGCAGTACCGCGAGCGCATCGCGGTCTACGACCTCGGCGGTGGGACGTTCGACATCACGATCCTTGAGCTCCGCGACAACGTCTTCGAGGTCCTCGCCACAGCCGGCGACACGTTCCTTGGTGGCGACGACTTCGACCACCGGGTCGCGCAGCTCATCGTCGACAGCTTCAAGACCGAGTTCGGCTACGACATGAACAGCGCTCCGGGCGCGATGCAGCGCCTGAAAGCGGTCGCCGAGCGCGTCAAGACGACGCTGAGCGATCAGCCGGTCGCGTCGGCGATGGTCAAGCAGATGGTCCCGGGCCACAACGGCCCGTCGACGCTGGACTTTCAGCTCACGCGTGAGCGGTTCGACCAAGCGTGCATGGACATCGTTCAGCAGACCTTCGTTGTCTGCGACGAGGCGCTCAAGCTCGCCGGGCTCACGTCGGCCGAAGTCGAGCGGCTCGTCCTCGTCGGCGGCTCGACGCGAATCCCGCTCGTCCGCGAGATGGTCGAGAACTACTTCTTCAAGCAGCCTCTGATCAACGTGAACCCCGACGAGGTCGTCGCGGTCGGCGCAGCAATCTACGGCTTTGGGCTCGAGGAGTCATACGAGCCCTCCGAGGACAGCGGCTACGCGCCGCTGACGTCGGGCGACTACAGCCGCGTCAGCGGAACCCAATCGCACGCGTCCGCGCCACAAGGCCGCGCTCCGCTGCTGATCGACGTGACCCCGCACGCCCTTGGAGTCGCGACGGTCGGCGGATACGTAGACGTCATCATCTCGCGAAACGCGTCCATCCCGACGCGCATGACCCGAAGCTTCGCGACGTCGGTCGACAACCAGGAAGTCGTTCGGCTCAACATCCTCGAGGGTGAGTCTCGCGTCGCCGCCGAGAACCGCCTGCTCGGCGAGCTGGTGCTCTTCGACATTCGGCCGGCGAAGCGCGGCGAGGTTCGCATCGACGTCAGCTTCGAGATCAACGCCGACGGCATGCTGAACGTGACGGCACGGGACACCGTGACGAACCAGATCCAGCAGACGCGGCTGTCGCTCGCCGGCGGCCTCTCGGCGGCGCAGGTCAGCGAGATGATGCAGCACGACCTCCCCGCGTCGGCGTTCTGACGTGGCAAACCCGCTCCGAGCCTTCGTGGTCGCGCCGTCGCCGCAGATGATCGAAGCGGTGATCGCGCCGCTCCTCGGCGCCGGCTTCGCGGCCAGCGGCGCCGTCGACCCACGCGAGATCAAGGCGTTCTCGGCAGGCGCGCGCGTCGACGCGCTGCTGGTGACCGAGAACTTTCCGCGGCCGAGCCCGGCGCAGCTCGCGACCGCGCTGCGCGGCGCGCTGCCCAACGCCGCGATGATCCTCGTGACGCGCGAGGTCGTGGCCGCCCCGGGCGACCCGTTCCACGGCGCCCTCAAGTTCCCGGTGCCGGACAAGGTCTTCGTGAGCAGCGTTGCGCGGCTGATCCGTGCCGCGCGCCCGTCGTCGACCGACTTCCGGGGTGTTCAGGCCGACATCGAGGTGATGTCGCTCCGCCTCGACGACAAGTCGCACTACGAGATTCTCGGAGTCGCTCCGGACGCGTCGATCGACGACGTGACCGCTGCGTACGACAGGCTGAGCCTGGCGTATCACCCCGACCGGCTACGGGCGCTCGACGAGGCGTCGCGCGAGAAGGCGCTCGCGCTCTACCTCCGGATCGGCGCTGCGTATCGCGTGCTGCGGAGCCCGAACGACCGGATGCGGTACGACGCTGGCGTCGAGGCCCCGCCGACCTCCGAGGCGGGACCGCAGACGTACGCAGACATGAGCCGCGTGCCAACCGCTCGGAAGTACCTGGACCTCGCACAGAAGGCCGAGATCGCCGGAAACCGCGCGATGGCGCTCGCACACTTGCGCTTCGCGGCAACGCAGGACCCCGACAACCAGCTCGTACAGCGCAAGCTCGACGAGCTCGCCGCCGCGCCGTGAGCGACCGCGCGCCGTCCGATCTCGCCAAGCGCTTGGTGACCGCCGCGGTCGGCGTACCCGCGCTGTTCGCGATCGCGTTCCTCGCACCGAACTGGGCGGTCTGGGCGCTGTACTGGGTGGCTGGGACGCTGGGAGCCTGGGAGCTCGCGCGAATGACGGGCGGCGGTGCCCCCGGACCCGGCGGCTGGGCGGCGGTCGCCGCCGTCGCGCTGACCCTTGCGGCCCTGTACTGGGCCCCAACAGAGTCCCTGCTCGCGACCGTGGCCGTAGCGACGCTGGCGACGCTCGTCGTCGTGGTCTGGACCTCACCGATCGACGAGGTCGCCGCGCGCGCGGGCAGCGCCTTTCTAACGATCGGGTACGCGACGCCGCTGTTCGGCGCGCTCGTGCTGACAGCCGGGGCGACGGGGGACGCTCGCTTCAGCGTCGCCGCGTCGCAAGCGGGCTGGGTGCTCTACCCGATGGCGGTCATCTGGTCGGGCGACACCGGGGCGTACTTCGCCGGCCGCGCTTTCGGCAGGCACAAGCTGGCCCCGACGCTGTCCCCGAAGAAGACCTGGGAAGGAGCGATCGGCGGGCTCCTCGCTTCTACCCTCGGCGGACTGGCGTTCGGCGAATGGCTGCTGCCAGAGCTCGGCCCGGTCCGCGCGGCGATCATCGCGATACCAGCGGCCGCGATCGGCCAGGCCGGAGACCTCGTCGAGTCGGCGATCAAGCGCGCCACGGGAGTAAAGGACTCGAGCGCCTTGCTGTACGGGCACGGCGGAGTGCTCGACAGAGTCGACGCGCTCGTGTTCGCTGCGCCGTGCTTCGCGATCGCGAAGTGGGCACTCGGACTCTGAGGCGGCGCGCTGATGTCGTTGGTCTGGTTTCTGCTGATGATCGGCCCGCTCGTGTTCTTTCACGAGCTCGGTCACTTCGTCGCCGCGCGGTACTTCGGGGTGCGCTGCGAACAGTTCGCGATCGGCGTCGGCCCGGTGGTCGCCAGCATCACGCGCGCCGGCACGGAGTTCTCGATCCGCGCGCTCCCGCTGGGCGGCTACGTCCGCATGCTCGGCGCCTCCCCCGAGGACGTCACAGAGGACGACGGCTCGAAGGACGCGCTCACCGACAAGCCCGTCTGGCAGCGGATGGTGATCTACCTCGCCGGGCCCGCCGCCAACATCGTCCTGGCTGTCCCCCTGCTCTGGCTCTTCTTCGTGAGCAAGGGCGAGCTCGCCGGCGCGGAGGTCGGCACCGTGCTCGACGGCACGCCCGCGGCGGCCGCCGGCTTCACGCCGGGTGACCGGATCGTAGCGATCGACGGGGATCCGGTGCGCTACTTCGATGACATCGTCGCGGCGGTCGCGTCGTCTGGCGGACGGCAGCTCACTTTCGAGATCGAGCGCGACGGACAGCGCGTCTCGCTCGCGGCAACTCCCGAGGCCGTGGCACAGGGGCGAGCGCCCGGCTTCCAACTCGGTCTCGTCTGGTCCCGTTACGCGTCGATCATCGACGTCGACTCCGCGGGCCCGGCGTTCGCCGCGGGACTGCGAACGTTCGACCGCGTCGTCTCTGTCGACGGTCAGCCCGTGGATGCCTGGATCGACCTCCGTGACGCAGTGCACGCGGCAGCCGCGACGACCGTTCGGTTGGGCCTTCGGCGCCCGATCCGTGTCGAGGGCACGTTCGCGTCTGCCTTCGTCGAGGAGTGGGTCGAAGTTGTCGTTCCGGTCGCCGCGTTCGACTCCGTCCGAGCGGCCGAAGCCACGGTCTTCGACGTGGAGCCGGGCTCGCCCGCAGCGATGGCTGGGCTCCGGCGCGGAGACCGTGTGCTGGCAGCGGACGGCCGCCCCGTGACGTCGCTCGAGATCCTCGACCAGCGCCTCGAGAACGCAGGGGGGGTCGCGCACGCGCTCCGGATACAGCGTGACGGCGAGGAGCTCGACGTCAGTCTGACCCCGCTGACGCTCGAAGTGACCGGCGACATGCGCAGCCTCACCGAGCAGACGTTCGTCGGGCTGATCACCGCACCCGACGACCGTGTCCCGTTCGACCTCGTCCGCGTCCCGCCCGGTCGGCGCGTGCTCCGCGCGACGTCGGCGGCGTTTCTCGAGACGCTCGGACTGATCGCGTCGATCGCGGGTGGCCTGTTCATGATGGTCACGGGCGCGGTGGACTCGTCGAACCTCGGCGGTCCGATGATGATCGCGGAGGTCGCCAGCCGCGCGGGCGCGCAGGGGATCATGACGTTTACGCGCTTCATGGCGCTGATCAGCGTCAACCTCGCCGTTCTGAACCTGGCGCCCATCCCGGGTCTCGATGGTGGCCACCTGCTGCTGCTCACTGCGGAGGGGATCCGCCGCGAGCCCCTGTCGATGCGCGCGCGAAACCTCGCCGCCTACGTTGGGCTGGTCTGCTTGGTCCTGCTGATGCTCTTCGCGTTCAAGAACGACATCGAGCGCTACTGGGCCGACATCGCGCTCTGGGTAAACGGGTGAGGGTCCTCTCGATCGAGACCTCCACGCTCTGTCAGTCTGTCGCGGCGTGTGTCGGGGATGGGGAGATCCTCGAGCGGACCGACGTGGCCGGCGCCCCGCGGCGCGGGCACTCGCGCGACCTCGCCGCGTCGGTGCGGAGCCTGCTCGACGAGCTCCGCGTCTCACCGCTCGAGCTCGACCGAATCATCGTGGGCACGGGTCCCGGCAGCTTCACGGGCCTCCGCGTGGGGCTAGCGCTGGCGAAAGGCATCGCCTTTGGCGGCCACGCCAAGCTCGTGCCGACGCTGGCGCCGGCCGCCACCGCGTTCGCGCTCGAGCCAGAGCAGCGCCTGCTCTGGGCGATGAACGCCTATCGTGGGCTGATCTACGCAGCAGGGATCCGCGGCAGGACCGGAGCGCCAATCCTGGAGCTCGGCGCTTACACGCCAGAGACGCTGATGTCGGCGGTACACAGTGCCGGCAGCGAGCGCTGGCAGCTCGCAGGAGATGCCGTCGAGGCCTATCCGGAGCTCGGTCGTGAGCTCGACGGCTACGTCGTGCCACGTCCAGACCTTCAGGTGCCTTCGGCACGTGTCGCGCTGGCACGGTGGCGGGCGTTCGGGGACGACGCCGTCGAGCCCGACGCGGTCGAACCGTTCTACATTCGACGATCGGCCGCCGAAGAGGCGAAGGAGCGACAGAGCAGCGCCGGTCCCCCGGCGTAGCACGGCTAGATGTCGATCTGGATTGTGGCGGTAGCCGCGACCGTCAGGCCGCCCTCCGGGAGCCCGCCGGACCATGTGTTGGTCTCGAGCGCGAACGAAAATGTGACGCGCGAGTCGTCGCTCGCGAAGCGGCGCAGGTCGTCCGTGTAGATGACGTCGAACGGGACCACCCGATCTCCGGGGAGGAAGCCCTCGGCCCGCCCAACGAGCACCGACACTTCGGGGGACGCGGGGTCAACGACGAGCACGTCTACCCTGTGCAGGTACGAGAGGTCGGCGTCGACTGGTGAAAGAAGCTGAAGGCGGGCGTCGCTGAAGTACACGCCGCGTGCGTCTCGCGGGTCATGGCTGAACCGGAAGCGCTTGCGCACCTCGACGATCTGGCCTGGCGACGTCGCGAGGTCGATCGTGACCTCTGTCGAGATCTCGTCCGAGACCGAGTCGCCGATGCAGCCTTGCAAAACAACGGCCGCTACGAGCGCGGCGGGGAGGGACAGCCTCAAGCGGACCTCGTCGTCGAAACGGCCGGTGTGGGCGCGAAAGCGCTGACGGCCTTGGCGTGACTCTGCCGAACCTGCGCAGTGGATGCAAGGGGCGACGTCGCGCGGGCCGCGCCGCGTTGACTCGACGCCGGTTCCGCGTACAGTGCGCCGCGAACTTGTGACCGACAGGAGCGCAATATGTCTCGTCCCCGCCGTCTGACGCTTGCCACCCTCTTCGTCGCCGCACCGGTCCTCGCCGCGGGCTGCGGCGGCGACGGCGGCTCTGACACGGAGCCGGATGCTGCGGTCGACGCGCCGATCAGCGACACCGTCGACGAGACGGCCGAGGACGCCGGGCCAGACGGTGCCGACACCGACGTCGTGGACGAAGGCGGCGCCGACGCCGACGTCGAAGAAGAGGTGATCCAGACCGGCGAGCTCGGCTGCTCGTCGGAGCCGATCCCGATCGCGGTGACCCCGTCCGCCGGCGCGACGGCGACCCTGCCGATCGACAACACGTCGATCTCGGCGTCGGTGCGGTTCCTCGGGCGCGAGGTCACCACTGCGACGACGGTCACGGTCGGATGCGCCGAGTCGCTGGTCCCCGAGGGTATCATCGCGCTGGGCCCGGCGTTCTCGATCACGTCGGACGGCGCGCCGCGGTTCGAGCGGCGGTACTTCGTCTCAACACCGTTCGACCTGACGAAGCTGCCGCCCAACGCGCGGCCGAGCGACATCCGCCTCTACCACCGCCGCGCGACGGGGGAGGTCCTCGAGCCGGTCACGGCGAACTTCCAGGAGAACATGGTCCGCGGGACTGTGCGCTTCGAGTCCGAGATTACGGGCGACTTCCAGCTCGGCGTCGAGCCCGAGGCTGGCACGGCGTACGACCGCGAGTGGACGTTCCGCGCGGTGACCGGCGTCTCGATGGGCGGCCTGGGCTCGAGCATGATCGGGTTCCGCCACCCGGACTCCTTTGACTTCGTGGGGCCGCTCGGCGGCCCGGCGGAGTGGGTCTACCTCGCGCACTACATCCGCGATGGCGGCATGGGTGGCTTCGCACCGGCGCCGACCTACGGCGAGGGTGTCCGCTTCACTCCGACGCAGGAGAGCGAGCACAACATGGCGTTCGACGAGTGGTACTTCCCGACT
Organism: Myxococcales bacterium; assembly: GCA_020633625.1. Classification (GTDB taxonomy): domain Bacteria; phylum Myxococcota_A; class Bradymonadia; order REDH01; family REDH01; genus JACKDJ01. The sequence goes on from JACKDJ010000024.1 coordinate 22,118, forward strand.
GGCGAAGGTACCGGCGGCTCGTTCGACCGCGGCAGCTACGCGGAGATCTTCCTCGACCTGATGATGGCGGTCGGCAACATCGTCACCTACAGCGATGTGAGCCCGTTCCTGCCGCCGGGGCTGCCCTTCGAGGAGGCCACGCGTCCGGCTTCGGAGCGATGCCCGCGCGGCAACACCTGCCCACCGACGGACCCGTCGTCGACGTTCACCATCGCGAGCGGCTACTACGACGACGAGTTCAACCCGACCGGGTCGATGCCTGTCATCGCGTTCTGCGACGGCGAGGGGAGCCGCGACCGGTCAATCCCGTTCGACCGGGCGTGCGACACGGACTTCGACGGCCAGCCGGACGAGACCAACGAAGGCCTCTACGACGAGCCGTGCGCGCAGAGCCGGCCGGTCGACATTACGCTCGCCGTCGACGTGAACGGCAACGGGATCCGCGACCCGGGCGAGCCGATCATCCGGAACTTCTACGAGCCGTTCGCGGACGTTGGCGCCGACGGCATCCCCTCCTCCGAGGAGGAGGGATACGACCCGGTCACCAACCCCGACCCCGCCGGTGACGACTACAACTACGTCGACAACCAGGCCGGCACGGAGGGCAACTGGCTCTACGACGTCGGCGAGCCATTCGAGGACTACGGCCTCGATGGCGTCGAAGGGACGCCGCAGCTCGCCGATGGTGGCTACGACTACGGCGAGGGCAACGGCGTGTTCGACTACAACCCGAACCTCCTTCGCGTGTTCGAAGAGGTGTCGCCCCGCCAGCTCTATGCCGCGATGACACCGGAGCAGCGCCGCAACCTCAACGTCTACCTCGACTCGGGAATCCGCGACCTGTTCAACTTCGCAGTGGGCGCGAACCAGCTCGCCGGAACGCTCGAACTCTTCGGCGGTAACGTACGGGTCTATGAGGACTTCTTCCGCGTCCAGGACCTCGACCCCTCCGAAGCCAACGACTACAACTTCACCGCCGTCGACTGGGAGAACCTCGGGCGGAACGTGTACGTCCGCTACGGGAACATCGACGCTGACGAAGAGGACATCTGCTTCGGCGACGGCAAGCACGTCGGTACCATCCCTCAGCTCGCGAATCGCCTGCTGACGATGCTCGGCTACATCACGAACCGCTTCCCCGACGGCGACCGAAACCCGATCTCGTCGCCCTACCCGCTCGCCAGTGGCACGTTCTTCGCCCCCTCGCCGAGCATCGGCGGCGTCATGCGCTACTCGATCGCGTTCCCGCCTGGATACGAGTGGACCGCCTGCATCGACGGACGGGACAACGACGGGGACGGGCTCCGCGACGGCGAGGACCCTGACTGCCTGTCGGCCGCCACGTTGTCGGAGTCTGGCGAGTCCGTCACGCGCTGCACTGACGGCATCGACAACGACGCGGACGGACGGGCCGACGCCGACGACCCGGACTGCGCTAGCGGTGACGGCACCAGTGAGTGGCCGACCGGCTCGCCCTTCCGCGACTCCACCTTCCCGGTCGTTTACATCCTGCACGGCTACGGACAGACCCCGGACGAGCTCCAGGTCGCCGCCGTCCCGTTCTCGACGTACATGGCGAGCGGCGACTGGCCGAAGGCGATCCTGGTCTTCCCGGACGGCTACTGCGGCGAGATCGAGGTGACCGCGTGCAACGACGGCATCGACAACGACGGCGATGGTGACATCGACGGCGGCGACAGCGGCTGTGGCACCAGCGGCGGCCGAAGCGAGACGGGTGAGCGCGTCGCGTTCTGCGCAGACGGCGTCGACAACGATCGCGATGGGCTCGCGGACGGAGAAGATGGCGGCTGCCTGTCCGACACGTGGGACAGCGAAGCGAACTGCGTGCAGGGCAACTTCTACACCGACCACCTCGCCTACCCGGACGGTGTTCCGGGCGGCCCGGCGTACGAGTCTGCATTCTTCGATCTCATGGAGTACGTCGACACCAACTATCGAGCGCGCGCGCCCGAGGTGCTGCCGTACCGCCCCTGATTCGCGCCACCAGCCACGGTTCTAGCGTCTGCTTGGCCGTCGCCTGCGCCGGTGTTAGACTCCATCGGCCCAAGTAGACGCGAGATGCCCGAAGCAGTCCTCATCCTCGAGACCGAGCACGCGCTAGAGCTTCAGCTCAACGACGTGCTCTCGGCTTCCGGCCTCGAGGTCTACGCGGCCGACTCGCTGCAAGCCGTACTCAAGGCGCTGGACGCGACGCCGTTTCCGCTCGTGGTCGTCGACCTCGAGGCGCCGGGGTTCGACATCGAGACCGTCGTCACGGCCGCGATCGCACGACAGCCCGACGCCGCCGTGATCCTCACCGGCCGGTCGTGTACGGCGAGCGACGCCATCGAGATGATGCGCGCCGGCGCGTTCGACTTCGTACCGAAGCCGTTCGACCCGACGACGCTCCTCACGCGCGTCCGCGCGGCACTAGAGCGCCGCAGACGCTACCGCGCTCGCCTCAAGAACCTCGAGCGTCGCGCGCGCAGCGCAGAGTCTGCAGCGCGCGAGGCCGCCGTCGGTAGCGGCGCAGACCTCACGCGAGCGGCACGAGCCGCCGACTTCGCCGACTTCGCACTCGAGCAGTTTCTCGCGATCGAACGCTCGAACATGGAGCTGCAGCGCAAGCTCCGCGCCCTGCAGGAGCCCGACAGCGGCTCGTCGCGAGCGCCGGTTGCGACGTGGATCGTCGTCACCGACCCCGAGTTCGCTGCAGGGGTCGCGTCGCTCGGGCCTCGACTCCGCCTCGAGATCGGGCCACCGATGTCGACCGGCGGCGAGATCCTAGACAAGATCAGCGGCCACCCGCCCGGCATCATCGTCCTGGACGACGCCACCCCAGACATCCCCACGTCGCTCGTCGTCGAGACCGTGCGCGGCGAGTACCCCGACGTTCAGCTCGTCATCGTCGACGGCTGGGGCACGACCGCACGAGCCGTTCGACTCACGTCCGGAGCGGGCGGCGAACAGCGCCGCCCGATGGAGACGGTGCAGGACCTTATCGACGTCTTGGAGGTCGCCGCCGGCCGCGCCAGCGAGGCGTCAGACGGCCGCGGGTTCGCCGCCGAGTTCCGCCAGCGCCACGACGAGTTCCTGCGGCGCGTGGCCGAACTCAAGCGGTCCGCGTCGGTCTGAACGGAGGCCCGAGCCGGAGCGCCGGACGCCCGGCTCGCGAGCTCGCCGCCTGTTCTTTCCCGAGCGGCTAGCCGAGCGAAGGCACCTCTTCGAGCACGCCGACGAACGGGAGGTTTCGGAAGTACTGCTCGTAGTCGAGCCCGTAGCCGACCACGAATGCGTCCGGAATCTCGAATCCGACGTACCGAAGGCTCACGGGTGTTCGCCGACGCGACGGCTTGTCGAGCAGCGTGACGACCTCGATCGATGACGGCTTTCGAGCCGACAGCGCCTCGAGCAGGTAGGCCATCGTGAGCCCCGTATCGACGATGTCCTCGACGAGAAGCACGTCGCGGCCCTCGATGGCGCCGCGCAGATCGGCCGTGAACCGGACCTCCCCGCTCGAGCTGGTCCCCTCGTAGGACTCCACAGCCAGATAGTCGCAGCGCGTAGGGATCGTGACCGCGCGCAGGAGGTCCGCGAAGAAGACGAGGGACCCCTTGAGGATGCAGACGAGGACGACGTCGCGTCCCCGGTAGTCTTCGCTGAGCTGGGCGCCGAGCGCTGCGACCCGGGCAGCGATGGCGTCGGCTGACAGGAGAACAGAGACGCGAGGGCTCTCGATCGTGCTCATGACTACACCCACGAGTTGTTCATCAGCTCGCCGAACCCACCGCCACCGGGGACGATGTAGTCCGTCGCGTTCAGTCCGTTCTCGTCGTCCCACCGTGCGCCCAGCGACGTCGCGAGCACGTCGGTGGCAGACTCGCCGCGGTCGACCCGTAGCGCGAAGATGTGCGCCTCGGGGTGGTCGGCCGCGAGCGTGCGGATGAACTGCGGCGTGACGATGAGGTTGAGCGTCGCGAGCAGGCGTGGCGCCGCGCCGAAGTTCTCCTTGTAGTAGGAGATCGCGGCCGACAGCGACCCGCCGGTCGCGCCCATCGGATCGGGGAACAGCACGCAGCGGTCGTCGATCGGGCCGCCGATCTTCGTACCGGAGATGTCGGCACCGATGACGCGACCGTCTTCGGCGACGCGGCGCGACATGATCAGGTGGTCCTGGCGGACGCCGCTCGGGTCGAAGACCGTGTTGGCGATGTCGAAACAGATCTGAGACGGCAAGATGCCGGCGCGCGCGACGTCGACGCAGACGACTCGCGTCGTCGGGTCGATGACGGCCCCGCGGAAGATCCCGTTCGGCGTGTACGCGTGCATCCGCGTCTCGCTCTCGACGACGGTCGTGGGGAAGCACGTGTTCAGCGCCGCAACCATGAGGTGACGGTAGAGCTGGCCGACGATCGCATTGAACTCTGGCTGCACGACGGCAGGGCTACAGAGGCGGGCCAGCAGCCCGAGCGCGAACGGGTCGGCCAGGACGTGGACGTTAGGCCCGTACGCGTGTTCCACTGCTTCGACGCGGCCTGCCTGTGGGCGTTCGTATGCGGTCTCCATGCTCGCTCGTTGGCTGCGCGTGGCGTTGTGTCAGGTGCCGGGGACGCGAACGGCGAGAGTCTGCGCGTCGTCGATGTGAACGCGGACGTCGCGCCGGTCGCCCGATCGGACGAAGCTGACCGTTCGATCCCCCGCCTTCAGTGCGAGCGGCGCGTCCGGCTGGATTGGCGTGACGAGGCCCGTGTCGCGTCCGTCGACGAAGACGCGGTACCATGTGTCCGTCGCTGCGACCGTGATGTAGCCAAACGGAACCGGCGCCTCTGTCTCGGTCGTTCCGAGGCGGGCGAGCCGGGGTCGAAGACGCAGGTCGTAGTAGGTGTCGAAGACGACGGTCTGCGTGTACGGGCGGAAGGAGGGGGTCGGCGGGCGGACCTCGACACGATACGGCCGGCGGACGTCGAGGCCAGAGACGACCACCGGCCCGCCCGGGCCCCCGCGCTCGACCCCGTCGACGAGCACGGTCCCGGGCGGGTCGCTCGCGACCGACACGGTGCCCTCGACGGCACGCAGCTCGACGGTTCGCTCGTAGCGCGCGTTCGGCGTCGCCTGCAGCGAGAGCGTCTCGACGAAGTGACCGGGGCGAAAGACCTCGATCTCGTGAGGGGTGCCCGCGGTCACGGGCAGCGTCCGCGTGTCGCCCTGCCCGCCCACAAGAGTTCCGTCGAGGTAGACCTGCGCGCCGGCGTCCGGGAGGTGCAGAATGAGATCGGCCTGGGCGGTCTGCGCCGAGACGAGCCGTCGATGAAACTCGGTGACCGAGCGCTCGCCGACCTCGACCTGCTCAACGATGGGCTCATACCCGGCGTGTCGGATCTCGACGATACGCGGGGCCGCGCTCAGATGCTCGATGCGCGCCGGGAGGGGACCCTCGACGCGCACGCCGTCGAGGAAGACCTCGGTCCCATCGCGCGGGTCGGCGTCGATCGTGAGCACCCCCGTCGGAGTCGCCGCACGCCGCGCTGCGAGTGCGCCGACCACGGCGACCGCGACGACGAACGCGACCGCGAGCGGCGCGATGAGACGGGAGCGGGGCGCGCGCTCGGCGCGGCGAGGGAGTTCGAGCGGCGGCGACGTCAGCGGGGCGGGCGCCGCGAGGTCGGCCATCGGGTCGTCGACGACGATGTTGAGCTCGTCGTCGTCGACGAAGACGGAGACCGCGGGACCGCTCGCCGCCGGAAGACCGCTCTCCACGCTCTCGAGTCGCGCCTCGAGAGCGCCGGCGGGACCCGCGGCGAGCACCTCGCCGTCACTACCCTCGACGACTCGCGTCGCCTCCTCGGCGTCTTCGTCGAGGCCGGGGTCGAGACGAGCGCCGCTCGGGTCGACCTCGGGGTGCTCCTTGTAGTGCCGGTGGACGTCGTCGACCGTGACGAACCGAGCGAAGAGATCGGTCTTCTCGCGCTCGGTCTCCAGCTCGGTCGCGAAGTTCCTGCACATCCAGGTGCCGAGCCGCTCCTGCCCGTAGTCCGGCGCGGCGGTCGCAAGGAACGCGCGCAGGTCGGCGGCCATCTCGCTCGCCCACGCGTACCGCTCGTCGCGGTCGCGCGTCAGCGCGCGCAGGACGATCCGATCGATCTCCTGGGGGACGTTGGCGTTCCTGCTGCTAGGCGGCTCGATCGTCGCGGACCGCACCTTCTCGAGCGTCGCGAAGTCGGAGTCTCCGTAAAAGAGGCGGCGCGCGGTCAGCATCTCCCAGAGCAGCGTGCCGACCGCGAAGATGTCGCTGCGGTGGTCGAGCGGGAGTGCGTCGACCTGCTCGGGCGACATGTAGCCGAACTTCCCCTTGAGGACGCCGACCTGGGTGGTCTGGTTGGTCGTCGCCGCGCGGGCGATGCCGAAGTCGATCAGCTTCACCTCGCCCTCGTAGCTAACGAGGACGTTCTGCGGGCTGATGTCGCGGTGGATGATGTTCAGCGGCTGCCCGTCGTCGCTCACCTTGCGGTGGGCGTAGTCGAGGCCCTCGCAGACCTCGGCCGCGATGAACGCCGCCTGAACGACGCTCATGATCTTCTTCCGCTTGCGGAACCAGTTCTGGAGGGCGAGCACGTCGCGGCCCGCGATGTACTCCATGACGATGTAGAAGGATCCCTCGAGCCGCCCGAGCTCGTAGATCTGACAGACGGCGCGATGGTTGAGCTGAACCGCGATCTTCGCCTCGTCGACGAACATCGAGATGAACTCGGAGTCCGCGGCGAGATTCGGGAGAATGCGCTTCAGAGCTAGAAATCGCTTGAAGCCTGGCGCGTTGAAAGGACGCGCCCGATACACCTCCGCCATGCCGCCGATGCTGACTCGCTCCAGCAGGCAGTGCTTGCCGAAGATGATGGGCCGAAGCGTCTGCAAGTCGTCGCCGAGAGGTCGGAGCGGACTGAGGCGGCGGGCTGCCGCGAGCCGCAAGACAGTAGCCCGGCGTGACGAGGCGCGTCAAACGGCTCGTCGCGCCCTCCGGCCGGCCTTGACCGCGCGTCGCCAGACCCGCACAATCACGCCGGACCCAACTGGCGAACCATGTTCATCATCACCGTCACCGAGCGCGGCGAGGAGTCCGAGACGCTCCGTTTCGACCTCCCCGAGGTGTCGATCGGGCGCGTCCGCGGAAACGACGTGATTCTGCCCAAGGGCAGCGTCTCGAAGCGTCATGCCAAGCTAGTCGAGCGCGATGGCCGCCCAGTCGTCATCGACCTCCGCAGCACCAACGGCACGATCGTCAACAGCCGAAAGATCGCCGCGCCGCAGACCCTGCGCGATGGCGACCGTGTGGTGATCGGCGACTACGTCCTCGAGGTTGAGCTCGGCAGCGCCGCCGACGTCCCGCACGGCGACCCGGCCGGGTTCGCGAGCACCGCGGCCAACGCCCTCACGCCCCCCCCCGCCGAGCCCGAGGCCACGGGCGCCGCCTTCGCAGTGACCCACCTCGGCGGCGACGACGAGGGCACCGACAATCTCGCCGGAGCGGCGGCGCGCGCCGTCGCGGGTGTCGCCAACGTCTCGACGTCTCTGACGAGCACGTCGCCGGGGACCGGACTCACCCGGCAGACGCTGGCGACTCGGGTCCCCCTCATGCTGACGCGCGACCCCGCGGCCGCCGCCCCCACCGCCCCGAGGCGCCTGCCCTCACTCGTGACTGAGGAGGGCTTCCGCGAGCTGCACGCGAAGGCCGTCGCGACCATCCTGGAGGCCGCAGACCCGGGTGCCCTCCCGGCCGTCTACCCGCCATCGCCGAGCGATCTCGCTCGCGTGGAGCGGCTCGTCCAGAACTGTGCGCCACCCGCGGAGCCCGGCTCCCTCGGCGCCAGCGCCGACTTCGCCGCCCTCCTCGTGCAGGAGCTGGCGGGCCTCGGCCCGCTCGAGACCTACCTCGACGACCCGTCCATCACCGAGATCTTCGTCAACCGCCACGACCACATCAGCGTCACGCGCGGAGGCGTGCGCCAGATCGCGCCGCTCGCGTTCGGACACCCCGAGACGCTCGCCGCCGCCGCGCGGCGCGTGGCCGGAGGCGCGAACCTGACCGACCCGCTCGGCGGCGCCGTTCGACTGCCCGACGGCACGCGCTTTGAGCTCGTGCTACCGCCCGCCACCGCTGCCAACCCCGTCATCGCCATCACCCGCGCCACCGCCGCTGGAGCGAACGACCTAGTGGCCAGCGGCGCCGTGACCGAGCCCATTCTCTCGGCCCTGCGGACCGCCGCGCGGCACGGCGGCGGGGTCATCGTGAGCGCGACACACCGGGCCGACGCGACCGCGTTCATCGAGGCCGTCCTCGCACCGATCGCCAACGAGCTCCGGATCGCCGCCGTCGAGGCGTCGCACGCGCTCCGCTTCGACGGCCCCACGGTCATCCGCCTGCAGAATGTCCCCGGCGCCGAGCCGAGCGCGCTTCTTCGCGCGGCCACGCTCTCGCCGGACGTCATCGTCATCGACCCGTTCGGAGGCCCCATGGTCGGCGAGTGGCTCCTCGACGTCTCTGCCGCCGGCGCGGCCGTCTTCGCGTCATTCGCCGCGCGGACCCCCACCGACGCGCTCTCGCGCCTCGTCGGATCGGCCGCGAGCGCAACCGGCCTCGACGCCGACATCGTCCGCCGGCAGATCGCGAACGCCGTGGACGTCCTGGTCCAGTTGGGCCGCAGCGGCGGGCGCCCTGTCGTACGCGAGGTGATCGACGTCTCCGGCGTCGAGCGTGACCAACTCCAGACCCACGCCGTCTTCACGTCCAAGCTGGGCGCCGGCGGGCTCGAGTTCAGCGCTACGGGGCACGTCCCGCGCCTGTTCTCCGAGCTCTCGGCCGGCGGCGTGGAGTTCGACACCAGCGTCTTCAACGCCTGACATGTCATTCCGGCTGCAGATCGAAGACCTGTCCGGTGGGATCCTCCACGCCCGCGCCGTCAACACCGGCGAGATCACGATGGGGCGCGGCGACGACTGCGACCTCGTCCTCGCCTCGACCTCGGTATCTCGGCGCCACGCACGCATCTTCACCCACAACGGCCGCGCCTACATCGAAGATCTCGGCGCGGCGAACGGCGTGGTGGTCAACGGTAGCCGCATCAGCGGCGTCGAGGCGCTGTCAGGCCCGACAGTCATCGTGATCGGCGACCACATCGTCCGATTTCTGCCCAACGACCCTGCCTCCGCCGGCCCCCGCCCCACGCTTGTCCGCCTGGACGCCGCGGCCGGCGGCGCGGCTACCCCCATCCTCTCGGCGATGGCGCGCGTCGGGCGCGCGTCGCACTGCGATATCGCCATCGTCGATGGCAGCGTCTCGCGGCATCACGCCGACGTACGCGTCGAGGGCTCGTCGCTGATCGTCGCCGACGCCGGGTCGGCGAACGGGACTTGGGTGAACGGCGTGCGAGCGCGCGCCCCCATGCGTCTGAGCGACGGCGACGTCATCCACTTCGGCGACGTGCCCCTCCTCTTCACGAATTCGCCCCACACCGACTGGACGCGCGTCCGCGTCCCGGCGAAGGCGACTTCCGGCCGACGCTCCGTGGCTCCCGCGCTCGCCGTCGCGGTTGGCGTCGTATGCCTTCTCGCCGCGGCCGTCTTCGCGCTGGGCGTTCGCGACAAGCCGGCGCCCGAACCCGACGCGCTCACCCTCGCCGCGGCCGCGATGGCCGCCCGCGACTGGCCAACGGCCGTCACGCTCTACGAGCGAGCGCTCGCCGTCCGCCCCGGAGACGCGGGCGTAGAGCGCGCGCTCGCGCTCGCGACGCGAGAGCGCGACGCGACGGCGGCGCTCGCCGAGTGCCAGGCGCAGCTCGAGGCCTCCCGCTCGCTCATCGCGACATCCGCGTCGCAGACCGCCATCGCCGGGCTCGAAGCGATCGAGCGCTGCCTCAGCGGCGATGGAATCTCCGAGGGTACGGAGGCCGCGACGGCGGCGACGGAGCTCCGCGAGGGCGACGTGGTCCCGACCCTCGTTCAGCTGCACCGCGTCGCCGCCGCCGAGGCGCAGCGCGCCAGCCGGCCCGAGGCTGCCGCCGAGCATCTGCTCGCAGCGGCGCGCGTCGCCGCACGCGGAGGAGACCGGGGTGCCCCTCTCCGAGTGGAGCTCCGAGCGGCCTGCCTCGCCAGCGCGCGATCGCCCGATCTTCAGAGCAACCCAGCGCGTGCTCTCGAGCTCTTCGACGCTGCCGCCGCGGTCGCGCCGCTCGACGCCGCCGACGCCCAGGCGCGAACCGCTGTCGCCCAGGCCGCCTCGCAGCCCCGCGGACGCTGAGGCGCTCCGCGGCGCGAAGGTCGTCGCCAGGGGAGCCGTCGATCAGCCGCGCTGCAGCTCCTCCAGCCGCTCCCGCATCCGTGCGATCAGGCCATCCCAGCCTCGCTCCGAGATGATCGACGCGAAGCTCTCGGCGTACGACTCCTCGAGCGAGACGTCGTCGGTCACGACGTCATAGACGATGAACCCCTCGGGGCGCTCTTCGAGCTTGATCTCTACGACGTGCGCGCGCCCCTCGGCAGTCACCTGGACCTCGACCGTCGTCCGGTCGCGGCGGGTCCGCTCGCCGGTGTAGCTGACTCCGTAGCCGGTCGCGTCAACCGGCCCGCGCCCGAGCTTACGCGAGTAGCTGGTCTCGATCAGGTCGCGGAGCAGCGCGACGAACTCGGCACGCTCGTCCGCGGAGCGCAGACCCCACTGCTCGCCGAGCGTTCGCTCCGCGAGGACCTCGTACGACAAGAAGCCGCGGATGGCGTCGCGCAGCTCCGCCCGGCGTGCCTCGCTCGCGCCGGCACCGTTGACCAACGACACCACCACGTCGGCGCGCGACTGAACGAAGGCGGTCGCGGCGCCCTCCTCGGCGGCCAGGGCTGGCGCGGCGAGCGAGACCGAGACGAGAGCGGAAACGAGCGCAGAGCGAAACGACGGGGTCATGGCCTTTTCCAGTGAAGGGGCAACGCTCGCTTCGACGTCCCGATCGACGGGCTATTCAGCGGGCCAGACATCGAGCGCGTCGGCGCCGCACTTCATCGCGAGGTCGGCGAGCGCGACCCGGTAGCGCAGCAGCGACTCGAGGTACTCCCCGGAGGTCCGATAGTAGGTCTCGAGCGGATCTTTGAGGTCGTCGTAGTCCGCAAGCCCCTGGTCGTACTGAAACGACACCTGGTTGAGCCACGCGGTCGCGGCATCACGCGAGTCAGAGCGAGAGACGAGGAGGAGGTGCTGTCCCTGCGCCGCGAGGTATGCCTCGACGACGTCTGCCTCGATACCCAGAAGCCCGGCATCGCGGCTCGCCTCTGCGATCGCCAGCTCCGCCTCGGCCGTGCGTGCTCGCGCCACGATCGACGCCGGATTCATGGACCACTGGAGGGCGAAACCGAAGCCGAAACCGAAACGATTGTACGGGTCGTTGATGAATGGACCGGAGACGTCGTCCACGGTCGGCGTGAAGGCGCCGCCGACGGTCGCGACAAGCGCAAGGTCGGGCGTCAGCGCGCGGTACCGCGTGCGAACGCTCAGGCTGCTCGCCCTGACCGCGGCATCCAGCAGAATCGCGTCCGGCCGGTGGCTACGGGCATATGCGAGCACCGCGTCCATCTGCGGGACAGAGTCGTCGGGGACCGTGTCGTCGAAGCTGTCGGTGACGAAGTCGCGCGGCAGCCCGGTCACCTCTGCGATCGCGAACCGAGCTAGCACTCCCAGAGCGTCGGCGTCCGTGCGCAGCTCGACGAAGTCACTTCGCGCGATCGTGAGCTGCCGTAGGGACGTGCGAGCGGAGTAGTCCCCGTCGTCGAGCGCGTCTTCGAGCCGAGACTCGGCCTCGTCGAGCCTACGCGCGGCCTCACGGAGCAACCGGTCGACGTCGGCCCACCACTGAACCGTGAGGTACGCGCGGTACGCCTGCACTCTCGACTCGGCGACAGCGGCGCCGCGTTGGATCTCCGCGACGTCGATCCCCAGCTCGGCGAGCTGCCGTGCCAGGTGAATCTTCCCGAAGGTCGTCAGCGGCAGGGTTCCCTCGAGCTCGCCCCTGACACCAAGCCCTGCGCCGCCGAGGATGGACTGCAACAGGTCGCCGTCGGTCTGTCGGTTGCTGAACGGGTCGAGCTCGCCAGTCTCGGGGTCCGTCTCGAGTTCCACGCGCGGGGCGGGTGCGACACCAACATTGAACCGAAGTCTAGGAAAGTGCGCGTAACGTGCTTCGAGCCTGCGCATCGACGCACGTTCAACCTCGGCGTCTGCGATGCCGATCAGGGGGGACGCATGCTCGACGCGCTCGAGGAGCTCTGCGAGCGAGAGGTGCACCGCCTGGCCCTCGTCGGCTTGCGCGATGCCGGGGCTCGGTTGGGCGTGTTCGGGGGCGTCGGTCGACGTCGCTACGTCGACCGACGCCTCCTGAGCGTCAGCGCCGGCGGCCGCGCAGAGCGCGGCTACCAGCGCGGCGGCGGCGGCTCGCGCCACCGTGGCTACTCGCCCTTACCCGCGAGGTGGCGGGCGAGGACGTCACCGAGGGTGGTCTCGGAGGCGTCGCGGTACTCGCGGAGGGTCCCGCGCTCGGCGCGCTGCTGGTAGCTCTTGATCGACAGCGCGATCTTGCGCTCCTTCGGGTCGACCGAGATGACCTCGACCTTGACCTGGTCGCCGGGCTTCACGACGTCGTTCGGGTCGTCGACGTGCTCGGTGGACAGCTCGGAGATGTGGACGAGGCCCTCGATGCCGTCCTCAACCTCGGCGAACGCGCCGAAGTCGGTGATCTTCGTGATCGTGGCGGTGGCGACGTGGCCGGGCGGCATCCGCTCCGGGAGCGTCTCCCACGGGTCCTCGGCGAGCTGCTTGATGCCGAGCGAGAAGCGCTCGTTCTCGACGTCGATGTTCAGGACGACGGCCTCGACCTCGTCACCCTTCTGGAAGGCCTCGGACGGGTGCTTGATCTTCTGCGTCCACGACATGTCGCTGATGTGGACGAGTCCGTCGATGCCGTCCTCGATGCCGATGAAGATACCGAAGTCGGTGATGTTGCGGATCTTGCCGAGGATGCGCGTGCCGACCGGGTAGCGCTCCTCGAGGAGCGACCACGGGTTCGGCTCGAGCTGCTTCATGCCGAGCGAGATCTTCTTGGCCTCGGCGTCGAGCTTGAGCACGACGCACGCGACGATGTCGCCCTTCTCGACGACCTTCGACGGGTGCTTGACCCGCTGGGTCCACGACATCTCGGAGATGTGGATGAGGCCCTCGATGCCCTCCTCGAGCTCGACGAAGGCGCCGTAGTCGATCAGCGAGACGACGCGGCCGAGGACCTGGCAGCTCACCGGGTAGCGGAAGTCCGCGTGCGCCCAAGGGTCGGGGAGGAGCTGCTTCATGCCGAGCGACACGCGCTCGGTCTCCGGGTTGAACTTGAGGATCTTGACCGTGATCTCGTCGCCGATCGCGAGCACCTCTTCTGGGTGGTTCACGCGGCCCCAGCTCATGTCGGTGATGTGCAGAAGGCCGTCGATGCCGCCGAGGTCCACGAACGCACCGTACTCGGTGATGTTCTTGACCTGACCGAGCATGATCGCGCCCTCGATCAGCTTGTCGAGCGTCTTCTCCTTCAGCTTCTCGCGCTCCTCCTCGAGCAGCGCGCGACGCGAAAGCACGATGTTGCCGCGCTTCTTGTTGAACTTGATGATCTTGAAGTCGAAGTCCTGGCCGATGAACTTGTCCAGGTTGCGCGTGGGGCGAAGCTCGACCTGGCTGCCCGGCAGGAACGCCTTGACGCCGATGTCGACCTGAAGGCCGCCCTTGACCCGGTTGATGATCGTACCGCGGACCACCTCGTCGTTCTCGACCTTGGTCGCGATCTGCTCCCACATCTTCAGGCGGTCGGCCTCGCGCTTCGAGAGGACGCACTGCCCGTGCTCGTTCTCGCGGCTCTGAACGAACACCTCGACGGTGTCGCCGGCCTTGATCGTCAGGACGCCGTCACGGCCGCGGAACTCGTCCGCGTCGATGCGGCCCTCGGACTTCGACCCGATGTCCACGAGGACCGAGTCGCCCGTGATCTCGAGCACCACGCCCTGCGTGATGCCACCCTCACGGACCTGCTTGCGAGCGCCTTCGTCCTCGGCAAGGAGTGCCGCGAACTCGTTGAGCGCCGCATCGGCGTCGTTCATGTCGACGAACAGCTTGTCCATTTTGCCTTCCAACAGCCGCCCGGCCACCCACTTCGGCAGCCGAAACGTCTCTCTCGGGGTTCCGGCAACGCCGGGCGCGGGAAATCCGCGAGCGCAGCACCCGGGCACCGGTGCGCTGCGCCTGTGCGAGCATGGCTCGACCCCGCCTCGCGGGGCGCCAGCTTCCTAGGCGGGCCACCCCATGAAGTCAACTCGAAACCGGGTGGACAACCCCCGGCCGAGCCCCGAGGACCGGCCGCCCCGACGCCCTGCCCCCCGCACGGCGCCGCTTGCCCGTCGCACTCACACCCTCGATACTGCCGCAGCCTCAACCCAGCCCGCCGATGACCGCCGAAGCGCGACGCCCGCTCCCCGTTCTCCCCGGCCTCGACTCCGTCCGCCACGTTCACGTGATCGGTGTCTGCGGCACTGCGATGGGCACGCTCGCCGCAATGCTCGCCGAGAGGGGCTTCACGGTGTCCGGATCCGACGCCATGGCCTATCCGCCCATGTCGACGTGGCTCGAGGCCCGCGGGCTGACCGTGCAGTCCGGCTACGCAGCAGAGCACATCCCGCCGCACACCGACCTCGTTGTCGTCGGCAACATCGCGCGGCGGGACAACGTCGAGGCCGTCGCCGCCGGCGAACGCGGGCTGCCCTGCGTCAGCCTCCCCGAGGCGCTCCGCGTCTTCTTCTTCCCCGGCCGGACGGCCCTCGTCGCCACCGGCACCCACGGCAAGACCACGACGTCGGCGATGACCGCTTGGATCTTGTTCCAGACCCGGCGCGACCCGTCCTTCTTCATCGGCGGAGTCACCGCGAACTTCGACGCCAACTATCGACTCGGGAGCGGGACGCCGTTCGTCGTGGAGGGCGATGAGTACGACACGGCGTACTTCGACAAGGTCCCGAAATTCTGGCACTATCCAGCCAAGGCCGCGACCATCAACAACGTCGAGTTCGACCACGCGGACATCTACCCGGACCTCGACGCCGTCCGTCACGTCTTCTCCCGATTCGCGGCCCAGATCCCCCGTGACGGCGCGCTGTGGGTCAACGGCGACGACGACACAGCCCTCGCATGCGCCGCGCACGCCCGCTGCGCGGTCCGCCGGTTTGGCCTCCACGCCGACCCGGCCGCCTCTGCGCTCGACCTCGCCGGCGCGGCACTCCGCACCCACGAAGGCGGCACCGACTGCCTCGTCGCACGCGATGGACTCGTCCACGAGGTCACCCTCCCGACCATCGGCGACTACAACCTCCGTAACTTCCTCGGAGCTGCCGGGCTCGCGTCCGAGGTCGGCGTCACGTTAGCCGAAGCCTGCGCCGCCATCGGCACGTTCCGCGGCGTAAAGAAGCGGCAAGAACTCAAGGGCGTCGTGGCCGACATCCCTGTCATCGACGACTTCGCCCACCACCCGACCGCGGTCCGAAGCACCCTCGCCGCCCTCCGCATGCGCTACCCGACCCGGCGCATTTGGGCGATCTTCGAGGCCAAGAGCAACACCTCGCGGCGCGCCGTCTTCCAGCAGGCCTACGCCGAGGCATTCGCCGACGCCGACATCGTCGTCCTCTCGCAGCCGTGGAAGAAGGACGACCTCCCCGAAGACCAGCTCCTGTCGCTCCCCCGCCTGGTCGCGGACCTCGAAAGGGCCGGGAAGGAGGTGCACCTGATTCCCGACGTCGACGCCATCGTCGACTTCGTCGCGCCCCGCGCGCGTCCCGGCGACGCGATCGCCGGTCTGTCCGGATCGGCCTTCGGAGGACTTCACCAGAAGCTGATCGACGCGCTCAAGTCGAGGTGATCACCGCCGCGCAGGTCGCCAGCGTGCGCGCCGCGCTCCGCGACGCCGTCCTCTCGCGCGAGGCCGTAGTCGTCGGCACAGCCGTCGCTTGTCTCTACGTCCTGATGACGCTCGGGCGGCCGAGCTTCTTTCGGAACGAGATCGCGCCGATCGTCGGGACGTGGCCGATGCCGGGGCTCTGGCCCTACGCCTGGTCATCGCTCTCGAGCGTCGTCACGCGAATGCTGGTGCCGCTACTCGTTATCCGACTCGTGTTTCACGAGTCGCCGCGCGACTGGGGCTATCGGCTCACGGGCGCGCGATCGTTCGTGTCGGTCTACGCCGCGCTGTTCACGGTCATGGTACCCATCGTCTGGTACTTCGCCGGCACACCCGCGTTTCAGCGCAAGTACCCGTTCTGGCACGAAGCCGGTGACGCGTGGAGCAACCTCCTCGCCTACGAGGCGCGCTACTTCTTCATCTTTCTGTCGGGCGAGTCCTTCTGGCGAGGCTTCATCCTCTTCGGCCTCGCTCGTCGTTTCGGCGCACAGGCCCTGTCGATCGCGATGATTCCCTACGTCATCGTCCACTTCGGGAAGCCCGTCCCGGAGACCTTCGGCGCCATCCTGACCGCGTATGCGCTTGGTGCGCTCGCGCTCCGGCACCGCTCGTTCGCGCTCGGCGTCGCGCTCCACTACACCGTCGCCGTCACGATGGACGTGCTCGCGCTGGTCCGCGGCGCTGGCCTCCCCGATCACTGGTAGACGCGCAACCACGGCGAGCGAATCGCGACCAAGTGGGCCCCCTGTCCGAGCCGGAGGTCCCATGTCCCGTGTTGCAGCAGTGCTGTTGCTCCGTGTTCGCCACGCGTCAGCCTACTTTGCCGTCGTAGGAGCGTGCTTAGCCCCCAACCGCGCGGCGGCGCAGTCCACCTCGCCTCCGGCGGTCCCGCCCCCGTCGGTCTGCGCGCCGACGCTCGAGGCCACAGTCGCCCGCGCGATCGAGACGGCCGGGCTGTCGGCCGACGTCGATGACCGGTGGGCTCGTCAGGCCCGACGCGCGGCCCTCGTCCCGGCGACCATTCGCCTTCGGCTCGGCCGACGTGCATCCGACGTGTTTCGGCTCGAGACGCGGCTGGACCAGGACTTCGACGGAGAGCTGCTCGCCGACGGCACCGACCTGAGCGACGTTCAGCGCGCCGGCGACGACCACGTCCAGACCATCGAGGTCGCTGCAGAGTGGCGGCTGTCGGGCGCCGTATGGGGGCCCGAACAGATCGCGATCGCGCGGGCCGTGGCGGACCGCGCAGAACAGCGAGTCGAGCTCGCCGACGACGTCACGACCGTCTACGCGGCGTGGTGCGGCATCGTCACAGCCCAGGCGCTGTCGGTCGCGCCGGCCGCGATGGACGCGACCGCCGAGCCAACTCGGGGCCCCGCCGAAGTGAGCACTCTCGCGCGGCTGGCCGCCCTCCTCGACGTCTACACCGACGGCTGGTTTGCGCGCGCGGTGGCGTCCGAGGGACGCTCGTCGCCTTAGCGCGCGGCCTGCTCGAAGAAGTCCACGATGCTCTTGCGGCCGCCGAAGCCGACCAGGCGGCCGACGATCTGTCCGCCCTTGAACGCGATCAGCGTCGGGATGCCCTGGATACCGAACTGCTGGCCGACGCGGTTGTTGTCGACATTCACCTTCGCGACCTGGACCCGACCCTCGTACGTGGTCGACAGCTCCTCGAGCACCGGCGCGATCTGACGGCACGGACCGCACCACGGGGCCCAGAAGTCGACGATCGTCGGGACGCTCGCGTCGATGACGGTCTGCTTGAAGTTGGCGTCGGTCGCCTCGATCGTCTTGCCTGCCATGTGCGGCCTCTTTTCGTTGGGAGGGGGGTGGCGTGCCGGCATCTAAGGCACCGGTCAACGGACCGTCAAGCGCCCCCCTCGCCCCTCGGTCGACGCGCTGCGTTCAGAACGTCGCGCGTCGCATCGAGATGCTCATCAGCAGGCCGAGCGAGCAGAACACCGTGAGCACCGACGATCCGCCGTAGCTCGCGAGGGGGAGCCACAGGCCGACAACTGGCAGCATTCCGAGGACCATCCCGAGGTTCACGACGACGTGCCAGAAGAACAGCGCGGCGATGCCCACCGCGCAGAGCACGGCGAAGCGATCTCGGCCGTAGCGCGCGATCCGGAGGCACCAGACGATCAGCGCGAAGTAGAGCGCGAGGAGCGTGAGGCTGCCGAAGAATCCGAACTGCTCGCCGTGGTGCGCGAAGATGAAGTCGTTCTCGTGCTCGGGGACGAACCCGTTCTGCACCTGCGTGCCATGCAGAAAGCCTTTCCCCCACAGCCGCCCCGACCCGATCGCGATCTTGGCTTGGTTCACCTGCCACGCGTCGCCCTGGAGGTTCTCGGCTGGGTTCAGGAACGCGAGCACGCGCGCTCGTTGATAGTCCTTCATCCCGAACTGCCACATCAGCGGCGCGGTGACCGCGCCGATCGCGGCCAGCGCCAGCAACATCGAGCGACGGATCCCATCAAAGAAGCAGACCGAGGCGAAGATGAAGACGATCACGAGACCGGTGCCGAGGTCGGGCTCAAGCACCACGAGGATCACGGGCCCGAGGCAGAGTGCTGTCGGCACGAGGAGCGTCCCCAGCCCGTGCCCACGCGGGTCGTCGTGATCGTGTAGGTAGCGCGCGGTGACGATAACGACGACGAGCTTCATCAGCTCCGACGGCTGGAGCATGAAGACGCCGAGGTCCAGCCAGCGCGTCGAGTTGTTGTACGTGGTCCCGAACGGAAACACGGCGAGCAGCAGCAGCACGACCCCGCCCAGCATCGGATACGCCCAGCGCGCGGCGAGGCGGTAGTCGCGGGTGGCGATGAGCGCCGCCAGACCGCCGCCCACGAGCATCCGGACCGCCTGCGTGATGTGGTAGCTCCGGTCCGCGACAACCGACGCGCTGTACAGGTTCAGCAAGCCTACGGCGCACACTGCGATCACGAGCAGGAAGAGCGTCCAGTCGAAGACGCGGTGACTGTTCCGACTCATCGCACACCCCCGACCGCCGTCGGCGCCGTGATCGGCCCCGGCTCCTCGGACCCTTCGCTTGGCGCGGCCTCGATCGCATGGGCAGCAAGCCACGCGTCAGGGTCGTCACGCAGCGCGGCGAGGGGCGGGAGTCGACCTCGCGGGCGCGAGAAGAGGCCGGCGAGGTCGTCGTACTGCCGCGTCTGTAGCGCGCGCTCGATCGTGTCGTTCCACCCGAGGATCTGGCGAAAGTATGAGTCGATCACCCGCATCGCGACGGGCGCCGCCGCGCTCGAGCCCTGCCCGCCGTGCTCCAGGAAGACGGCGACGACGATCTGGGGGTTGTCTCTGGGCGCGAACGCGACGAACCATGCGTGGTCGCGGTCCCAGTGGATGACCTGGCCGTTGAGCAGACGCACGGTCTCCAGCGAGCGTACCTGCGCGGTCCCGGTCTTGCCGACGACGTGCATGTACGGGAGGCGCTGCTCGTAGGCGGTGCCCTCGGGGTCGTTCACGACGGCATCGAGCCCCTCTACGATTTGCGCGATGTGCTCCGGCGCGAAGCTCAGCTCGTTCCGAACGCGCGGCGGGTAGTCGAAGATCACGTCGCCGTCGGCCGTCGTGACGCTGTCTACGACACGGGGGTAGTACAGCGTACCGCCGTTCGCGAACGCCGCGTACGCGAGCGCCATCTGGAGCGGAGACGTCCGCGTGTCGCCCTGCCCGACCGACGTGTTGACCGTAAAGCCGTACTGGAAGCCGCCAGGAGAGTGCTCGTCGTGCCACTCACGGGTGGGGACGACCCCGGCGGACTCGCCGTTGAACCCCAGCCCCGGCCGCTCGCCCAGTCCGAGCTCCGACGCGTACTGCGCGAGCGTGTCGATGCCGAGCTGCAGCCCGAGCTGGTAGAAGTAGACGTCGCACGAGTGCGCGAGCGCCTCGCGCAGGTTGACGTCGCCGTGACCGTACCGGTTCCAGCAGTGGAAGCGGCGGTTTCCGTAGTCGAGGTAGCCCGGACACTCGATCTCGTCTTCGGAGTCGACGACGCCCTCCTCGAGCGCGGCGATCGCGGTGATCACCTTGAACGTCGAGGCCGGGAAGTACGAGAGGACGGTCTTGTCGAGCATCGGGTGAAACGGGTCGTTGTCGGACATCCGCTTCTCCTGCTCGCTCAGCCGACCGGACCAAGCGTTCGGGTTGAACCCGGGCTTGGAGTACATGCCGAGGATCGCGCCGTCGCGCGGGTCGATCGCGACGACGGCGCCGCTGAGGGAGTCCGCCATCGCCGACTCGATGAGCGACTGCAACTCGATGTCGACGGTGAGGTGCAGGTTGCGGCCCGCGACGGAGTCGATGTCGCGGTAGCTCCCGAGGAGCTGCCGGTTCACCGCTTCCGGTTGGACGTCGCCGTCGACGTCGACGACCTGGCGGAGCAGCCCCGGAGCGCCACGCAGGATCGGCTCGTAGGCGCGCTCGATTCCCGTCCGGCCGACGTAGTCGCCAGGGTGGTATCCGTAGGCTTCGAGGTCGGCGAGCTCATCGTCACGGACCTCGTTCATGAACCCGACGAGGTGGGCGGTCAGAGAGTCGTACGGGTAGTTTCGCTGCTGGGAGACGGAGATGTAGACGCCCGGAAGCTCGGAGCGTCGCGTCTCGAGCTCCGCGACCTGATCGCGCGTCGCGTCGCGCCCCACGAGCAGGTCGGACCGCCGCTCCGACGTCACGGACCGCTCGAGACGGCCGCGGTCATCCTCGGCGAGGTTCAGGATCGACGCGAGCAGCGGCACGGCGTCCGGGTGCTTCGCGAGGACTCGCGGCGAGACGAAGACATCATACGCTGGGCGATTCTCGGCGAGCAGCCGCCCCTGCGCATCGTAGATAAGGCCGCGATCGGGCGGCAGCTCGACCTCACGAACGAAGTTGCGGCTCGCGAGCCGGTCGAGCTCGTCGCCGCGCACGACCTGAAGGACGTACAGGCGCGCGCCGAGCGCGCAGAAAGGGAGGAAGAACAGGAAGGCGAGCAGGCGCAGGCGTCCGTCGAACTCCCTCAGATCGTTGCGCGACGAGACGCCGTCTGCCCCTTGGACGGGGCTCCGACTCCCCGCTTGCGGCCGGCTTCGACGTCGCGCACTCATCGGAACAGCGTGGTCTTGGCTTGGCGGGCGTGGAGCGTCGGCTCCAGCGCCCCGAGCGCGGCGTTGAACGGCAGTGCGACCAGCCCCGTCAGCAGCGCGATCGCCGGGCTGACCCGCAGCAACGTCCCCGCGAGCGGGACGCCGGGGAGCAACAGCGCGGCGATAGCGACGTAGCTGACGTCGTGGACGACGCTCGCGGCCGTGGCCCACCCAGCCGCGACCGCCGCGCGCCCGAGCGGGAGGCGACGACGCGCCCACCGGGTCGCAAACACGACCAGCAGCAGCGCCAACAGGTCGACCCCGCGGGTCGGGCCGATCGACGCGCCGCCGACGAGTCCAACGACGAGGGTCGCGAGCAGCGCGCCGAAGAGATCGCGACGCGCCGCTGCGTAGCACGCGACGATCACCGTCGTCGCCGGGAGCAGCGCGCTGATGTTCAGGACCGTCGCGCCCACCGACGTCGCGACCAACACCAGGAGCCCGGCGGCGATGGAGAGGAGGTTGAACATCTCAGCGCCCGCCGTTCACGGCGCCCCGTCGTCGAGGATGACGAACACCTCCTCGAGGCGCGCAAAGTCGACCGAAGGCTCGACCTGGACCTCCTGAAACAGCCCGTGCGACGCCTCGCGGATCGCAGCGATGCGACCGACGACCAGGTCGGGAGGAAAGCGTCCCCCCATTCCGCTCGTCACGACGACGTCGCCCAGCGCCACCTCCTCGCGACGCAGCAGGTATGCGATGCGCGCGCGGTAGTCGTCCGCGTGCCCGAGACCTTGGACGACGCCGCGCGCTCGGTTGTGCTGCACGACGACATCGATGCTCGATCGTGGGTCGACGGCCAGCGTCACCTCGGCGGAGGTCCCGACGACGGCGGAGACGTGTCCAACGACGCCCGACGATGCGACGACCGGGAGGCCCGGGTGGACGCGCGGGTCGCGGACGAGGAGGCGAACCGAGAGCACCCGGAAGAACGGCGAGACGTCCTTCGCGACCACCCGTGCGGGCAGCAGCTCGAGCTGCGGGTGTGCCTCGCCGAAGCCGACCATCGCGCGGAGCCGCGCGTTCTCCTGCATCACGCCGAGGAGGCGCGTGTGCTCGTCGCGGAGCCGGTCGAGCTCGGCGCGAAGGCGGCGGTTCTCGTCACCGACCGC
Organism: Myxococcales bacterium; assembly: GCA_020633625.1. Taxonomy (GTDB): domain Bacteria; phylum Myxococcota_A; class Bradymonadia; order REDH01; family REDH01; genus JACKDJ01. The sequence continues at coordinate 44,381 of JACKDJ010000024.1, forward strand.
GACGAGGTCGAGGTAGCGGTCCCAGGCGCCGGCGACGCTCGCGGTCGCGGCGTGCGCAGCGGCCTGGGTGCCGGTCATTGCCTGGAAAGTTGCCGCTCCGACCACGCCTACTTCGGGGCCGACACCGCGGCGGCCGGAGAGCACCAGCGCGGCGGCGGCGAGCAGGTAGACGCCGAGGAGCGCGGTCGTACGAAAGCGGAGAAGAAGGTCGAACAAGGCTCGGCTACGCGGCCAGCGCGATCTTCCCGAGGAGCGCCTGCTCGTTCAGCATCTTTCCGCTCCCCATCACGACAGCGGTCAGCGGGTCGTCGCAGATGACCACGGGGAGGCCGGTCTCCTCGCGCAGCAGCAGGTCGAGGTTCTTGAGCAGGGCGCCACCGCCGGCGAGCATGATGCCCTTGTCGACGATATCGGCGGACAGCTCGGGCGGCGTCTTCTCGAGGGCGTCCCGCACGGCCTGTACGATCGCCGAGACCGGCTCCTGCAGCGCGTCGCGGACTTCGTCGGAGTTGATCTCGAGCGTCTTCGGGAGCCCCGCGATGAGGTCGCGCCCCTTGACGTCCATCGTCAGCGTCTCGTCCGTCGGGTAGGCGTTCCCGATGGTGCACTTGATGATCTCGGCGCTGCGCTCGCCGATCAGCAGGTTGTACTTCTTCTTCATGTGCTGGATGATCGCCTCGTCCATCTTGTCGCCGCCGACGCGGACCGACTGAGAGTAGACGATGCCTCCGAGCGAGATGACCGCGACCTCGGTGGTGCCGCCGCCGATGTCGACGATCATGTTGCCGGAGGGCTCGGTGATCGGAAGTCCGGCGCCGATCGCAGCGGCCATCGGCTCTTCGATGAGGTAGACTTCACGCGCGCCGGCAGACTCCGCGGCCTCGCGAACGGCACGCTTCTCGACCTCGGTGATGCCGAACGGGATGCAGATGACGACGCGCGGCGAGACCAGCGTCCGCCGGTTGTGGGCGCGCTGGATGAAGTAGCGCAGCATCGCCTCGGTGATCTCGAAGTCGGCGATGACGCCGTCCTTCATGGGCCGAATCGCCGCGATCGAAGCCGGCGTGCGGCCGAGCATCTCCTTGGCCTCGCGCCCGACTGCCAGAATCTTGCGGCCGCCCTTGGCGTCCATCTGGACGGCGACGACGGACGGCTCGCTCGACACGACGCCGCGGCCCTTGATGTAGATGAGGCTGTTCGCGGTGCCCAGATCGATCGCCAGGTCGGTCGAGAACAGGCCAAGCAACTTGTCGAAGATCATGGGGCGTCACCGGACAGGCACGGCCGAGCCGCTGCGCCTCCCGTACCCGAGCGGCACGGGGGGCGCAAGCGGCATTATCTCCGCTTGCAAGCCCGTTTGCGCGCCGCTATAGGTCGCCGCTCGCGCGCGCCCGGCACCCCCGCCGAGGCCCGCAGCAAGCCTCTCGCCGCAAGCAGTCTGATGCGCCAAGCGCTCGAGCACACCTGGGGAAAGTGGATCACCGGAGCCATCTTCGGGGCCATCATCCTCACGTTCATCATCTTCTTCGGACCCCAGAGCCGCGGCTACGCCCCGGGAAGCGTGGAGTGGGTCGCCAAGGTCGGTGACCTGACCGTCACCGACCGTGAGGTCATCGCCTCGCTCGACCGCTACTCGCGCCTCACCGGTCGCCGCCAACGCATGGACGACGCAGCGTTCGCGACCGCGCGCCGCGAGCTGACGCTCAACATGGCCGCCGTCGAGCTCCTCGCCCAGCGCGCCGAGGCCGCCGGCCTCGCCGTCTCCGACGACGAGCTCCGCTGCTTCATCGTCAACTGGCACCGCGGCTACACCCTTCGTGGCGAGCGCATCTGCGCGTCGTTCCCCGAGGACTACGCCGACCGCTACCGCAACTTCGACATCGTGTTCTTCACCGACGCCGGCGGGAAGTTCACGGACGACTACTCTGGGACCGTCCGCTCGACGTACCAGGTCGCTGTCGACGTCTTCGAGGCGCGCAAGCGTCAGGAGCTGCTCGCGCGCTACTACCTCGACCTGCTCGCCAGCACCGTCGCCGTCGCGCCCGGCCAGGTCCAGTCCGTCTACGAGCGCCGCAACACCACCGTCGACCTCGAGTTCATCCGCCTCGACCCGGCCGCCGCGAGCGGTGGTGACCCCTCCAGCGAAGAGATCGCCGGCTACGCCGAGACCCACGGCGCCGAGATCGCGGCGCACTACGCGGACCACTCCGCCGACTTTGCCACGCCGCGCCAGATCCGGCTCCGCCGCGTCTACGTCCGCAAGCCCGCCGCCGACTCGCCCGAGTTCGCCGCCGCCCAGGCCAAGTTCCAGGGCGCCCTCGAGCGCGCGAACGCCGGCGAAGACTTCGAGGCGCTCGCACGCGAGCTCAGCGAGGTCCAGGCCGAGGCCGACGCCGGAGGAGACATGGGCATGCGCGCCCAGGACTCCATCGCCAGCGACCTCTGGACCGCCTCGCTGTCCCTCTCTGTCGGCGGCGTCACGTCGGTCGAGCAGGAGTACGCGTGGAACGTCGTCAAGCTCGACGAGGTCGTCGAGAGCCAGACACGCTCCCTCGAAGAGGTCTCGGCAGAGATCGCCGAGACGCTGCTCCGCGCCGAGCGCACCGCCGCCGCCGCCGCCGGCCTCGACCGGCGCGCCGCACGGGTCCTCGCCCTCGCCGCCTCGTCCTCTCTCGCCGACGCCGCCGCCGCCGAAGCCGCCGAGGCCACCGCCGCTCGCGTGTCCCCCGAGAACCCCGAGCCGACCCCCGTCGCACCCCTCGCCGTCGCGACCACCGGCCCGTTCGCCCGCGAGCGCCCGTCCCAGTTCGCGGCGATGCTCGCCGCACAAGGCGCCTCCGGCATCGAGTTCCCGCCCGACCCGGCAGACGAAGTCCCAAGCATCGGCACGTCGCGCGAGCTCGTCGCGACGGCCTTCGGACTCACCGAGGACGCGCCGCTCGTCCCCGAGATCGTGACCGTCGGCGACGCCCGCTTCATCGTCCGGCTCAGCGCGCGCGCCGCGGCGCCCTCGCCCCCCGACGCCGCCGCCCTCGCCGCGATCGAGACCGAGCTGCGCGACGGGCTCGTCAGCGCCGTCGTCGGCGACCAGAACCAGCGCGCGTCGCTCGCCCTCTCGTTCCCCGGCCCGCAGTCGCCGGTGGTCGCCAGCGTCGTCGACGAGGCGCTCCACAACGGGAAGATCCGGCTCCGCGACGACTTCTTCGTCGTCCCGGCCAGCGACCCGGTCGAAGAGCTCTAGCGCCCAACCACCGCGGACGGGGCCCACCGCCCGCGTGCTGCCTAGGGCAGGCGCTCGTGGACGAGAGCCACGGAGCTCGCCTCGGTCGGTCCGAGCTGGAGAACGACCGTCCCGACCGGCAGGTACATCCAGTACCCCGCGACGACCGCATCGCACGCACCGTCGACGGAGAGCGGCGTCACAGTGATGTCGCCTCCGAAGCTCATCGCTGCGGAGAGCGGCACGTTCTCGGTCAGAAAGAATCCGTAGGTACCCGGCACCGACACCGCGAAGCCGACGTATCCCGACGCGGGGGCGCCCGCGGCGCCCGGCAACGTGACCTGCACCGACGTGTGCTCTGCGCTCACGTCCGGGATCCCGCCGAGAGCGCCGCTCGGCGTCGCGGTCACCTCGATGAACGGGCCGAGCGCGTGATGCTCGCAGGCCTCCTCGAGCGGGGTCCCCTCCGCCTCATCGGCCTCGCTCGGCTCGCCATCTCCACACGCGGACAGCATCGCCGCGCCGAAGGTGGTCACCCAAAGACATCTGCCAAGCCTCTCCGAGCTCACGTCTCCTCCGCGCCACAGACCCCTTGCGGACTCAATCACCGACCATCCGCCACGCGACGAACTCCACCGACTCGCCGACCCGGTCGGCCAAGTCGACACCGGCAAGATCGACGTCTCCCCACCGCACATCATCGAACAGCGCGCCGACGACGGTGATGTGCCCTTCGATGTCGACGTGGAGCTCCTCGTGCGGGCCTACGACCGCAGAGAAGGCAGCGATCACCCGCTGGTCGAGCGCCAGATCGAGGTCTAGGTCGATGCCGCCGTCGGGAAGCCGACGATCCGGGCCCGAGCGCCGATCGTCGACGTGCGCAACGAGGCGCAGCCCCGTAACTCCGGCACGCAGCGCCGTGATGGTACCGCGATCCAGGTCGCATCCCTCCGGGCACACTCTCCATCCGTCGATGGCCCAGTCGGGCCCCGGGGATATCGGAAAGACCGCCGTCGCCCTGCCAGCCGATGCGCCGAGCTCGGCGGTGACATCGTCGTAGCTGACGAGCGCGCCGTCGTCGGCGTGACAGTGGCCGTTGTGACACAGGGAGTAGCCGGTCGGCGGCGAAGCGGGGTCGAACGCCTCGGCCGCACCACCCGCGTCCATCACGACCTCGAGCGATGGGACCTCGAGAGAGAGCTCGCTCAGCGTCACCAGGTAGTCGTCCGACGTCGCGATCGAGTCGCCGACCATCCGGTCACCGAAGCTGTAGGTCGTCGTCCCGGTCGCCGTCAGACGCCCCCATGCGCTGCCATCGCGCAGCGCACACCCCGACGCCGCGGCACATGCGAGCGCCACGGCCGCAGCCCGCCCCGCCGCTGCCCGTCTCCGGAGCGTGGCGAGCGCCGGCGCCGAGGTCGACGACGAACTAGAACGAGTGTGCACCGTGCGCTCCGATCAAGAACTCTGTGGCGAGCATGCCGGCATAGCCCGGCCGCGGCTTGTTCTCGTCGAGGTCCGACTCGAGCTGCAGCCGCACGCGAGAGAAGTGGCTCGGGTAGTACGTCGCTGCGACCGTGCCGCGACGCCGGTTCTCGACCCATTCAGGATCAGCCGGGTCGTCCTTCACGCCCGACATGCACTCCCAGCGGAGCCCGAGGTCCCACCGCGGACTGAACGTCACGACGGACTGCGCCACGAACCCATGGTCACGCAGCGACGCGCCCGGAACCTGCCGCGCTCGCCCGAAGCCCTCGAGCGCGAGCGAGAACGCGCGGCGGTTCGGGGAGTCAGGAGGGCGCACACGAAGATATAGGTCTGCGCCGACGATCGCCGACCGGTTCCCGTTCCCGGTGCCGTTGGGTCCAAACTGCCCCGACCCGCCAAACATCACGGTCGTCGCGGCCGAGGCATCGACCGACTGCTTCAGGGCAACGGTGTAGAGAAAGTCCTCGAGCCCGCGGATCGGCACGTCCTCCGACCCGAGAAAGCTGCGCGCGCAGCACTCGCCACGAGCGTCCGTGACAGACGCGACCGCCTCGACGAACCACGGCAGCGGCAGCAGCCACGAGACCTCGGTGCCGAGCCCGCGGCTGCCCTCTGACCCGAACAGCTTCCCCGGCGCGATCGCCTGGTCGACGAAGGCCCGCGCGTGCGGGTGGGTCGGGTTCATACGCCCGAAGCGGGTCAGAAACTGACCCACGCGGAGCTGCAGCCGGCCCGGAAGCGCGGTCGTCGTCGCGTAGGCCTCTTCGACCTCGACGCCGAACTGCGAGAACACGATGTTCGCCTGTGCGGTGAAGAACGGGTCGACCGCCGCCTCGAGGTGCATCTCGAGCTGCTGCAGCGTAAACCCCGTATGGTTCGGATCGTGCCCCCCGAGCTGGTCCGGCTCACGCTCCGAAAAGTATGCCAACGCCGTGTCGAGAATGAGCGACATCGCGGGGTTGGCCGCCGCAGGGTCCGACGTCGACTGGGCTCTCGCCGCACCCGCGCCGACCATCGCGACCGCCCCGACGACCAGGCAGCACAGCGCGGCCCGGGAGACGTTGGCCCCCAGCGAGCTCATGGACCGCTCAGCGCAGCAAACAGCGCATCGGTCATGGCGCGAACGTGCTGCTCATAGGTCTGTCCCGCCGAGAATCGGGTCTGGCTCTCGAGAACGACCAACGACGCCCCCGCGAGCTGCGCGATCTGCCGCGAGTCGTTCGTCGGGTAGTATTCTTCTTGTACCAGCACGCGTGCGCCCGTGTCACGCACTACGCCCAACACTTCGGCTACGCGGGCCGGCGACGGCGGCACACCCGGGCGGGGCTCGACGGTGGCGACCTGCGTCAGGCCGAGCCAGTCGAACAGGTACGTCAGCGACTCATGGTAGGACACCACCTGACGCTGAGCCGGCGACAGCGCCGCAAACCTCGCGCGCTGCGACTCGGCGAGCGCCGTGAGAGACGTCGAAAGTCGAGCAGCGTTCGCCGCGTAGATCGCGGCGTTCCCCGGGTCGAGCTCGGCGAGTCGGCTCGCAATCGCGACGCCGACGTCGACACCGCGGCGCGCGTCACACGAGAAGTGTGGGTTGCCTGCCGAGTGCACGTCGCCCATTGACCGATCGACGCCGCCTGCCGGGACCTGAAGGAGCTGGACCGTCGCGGCGGCGTCGAGATATCCGCGCGCCCCCGACGCGATGGCTGCGTTGCGCGACTGCGCGAGGACCGGCGGAAGCCACCCCACCTCGAGCTCTGCCCCGTTGACGACGAGCAGGTCCGCACGGCTCAGCGTGACGACGAACGACGGACGGGGATCCACGAAGTGGGGATCCTCCGTCGGCGCCGCGAGAACGTCTACGCGCACCGCCTCGCCGCCGACCGCCGCGACGAGCGCGCCAAGGTCCCCGGTCGTCGCGACGACGCGGACCGTCGCCTCCGCGCGCCCGGGCCAACTCGCCAGGAGCGCCGCGACGACGACCGGACCGAAGAGCCGAACCCAAGCTGCTGACATCGTAACGCTCCGTCTAGGTCGCGGCCGGACCGGCCGCGGTCGTGTGTCATATCGCAATTGATAACGCATTTGCAATACTGGTCAATGATAATCGGTTCGCACTATCAGGTAGCGTCGCCGCGCAAAGAGGTCGGTCCCATGGACATCACCGCAGTCATCGAGCTCGATCAGGTCCGCTTCGGATACGGCGGCGAGGCACTCCTGCCGCCGGTCAGCGCGTCCATCTACCCGGGAGAACTCTGGGTGATCGTCGGCCCGAACGGGGCCGGGAAGTCGACGCTGCTGAAGACCGCCCTCGGGCTGCTCCGCCCGCTCGGCGGTCGTGTCAGCCGTGGCGGGACGATCGGCTACGTCCCGCAGCGGTCGCGGTTCGAGGACGGTGTCCCGGGCCGCTCGATCGACGTCGTCTGCTCAGGGGCGGGCCGAGGTTGGTCGTTCCTTCGCCCCTGGACGGGCCCCGCGACCCGCACGCGGGCACGGTCGGTCCTTCGAGAGGTGGGTGCGGAACCGCAGAGTCAGTCGGCCTTCGCCACCCTGAGCGAGGGTCAGCGACAGAGGGTTGCGATCGCCCGCGCGCTGGTGGATCGCCCCGACCTGCTGGTGCTGGACGAGCCGACGAGCGCGATGGACGTCGTCGCCGAGCACCGGGTGATGGAGCTGCTCGAGACGCTCCGACGCACGCGCGGATGCGGGGTGCTGATGGTGAGCCACAACTTGCCGGTCGTCGCGGAGTTCGCCACCCACGCGCTGATCCTGGACCGGGAGGGGCCGCTCGCGTTGGCGGGCCCGGTCGCGGAGCTGGGCGATCGGCCCGAGGTGGTCGCTCGCTACGGCGACCTGTTCTCAGCGGCCCGGTGCGCCGGGGGGCCCCGAGCGTCGACGCCGCACGGCGCGCGCGAGCACGGCCATCACGCACACCTCGGCGGCGAGGCGTCGCGATGATCGCGACGCTCCGCGACTTCGTGTCTCTGTGGGAGCTCTTCCGGTACCCGACGCTTGCGGGCGTCTTGGCTGGCGCGGCGCTGGGCCTGCTCGGGGTCTACATCGTGCTGCGGCGGATGGTGTTCTTGAGCGCCGCCCTGTCGCAGGTCGCGAGCCTCGGCGTCGCGGCTGGGGTGTTCGTCCAGGCGCGACTGCTCGGCCACCCCTCGGAGGGGGGCGACGCGCTGGGATGGGCAACAGCGCTGACACTCGCGGTGGCGATCGCGCTGACGAGGTCGCGAAAGCTCGGAGGTGATCGCGCGCTCGGCTTCGTGTTCCTCGGCAGTTGGGCCGGCACCCTCGCGCTTGGTACGCGCATCGTCGCGGAGCTGCACGACATCGAGTCCCTGCTGTCGGGCAGCGCCGTGGCAGTGCTCCCCGACGACTTTCGCGCGCTCGTGACGTGGTTGGTACCGATGCTTCTGCTCCACGTCTGGTGGTGGCGTGGGTTCTCGGCGGTGACGCAGGACGCCGACGACGCGCGGGTCCGCGGCCTCCCGGTGACCTTGCTGGAGACGGCGCTGGTGATCTCGCTGGCGATGGGGATCTCGGTCGTCACGCGAGTCTTGGGCGCCCTCCCTGCGTTCGCGTTCTCGGTCCTCCCGGCGCTGGCCGCGCTGGCGATCGCCCCGAACCTCGGGTGGGCGCTGATCGCGGCGGCGGTCGTCGGTGCGACGTCCGGAGGCGTCGGGTACGTGGTGTCGTACGGACTGGAGCTGCCGGTGGGCGCGGCTCAGGCGCTGGTCGGCGCGGCGCTGACGCTGTGCTGTGGGGCGGTGGCAGTCACGGTCGCGCGCCTACGCGCACTCCTGACAAAGTCCGAACAGTAGGACTTCGTGCCCGCGGACGACGAAGCCGGGCGGGAGCCCAACTTCGTCGACGTGGTCGCATCCATGGACGTCGTAGACGCGTCCGCAGGCGTCGCAGCGGAAGTGGTGGTGGTGGTCATGTTCGGCCAACTCGTAGCGGGACGCCTCGCCGGGAAGGTCGACGGCAGCCAGCCAGCCACTGTCGAGGAGCGTCTTGATGTTCCGATAGACCGTCGCGAGGCCGAGGTTCGGCACGCGTTGCTGGGCGAGCTCGAGGATCTCGGCCGGCGTCAGCGGGCGATTCGCGGCGCTGATCGCGCGACGGATCGCGGTCTTCTGTTCGGTGCGTCGTACGTTGGGGGCAGACATGAGCAGACGATAGCGCGAGTGGCTGCCATCCGCACGCGGCGCGCGTCGGCGAGCGGCGTGACTGGCCTGCTCGGGCCGGGGCTGCTAGGTGCCCGGCCGGTACCGGACACGACCGAGAGGTAGAGATGCGGGCGCGACTTGTGCAGCTTCTTCGAGAGCACAGCTACCGCGAAGGCGACTTCGTGTTGGCGAGCGGACGTCGGAGTCGTTTCTACGTCGACGTGCGGCGGACATCGCTGACGGCGGAGGGGGCGGCGTTGATCGGCGAGCTGCTCCTCGACGAGATCGAGGCCACCGGCTGGCCTGTCGCTGGGGCCGGCGGCATGACGCTGGGTGCCGACCCGCTCGCGACTGCGGTCGCGATCGCGTCGTGGCGGCGCGGCGCGCCACTGTCGGCGTTCCTGGTGCGGAAGGCTGCGAAGGGGCACGGCGCGGGGCGTCGCGTCGAGGCGGCGGGCACATTGGCGTCCGGCGCGCGGGTGGTCGTGCTCGACGACACGGTGACCACGGGCGGGTCGACGCTGGAGGCGGTCGCGGCGCTGCGCGACGAGGGCTACGAGGTCGCCGGTGCGATCTGCGTGGTCGACCGCGGCGAGGGCGGCTCCGAGGCGCTCGCCGCGGAGGGGATCGAGCTCCGAGCGCTGTTCTCGCTGGCGGATCTCGCGGTTTCGTGATCGGCGGCGCGCGTCGCGCGGGTCGAGGGTTGTTGCAGGGGTACCGGGCGGGTGCTAACGTCCGCGCCGGTCGTACATTGGAGGAGTCCCGTGTTCAGTTGCACGAGCTGCGGAAAGGAGAACGAGGACCACTACAAGTTCTGCCTCGGCTGCGGGGCAAACTTGGAGGCACAGCGAAAGGCAAAGGCGCAGGAAGGCGCCGAGCCCCGCTTCTGCCCCTCTTGTGGTGCCGAGACGAGCCCGGGCCAGCGGTTTTGCGGCTCGTGTGGGTTCAAGATCGACGAGAACGGCGCTGCGGCGAAGGCTGCGCCCGCGGGTAAGGGCGGCGCGAAGGCCGCGCCGGCCGCCAAGGCGGCCGCCCCGAAGCCGACGCCCGGCAACTCTCCTGCGGCCCTGGTCATGGTGAATCCCGACGGCAGCGCCGGCGACGTCCACGACCTCGCGGCCGGCGAGAACCTGATCGGCCGGTCCTGCGGCGACCACATCTTCGAGCGCGACCCGTACCTGTCGCCCGAGCACGCGTCGTTCGTCGTCTCGAGCGACTCGGTGAAGATCACCGATCTGAACTCGCTCAACGGCGTCTACTACCGGATCACCGAGGTGACGGAGCTGCAGCACGGCGACTACATCCGGGTTGGCCACGAGCTGCTGCGCTTCCAGCTCCTCGACCTGGCAGACGCCGACGTGCTCCCCGCGACCGACGGCACCGTCGTCGCCGGGTCCGCCGCGCTCGGCGCGTGGGGCAAGCTGGAGCGCATCAGCGCCCCCGACACCGCCTCGCTGACGTTCCTGCTCCGGGGCGCAGAAGCCGTCCTCGGACGCGAGCGCGGCGATATCCTCTTCCGCGATGACGGCTACGTCTCCGGCAAGCACGCCCGCGTCTTCCAAGACTCCGGCCGCTACTTCGTCGAGGACCTCAAGTCGTCGAACGGAACGTTCATGCGGATTCGTGGCGACCGCACGGTCGGCAACGGCGCGCTCCTGCTCCTCGGGCAGCAGCCGTTCCGCGTGATGTTCCGCTAGTCTCCTACGCTGGACGCGGGCGGGCCTGCTGCGAGCAGTGCTCGCCCGCGGAGCGGGCGCCCTCCCCGTCGACGCTAGCCCCCGAAGAGGTCGGCGAGATAGCGGAACGAACCGCTGCGAGAAGCGTGCGGTGCCACCGTCGCCGCCGCGGCCGGTCCGATCAGCTCGAGCGCCACAGTCGCCAAGGGCTCATCGAGCTCGTTCGCGCCAGCGCAGTCGACAACCACGCCAACCCCCTCGCACCACCCGAGGCGGCCGATCAGCTCGATTGCGCCTCGCCGCACGCGCCGGTCGTCGCTCCGGGCGAGGCCAATCACCGCCGCGCGCAACCCGTCATCCTCGCCAAACGACTCCACGACAGACTCCAGATACACGGCCAGCCAACCGTAGCAGGCGTGATACCTGGCGACCCACTCCGCCGCGCACGCGCACGTGTCGACGTCTGCGAGCACGGCGCCCAGCTCCGCCGGAGAGACCGGCGCCCGAGCCATCACCAGGTCTAGGAGCGCCCCCACCCCGGCGGGGCCCGCGGAGCGAGCGACGAGTCGAACCCACTCAGAGTCTCCCTCGTTCCAGCCGGATCGGCGTGCGGCGCGGAGAAGCTCGACGGCGTGCTCCGGGCCGCGGCGCGCAACCACCGCCGCCGCCATCCATCGCCCCGGCGTCATCGACGTCGCGACCCGCCGGAGCTCTTCGTCGACACGCACGTCGCCGACGCGGGCCGACGCCCATCGGACCCACGCGATCGACCCGACCTCGTCCTCGCACTTCTCCTGTCCCCACCCGATCGCACGGGCGCGCTCGCTGTGGCGCACGGCCTCGTCGAGCACGCAGAACAGGTCGGTGAGCGCCACGTCGGTGGCCTCGGTCGGTGCGGCCCCGCTGGCGAGCCGCTCAGCGGCGAGAAAGGGCGACGCGAGCGGCTCGAGGGCAAGCCAGCGCGCCCGAGCGCGCCGACCCGCTGGCGACGGCATCGACGCCAGCACGCGCAGCGCCGCCGGCTCTGTCACCGAGTCCGGGGCGGTCGAGGCACGGACCAGCGTCGACGCATTCGACATCGACGTCGCGAGCGCCTCAACCCCCGCCCGCGCCGCGAGCCTGCGCGCGAGGAGCGCCTCTGTCTCGAGCGAGATCCGGCCAAGCCCGTCGACCTCCAGAACTGCCGGCCCGAGCGTATCCGCGATCCGGGCGATCGCGGGGATCGCGGGGTGCCCACGGTGCAGGCCGCCGAGCACCTGGAACATCGCCGCCGCCCCGACCCGCTGCAGATCCGCGATCGTCTGTTCGATCGCCCGCTGATGCGCTGCCTCGAGCCCGTCGTCGTCGAGGCGACGCAGCCGCTCCAGCAGCGGCGTGAGGCCTTGCGCCCCGCGGAGCAGGATCCGGTTCCTGGCCGCCCGCTGCTCTTCGGGGTCCGCGGCGGCGAGCGACTCGATCGTGTCCCGGTCTGCTATGCCCCGCTGGAGCGTCCGCTTCGAGGCGCGCGCTCGGTCCGACTCTCGCTGGTGCGTGAAGATCGCGAGCGCTGCGAACGCGCCGACGAACGCAGCGACGACGACGAGCGCCACCGCAGAGGCGCTCACGGTGAACCCCGGAGCGCAGCGGCGCACGCGGTGATTCCGGCGTCGACGCCGGTCTGCTCGACCTCGCGGAGCCAGCGCTCCGCGACGGCCAGATCGCCCGCCCTCGCAGACTCCGCCGTGAGCCGGAGCGCGAGATCCCGGCGCAGCGCGAGGCGGTCGAACCCGACGTCGAGCGGCGCCGCCGGGTCGTACACCCATCGGTACAGGTACTGGCGCGCCTGAGCGGGCGTCGCCGGCTCACGCATCGAGCCAGCCGCCTCGGCGCGAGCGGAGTCGAGCAGCGCCTCTGCCTCCCCGCCGGCAACGACGAAATCTCCGCGCTCGAACGGCCCGACCAGCGACGGCGGGAGCTCACGGTGGCCCCTGACTCCTTCGGCGAGCGTCACGCACGCGGACGGTTCCGCCGACTGTGCAGCGCCCCGCGGACCTACCGGCGCGCCGCCACACGCGGCGGCCGACAGCACGAGCACCGCTGCTACAACCCTGTTCATCATCTCCGTGTGCGCCGAGTCTCCGGCGGCGTCAACGGAATCGGTCACTTGCGACGCGCACCAGTCCGCCCGCGCGCTGCTCTTCTCGACGCGACGTCGGCGCCGCGCTAGTGACCCACGCCGTCGACGCGGGCGGCGCTCGCGCGCCGCGCGCCCACACCGAGCCTCTCCATGAGTGACCACAGCCTCGCGTTCCGCTCCGTCCCTCGCACCGGCGTCATCTACGTGATGACCGAGGCCGCGAAGCTCGGCTTCCACTACGGAAATGAGGCGTGGGCGAACCTCGGTCAGGGAGCCCCCGAGGTCGGCCCACTCGCGGGTGGACCGGAGCGAATCCACGCGATCGACTTCGACCCGCGCACCTACGAGTACTCGCCGGTGCCGGGCATCGAGGACCTCCGCGCTGCCGTCGCCGAGCTCTACAACCACCGCTATCGGCGGGGGATGGCGAGCCAGTACTCGGCCGAGAATGTCGCGATCGCAGGCGGCGGACGCCTGAGCCTCTCCCGCCTCGCCGCCGCGCTTGGCCGCACGCACGTCGGCCACTTTCTCCCCGACTACACGGCATACGAGGAGCTCCTAGAGCTCTTCGAGATGTTCACGCCGATCCCGATCCCGCTCGACGTCGACGCCGGCTACTCGCTGACGGCCCCCGGCCTGCGCCGAGAGATCGTAGAGCGTGGCCTCGGCGCCGTTATCTTCAGCAACCCGTCGAACCCGACCGGACAGCTCACCGGCGGCGCCAAGCTGTCCAGTTGGGTCGAGGTCGCCCGCCAGACCCGCTCGTTCCTGCTGATCGACGAGTTCTACGCCCACTACGTCTGGGACTCGTCGCTGTCGCCATCGGGCTCGGTGAGCGCGGCCGCGTTCGTCGAAGACGTGAACGAGGACCCCGTCGTCATGCTCGACGGGCTCACCAAGAACTGGCGGTACCCGGGCTGGCGCATCGGGTGGACGGTGGGGCCGCGCGACGTGATCGAGCGCGTGTCGAGCGTCGGGTCATTCCTCGACGGCGGCGCGCCGCACCCGCTCCAGCGAGCCGCGATCCCGCTCCTCGCCCCCGACGTCGCCGACGCCGAGGCTGCGTCCATTCGGGCGGCCTTCCTCCCCAAGCGCGAGCTGATGCTGCGACGCCTCAGCGCGATGGGCATCCGCGTCGACGCGCCGCCCGCGGGCGCCTTCTACGTGTGGGGCTCCGTCGCGGGTCTCCCTGACGGCCTGAACGACGGGATGTCGTTCTTTCAGCGTGCGCTCGAGCACCGCGTCATCACGGTCCCCGGGGTCTTCTTCGACATCAACCCCGGCCACCGCCGTCGCACCGTCGACAGCCGCTTCAACTCGCACCTCCGCTTCTCGTTTGGCCCGAGTCGCCCGGAGCTTGAGCGCGGCCTCGACGCCCTCGAGGCGATGATCAGCGCCGCGCGCGGCTAGCCGGCCGAGTCCGCTACCGGGGCAAGACACGCTTCGGTCCGCGACTTCATTCGGAAGCGTGTGACCAGCGCCGCGGAGATCAGCGAGAGCGCGAGGGTTAGTCCCCACCACAGCGCGCGCGGGTCGTCTCCGAGCACGAACGCGCCCAGCACTCCTGCCGGTATCCCGACGAGCCAGTAGCCGGCGACGTTGAACAGCGGCGGGACTCGGGTGTCGTCGATGCCTCGCAGCACGGCGAACCCGACCGCCTGCGTCGCGTCGCCGATCTGCCACAGCGCCGCGACTGCCAGGAAGCCCGCAGCCACGCCTGCCGTCGCCGGGTCGTCGGTGTAGACAGCCGCGATGCCGTCGCGCAGCAGCCACGCCGCAGCCCCCGCCGTGACGCCAGAGATGAGGCCCCCGACAAACCCGGCCGTCCCGGCGAGCCGCAGCCCGGGCAGGTCCCGCCGACCACGGGCGTGCCCGACACGCACCCCCGCCGCGGACCCGATCGCCGTCGCGACGACGAACGTCGTAGCGGCGAAGTTGATCGCGATCTGGTGACCGGCCAGCGCCAGCTCTCCTTTCAGCCCCACGAGCACGGCCGTCGCCGAGAAGCCGCTCGCCTCGAGCATGTACTGTGCGCCGACCGGGGCACCGGTCCGAATGATGGCGACCCGCGCCCCGCGGACGTCGTCTTCGGCCGGCGCCGCCCCAGACGACAGCGCATGCAGGCGCGGAGAGAACCTCATCATCGCCCGCAGCAGCAGAAACTCCGTAAGCGAACACGACAGCGTCGCGGCGCCGATGCCGACCACGCCGAGCGCCGGAACTCCCAGCCCGCCACCCGCGAGCCACACGTCGAGGACGCCGTTCACCACGTTCGCGGCGATGACGATGACCATGAACTGCCGCGTCTGCCCGTGCGCCGTCAGGAACGTCGAGTCTACGTGGAAGAGCAACGCAGGGATCGCGGCGAGGCCGATGATCGGCATGTACAATCGAAGCAGCGCGACGACCTCGGGCGGCTGCCCCATCAGCTCGAGCACCCACGGCGCGAGGCCAATCGCGGCAGCCGTCGGGATGGCGACCTGAACCCCGAGCCGCCGAGCCGCGACGAGGCCGGCGCGCCACCGACGCTCGTCGCCGGCCCCGACCGCGTTCGAGACGAGCGGATCGAGGCCGAGCATCAGGCCGTAGGCCGCGATGAACACGAAGATGTGGGCCGCGCCGGCGAGCCCGATCGCCGCGACGGCGGTCGACGAGACGCGGCCCGCGACGATCGTGTCGACGACATAGAGGATGTTGTGGCCTGCGCGCGCGACGACGAGCGGCGCGGCGGCCAGCGCGAGCGCGCGCAGCTCGCGGGTCAGGTCGCGTGGCGTCATCGTGGCTGCTATCGGATGGCTTCCTTGGTGCACCGCGCGGTGCTACGGTCGCGCGCGCGAGAGCCCCTCGACCGTTGTCGGTCGGAGCAGAACACCAGCGGAAGCACCGCGAGACCCGAGGCGAACGTGGAGAAGAAGTTCATCTATACGATGAAGGGCCTGTCGAAGGTGTATCCGCCCGACAGGCAGGTCCTAAACGACATCTGGCTCCAGTTCTACTACGGCGCCAAGATCGGCATCCTCGGCGTCAACGGCGCCGGAAAGTCGACGCTGCTGCGCATCATGGCAGGCCAAGACACCGAGGTGCACGGCGAGTCGTTCCTCGGCGACGGCTTCACCGTGGGCTACCTGCCCCAGGAGCCCCGCCTCGACGAGACGCTGACGGTCAAGGAGAACGTCGAGCTCGCCGTCGCGCCGATCCGTAACCTGCTGAAGAAGTACGACGAGGTCAGCGCGGCTTACGCTGACCCCGACGCCGACTACGAGAAGCTTGCCGAAGAGCAGGCGCGGCTCCAGGACCAGATCGACGCCGCCGGCGCCTGGGACCTTGATCGCAAGCTCCAGATCGCGATGGACGCGCTCAACTGCCCCCCGGGCGACTCCGCCGTCACGCACCTGTCGGGCGGCGAGAAGCGCCGCGTCGCGCTCTGCAAGATCCTCCTCGAAGCGCCCGACCTGCTCCTCCTCGACGAGCCGACCAACCACCTCGACGCCGAGTCCGTTGCGTGGCTCGAGCGAACGCTGCGGGACTACGCCGGTAGCGTCGTCCTCATCACGCACGACCGATACTTCCTCGACAACGTCGTAGGCTGGATCCTGGAGCTCGATCGCGGCCGCGGCTTCCCGTTCGAGGGCAACTACTCGGCGTGGATCGAGCAGAAGGCCAAGCGACTCGAGCAGGAAGAGAAGCAGGAGTCGAAGCGCCAGCGGCAGCTCAAGGAAGAGCTCGACTGGGTCCGGCAGTCCCCCAAGGCGCGCCACGCCAAGGGCCAGGCGCGACTCAACCGCTACGAGGAGCTCCTCAACCAAGACGTGCAGGAGAAGGTCCAGAACACCGACATCTTCATCCCGCCCGGCACGCGCCGCCTGGGCACGACCGTCATCCTCGCCAACTCGATCACGAAGGGCTTCGACGACCGCGTGCTGATCGAGGACCTCTCGTTCCGCCTCCCACCGAACGGCATCGTCGGCGTCATCGGGCCCAACGGCGCCGGCAAGACGACGCTGTTCAAGATGATCACCGGCGCCGAGAAGGCCGACACGGGCGAGTTCACGGTCGGCGAGACCGTCGAGCTGGCCTACGTCACCCAGGGCCGCGACGAGCTCGACCCCGAGAAGTCCGTCTACGACGAGATCTCCGAGGGCCACGACATCATCCAGATGGGCAAGCGCGAGGTCAACGCCCGCTCGTATTGCTCGACCTTCAACTTCCGCGGCTCCGACCAGCAGAAGAAGGTCGGCAAGCTCTCGGGCGGTGAGCGCAACCGGGTCCAGCTCGCAAAGCTCCTCAAGCGCGGCGGCAACGTCCTGCTCCTCGACGAGCCTACCAACGACCTCGACGTCGACACGCTCCGCGCCCTCGAGCAGGCACTCGCCAGCTTCGCCGGCTGTGCCGTCGTCATCACCCACGACCGCTGGTTCCTCGACCGCATCGCGACCCACATCCTCGCCTTCGAGGGCGAGGGCCACGTCGAGTGGTTCGAGGGCAACTTCGCAGACTACGAGCGCGACAAGCGCACGCGCCTCGGAATCGACCCCGAGACCCCGCAGCGCTTCCGATACAAGCGCCTCACGCACTGAGGCGCTCTCGGCCTCTCGCCGCCTGCTTGCACGGGCCGCGAGAGCCCGGGAAGGGAACTGGGGTCGAGCCGGTCGCCGCGCGGCGGGCCCGCGCGGCGACTGTCTCGACCCACGTCGCTACCGGCCGAGGACGAGATCGCCGGTCAGACCGGTGATCGTCACCTCGACCTCGATGAGCCCGAGGACGCTGTACGGGAAGGTCCCGATCACGGCCGTCGGGTCGTTGAACGAGATGGTGACGCGGTCGTCGAAGGCAGAGACTTCCACCGACGTGTGCGTGAACGTCGCCGTGCCGTCGACCGGCGCGCTGGTGCCGGTGTCGTCCGCTCCAGCCGCGTGGAACACGAGGCCGAACGAGCCGGCCGCGCCGCTCATCTCACCCGTCGCGTAGCCGTCGGCCGTGTCCGCCGCCACAATCGACGTCCCTTCGGCCTGGACCATCGTCGCCTCGGAGATCGCGATCGTCACGCCCGTGATACCGAAGAGCTCGCCGCCGGCGACCGGCACGGACTCGGTGGAGTCAGCGAATGCGACGCCGACGATCGTCAGCGTCGCCGCCCCCTCGTCATCGAAGCTCAGGTCGACCTGGCCGCTCTCGACGACGCGCGGGAGCTCGTACTCCACCGGCGTGCCGATCGCGTCGCCGGCCGTGACGGTGTAGAGCGTGTTGGACTCGCCGTCGTCGACGACGACGTCGTAGCGGACGGGGCCGTCGCAGACGTTGCCCACGCCGTCGCCGTCGAAGTCGAGCTGGTTCGGGTTGGCGTCGTCCGGGCAGTTGTCGGACGAGTCCGGCACCGAGTCACCGTCTGCGTCATCCTCGCTCGCGACCGGGTCGAGGGTGCAGCCGGTGATGTCGAACGCCGTGCAGTCGCTCATGCAGCCGAGCGTGCCGCCCACGAACGGCGTGCCGTCGACGTCGAAGTCGGTGCAGCTCAGCGCGATGCTGCCAGCGCCGTCGCAGACCTCGGGGCCCTCGATGGTTCGGTTGCCGCAGACGCTCTCTACGCAGGCGCTGTCGTCGATGGCGTCACAGCCGGTGGAGCAGCTCAAGTCGCCGTCGAAGAACCCGCGCGTGCGGCAGCTCTGACCGGCGAACTCTTCGCCGTCGCAGACCTCGTGGCCAGCCTCGACGTGAGCGTTGCCGCAGATCGAGACCTGACACGCGCTGGTGTCCTGCACGCACTCGTTGCAGGTAACCTCACCATCGCCGCCGGGGGCGAAGCCAAGGTCGACGCACGTATCGCTCGCGGCGCCGTCGCACTCTTCGTCTCCCGACACGATGTCGTCGCCGCACAGCGACATGTAGCAGGCGCTGGTGTCGAGGGCGCAGGCAGAGTCGCAGCCTAGCTCGCCGCCGATGAACCCCTGGGCGACGCAGTCGATCCCGGCCAGGATCTGCTCTCCGTCGCAGATCTCGCCGGTCTCGCGCACGCCGTTGCCGCAGACGGCGGGCCCGGCGTCGCGTCCACTGTCGGGGACGTCGGGGCCAACCTCGGGGGTATCGCCGGGCGGGTCGATCGCGGGATCGGTCGTCGTGTCGACACCGATGTCGATCTGCGGCGTGTCGATGCCGAGGTCGCGACCGGTCGTGGTGTCGCCGGCGTCGGCGCCGCCGGTGTCGCTAACCGCGTCGGTGCCGACATCGTCGGACGGTGTCTCGACGGGGTCGTCGCCACACGCGGCCAGGAGGAGGGTGGCGATAGCGAGGAGCTTGGTGGTGCGGTTCATTTCGCTCTTTGGGCAGGACGCACGGAACGCACGGGAGTCGGCGGGTGCGAACGCTAGACGTTGGCCCCGCGCGGAGCAAGCCTTCCGCGCCGCAGCGCGTCACACGCGCGGGACGATCGGTTGAAAACGACGGCACCGCGCACTAAGAGAGGCGCCCCGAACGCCCGCTGCCCGAGAGAGCCGTGACGCTGCCGCACCCCACGCTGACCCACCTCCGCGCCCTCGAGGCCGAGAGCATCCACATCATCCGCGAGGTCGCCGCCGAGTTCGAGAACCCGGTGATGCTGTACTCGATCGGAAAGGACTCGGCCGTCATGCTGCGGCTGGCGATGAAGGCGTTCGCGCCCGGCACCCTGCCCTTCCCGCTCCTGCACATCGACACGACGTTCAAGTTCCGGGACATGATCACGTTCCGCGACGAGTTCACGCGGGCGAACAACCTCAAGCTCCTCGTCCACACGAATCCGGACGCGCTGGCCGCCGGCATCAACCCGTTTACGCACGGGAGCGCGAAGTACACACACGAGATGAAGACCGTCGCGCTGCGCCAAGCGCTGACCGCCGGCGGGTACGACGCGGCGTTCGGCGGCGCGCGCCGCGACGAGGAGAAGTCCCGCGCCAAGGAGCGCATCTACTCGTTCCGCGACGAGTTCCACCAGTGGGACCCGAAGAGCCAGCGCCCCGAGCTCTGGAGCCTATACAACGGCAAGATCCGCAAGGGCCAGAGCATCCGCGTCTTCCCTCTGTCCAACTGGACCGAGCTCGACGTCTGGCAGTACATCTACCTTGAGAACATCCCCATCGTCCCGCTCTACCTCGCCGCCGAGCGACCGCTGGTGCAGCGCGACGGTGTTTGGATCATGGTCGACGACGACCGCCTCCCCCTCCTCCCGGGCGAGGTCCCCGAGATGAAGATGGCGCGGTTCCGCACGCTCGGCTGCTACCCGCTCTCCGGCGCCGTGCTCTCCAACGCGACGACCCTCCCCGAGGTCATCCAGGAGATGCTCGAGGCGCGCCACTCCGAGCGCCAGGGCCGCGTCATCGACCACGACGAGGCCGGCTCCATGGAGAAGAAGAAGCGCGACGGCTACTTCTGATCTCCACGCCACGCCACCGCAACGCCCTCGCCGCACGCTCAGCGCCGCACGGACCGACATGATCACCGCCGACTCGCTCGACACCGACATCCATACATACCTCAAGCGCCACGAGAACAAGCAGCTCCTGCGCTTCGTCACGGTCGGCTCCGTCGACGACGGGAAGTCCACGCTCATCGGGCGACTGCTCTACGACACCCGCGGCGTCTACGAGGACCAGCTCGCCGACGCCCGCTCCGGCCCCGACGGACAGGTCGACCTCGCCCGCATCACCGACGGCCTCCAGGCCGAGCGCGAGCAGGGCATCACCATCGACGTCGCGTACCGCTACTTCACCACGCGGACCCGCAAGTTCATCATCGCCGACACCCCCGGGCACGTTCAATACACCCGGAACATGGCGACCGGCGCCTCGACCGCCAACGTCGCCATCATCCTCATCGACGCCCGACTCGGCGTGCTCCAACAGTCGCGACGCCACGCATACATCGCGTCGCTCCTCGGCATCCCCAACCTCGTCGTCGCCATCAACAAGATGGACCTGCGCGGCTACGACCAGGGCGTCTACGAGGCGATCAAGGCCGACTTCACTGCGTTCGCAAAGCGCCTCTCGTTCCGCGAGGTGCGCTTCTTCCCGATCAGCGCTCTCCAAGGTGACAACTGCGTCACCACGTCGCCAAACACTCCGTGGTACGACGGCGGCACCATCCTCGAGTACCTCGAGACCGTCGACATCGACAGCGACCGAAACTTCGACGACTTCCGTCTCCCGGTCCAGATCGTCCTCCGACCAAACCTCGACTACCGCGGCTTCGCCGGGCAGATCGCGTCGGGTACCGTCCGCGTCGGAGACACCGTCACCGTCCTCCCCTCCGGCAAGTCCAGCCGCGTCACCGCCATCGACGCCTACGAGGACGAGCTGCCCGAGGCGTTCACGCCCCAGTCCGTCACGCTGCGCCTCGCCGACGAGATCGACATCTCGCGTGGCGACATCCTCGTGAGCGGCGGGCACCAGCCCACCGTCACCCGCCAGTTCGACGCGTCGGTCGTTTGGATGCACGAGCAACCGCTCGACCCCGCCAAGACGTACCTGATCAAGCACACGACGCGCTACGTGCCCGTCTCGGTCGCCGCCGTCCGCTCGAAGATCGACCTCGAGACGCTCCAGACCGTCGACGCCGACACGCTGGCGCTCAACGACATCGGCCGGCTCACCCTCACGGCCCACCGCCCACTCGTCGTCGACCCGTACACGCGAAACCGCGCGACCGGCGCCTTCATCATCATCGACTCGCTCACCAACGACACCGTCGCCGCGGGTATGATCGCCTCCGACGACGGACAGGGCGGGGTCGAGGCCACGACCGGCGGCCAGCCGCGCTCCGGCGTCAGCCACGCCGAGCGTCACAAGCGCCTCGGCCAGACCGGCGCCAGCGTCTGGCTCACCGGGCTCCCGGCAAGCGGAAAGTCGTCCATCGCCTACGCGCTCGAGCGCCGCCTCTTCGACCTCGGCTACCTCCCGGCAGTCGTCGACGCCGACGACCACGGCGACGCCGCGCTCTTCGAGCACGAGCGTCAGCTCCCGGCGGCCGAGCTGGGTGCGACCGCCGCCGCGTCCGCGCGCGCCGGGCTCGTCACCATCTGCGCGTTCGGCACGCGCACTGCCGCAGACCGCGCGGCGGCGCGGACCGCCGCCACCGGACGCGACGGGCGTCTGCCGACCCTCGAGGTCCACGTCGCCACTCCCGCCGACGTCTGCGCCCAGCGCGACACGCGCGGGCTGTGGTCGCGCGAAGACGCCGCTCAGTACGAGCCGCCGGCGTCGCCGGACCTCGTCGTCGACGGGCTCGACACCGACGAGGCGGTGGCCGCGATCATCGCCCTCCTGCGCGGCCGCGGCATCCTGTCGCGGTAGCCCGCTCCGAAGCGTCGCCGGCCGGTCCCGCTACTCGTCGCGCCAGCGAACGTCGCTGACGCGACGGGCCGGCACGCCTGCGATCATGCTGTGCGGCGGAAAGCTCGCGCCCTCCGTGACCACCGCGCCCGCCGCGACGACGCTGTGGGACCCGATCGTCGCGCCCATCAGGATCACGGCGTTGGTGCCCACGAAGACATGGTCGCCGATCGACGTCGGCGCCCGGTCCACGTGCGGGTACGCCCGCGCGGTCACCGTGCGGCGCGCCGAGCTGTGCGTGATGATCTGAGCACCCGATGAGATGTCGCAGCCCTTCCCGATGGACAAGCCTCCCGAGCCGTCGATCACCGTGAACGCGCCGATCCAGCAGCCCTCGCCGATGTCGGGCTCGCCGACGATCCAGCAGAAGGCGTTGTACGGGTTGTCTGGGAACTGCTCGAGACGTGGCATGGACTCTCGGTGTCACGGTGCGGCGCACG
>JACKDJ010000025.1 GCA_020633625.1 Myxococcales bacterium
GCGGGGCGAATGCGTCGATGTCGAGGCCCGCCGAGACGCCGGTTCGCAGGTACTCGAGCCCGTCGGCGAGCGTGTAGCCCAGCTCGAGGTCGGCCGTCGCTCCGGCCTCCTGCATGTGGTAGCCCGAGATGGAGATCGAGTTGAACCGCGGCATGTTGCGCGCGGTGTACGCGAAGATGTCGGCGATGATGCGCATCGACGGAGCGGGCGGGTACACGTAGGTGTTCCGCACCATGAACTCTTTGAGGATGTCGTTCTGGATCGTGCCCGAGAGGGCGCTCTGCGGGACCCCTTGCTCTTCGGCCGCGACCACGTAGAGGGCGAGGATCGGGAGCACAGCCCCGTTCATCGTCATCGACACGCTCATCTGATCGAGCGGGATCCCCTGGAAGAGGATCTGCATGTCGAGGATGGAGTCGATCGCTACGCCGGCCATGCCGACGTCACCGACGACGCGCGGGTGGTCAGAGTCGTAGCCGCGGTGCGTGGCGAGGTCGAAAGCGATCGAGAGGCCCTTCTGGCCGGCGGCGAGGTTGCGGCGGTAGAAGGCGTTGGACTCTTCGGCGGTCGAGAACCCGGCGTACTGACGCACGGTCCACGGACGCGTCACGTACA
Source organism: Myxococcales bacterium (assembly GCA_020633625.1). Lineage (GTDB taxonomy): Bacteria > Myxococcota_A > Bradymonadia > REDH01 > REDH01 > JACKDJ01. Next base: position 616 of record JACKDJ010000025.1, read on the forward strand.
TCGTCGGGTACGGGCCGCGGACGAACGGCGCGAGCCCCGGGAGCGTGTCGAGGGCGTCGAGGCCGGCCGTCGCTTCGGGGCCGTAGGAGGGCTCGACAGGGATGCCTTCTGGCGTCAACCACGCGTCTCCCGGCGGCGGCGCGGCAGGAGGCGTGGGCACCTCGCCGGCGTCGGGGCGCAGACAAGCGACCGAGAAGTCCGGGAACGGTCGGGACGTGGTCATCGTGCGCCCTCCAGGGCGGAGAGCGTCTTGTCGAGGACGGCGACGAGGTCGACGCCCAACCCGATGAAGTCGTCGGCGCCCGCTGCGCGCAGCGGCTCCGGGTCCCGTGGCCGGCCTGCGACGATGATCCAGCGCGTACCTGCGGCGCGCAGCGAGGCGACAGCCGCGAGCGTCGCGCCCATCAGGTCGTCGTCGTGGCCTGCGACGACGGCCGCCTCGGGTGCCGGCGCATGCACGTCGTCCGAGGCGCGCACCTCAACGGCGAGGCCACCCGCCTCGAGCGCCCGCGTCGTCCAGGCGACTCGCGCGGCGACGCGAGCGCCGTCGCCGACGACCTCGAGGCGAACACCCGTTGGTCGGCCGGTGCGCAGCGCGAGCGCGTCTGCGCGGTCGGCGAGGTCCTCGAACGCGGCCGCCTCGCGGGTCCGTGCGAACGGCGGGATCGTGGGAGCATCGCCGGTGTGCGTCACAGCCGATAGAGCGGCCAGGTCGCCGACGGCAGCGAGCTCGGCGAGGGTCGCGCCAGAGGCGACCGCGGCGGCGGCTGTGTGGGTGGTCGCTGGCGCGCGCGGAGCCGAGGCCGGCCGCGTCGGCGGCGTCGCTGCGGGATCTGGGTACTCGCTCACGCCGACGACGGGCAGCTTTCGCGAGCGGATCCAGGCGTCGCGGGTGGCGGCTACGGCGCCGATGCGCTGCTCGACGGCGCCGTCGAGCAGCGCGACGCGCAGCCCGCCTTCGGTCTCGAGCTCCTGCAGGACTATCCACGCGCGCTCGGCAAGGTCCCGTGTCAGGCGCTCGATGGCGTAGGAGCCGCGGGCGGGGTCGGCGACGCGGTCGAGGTGCGACTCGTGTCGCAGCACGAGCTGGGTGTTGCGTGCGACGCGCAGCCCTAGGGAGTCGGGGTCGCCGAGTGCGGCGTCGAACGGCGTGGTCGCGATCGCGTCGGCGCCGCCGACGATGGCGGCGAACGTCTCGGACGTGCCGCGGAGCATGTTCACCCACGGGTCGCGCCGGGTGCGCGTGCTCGTCGACCCCGCTGCGAAGACGGGCGGCGCGATCCCAGCTGCGCCCACCAGTTGGGCGACGCGCGCGACGCACTGCCGAAGGGCGCGGAGCTTCGCGATCTCGAGCAGCAGATCGCGGCCGACGCCGGTCTGCAGCTGCGTCGCGGCGAGCGCGCTCGCAGGCGTGACACCGCGGCTGTCTAGCTCGCGCAGCGTCTCGACGAGCGCGGCGAGCAGCAGCCCGAGCTCGAGCGCCGGGTCGGCGCCGGCCTCACGGTAGACCAGCGTCGACACGGCGAGCGGGCGAACGCCCGGGGCCGCGTCGGCGGAGCGTCCGACAGCGGCCGCCGCGCCGTCCCAGAGCGCCTCGAAGCTCGCGGGGAGTCGGCCGCCGCGGGCGAGGGCGGCGTACGGGTCGCTGACGACGCCGCCGCGAAGCGTTGTCGAGGCGACCCCGCGGCGGCGCGCGAGCTCGACGAGCAGCTCGACGCCGACGAGCGGGGACTCACCGGCGAGCTCGAGCGTCAGCGTGTGCCGCGCGAGATCGACGGCTTCGAGGACGTGCTCGAGCTCTGCGACGTCGCCGATCGCGACGCCATCGTCCGACGCCCCGGCGAGCGACGCGACGAGCTGGACGCCCTCGACGCCGCCCGCGACGTCGGCGGCGACCGCCACGCGCACCGCTTCCACGCTGCGCTGCGAGTAGCGCTGGCGGAGCTCCCACCCAGGCTCTCCGACGCGACTCCGCGTCTCGGACGAGTAGTCACCGTCGGCGTCGGCGGCTGTGTAGAGCGGCGCGAGCTCGACGCCACCGGGCGTCCGAGTCGCCAGCTTCGCGAGCGATGTTCCGTCTCGCTCTACCAGCGCACGCCATTGATCCAGCGTTGGCGTCGGGAACGAGGCGGGTGGAGGCAGTGTGGTCATGACGTCCCTCGTGCGGTGCGAGCCTTCTAGGCCGACATCGTCGCGGCGACAACCGCCAACCCGCACCAGCCTTGCGTCGCGTGCATCGTGTAGATACGCACTCCTGGGTCGTATCGACCTCGCGGGGAGCAAGAGACTTCAGGAGAGTGATCATGAGCGGAGGGACCAACCCGCTACTGAGTGTGTCCGGGGTCGTCGACTTCCGGTCGTTCGACGCGGCCGACGTCGTGCCTGCAATCACCGAGCTGCTTGCTCGCGCCGAGCGCGAGTTCGACGCGCTCGAGCCAGCGCTCGCGCCGCGGTGGGAGAGCTGCGTGGCGGCGGTCGACGCGGTCGAGCGTCCGCTCGAGGACCTGTGGCGCAACACGATGCACATGAGCAGCGTCGCGAACAGCGACGCGCTGCGCGAGGCTATCGACACCGTCCAAGGACCGCTCGTCCGGTTCGGGATGCGCGTCGGCCAGAGCCGACCGCTGTTCGACGCGCTCGAGGCGCTCGCCGCCGACGCCGCGGCGCTCTCGCCGGCGCAGCGGCGCAGCGTCGAGCGCCGGCTGCGCGGCATGCGCGCTGCGGGCGTCGGCCTCGACGGCGACGACCGCGCACGGTTCACCGCCATCATGGAGCGGCTCAGCGAGCTCGGCACTCGGTTCTCGAACAACGTGCTCGATGCCACCCGCGCGTGGCACCTCGATATCGTTGACCCCGAGCGGCTGCGTGGCGTCTCCGAGGTCGACCGCGCCGTGCTGGCGGCCGGATACGCACGCGCGACCGGGACCGAGGCCGACGTGGCGCAGGGCCCTTGGCGCGTCGGTCTCGACTTCCCGTCGGTGCGCGCCGTGCTCGACGACGCGAGTGACCGGTCGCTGCGCGAGGAGGTGCAGGGCGCGTTCGGGACTCGCGCGACGCGCGGCGACTCCAACAACGAGCCGCTGATCCGCGAGATCCTCGAGCTTCGCGCGGAGTCAGCCCGCATCCTCGGCTTCGCCACGTTCGCGGACCTTCAGATGGAGGCCCGGATGGCGGGCGTCAGCTCGGCGACGGCGCTGCTGGAGACGCTCCGGGCGGCGGCCTGGGAGCCGTACGTCGCAGAGCTCGCCGCGCTGGAGCAGTACGCCGTCACGCGCGGTCACGAGGGACGTCTCGAGAGCTTCGACCTGAGATTCTGGCGAGCGCGGATGCGTGAGGAGCGCTTCGGGTTCACGTCGGACGAGCTGCGGCCGTACTTCCCGGTCCCCCGAGTCCTGACGGGGCTGTTCGCGCTGATCGAGCGGCTCTTCGGGGTGCAGATCGTCGAGGCTACCGCCGACGCCTCGCGGTGGGACGACCAGGTCCAGTACTTCCGGGTGTTCGATCGCGGGGGCGAGATCGCCGGCTTCTACCTGGACATGTACGCGCGGCCCGAGAACAAGCGCAGCGGCGCGTGGATGCAGCCGCTGCTGCCGCGCCGACGCGTGAACGGGGCGCTGCAGCTCCCTGTCGCCGTCCTCGTCTGCAACGCCGCGCCTCCCCTCGGCGGGCGCCCCTCCACGCTGTCGTTCGACGACGTCCTGACGCTCTTCCACGAGTTCGGGCACGGCCTGCAGCACATGCTCACCGAGGTCGAGCTCGAAGACCTGTCCGGCACTGGCGGCATCGAGTGGGATGCGGTCGAGCTCCCCAGTCAGTTCATGGAGAACTGGTGCTACCACTGGGAGACCGTCGCAGGCATGACCGCGCACACCGACACCGGCGAGCCGATCCCGCGCGAGCTGTTCGACAAGGTGTGCGCCGCAAAGAACTTCTTCGCCGCTCAAGACCTCCTGCGGCAGGTCGCGTTCGGCCTCACCGACCTCGAACTCCACACTGTCTTCGACCCGGCGGCCGGCGACGCGGATGCGGTGTACCGCGCAAACTCCGCGCGGACTTCGCTGATCCCGCCGCGCGACGGCGACCGCTTTCTCTGCTCGTTCGCCCACATCTTCGCGGGTGGCTACGCCGCCGGGTACTACAGCTACAAGTGGGCCGAAGTGCTCAGCGCCGACGCGTTCGGCGCGTTCGAAGACGCCGGGTTGGACTCACCGCCCGCGGTCGAGCGCACCGGGCGCCACTTCCGCGAGACGGTGCTGGCGCTCGGCGGCTCTGTCGAGCCCGCGGAGGTTTTTCGCCGGTTCCGCGGCCGCGACGCGACGCCCGATGCCGTCCTGCGGCACAACGGGCTCAGCGCCCCGGCCCGTGCGACTCCGGACGCTCCCCGAGCGTAACCAACACGTTGGCCCTGCCGTCGGTGCGGGCGACCTCGAGCCGGGCGCGGTGCTGCGGACCGAGCTCTGCGACGCGCTCGCGGAGCTCGTCGGGACCGGCGATCGAGACCCCGTCGAGCGCCACCACGACATCGCCGGCCGCGAGGCCACCCGCCGCCGCGGGGCTCGTCGGGTCGACCGACGCGATCAGCGCGCCACCGCCGGGGACGCCGAGCGCCTCGTTCAGCTTGTCTGGCACCTCGTCGATGCCAACGCCGAGCCAGCCGCGCGCCACGCGGCCGTTGGCGAGCAGCTCGCGGGCGACGCGGGTCACCATGTTCGAGGGGATGGCGAACCCGATCCCCTGTGAGCCGCCGGACCGCGAGAAGATGGCGGAGTTGATCCCGATCAGCGCCCCCGACATGTCGATCAGCGCACCACCCGAGTTTCCGGGGTTGATGGCGGCGTCGGTCTGGATGAAGTCCTCGTAGTCGTTGATGCCGACGCGGTTTCGCCCGGTGGCCGAGACGATGCCGAGTGACACAGAGCTCGACAGGCCGAACGGGTTGCCGATCGCGAGGCAGAGGGCGCCGGGGCGAACCTCGTCGGAGTCCGCGAGCTCTATGGCTCGCAGGTGCTCCGGCGGGTTGTCGATGCGGATCAGGGCGAGATCCGTCGCCTGGTCCGCGCCGATCACCGACGCCGCGTACGAGGTGCCGTCCGTCAGCGTGACGCGCAGGCGGTCGGCGTGATCGACGACGTGGTAGTTCGTCAGGATGGCGCCGTCGGCCGAGAAGACGACCCCTGAGCCCTGCGCCGTTGGGCGCGCGTCGCGCTGCTGGCTCCGCGGCGTGGGCACCGCGAACGGGACGAAGAACTCGGTTCCAACCTGCTGCGGCTGCCACACCGAGATGGAGACGACCGACTCGAGCGCGGTGTTCGTCAGCTGCTCGAGCTCCTGCGACAGACCGGCGAGCCCGACGAGCGTCGACGACGTCGCGGGCGCCGCGGGGCGGGCGACGGGTTCGGGTGTCCGCACGCCGCCGAACAGAGAGGCCGGGACCAGCGCCGAGAGGTCGTGCGGGACCGAGGCGACGGTGTCGAGCTCGCGCTGGAGAGTGTTCCGCCACTCCCATCCGGTGAGCTCCCTGACTCCGGCAAAGACCTGGTCGACGGCGGCCTTCGCCGTGATGGGAGGTGAGCCGAGCCCGAGCGGGGTCGCGCCGGTGACGGCAGGCACGGCTCCGATCAGGAGGGCGAGCGTGAGGACGATGTCGGGGAGTGGGCGGCTGCGTCGTCGTGCCATCTGTGACCTCCTGGCGGGCACTCGCGGCGAAGTGGTCGAGGCACGAAACGACGAAGGCGCGGAAACGATTCCGCGCCTTCGTCAGGCTCGTCGGTGCGCCGATGGGCGCGGGTGGCTCAGAACGCGGCGGCGATCTCGTCGCAGCAGTTCTGCTCCAAGCACGAGTCGTACGCGTCGCCTTCGAGCTCCGCGCAGCCCGAGTTCTGCTCGCACTGCTCGTACGGCGGGTAGAGGCTCGAGCACGCCGCGTCCTCGTAGGCGCCCGAGTCGGTGACGCAGTCCTCGAAGCACTGGATGCACCCGGTCGGATCCATCGGGTTCATGCACGCGGACGAGAAGCCGCAGCCCTGCTGGCAAGTCGCGATCGGCTCGACGTAGGGGCAGCACGGTCCGTCGCAGACGGAGAGGTCGCACGACCCGCCCCCGCCGCCGGCGTCGGTGCCGCCGCCGCCGGCGTCGGTCTCGGGCTCCACGTGGCAGGTGATCGACTCGTCAGAGATGACGAGCGTCGCGCGGAACGTGCCCGAGAGGGTGCCGCCCGCGCCGCCCATCGCGTCTTCGAGCGAGATGTTGTTGAACGTGCCCGTGATCACCGAGCCAACGGCGCCGGGGCACTGGTTGATCGAGATCGACCCGCCGGTGCTGTTGGAGATCATGCCGGCCGTGGCGACCGTGGCGAAGCTGCCCTCGGGCGGCATGTTCACCGTGAACTGGCCAGGCATCTCCGCGTCGGTGGCGTCGATGTGGAACGTGACCGCGCCCGCCGTGCTGAAGAGCGTGACGTCGAGGAGTCCGGCCGCGACGGTCGCGTAGTACTGACCCTCGGCCGAGGTGTCGGACTCGCCCTCGAGGTCGACGGTGCCGCCTGCGCCGCCCGAGATCGTTGCGTCGACCTCGTTCGCGGGGCCGGGGCCGGGGTCGGTTCCACCGCCGCCACCGCCGCCGGTGTCGGAGCCTCCACCGCCGCCGCCGCCGGCGTCGCCGGTGTTGACGTTGACGGTGATGTCATCGGTGCCGCAAGCGGCGACGGCGCCGGCCGAAGCCAGCGCGAGACAGAGAAGTAGACGCGACATAGCGAACCCTCGTGCGGGTGAGTGTGAAGTCGTGGCGCGGGCCGTGCCCACGCACCCCTTGTGCAAGCGCCGAGCGGTAGCGCGGCAGGGGCCGAGACGCAAGAACCGGGCAGCGCATTCACCGGTGTGTGTCCTCGCCAAGGCGCGGCGGCGCGACGACGCCGTCACGCGGCGCAGCGCGAGACGTGCGCTTCGGCAGGATCGGCGTTACAGGGTCACGACCGACGGACGAGACGACCATGAGCGACCGACGACGCGACGACCCCAAGACCGCTGCACCGGTGAGCAAGACCGAGCGCTTCTTCAAGCTCGCCGGGCTCACCGCGACCGTTGCGGCGGACCACGTCGGCACGCGCGTTCGCGGGCTGTTCCAGAACGGAACCGACGCGCGCGAGTCGATGCGCGACTCCTACCGTGAGAGCGGCGAGCGCATCGCGAAGACCCTCGGCGAGCTCAAGGGCGCCGCGATGAAGATCGGGCAGATGGCGTCCATCGGGAACGACCTGCTGCCGCGCGAGCTGCAAGACGCGCTGACGAAGCTGCAGCGCGAGGCGCCGCCCATGTCGTTCGACGTCATCGCCGGCCAGATCCGACGCGAGCTCGGCGCCGACCCGGAGACGCTCTTCGCCAGCTTTGAACGAGAACCATTCGCCGCGGCCTCGATCGGGCAGGTGCACCGCGCGCAGACGGACGACGGCCGCGACGTCGTCGTCAAGGTCCAGTACCCCGGCGTGGACACGTCGGTCGACTCCGACCTGGCGCACCTGCGCATCGCGCTCCGCGCCAGCGGACTGGTCAGCCGGTCGCACAAGCGCGCGCTGGACGCCGTGTTCGAAGAGATGCGCGCGCGGCTCCACGAGGAGCTCGACTACACCAACGAGGCCGACAACGTCCGCCGATTCCGCGCATACCACGCGAAGCACCCGTTCATCGTCGTCCCCGATGTCGTCGGTGAGCGGTCCGCGAAGCGCGTCCTGACGATGACGTACGAGCCGGGCGACGCGATCACCGAGCTCGATGCCCGCGGCTACACTCAGGAGGCGCGGAACCGGATCGGCTTCGGCATGTTTCACGTCATGGCCGGCCAGGTCTTCGAGTTCCGCGCCGTGCAGGCCGACCCGAACCCCGCGAACTTCGCCTTTCGGCCAGACGGGACCGTCGTCCTCTACGACTTCGGGTGCGTCAAGAACGTGTCCCCGAAGGTGATCCGCGACTACTCCGGCCTCATCGAGGCCGCGCTCGACGAGGACTACGAGCGCGCCGACGAGCTGCTGTTCGCGCTCGGCGCGCGCACGCCCGGGAGTCCGCCCGTCCCGTTGACGGTCCACAAGAAGTGGCGCGACCTGCTGCTGGAGCCGATCCTCTCGGACGGGTTCTACGACTACGGGGCATCGCATCTGCACCAAGACGCGATGAAGCTCGTGCCCGAGGTGCTCTCGCTGCGAGAGTCGTTCCGGCCGGCACCCGAGCTGGTCTTCACTGACCGCGCGATCGTCGGGAACTACGGGAACCTGAAGTCGATCCGTGCGATCGGCTCCTATCGCCACATTCTCGAACACTACCTCGGGCGGCCGGTCACGAGCGCGGGACCGGCCTTTCCGGAACAAGAGGTCGACGGAGGAGCGGAGTGAGCGCCACGCTGCTGCTCGACATCGAGGGGACGACGACGTCGATCTCGTTCGTCTACGATGTCCTCTTCCCGTTCGCGCGAAGGCAGCTCGACGCGTTCGTCCGCGCGACTTGGGACACCGACGAGACGCGGGCCGTCGTGCACGCGCTCCGGGAGATCGAGCCCACCCTGGCCCCGATCCCCGCCGGCGACGGCGCGGCGGCGATGCAGGCGGCGTCGGCGGAGCTGCTCGCGCAGATGGACATCGACCGGAAGTCGACCCCGCTCAAGGCGCTGCAGGGCCGGATCTGGCGCGCGGGCTACGAGTCGGGCGAGATCAAAGGCCACGTCTACGACGACGTACCCGGTGCGCTCCGGCGGTGGCACGAAGCGGCTCACCGCGCCGCGATCTACTCGTCGGGCAGCGTCGAGGCGCAGGTCCTGTTGTTTCGGCACTCCGTCGCTGGCGACCTCACGCCGCTCCTCTCCGGCCACTTCGACACGACGACGGGCCCGAAGCGCGAGTCCGCCAGCTATCGCGACATCGCAGGAGCGCTAGGGGCCTCGCCAGCGTCGATCACGTTCTGGACCGACAACCTGGACGAGGCGCTGGCTGCCCACGCAGCCGGGCTCAGGGCTGTCATCGCGTCGCGTCCTGGCAACGCGGTCCTCCCGCTCCACGACTTCCCCGTCTGCACGAGCCTCGCCGAAGTCGCGGAGCTCGCGGCGGGCGATGCCTGAGATCCCGGACCTCTACGCCTACCGCCGCGCCATCGAGCAGCGAGCTCTCGGCGCGGTGGTCGGGGCGGTCCGGATCGGGAGCCCGTTCGTCTTGCGCAGCGTCGTGCCGCCGCTCGACGAGGCAGTCGGGCAGCGCCTCGCAGCGGTCAGCCTCGTCGGAAAGCGAGTCGTGCTCTCGCTGTCGGACGCCGACGCTCCCGCCAGCCGCGCGCTCGTCATTCACCTCATGATCGCGGGGCGGTTCCAGTGGCGCCCGTTCGGCGCGCCGCTCCCGAAGGGGCTCGGGCTCGTCGCCGTCGACTTCGTTGACGCCGGGACGCTGCTCCTGACAGAGGTCAGCAAGAAGAAGCGCGCGTCGCTGCACTACGTCGAGGTGGGAGAGCTCGATGAGTTCGATCGCGGCGGCGTCGACCCAATGACCGCGTCGCAGGCAGCCCTGGCCGCGGCGCTGCAGCGAGAGAACCGCACGCTCAAGCGCGCTCTGACGGACCCCACCATCGTCGCCGGGGTCGGGAACGCGTACTCCGACGAGATCCTGCACGCCGCGCGGCTGAGCCCGATGCAGCGTACGCAGTCGCTGAACCCCGAGGAGCTCGAGCGGCTGTGCGCGACGACGCGGGCGACGCTGGAGCTCTGGGTCGAGCGGCTGGCGCACGAGTTCGGCGGGGAGTTCCCGGCGAAGGTTACGGCGTTTCGTCCCGACATGGCGGTGCACGGTCGCTACCGCCAGCCGTGCCCGACCTGCGGCGCCGCCGTGCAGCGGATTCGCTATGCCGAGAACGAGGCGAACTACTGCGCGGTGTGCCAGACCGGCGGGCGCCTGCTCGCCGACCGCGGGCTCAGCCGCCTGATGCACTCGGACTGGCCGCGAACGCTCGACGAGCTGGAGGCCCGCAAGGGGCGGGGCTAGCCGTCGCCGAGCTGGCCTCGCGCCTCCGGCCGCCGCGAACGAGCCGAACGGCGGCGCCTACAGGGTGCCCGCCGGGACGCCGATGAGCTGCACGATCTCCTCGCCGGCCTCGAGCTCGAGGAGCTGCTCGCCGCGACTCGCCCGCCCGCCGAATGGGAGGTCGTAGGCGGGAAAGCGTGCGAATCGGCCTCGATTCGTCAGCATGACGACGTCGCCATCGAGCGCGATCGGCGCCGCAGACGCGACGTGATCTCCGCCGGCGATTCGGCAGCTCTGCAGGCCCCCGCCGCCTCGTCCCTGGGGGCGGAACTCCTCGACGCGCATGCGCTTCACGTACCCGGCCGCCGTCGCGAGCGCGAACCACTCGACCGAGTCGACCGCGAACGCGCCGACGACGCGCGCGTCGGTGTCGAGCGCGATCCCGCGAACGCCGGTGGCCTTGCGTCCCTGCGACCGCACCTCGGAGGTGTCGAAGACGATCGCCTTCGCGGCCGACGTCGCGATCAGGACGCGGCTGCGGCGCGAGCCGGGAAACGCCGCGAACAGCGCGTCGCCGTCGCGCAGCAGCACGGCGGTGATCGCGTCGGCAGACAGCCGCTTGTACTCGGGCGTGTCGGTCGCCTTGAGCTGACCGAAGACCGACACGGTGAAGAGGCGGTCGGCGTCACGCAGCGGGCGACGGGCGGTCGCGGTCGCGGCGACCTCGTCGTGCTCGACGTCGCCAAAGCGCGCATGCAGCGGACGTGGCGCGCCGTCGGGCCCCCACGCCGCGAGCAGACGCGAGTCGACGCCGAGCCCGTTCCCGCGGCTCGTCAGGATGACAAGTCCGGGGTCGTCGCCGCCGAAGACGATCTGCGAAGGGCGTCCAATGCCGCGCGGCCCTGGCGGGAACGCTTGCCACTGGGGTGCGGCGGTGCACGCGAGCGCCGGGAGGTCCAGGTTGGTCAACGCGCCGTCGTCCGACACGACGTGGAGTCCGGAGTGCGAACCCGGGCCGACCGTCCGCGGCGGGCGAGGGTCGTCGGGGCGCTCAGGGGCCGCGGAGCTGACGCGCGTGTCGTCGGCGGTCGTGGTCCGTCGCACGTAGACGAGGGCCGCGGCGAGGGCGGCCTCCCATGAGCCGTGGTCGTCGACGCCGCTCGCGTAGAGGTCCGGGGAGTCGGCCTCGATCGCGGCGGTCAGCAGGTGATCGGCGTCGGCGCCGGAGTCGATGAGGGCCAGGATGTCGTCGATGGACGCCATGTCGGTCGCGGGTGTTGCGGGGGACGCCTCTCTACGCGCCCTTCGGCCGGAACGCCACGATTCGCGCCGGGTCCGTCTCGAGCCGGGGTCCACCGATCAGGTCGATGCAGTAGGGGACGGCGGCGAACACGGCGTCGAGGCACTCCGCGATGGCCGCGGGCTTGCCTGGGAGGTTGATGACGAGCGTCTGGCGACGGAGCGCCGCGGTCTGCCGGGAGAGAATCGCGGTGGGGACCGAGCGGAGCGATGCGCTCCGCATCGCCTCGCCGAACCCAGGCAACTCGCGATCGCAGACGGCGAGGGTAGCCTCGGGCGTCACGTCGCGTGGAGCCGGGCCGGTGCCGCCCGTCGTGAGGACCAGGCAGCAGCCCGCGTCGTCTGCCAGCTCCCGGAGAGTCGACTCCAACACGGCCCGGTCGTCGGGGACCAGCCGATACTCGCACTCGAAGGGCGACGTCAGCGTCGACTCGAGGTAGCCGCGGATCGCGGCGCCGCTGATGTCCTCGTAGACGCCGGCCGCGGCGCGGTCGGACGAGGTGACGATGCCGATGCGTGCGATGGTCACGGCTGGCCTTCGGGCGGGAGTTGGCGGGAGTGGTTGCGGTGAGCGCGTGAGCTCGGAGATCTGCGCGCTGCTCTCGCGGCCGGCTCGCCGAACGGCTCACCGCGCGCGGCTCCTCCAGGCAGCGAGGCGGGCGCACGCATCTCGGTCTCCCACAGCCTCGGCGATCACGGTGTGAAGCGCCACCCCGACCTCTGCGACGGCGTCTGGAGATGCCTCCGTCGCCTCGTGCCAGAGCGCCATGTCGCCGACGTCGAAGCGCCCGTGTCCGGTCGCCTCGCAGCTCGCGCGGAACGCGACCTCCTCGCCCGAGCCGAGGCGGAGCGACACGACGACCGCGTCTGGCGCTTCGACCAGGCGCTCGATGACAGCGGCGCCGACTCTGCTGTCGACCATCAGGGGGCCCAATCGGCGGAGCGGCCCTCCCGGCTGATCCTCGGCGAGGACGGGGTCGGTCCCGCCGTAGTCCTCGTAGCGGTTTAGCGGGTGGAGAACGAACGCGAGCAGGCCCGCCGCCAACGCGGTGCGAGGCACGGACTTTGGGATGTCGACCCGGAGCTGCGGCGGGTCGACCGACCCCGCGCCGGCGAGGCCGGGGAGCAGGGCGAGCGCGACGAGCAGGAGCATCGCCGACGGGAACAGGATCTGCCCGTCGTGCGTGTGCGTGCCGATCGCTATCACCGCATGCATCGCGATCAGCGCAGTGGAAACGCCGACGGCCGCGAGCCGCGAAAATGGCATGAGGAACGCGGCGAGCTCGGAGAGATGCGAGACGACACCGGCCGCGATGCCGACGGGTCGGCTCGTCATCGCGAGCACGACGAGCTCGGCGAGCCCTTGCTCCGACCCGCCCTGTTGTTCCAGCACAGTCGCCGCGGTCGTGTAGCTGAGCCCCCACAGAGGGCCGCCGCGCAGCAGCTTGCTGAGTCCAGCGTTCGTGTAGACGGCCGCGAGCGCGGCGAGCGCGAGCTGCCTGCCGAGCCGCCCCGTGTTGGGTCCGCGGGTCAACCCAGCGCCAGCCAGCCAGCCGACGAGCGCCGCAGCTCCGTAGAACAGGTGGCGCTCGGCGAACCCGTTCGCGGCGAACCGGGACTCTGCGAGCGTCACGAGCGCGGCCAGCGACACGATGCCGCTGCGCCACCGCCGCTCCGCGCTAGCGAAGTGCAGACCGGAGAGGGCGACGACGGCGATGAGGCTCGCTCTCGCGGCGGGATGCGTGAGCGCGAACAGGAGCGTCCTGTCCGGGGACACCGGCGAGATCGGGATCACGCCGCAGACAGACGCGTCGATGCAGAATGCGACCCACAGGGACCACCGCGCCACGACGTCGGCCTGGGCCGGGGTCAGCGTCGGCCGCGACACCGTGCCACCTCGCACTCTTCGACGAGCGCACCGCCGTTCGCCAAGTCCCACGTCCGACGCACGATCCGGATTGGCTCCGATGGCTCTCCGACCGCGTCGGCGCGATGCTCGGCGAGTCGTTGGACCAACCGCTGCTCGATGTAGGGGATCCCCGCGGCGGTGCCCGGTATCGCCGCGCACTCGTGCCACTCCGATCGGTCCGGGCAGTCGTTCACGACGAAGTCGCTCGCCGCATACGCGCGCCCGGTCTCGTCTACGACGACCGTGCGTTCCACCAGGGAATTCCAGCGTGCGCGCGCGTACATCGAGAACGTCGAGAACGGGAACAGGTTGCCGACCGTCCACGCGACCGCGACATACACACCAATGACCGTCGCCGAAGCTCGGCCGGAGGCGCTCTGAAGTATGCTGGGCATGAGGTCGAACCGGCCTATTCCGAACGCGACGGCCCAGGCTACTCGTCGGGCTCGGTCGGCTCAAGGGGCGACGCGTCTCGGCGCCAGGACGCGCAAAGCGCCGCAGGTGTGGTCAATGGACGACCGTTCGACATCGCAGCGACGGGCCACTATGCTGACGGGCCCGGACGCCCGAACAGATGCCGACCATCAGCCAGCTCTTCGTCCATCCGCTCAAGTCGTGCCGCGCCGCCAGCGTGTCGACGCTCGAGCTGGACGCCGTCGGCCCATGTGACGATCGCCGCTGGATGGTCGTCGACTCGTCCGGGCGCTTCGTCTCGCTTCGGACCGTGCCCGGGCTTACCCAGCTCGACGCTGAGCCCCTCGAGGGCGGCCTCCTTCGACTCCAACTCGGCGGGCGATCCGTCGTCGCTCGACCGACCGCGTCGCTGCTGGAAGTACATGTGTGGCGAGACTCGCTCGAGGCGCGCGTTGCCGACGAGGACGCGTGCACTTGGATTGCCGAGAGACTCGATCTCCCGGGCGCGCGGCTGGTCGCGCTAAACCAGCCCCGCGACACGGACCCGCGCTACGCGGCCGGTGGCGCGGTCGGCTTCGCAGACGGCTACCCTCTCCTGGTCGCGACGGAGTCGGCGGTCGCCGACGCCTGCGGAGTCACCGGCGTGGACGTCGACCCCAGAAGGTTCAGGCCCAACGTCGTGCTCGCGGGCGTTGGTCTCGGCGAAGATGCAGGCTGGCGAACTCTGCGCTGCGGCGAGGTCATCCTCGACCTCGTGAAGCCCTGCGAGCGGTGCATCGCGATCGACGTCGACCCGGCGACCGGAGCCCGAGACGAGCGATCGCTTGTCCGAGCGTTGGCGCGCCGAGACCCCGGACCGCCCGTGGTGCTGGGCTGGAACGCGGTGTCGCGGAGGCCAGGAGTCCTGCGCGTTGGCGACGCGGTAGAGGTGTTGGCGTGAGCGCCGCCCGGTCGGCCTCGGTCCGCTGGGCGCTCGTCGGACTCGTCGGAAGCGTCGCGCTCATCGCCCTCAAGGGGCTCGGGTACGTAGTGACCGGTAGCGCGGCGATGCTCTCCGACGCGCTGGAGTCGCTGGTCCACCTCGTCACGTCGAGCTTTGCGCTCTACGCGGTCTGGCTCGGCGGTCTGCCGCGCGACGCCAACCACCCGTACGGACACGGGAAAGTCGAGTACCTGTCGGCCGCGGTCGAGGGGGTCCTCGTGTTGGTCGCGGGGGTCGGGGTCGCGATTATCGGGGTCCGGCGCCTAGCGGCCCCCGTCGAGCTGCCGTCGATGTGGCTTGGGGCTGGCTTCTCGCTCGCGGCCGCGCTGATCGCGCTGTTGTTGGGGCAGCTTCTGCTGCGCGCCGGTCGGCGTCTCAACTCGCCAACGCTCGAGGCCGACGGAGTGCACATCCGCGCCGACGCGCTGACCAGCTTCGGCGCATTCTTCGGCCTCGCGGTCGTAGCTCTCACCGGCTGGGTGGTGCTCGACGCGCTCATCGCGCTCGGACTCGGCCTGTGGCTCATCTGGCATGGCGGCGTCGTCGTCCGTGCCGCGGTGGGTGGTATCCTGGACGAGGTTCGCCCGGGCCTCCTCGACCGCATCGGCCAGTCGCTGCTCGTGGCCCGAGAGCCTGGGTGGATCCTCCCCCACGCGACCAAGGTCCACCGCCTCGGCCAAGCCGTCCACATCGACTTGCACCTCGTCTTTCCGCGCTACTGGCCGCTAGAGCGCGCGCACGCGGCCTCGCACGCCGCCGCCGACGCGATCCGCCGAGAGTTTGGGGACGAGACCGACGTCATGGTGCACCTCGAGTCCTGCGAGCCGACGAACTGCGTCGCGTGCGACGTAGATGACTGCCCCGTTCGCTCGGCGGCGTCCGACGGCATCGGGGACTGGCGCGGGAGCTGGATCTCGAGGCGCCTTCGTTAGGCAGGCGCCGGGCGGGCACCGGGGCTTGGCCGCCTCGGGTCGTGCCGTCGGGTGTTGGCGGCGTCGCGTCGAGCCGTCCGGCCGCGCCGTCCGGCCGCGCCGTCGGGCCGAGCCGTCGGGTGGGGCCCTCGTCTCGGGCGGTGACGGTGGGCGCAAGACCCCGACCGGTCGTCGGAACCGCGCTTTTTTTGCCCCCATCCCAGCGGCCTGGGACGATCGTACGGACTCTCGCCGAGGCACCGATGCAATCCGTCCACAACACCACTCGTCCATCTCGCCCGCTGCGCCGGCGCGCGCGCTTCGACCGTCCGGATCTGCGCCCCGGAAATCAGGCGTGGTGGCGCGGCACCCTTTTCCGGATCGAACAGGTCGAACTGCAGGGGGAGCAGTGGGTCGCCGTCGTCTCGCGTCCATCGGAGCCGGCCGACGGAGCGCGGTGCTGGTTCGCGCCGGTGACCGAGCTCTCGTACGAGCCCTAGCGCCGCGCCTTGCGTGGCGCACGCCGCGTTGATACCACCGGCGTCCAGCCCGCGGTCGCCGGGCGGGTGTGCGCAGACGCGAGCCGGGACGAGAGCGTGAACGAACGACCAAGGACGAACGTCGCGGGGAGCGCGCTGCGCCGAAGATTCAACGCCGTCATTGGAGGTGTGGTCGCGGCTGGGGGCTGCGCCGGCTACAACCTGGAACGGACTCCGGATCCCGTTGAGGTCCCGGTCGTTGTCGTCGATCCGTGCGAGGGCGTCGCGAGTGAGGTGGTCACGCGGCTGTCGGAGCGCCGCGAGGCAGTCGCGTGCGGCGCGCCGGTGAGTCTCGGTTTCGACGAGGTCTCCGACCTGTTCGAGTACGGGCCGTGGGAGCCGCAAGGGGTCGCTGTCTTCGTCATCGACTGCGCCGATCGCGCCGACTGTGACGCCGCGACGCAGCCAGCCCTCCTCGGACTCGCGCTCTACGCTGCGACTACCGTGGAGCCGGACGATCTGCGCGCCGCGTCGCGCTCGCTCGGCGAGCCACGTGCCGACCTCTTCACGGCGCGGTACGCGGCGGCGCGTCAGCTTCTCGACGAGCGCGGGGCCGCGCTGGATGCGCCGCGCCGCGAGGTCTACGTCGAGTTGCCCGCTGCCACGCGGACGGAGCGGCGGACTTTCGAGGCACGTCACGCAAGCGAAATCGCCCAGCTCGATGCGCTGCAGACCATCGCGACCGCCGAGCTGTCGGGGGGAGCCGTGGCCGATGAGTCGATCGTTGAGCTCCGCGAGCTGCGGCGAGCGTTCGTCGCCGCCTGCGCCCCTCAACACACGCTCGACGAGCTCGTGAGTTGCCTGCGCGGCCCCGTGGCCAGACCGATCACACGCCTCCTCGTCCGCGCCGAGGCCTCGCGAGGAGCCGTCGGAGCCGCCCACGTCGAGCTGGACCTTCTGTCGGTCGGTCCCCCCGCCGACACATTCATGTCCGACCTCGCAGAGCGGCAGACCATCGCGCTCGCCGCGCTCGCGCCCGACGAGAGAGAGGCGGGTGCGAGGGTGGCCGACGCGCCGGTGGCGGCGCCGCCCGAGCCCGACCTCGGCGAAGGCGTCGGTGCCGCGACTCTCGTCACCGGTCGTATCTCGCGACTGAGGGCGGGCGACGCCGGCGTCCGCCTGGAGTTCCAGCGCGTCTACCTGGAGCCCCGAGCGTTCACGTGCGTCGCGGGCGACGAGCTCCGCGTGCACTGGGGGGACCGCCAGCTCGAGTTGCCGGACTGCACGCGAGGCTTCCGCAGCCGCATTCGCCACCTCCCAGACGCCATCACGGTCGATGCCGGGTCCGCGGACTCCGTCGTCGCCGGTGAGGTCGTCGAGGCCTGGGTGGATCCGTCCAGTCGCATCGGAGCGGTGGTCCGCGCGTTCGCAGACGAGAGCGCGACGGCGCCGAGACTCGTCGGGGGCTTCGAGGTCGCAGACACGCCCTAGCGGCTCGTCGTGCGGCGGGGCTCATTTCGTGTAGGTGTGTGTGCGGTACGTGCCCCCGGTTGCGGTGCCGCTGGCGCGGCCGCCGTTGGCGCGATACCTTGAATACCCGCGCACCCAGTTCGTCTGCAGCCTGGGTGCCACGGCCCCCGAACTCCTCCCCAATGCGGAAGATCCGCCTATCTGGAGCCAAACGGTATGAACTCCCTCCGTACCTTCCTCCTTGCGGCGCTCTGTGCCACCGGCGCCATGTTCGCCGTGGCGTCCAACGCCTCTGCGCAGTGTACGAACACGTGCGGCACCGCCGACGACGGTGACTGCGACGACGGCGGCCCCGGCTCGTCGTACTCCGTGTGCGAGCTGGGCACGGACTGCAACGACTGCGGTCCGCGCTTCTGCAACAACAGCTGCGCCACCGCCAACGACGGCGACTGCGACGACGGCGGCCCCGGCTCGGCCTACTCGGTCTGTGACCTCGGCACGGACTGCAACGACTGCGGAGTCCGCTAGGAACGGCCGAGGACCCGGGTGCGGTCCGGTGGACCGCACCCGCGGTCCCCGGAACGCGGCGGTCGCGCCCGAGCGAAGCCGCCGCGCCGCGCGGTCCTCGTTCACCCCTTCCTCTGCGGCAAGTCCGCGCCTCTGGAGCCACAAGGCATGAACACCTTCCGTACCTTCATTCTCGCCGCGCTCTGTACGACCGGCGCCTCGTTCGCCCTCGCGTCGAACGCCTCTGCTCAATGCACCAACTCGTGCGCCACGGCGAACGACGGTGAGTGCGACGACGGCGGCCCGGGCTCGATGTACTCGGTCTGCGGGCTCGGCACGGACTGCAACGACTGCGGTCCCCGCGCTCAGGCGCCCGCTGCGGCGGTCGGTGGCGGCTGCACCAACACGTGCTCGACGGCGAACGACGGCGAGTGCGACGACGGCGGCCCTGGCTCGATGTACTCGATCTGCGGGCTCGGCACGGACTGCAACGACTGCGGCCCGCGCTCCGGCGGTGTCGCCGCTCAGGCGCAGCCCGCCCGCGCTGCTGGGCTCTGCGCCAACACCTGCGCGTCGGCAAACGACAACGAGTGCGACGACGGCGGCCCCGGCTCGATGTACTCCGTATGCGCCTTCGGGACCGACTGCGCTGACTGCGGCGCTCGCGTCGCAGCCGACGGTCCGAACGTCGGCGGCCTCTGCGCAAACACGTGCGCGTCGGCCAGCGATGGCGAGTGCGACGACGGCGGCCCCGGCTCGATGTACTCGATCTGCGACCTCGGCACGGACTGCAACGACTGCGGACATCGGCAGCCCCCTGGCGGCCAGTGCACCAACACGTGCGCGTCCGCCAACGACAACGAGTGCGACGACGGCGGCCCCGGCTCGATGTACTCGATCTGCGCCCTCGGCACCGACTGCAACGACTGCGGCCCGCGCTGAAATCCAGCAGCGCCGACCTGCGCGCGCTCGTCAGAGCTTGGTCACGAACGCCCTCCGGCCGCATCGCGGCCGGAGGGCGTTCGCTTTTCGTGCATGTCTTCGACGCAGGGTTCCGCTATAGCCCCGGTCCCGTCCGCTCGACTTCCGGTCCACGCGATGCACCAGACCGACGATCTCAGGATCGAGCAGCTCCGCCCGCTGCTCCCACCGGCGATCCTCATCGAGGAGATCCCCCTCTCTGAGCAGACATCGGCCGTCGTCGCCGCCTCGCGCCGCGCAATCGCTGACATCGTTCAGCGACGCGACGACCGCCTGCTCGTCGTCGTCGGACCCTGCTCGATCCACGATGTGTCGGCAGCGCTCGAGTATGGCCGCCGCCTCCGCGCCGAGGCGGACCGCTTCGCGGACGAGCTGCTCCTCGTCATGCGCGTCTACTTCGAGAAGCCCCGGACGACCGTCGGCTGGAAGGGGCTGATCAATGATCCACGCCTCGACGGGACCTTCGACATCAACAACGGTCTACGAACGGCGCGCTCCCTGCTCGCCCAGCTCGGCGAGCTCGGTGTGCCAGCCGGCACCGAGTACCTCGACACCATCAGCCCCCAGTTCATCGCTGACCTCGTTTCGTGGGGAGCGATCGGTGCCCGTACCACAGAGAGTCAGGTCCACCGCGAGCTGGCGTCCGGCCTCTCAATGCCGGTCGGCTTCAAGAACGGCACGGGCGGCTCCATACAGATCGCCGTCGACGCCGTGCGCGCGGCGCGGCATCCGCATCGCTTCCTCTCGGTCACAAAGCAGGGGCTCGCGGCGATCGTCGCGACGCGCGGCAACGAGGACTGCCATGTCATTCTCCGCGGAGCGAATGCGGGCCCGAACTACGACGCCGGCCACGTCGCGACTGCGAGCCGCCTTCTCGCCGACGCCGGGCTTCCTGCGGCGCTGATGATCGACTGCAGCCACGGCAACAGCCGGAAAGACCCCGCTCGACAGGCGACGGTCGCTGCGAGTGTTGGGGAGCAGCTCGCGGCCGGAGAGCACGCGATCCGCGGGGTGATGATCGAGAGCCACCTCGTCGGCGGCCGTCAGGACTACAACCGCGACAACGCGGTCTTCGGGCAGAGCATCACCGACGCGTGCCTCGGCTGGGACGAGACGCTGCCGCTCTTCGAGTCGCTGGCCGCCGCCGTCCGCGCGCGCCGCGCGTCTGACATCTAGCGGTCGCCCGGGACGTACATCGACGCCACCTGCTCGGCGTACCCGTTGTATGGGAGCGTGGGGACCTGCTCCCGACTCGGGATCAGGTAGTCGTACTGCTGCGACCAGCGCGGGTGAGGTACGGCCGGGTCCACGTTCGAGTAGAACCCGTACTCCGTCGGGTTGATCGTGTTCCAGAAGGTTGGCGGCTGCTCCTCGACGAACTCGATGCGGACGATCGCCTTCGGGTTCTTGTAGCCATACTTCCACGGGACAATCAGGCGCAGCGGGGCGCCGTTCTGTGTGGGAAGCGGCTCGCCGTAGAGCCCGACCACCAGCAGGCCAAGCTCGTTCTGCGCCTCGTCGAGCCGAAGCGCTTCGTGGTACGGCCACGGGTCGTTGGGGCGGTTCTCGCGCCCGGGCTGCTGCGCCGGACGGTCCACAGCCGTGAAGACCACGTACCGGGCGCTGCCCATCGGATCGGCGTGCGCGATCAGCGACGCCAGCGGGAACCCGTTCCACGGTACCGTCATGGCCCACGTCTCCACGCAGCGAAACCGGTACACGCGCTCCTCGATGGGGAACATCCGCACCAGGTCGTCGAAGCCCAGGATGCCCGGGTTGTGGCAGAGCCCGGCGATCTCGACCGTCCACGGTTCGACCTCGAAGTCCCCGACGAGGCGCCAGACGCCCTGCTTGCTCGTCGTGAACTCGTAGTAGTTGTTGTACGTGCGCGCAGCCTCTTCGCCGGTGAGCGCGCGCTCCGGGACCGCGTATGCCTCGTTGCGGGTCCCGGGGAGGTAGCTCCCGAGCCCGGTGACCGTCTGCGTGTCGCCGCCCTCGGAGTAGCCCTCGACCGAGAGCCCGCACGCCGCCAGCGCACGTGTCGCGGCGGCCGACGCGGCACCCAGGCCGAGCGCCCGGATCAGCGCACGGCGGTTGAGGTATGCGTCATGCGGCGTCGCCGCGGAGTCGGGCAGCGCCCAAGGTCTAGGGATGCGGACGTTGGCCATCAGAACTCGTAGGTGATGCCTGCGCCGACGTCGTAACCGCGTGCCGCGGCGTCGGCGTATGGAATGCCCCCCACCGAGAGCGCCAACCCGACGCCGCCGAGGTGGGGGTGGCCGATCCCGACCTTCGCCTGGACATAGAGCGTCTGGGCCGTTGCGAGCGTGTCGCCCTCGAGCGGCTGCGTGTTGATCGTCGCCTTTGCGAACAGCTCGGTCGTAAGGATGTCGGCGACCGGCTGGGCACCGACGCCAGCCGAGACGACCACACCGTCACGGAAGTCCGCGCACGGCCCGGAGACGTGCTGACTGCAGCCGCGCCAGAGATAGCCGACGGCGCCCTGAGCCCAGATCCGGCGCGGGTAGAAAGAGTGCCCGATCTGCAGCCGCGGCATCAGGTCGACGTTGTCGTCGCCCACGACCGGGAACTGCGCCGGGTCGAACAGGTCGTTCGGCAGCCCGTCGGCGTGCGCCTGGTCCGATGGGTCCGCATAGACCGGGAGCTTGGCTTCGATGCCGACCGTGAAAGGGAAGTGGCGGAGCGGCGCGTGGTCTACGGCGAGCCGCAGGTCTCCGATCGAGCGATTGCGATATCGAATGTTCGACAGCTCGCTGTGATTCGTCGCTGCGACCCAGGCGGCGTTTACCGACACTTGCAGGCGGCCCGGGAGGCCGACCTCGGCGTAGAGGTCGGCCGTCGTCGACCGGTACGCGAGCCCGGTCGAGACCCCGTCTCGCATGCCGTCGCTGGCGTCGAAAGCGGACAGGCCGAGCTTGGCGAACCCGGTCCCGGGGTCGTGAACCCACGGCCCTGCGAAGCAGACGGCCGGGAGGGAGAGAACGAGCGCCGCCGCGCACGCGCGGACGCTGCGTGCCGTGACCCCGTTCACGACACGCGACGCGCGCGCCGACGCGCGATGAACAGCGCGCCGAAGAACACCAGGGTCCACCCGCTGTTCTGGCCGGGCCGCGGCGCAACCTCACAGTTGCACAGCGTCGGGGTCACCGTGACCACACGGTCGTCGACCTCGAACTGCACGACGGCGACGGGGCCGAACGCGCCGGCGGCGTCACGAGCAACGGCGGTCACTGTGATGACGTCCCCGCTCTGGAGATCGGAGTACGTCCAGCGGGTCTCCCCGCCGGAACCCTGCGGCACGCGGGGCCAGGTCGACATGTCTTCCGGGCAGATCTGGCCAGCGTGCGCGGCACACCAGGCGATGTCGACGTCTTCGGCGCCGTCGGGGTCGTCGACGTGGCTGACGACGAGCTCGACGCTCTCAGTGTCGTCGGGGAAGACCTGACCGTCGGTGGGTGCGACGAAGCTGAGCGCACCGGGGGCCGAGTTCTCCGAGTTGATCCAGAAGTCGCACGTGACCCACGGGGACGCCTGGTCGCCGTCCGTCGCGCGGACGCGGACATCGTAGTGCTGGTCCTCGGCGAGACCCGAGCCGTCGATCGGCACCGAGACGGTCGACGCGTCGGCTGGCTGCTCGACGCTCGCGGCGATGAGGGGCTCGGTCTGCTCCGGGTCGCTTCCGAAAGGTCGGATCTCGACCTCGACGGTGACCGCCTGCCGCTCCGCGTCGCTGCCCGGAGTGATGGTCACCTCGGTCGGGGTCCCGTTCGTGAAGACGAAGCCAGCGCACTGTGCGCCGATCTCTCCGCCGAATCCGGGCGCGGTAGGCGCCGTATTGGTCTTCACGCGGAACTGTCGGACATTGCTCATCTCGGAGCTCGCGCCGTTCGCGTCGATGGCATAGGCGCGAGCGTAGTACGTCGTCGTCCACTCGAGCGGAGGGGCGACGGCCCAGGTGGTGCGGCCGGCAGGCTCGTTCTGCAGGATCTCGCCAGACGTCGCGACGATGTCCGTGAACTCCGCGTCCGTCGCCACCTCGAACACGAGCGAGAGGTCGTCGCCGTCTGGGTCTTCCGAGTTGGTCGCCGAGATCGCGGGAGTCGTTGCGCCGACCGTCTCGCCCTCGTCTGGCTTGACGATCTCGGGCGCGGACGGCGGCAGGTTGGTCGCGTTGACGCCGAAGCTGGCGTAGGTGGACCACGGGCTGATACCGGGGATCGCAAACCCGTCCCGCGCGCGAACGCGCCACCAGATCACCTCGTCCTCGGGCAGCGGAGTCACGGGGACGTACGAGGTGACGCCGGAGCTGTCTTCGGTGAGCTCGCCGTGCTCGTCGGCGCCGTCCGCAGTGTCTCCGTAGTGGATCTCGAACTCGTACACGAGGATGTCACCGTCTGGATCCGAGGCGTTCTCGACGGTGAGCGGAGGGTTTGTCTCGGCGACGATGACGCCGTCGATCGGCGACACCGGCACCGGCGTCGAGGGCGGGACGTTGACGGACCGCACGTCGACCGCGACCGCCTGAGATGCGCTGAACTCGTCGTCCGCGGCAGTCACTGTCAGCAGGTACGGAGCGCCTTCGCCTGCCGTCGCCGACGGAGTCCAGCGGAAGTGCGAGTCGCCGGGCGTGTCGTCGAGCACGCCGTCTGCGACCGGATTGCCGTCCGCGTCGACGAGCTCGTAGGTCAGCGTCAGGACGTCGTCGTCAGGATCCTCCGTGGCGATCTCGACATCCAGGATGGCGCCTTCGCTGATGATCGCGCGACCGGGCGGCTCGGGTGCTGGCCCTCCGGCGATGAGGAGATCGAGCGTGGGAGCGCGGTTCCCGAGCTCGACGATCACCGTGTAGCGCCCTGCCGACCCTTGGTTCCGCCCCTCCCACGCGGTGTCGCCGTATGTTGTCACGGCGACGCAGTAGCGCCCGTCGCTGCCGAGCGTCCCGGTGTCCAGCTGGCCGTTCAGTCCGTAGCCGTCCGCGTCGTCGCTCTCTGCGACAAGTCGGCTCCGGTCCGCGGTCCAAACGGACACGACCGGGTCGACGTATGGGTCGTCCTCGTATGCTCCGCCGAGGAGCAGGGCCGTCGTCGTGTAGACGAAGAAGCGGTCGTTCGCGACGCCGTCGAAGCAGTACCAGTCGATGTCGCCGTTTCGCGGCGCGATGCGGGCGTCGATGCTGACGAACACCCCGCCGTCGGGCGCCCGGAGCGCCGCGGCGTCGATCGTGCTCGCGCCCTCGGCGCCGGGCGAGTCGTTCGGCTCGTACGGATCGG
Organism: Myxococcales bacterium; assembly: GCA_020633625.1. Classification (GTDB taxonomy): domain Bacteria; phylum Myxococcota_A; class Bradymonadia; order REDH01; family REDH01; genus JACKDJ01. Next base: position 24,847 of record JACKDJ010000025.1, read on the forward strand.
GCGTGCCGATCGCGAGCGCGAGGTCGCCGGTGTCGTTCTCGACGTCGATGGCCGCGGCCCAGGGACCGTCGAAGACGGCGGTCTCGTGTACGCCGTTGGTGTCGTGCACGAAGACCCGGTAGTCGTCGGCGACGCGCAGCCCGCGCATCGTGAAGCGCCCCCCACGCCCGTCGGCGGGGCGACAGCAGTCGGGTGCGACCGACCCTGTGTGATTGTAGTTCGTCTCTGCCGTGCGCTCCACGCGCACGACCGCGTTCACGGAGGGCGTGCCGTCGGAACCCAAGATGCGGCCGGTGACCACTCCCTGCTCCAGCAGCAGCAAGTCCACCGCGTCGATGTCTGCAGAGCCGTCGAACTCCAGCACGTCGGCAGACTCGCGGAGCCACCCGTCCGCGACCGGCTCGGCCACGTCGAACCAGCGATCCCCGTAGGCGTCGGTCTGCGTCGCTCCCATCCGGGCATCGACCAGATAGCGACCCGGCGCGGGGTCCGCGAACACGAACGACCCGTCCGCCGCGGTGCTCACCGTCGCCGCGATGCCGAGCGACTTCGACGGTGGTCCGGCGTACCAGAGACGCACCTGCATCGAGCCGAGCCCGCTGCCGCTGAGCGCAGTGACCCGGCCGCGAATCGACGCGGCGTGCGCATCGACCGCGCCCGTCAGCGCGACGATCGAGATACCGAGGGCGAGGAGCAGGCGCGCGTGTGTTCTCATTTCATCACCCTACACGCTGCGAGCCCGCGAATCCAGCCGTGGCGGGCCCGTCGACCGCCGGTCGGGCCGCTCCGACGCCGCGCCCGGCCGCCGTCTCCGCGTTGTGGTCACAGCCGCGAGAGAGTACATCTCACAAGCCCCCAAAGCGGAGCGCAGCTAGTGTCTCACACCCGTCTCCGATTCCGACCCCTTGCAGCGCTCGCGGCAGCCGTCGCCGCGGTCGCCGCGACACCGCCGCCCGTGCGCGCGCAGGACGCGCCGACGGTCGTCTTCGCCGACCCGGACGGTGGCTACGACCGCTTCGCCTGGTACGGCGAGACCTCCACCTACGAGATCAAAATCCTCGGCACCGTCGCCGTCCGCGCCGGGATCAGCGTCGGCTACGTCGCGCATGATGACGAGCTCGGCGCAGTCGTCCCCATGCAGATCGTCGGGACGACCGTCGGCTTCTTCGACACCGTCTACCCCATCGACAACACCAGCCTCACGCTCCTCGGTGTGCACGATGGCCTCCGCGCCATCTTCACTGACAGCGACTACAACGAGCGGGACTACGTCACGCGCTTCATCATCCGCTACGACCGCGACCAGTATCTGCACGACCTCGTGCAGATTCGCCCCGGGCACCCCGACCGGCCCCGCCGGACCGTCATCCCGCGCGACCTCTACGACGACCTCGGGATGGTCTTCGACATCCGTGGGCGCGACCTCGCCGTCGGGACTCAGTTCGTCTACCACACCCACGATGGCGAGGAACTCTCCCGATTCACCGTCACAGTCACGGGGACCGAGGCGGTCTACACCGAGCTCGGCTACATCGACTCCTTCGTCCTGGAGTGGGTCACCGAGCCGCTCGAGTCCGTCGCGGCGTTGCCGTTTGGCGACGTCGCGCTCCCGCCCGCCTTTCGGCCGACCGGCGACCCCGAGCCCGTCGCCAAGAGCTATGTCTCGACGGACTCCCGCCGACTCCTCGTCGGCGGTGACGTCCCCACCGACATCGGCAACATGACGATCCGCATCACCTCCCTCGACGCTCCGAGCACCGCCTACTCGCCGCCGTCGCTCGAGGACGTCCCGTGACGACGGTCCAAGTCCACGTCCGCCCGGTCGTCCTCGCCGCTGTGGTGCACCTTGGGCTGGTCGCGAGCTGCGGCGCCGCGCCCGTCGCCGTCGGTGCCTCCACAGATGGTCTACAGCGCGGACTCGACCTCTCCGCCGACCTCTCGAGAGCTCTGGAGCTGACCCGTGGACTCACCGCGGCGCTCGGCCAACCGGACCCCGCCGACGCGATCGCGGCACTCGATGAGTACATTGACGGGCATCTCGACGAGATGCGCGTCATCGCCGCCGGGGCGCGGCACGCGATCGACGCCCGCGCCGGCGACGACCGCGTCGCCTACGAAGCCGCGCTCGGCGCGGCGATGCGCGACGACGTCTTCGCGTGGCACGACGCGATCGACGAGTTCCGGACCGCACACCCGGATCTGCGCGACCAACTCGACGCGCAGCTCGACCGCCTCGGCACGCAGTACGCTGATCAGCGGCTAGGCGAGGGCGAAGACGACGGCGACTGACCCCCCGTCAGCCCGACGCCGCGCGCCCGGTCCCTGTGCCAGCGCTGATCGCCATCCCCGCGAGGATCAACGCCGCGCCGGCCATCGACGCCGCCGTCGGCACCTCGCGGAACTCGACCGCGCCGATCACGAAACCGAACACGACCTGGACGTAGCTCACGGCCGTCGCGCGTGACACGGGCAGCAAATGGAGCCCGCGGGTCATCAAGACCTGCGCCGACTGGGTCGTCGCTCCGATCCCCAGCAGGATCAGCCACTCCGTCCAGCTCGTCGGCCAGACCCACACTCGCACCGCCGCAGGCACGATGAAGGGCACCGCCATCAGCGGGAACCAGAACACGATCACCAGCGGATCGTCGGTTGCCCGCAGCTTGCGAACCGTCACGTAGACGAAGGCGCTGAGCAACGATCCGGCGCACGCCGCAAGCACTCCAGCTGTCGGCAGCGACACCCCGCCAAACAGGAACGACGGACGCGCGATCGCGATCACACCGCCGATACTCAACGCCGCCCCGATCAACACGCGCCGCGCGACAGGCTCCGCCAGCAGCCACGCTCCCAGCACCGCACTCAGGATCGGGTTCGTGTACTGGATCGCCGTGGCGTCGCCGAGCGGGAGCGTCGACAGCGAGGTGTAGAAGCAGACCAGGGCGACCGCGCCGAGGATGCCGCGCGTCGCCAAGAGGCGTCGATCCACGCCGAGAGGCGAGACGCGTGCGTGGCGCATCATCACGAGGCCGACGAACAGCGTCACCACCACCCGCGCCGCGGCGAGCTGGATGGGGGGCATGGTCCGGCTACCCGCCTTTACCAGCGCTCCCATCAGCGCAAAGAGTAGGGCGGCGCCAAACATCAGCGTGAGCCCTCGCCGCTCGCCCGGACCGGTCTCTGATGGGGGGGTGGGCTGAGGCATGTTCGCGCGCAATTCGCCGTCACAAGACCCCCCGACCATGCCATTGTCAATCCATTGTGTTCGGCGCTCCGGGCAGCTAGCTTCGTTGTCGCCCCTGTCTCCCGGCGCCGATGCACATCGCCGAGTTCCTCGCGCAGGTCCCCCCGTTCGACACCCTGAGCCCATCGGCGCTCGGCTGGCTCGTCGCACAGACGACCCTCGAGAATCACCGCGCCGGCGACCTGATCATTCGGAAGGGTGATCTCGGCGAGCAGATGTACGTCGTCTTCGAGGGCGAGGTCGCGGTGCCGGTCGAGCACGCCGACGGGCGGACCCGGTTCCGGGCGCGCCTACCGCCCCGCCACTTCTTTGGCGAGATGGCGATCCTCACCGAGGAGCGTCGGAACGCCGACGTCTTCGCCGCCACCGACTGCGTCCTCCTCGCCATCCCGGGGGCCGCCGTCCTCGACCTCGTCGAAGAGAGCGTCGACGTCGCGTCGTTCCTCACCGAGGTCCTCGGCGAGCGCCTCATGGAGACCGGCGGAATCCGCAAGGTCGGCAAGTATCAGCTCGTTCGAAAAATCGGCCGCGGCGGTATGTCGGTCGTCTTCGAGGGACGCCACCCCGACCTCGAGCGCCCCGTCGCCGTCAAGATGCTCAGCCACGGCCTCGTGCACCGACGGAACTTCGCCGAGCGATTCCGCAACGAGGGCAAGATCATCGCGAGCCTCAACCACCCCAACATCGTCGACGTCTTCGACATGGAGGAGGCCTACGCGACGTTCTTCATCGTCATGGAGAAGCTCGAGGGTAGAGACCTCTCCGACGTCATCGAGCAAGAAGGCCCCATCGAGGCCAAAGCCGTCCGCAGAATCCTCCGGCAGGTCGCAGAGGCCCTCGACTACGCCCACTCCAAGGGGGTCGTGCACCGCGACGTCAAGCCGTCGAACGTCGCCATCGACGACGCCGGCAACGTCAAGCTGATGGACTTCGGGCTCGCCAAGGTCAACCGACTCGAGGCACAGCTCCAAGAAGACGCCGACATCGTCCTCGGCACCCCCTATTACATGTCCCCAGAGCAGGCCCGCGGCGACGAGCTCGACCTGCGCACCGACATCTACAATCTCGGCATCCTCGCGTTCGAGATGCTCACCGGGCAGCGACCCTACTCCGGACGGACCAAGTCCGAAGTACAGCGAAAGCACGTTCAAGCACCCGTTCCGTCCGTGCGGTCCATCCTCCCCGATGTGCCGAGCGACCTCGAGGCGTTCGTCACGAAGGCCCTGCAGAAGCACCCGATCGACCGCTTCCAGACCTGCCGCGAGGTCCTCCAGTTCCTCGCTCGCTCCGGCAGCACAGTCGACCTTCGTGTCCGGACCATCCGCCTCGCGTACCCGGGCAGCGCCGAGCTCGCCGTCGAGGCCGCGGTCCGTCAGTTCGAGGCCGCGATCCGAGCCGCCCGCGGCGCCGAGATCTCCATCGACGACTAGCGCCGCCGCCCCGAGGGCGATCGCGCGGCTTTTTCGCGAGCGTCAGACGGCTCGGTTACGATGCGGTATGTAGGCGTTCGCGCACACCGAGATCGTCATGGACCCCAACGAGATCGAGAGATTCCTCGCCGACGTCGGCGAGGCCCACCTCCGCGGCCAGCTCGACGCGCTCCTCGGGCCCGCCGAACCGCGCCGCGCCGCCGGCTGGTGGGACCGGTGGCCAGCCATTCCCACAGAACCGCGACGGTGAGCTTCCACCAAGGAATCGGGACGCCGCTGGCAGCCTGGAATCGACGGCTCCGGCCCGGGCGCTCCGGCAGCGGCGCGGTCCCCATCGCCGCCCTCGTCGGCATCTTGGGCACCGCGTGCCAGCCGCCGCCCGACGTCCTAGCCGGCCTCGAGCCTCGCACCGAGCCCGTCGCCGTCCACGCCGACCCAGCCCCGGCAGGCGCCGCGACGATCCAGCCTGCCCGGATCGAAGCGCCGTCGACTTGGGTCGCGCGGCCGCCGACGTCGACAATGCGCATCGCCGAGTGGGGGCTCCCCGGAGGCGCGGAGTGCGCCCTCTTTGCGTTCGCTGGCGGAGGCTCGGTCGACGCCAACGTCCGCCGTTGGATCGATCAATTCGAGCAGACCGATGGCACGGCGCCAGCCGAGCGGGCCGAGCGAGAGTCTTTGACCGTCGACGGTGTCTCGGCCGAGATCGTCCGTGTGCGCGGCACATTCCTGTCGCGCGGCGCGACGATGGACGGCCCGGTCGAAGCGAAGCCCGACTGGGCTCTCTTTGGTGTGGTCTACCTCACCGACCCGACGATGCACTTCTTAAAGTGCGTAGGTCCGGCGGCCGCGCTCGACGGCGAGGCGGAGTCGCTGTCCCGTGCGGCACGCAGCTTCCGCGTGCGGTGAGCCGGACCTCGAACCCGGTCAGCTCTCGTCGCCGGAGGTCAGGTAGCGCCGCAGGATGTCGGACGCCGCGCCGCCGGTGACCTCACGCGTCGACTCCGCGGCGCTCGATGTCGCGGGCTCGGGTCGGCTCGGGCGAACGACGGGGCGGGCAGGGTTCTGCGCGGCGGCACGCGGCGTTGGTGTGGGGGCGTCCGTCGCAATGGCAGTGATGGCGCCGTCCGCGCGGAGCGGCGCGCTCGCTGCAATACCGCTGGGCGCACGGTGTCCACCCGACTCGCGCGCCACGATGAAGTCGCGAAGCACGTGGGATGCGTGTTCGTCCGAGACCTCGAGCGTGTCTGCCGGCGCATCTGCGGCCCGGACTCCCAGCGGCGTCGCGGCGGCGCTACGCGGGGCGAGCGCGCGGCGCGCGGCGATCGACGCCGCACTGGCGACATCCGTAGGAATCTCGACGGTGTCGTGCGACGCCTCGGGTGCGGCGAGGCGGTCGTCGCCCGACGCTACCGCCGACGCCCTCCGGAACGAGGGCTCGTGTCGCTGCGGGGTGGGTGGTGTCGCCGGGTAGCGGCCGGATCCGGTGGCCGACCGGGGGCGCGCCACGATGGGCTCCTCGTCCGCGAACAGATCCGCGAACGGGTCGTGCGCTGCGCCCGCCTGTGCGAGGTCCGGCGTCGGAGTAACGTCGCCGCCCGCGTCGGACGGCCGCGTCGGCCTGAACGCCTCGAGCAGCGCGTCTGACCGGGTTCGCGAGACCTCTGCGGTCGCTTGGGCCGGGCTGAGCGCGGGTGACAACTCCCGCTCGTCCGTTGGGTCTCCAGCGAGCCCAAGCGCATGAGGAGTCGCGCGATCGCGGGGCTCGAGTTCTGACGGGTCGCTCGCTTGTCCCAGCAGCTCGCCGGGGAGCCCGAACAGCGTCCCACCGCCGACCTCCGTGGCCGATGGCCCCATGGGGTCGGCGACTGTGGCGATGCCCTGGGCGGGGGTCTCGCCGAACGCCACGGCGGGCGCTCCGCCGACCGGGGTGGCCTCGCCCGATCGGGCCAACGCGGCGCGCTGGTTTTCGAACGGGTTGCCGGGCTGGAGCTCGACCACGTTCTCGACGAGCTCGAGCTCGAGTGAAACCGGTCGGCCGGGACGCGCGGGTGCAGCGCCCGCCCTCGACCGCGCCGGGGCAGACGCTGTCGCGTCGTTCGCGGGCGGTGTCGGTGTGAGCTCCACGGGGCCAGGGACGGCCGCGGTCGGACGCGGAGGCGCAGATGGCGCCGTGTCCCAGGCCGTATCTCCCAGCGGATCCGGGATGTGCGGCGGAAGCGTGCCGCGCGACGTCCGTCGCTCGGGCACGCTCGGAACGCCACCTGCCGGTGAGTCGGCGAGCGCCGACACGCGGCTACGCGTCGGCTGCTGCTGCGGGGCGCTTGGCGCGGGCGCCGGGGCAATCGGCGCGGGCGCCGCCACGGGCTCGTCGGTCGATGTGGCGTCCGCGCTCGTGCGCTGCGACGGGCGCAGGACGCGTGGCCGCGAGGCCGCAACGCGCTCGGCATCGCCCGCTACGAAGCCCGACTGCCGCTCGATCGCTACGACCGGGCTCGGGCGCGTCGGAGCGCGCCGCGTCGAGGTATCCTCGAACACGGGGGTCGGCGTTGCCAGATACGCAGCAAGCAGCTCGTCGGTTGTCCCGGTCGGCGGCGGGACGGCCGGGGCGGCCCATCGGCGCTCGGGCCGCCCGGCGGCGCGCGGCGCGGGCCGCCGCGGCGGCTCCGGCGTCGGTGAGTCCAGAAGATACGACGAGAGCAGCGCGTCGAGCGCCCCTACCGAACGCACCGAGGGGTCTGCGTCGGGGTCGCGGATCACCCGCGGAACGCCCGAGCGTTCCCACGCGGTCGTCAGTGCGAGCGGCTCGTGCGAGTGGGTCGGCTCGGGCGGCGCGGCCGGAAGGTCGAACGGCGGAGTCTCGTCGCGCGGCGCGAGGTCTGCTGCCGTACTCGCAGGCGCGGCCTCCGCGCTTACGTCGACCGGCGGAGCGACGGCAGGCTCCGCGGTCACCGGGTCGGTCATCGGAGCCGCTCGTTCCGCTCGTCGCATCCGGTCCGGCCAGCTCGGGACCGTCGGCTCGTGCTCGGCGGTCTCGGCGCGCCGCGGGATCGCGGCTGGAGCGGCCGGATCGGGGCGGGCCACCGGGGCTCTGAGCACCGGAATGCCCTCGCCGCTAGGCGAGTCGGGGAAGTAGTCGCGCAGCAGGGACTCCGCGATCGACGTCTGTACCTCGCCTGTCGCGACGCTTGGCAGCGGGCCGGTGAGGCCGGGGTCGTATGCGTGTTCGCGCGCGGGTCCCAGCGTGTGATCGGCAGCGTTCGCGCCGCCAGTGCTGTCGTCCGCGATCGGCTCGCTGCCAAAGTACTCGGCGAGGAGCGCGTCGAGGTCGGCGTTCGCGGCGTCGACCATACCCTCGCTCGACACACCGAGCTGCGGCTCGACGTCGTCGACCGGCACGTCCTCCATCTCGAGCGCGTCGGCACCGAAGTCATCGAGGACGGGCGCGTCACCGCCGGACTCACGCGCGTCGTCGGGTTCGAGCCGCGCGGGAGTCGCCGCCCGCGGCGGCTCGAGTGCATCGGCGGCCGGCAGATCGCTGAGCTCGACGGCCGCGTGCAGCGCCTCCGGTGTCAGCAGCAACGTGCGGACGGGCGCTGACTCGAACGAGGCGCTGCTGGTCGGACGAGCTTGGTTCGCTGGCGTCGCGTTCGCGACGGGCGCCGCGACCGGATCGATGGCCGGCATGTCGGCCGGTGTGAGCACAAGCGTCCGGGCGCGGGGCTCGCCAGCCGCCGCCACCGGGAGCGGTGGGGGGGCGATCGGCTGTACGTCTTCCTCGTCGAGCTCGAGCTGTGAGCTCGCGAACGCATCCGTTGGCTCCCTCGGCTCCAGCGGAAAGCCGCTGTCGAGCTCGACGACGATGTCGTCATCGACGCCTGCTGGGGGCTCCACGATCGGCATCTCGGGCGGCTCTACTCGGGGACGCAGGGCAGACGCGGGGGCACGGGTCGCGCCGGAGCGGCGCGGCGGTGGGCACGCCACCGCATCCGGCTGCGGGAGGTCCGACGGCGCCTCGACCGACGGCTCCAGCGCCGCGACACCTCCGTGTCGTACTACATCCGCGTTCGGATGCGCCAGATCCAGGACGGTTGGCGCGACGCGCGCGCCGCTCGGGTCGGCGAAGAGCTGCACTCGTGGGAGCCCGTAGAGTCCCGGCCGGTCGGAGTTCGCGACGACCACCCCGATGTAGCCCGACGCCATGCGGACGACGGAGCCGCGCGAGATGAGGCCCACGGCCTGGAACAGCAGCTCTGCGCACAGCCGTTCTTCCTCTGCGTCTGCGCGTGCGCGGAGCGCACCGATCGCGTCGTCCGGGGATAGCCGCGTCTGAGTCGTGACGTCGAGTGTCAGCAGGTCGTTGAATGCGCGAGACATCGCGACCAGCGACGACTCGAGGCGCGGCGCGAACTCGCCGTCGTAAGGCTCGGGGAGGTCGGCTCGATTGAGCAGCCACTGCGCCTCGAAGCCGACCACCGTTCGGTGCAGTGACTCCTGGTGAAGTCGCCCGAGCGCAGTCAATACCAACGCCGTCGTCCGTGGCATCGCCGCCCGCTGAGCGCGCGTCAACCGCGGGATGACCATGAGGCGCCGATCCGGCTCCGCGCCCATCTCGGCTGCCCGCGGGCGCCCCACATCTGCGAGCAGCGTCGACAGCGCGAGGCGCGACAGCGCGCGGACGTCGTGCGTCAACTCCCGGCCCGCCAGGATCGCGAGGATCGCGCTGTTTACCGCCCGACCCCCCTCGTCGTCCTGAGCTTGGCGCATCCGCGTTACGGCGAGGAACGCGTCCTCGTCCTCGGCGGCCAGAACGACGAGCTGCTGCGCGATGCGCTTGATCTGCCGCGAGACCGAGTACTGGCCGCGCTTCAGGTTGTCGAAGAGGAACCGCATCACGACGAGGGCCGACGCGTACGCGCGTCCGACCTTGTCTTCGGCCGTCATCGACTCGGTCTGCGCGTCATCGAGCAGCTCCGGGTCCACGAGCCGCAGCGCCGCGGCCTCGGACACCGGCAGCATTACGTCGGCACTCGGCTGAGCGTCGCCTCGCAGACGCTCGGACGCGTACGCGACGACGACCATCAGCTCATCGGCAGTGACCGACGTCGACACCGTGAGCTGGTTTGCCCCGACGCGACGGAGCAGCGCCGCGAGCTCGAGCGCCGCGTCGTAGACGTCGCGGCTTGCCTTGAGCAGCGTGCCGTTCACGAAAACGGTGTCGTTCAGGAACAGCACCGCGATCTCGTCGAACCCACCCTCGCCGAGCCGGTTGAACACGGCGACGGAGCGGTCGACCGCCTGCGTGACCGCCTGATTGTTCATCAGGTGGATCGACGCTGTCTTGAACAGGCGATACAGCTGCCGCACGAACGCCGCGAAGTCGTCGGAGCCGATGCGGCGCTGCGTCTCCATCAGCCCTTGACCCCGCGCGCCTGGAGGCGGTCGAGCGCGACCGTCGCCGCCTCCCGGAGCTCGCGAGGGTTCCACCAAGCGCGGCCGAGGCACGCCGTTGCCGCTTCGACGCTCACCGACGTCGTCCCGTACTCACCCAAGAGCTGGATCGCGAGGACACGCGTCGGGTCCGTCTTCTTGTCGCCAAACAGTCCGGCGCGCCGCGTCAGCTCCGCGGCCGCCCGCTCCGTCTCCAACGGGCTCGCGGTGAACAGGTACTTGAGCAGCGCCTGACGCTCTAGCAGCGGACGATCGTGCAGCTCGTCCGACGCCAGAATGGGCAGCAGCCGCGGTCCGGCCACGGTCACGCGGAAGTCCGAGAGCGTCTTGATCGTCGACATGCGGACGTCCGGCTGCTTGTGCGATGCCAGCGTCACAATCTCAGCGAGAACGCCCTCGCTCGGCTGAGTCAGCAGGTGCGGGAGAGCAGCGAGCCGCACGGCAGGGGCAGGGTTCTTGGCCGCGCGTTGCAGCGCGCGGTGCGCCTGCTGTTCCCTGTCCGATCCCGCCAAGAGCGGGATCAGCTCGTTTGCCAGCGCGAGCGGAGCGCGCTCCAGCACCTCGCCAAGGCTCGCCTCGTTGCCCGCGGCGTCGCGCTCGACTCGACCTCGCAGCGCCTCGGCCGTCAGCGTGCCGAACGTGTCGGCGAACAGACGCAGGATCGCGGGATAACAGGCCCTCGGAGCGTGAGACACCACGGCGGCGACGATCGCCCCGCACCCGACCGCTTCGGCGCCGCGAGACGCCTCCGCGATCATCGCGCGGCCCAACAGCGACAGGGCCGCCGGCGTGTACAGCGCTCCTATGAACGGCCCGACTGCCTCGTCGGGCAGATAGTGCAGCATTCCTCCGGTCAGCTCGATCAGCTTCGCGCTCGCACCCGCCTCGACATACTCGGCGACGAGCTCGACGAACGGCTCTTCGACCAGTTCGAGGTCCCCGCGCTGGAGCCCGTCGACGACACCTTCGGCCAAGACACGCCACGTGCGGTCGTCGACGGCATCGGCCTCGTCCGTGAACCGCCGAGCGTAGTCGCGGACCCGCTCCTCCGAGACCAGCCGCGCCTGACCGGTCGCGAGCTGCTCGAGCGCGCCGGCCTCGAACGAGATCGCGATCGCGTCCGCCTCCTTCAAGCCCGCCTCTCCAACCTCGGCGACGAGCCCCGCGACGCTCGCACGATCGTCGAAGTCGGCTTGGACCTGGCCGGCGATCTCGGCGCGCAGCTGTGCGAGCTGGCTCTGAAGGTCCAAGTGGTCCCGCAGCAGGTCCATATCGAACGCCGTCACAAGCTGCACGACGATGTGCGGGAAGCCGCGCTCGACGAACACGGTCCCCAGGTCGTCCTCGGGGGGAAGTCCGTTGACCGGGTCGGTCTGCATGAGCTGCAGGAATTCGTCGAGCTCGTCCGCCGTTACCCCCGGCACGAACCGGATCGTGCGGTAGCCGCTCGAGAAGAGGTTGTACGGGACGTCGTCGGTGCCCGAGCCCGGCTCCCACACTGACTCGCCGCCAAAGTCGAAGCCGTAGGGGCGTACGATCCAACCCAGCCCGGCCGGCCACACCGCCAACATCGCCGTCAGGCTCTCGAACAGCGCGCGACGGCGGCTCTGTGTCTGGTCGTGCTCCCAGGCGTACTGGTTGGCGGTGCCGAAGACCGCGCCCGTGAGCCGGAAGAGCTCGCGGAGCGCGCGCGCCTTCTCCTTGTGCGTGTCGGGGTCGAGCGCCTCGTCGTCGCGCGCGACGACATTGCCCAGCGACTGCTTCAGAGAGGCGCGGCGCTCGTCGCGCGCCGACGCGTCCTGAGCCTCGGTCCCGACCTCGAGCGTCGCGCGCACGGCATCCGACATCTCCTCGACGGTCTGGAAGCGATCGCCGGGGCTCCACGCGAGCGCTCGATCCACGAGCCGGATCACCGACAGGGGCAGGCGCGGCGCGGCGCGCGCCAACGAGCTCGGCGGGGTCGTCGCCGCCATGATGAACGCCTCGTCGCCCTCGTCGGTGTCTCGGATGCGCTTCCCCGAGAGCAGCGCATATAGCGTCGCACCCACCGCGAAGATGTCGGAGCGGCCATCGAGTCCGACCGATGCGTTGAGCGCCTGCTCCGGCGACATGAACGCCGGCGTGCCGAGGCGGCTCCCGCTGAGCTCGGCGGCGTCCGGCTCCCCGGGAACCCGCGCGACCCCGAAGTCGAGCAACTTCACGACGCCCTCTTGCGTCACGAAGACGTTCGCGGGTTTCAGGTCCCGGTGAACGATGTCGTTCGAGTGACACAGGGCCAGCGCGTCGAGCACCTGGTCGATGATGATCAACGCCTCGTCGACGGGCAGCGCTCCACGCTGCTGCGTCAGGCGGTCGAGCGGGACGCCCCGCAGAAGCTCCATCACCAGGTACGGGGTCCCGTCGTCCAGCGTCCCGGCGACGTCGACCGACACGATGTTCGGGTGTGACAGCCGCGCCATCACGCGCCCTTCCACCTCGAACTGTGACACCAGCCGCGGGTTCGACGCGCAGTCGGCCCGCATGATCTTCACGGCGCTCCACTGGCTCCCCTCGCGCGCCGCGTACACATTCGCCATGCCGCCCGTGCCGACCAGCGTGTCCACACGCCAACGACCACCCACCGTCGTACCGATATGTGGTATCGTCGGCTTGGCGGTCCCAGACAGCGCCAGCGAGTCGAATTGTCCCGTCGACGTCAAGTCGTGCCGTACTTCGGGGGGAACTCTGACTCTAGGCCGCAGCCCCGCCGCTCGTCAATTCCGACCCGACCCACGCGCGTGGCAGACTCACCCTCGATCTCCCAGCTCCGACGGTCCTACGAGGCCGGCACCCTCGACGTCGGCGACGTCGAGCCGGACCCGCTCGCACAGCTCCGTGCATGGGTTCAGGACGCCGTCGCTGCCAGCGCCCCTGACGCCAGCGCGATGACGCTGTCGACCCTCACGAGCGACGGCGCGCCCACGGCGCGCGTCGTCCTGCTCAAAGCGGTCGACGACCGCGGCGCCGTCTTCTACACCAACCAACGCTCCGCGAAGGGCGAGCAGCTCGCACGCGACCCGCGCGCCGCGCTCAGCTTCTTCTGGGCCACGCTCGAGCGACAGGTCCGGCTCGAGGGGACCGTCGAGCGCGTCACCGACGCCGAGGCCGACGCGTATTTCGCCACGCGCCCACGCGATAGCCAGCTCGGCGCGTGGGCGTCGAATCAGAGCCAACCCGTGGCCAGCCGCGCCGATCTGGAGGCCGCCATGGCGGACGCCGACGCGCGCTTCCCGGACGTCGTCCCCAGACCGCCGCATTGGGGCGGGTACCGCCTCCTGCCACACCGTGTCGAGCTGTGGCAGGGGCGCGCCGGTCGCCTGCACGACCGCGTTGAGTACCGCCGGCAGCTCGACGGCTGGAGGCTCCGCCGACTCGCGCCGTAGCGAGTCGGCGGAACCGGACCCGCTACTCCGCCGAGTCGGCCGGCGCCGCCGCCGGCGGGGTCGCGCACTCGCCCACCGTCTCGACGACCCGGAACTCGACGCGGCGGTTTCGCGCCTGGCCCTCGGCCGTCGTGTTCGGCGCGATGGGATTCGCCTCGCCGAACCCGACCGAGCGAAGGCGCGCTTCGTCGATCCCAGCCGCGGCGAGGTAGCGCAGCACCGAAGCAGCGCGCCGATTCGACAGGTCCAGGTTCATCGCGTCGTCGCCGCGGTCGTCGGTGTGACCCTCGATGCTCACCAGGCGAACGTACGACGCGCCGCGGAGCACCGACGCGATCTGGTCGAGCAGGCTGTGAGAGCGCTGCTGGATCACGTCCGAGTTGGTGTCGAAGTAGACGGCGTCGGCGATCTCGATGCGATCGCACTGCAGAGTCACCGACCCCGTCGCCTCTTCGGGGCAGCCGTCCTCGTCCTCGGCGCCGTCGTAGTCCTCCGGCTCGAGCGGGCACGCGTCGTCTGCGTCCAAGATGCCATCCGCGTCGTTGTCCGGGTCGGGGCAGCCGTCCTCGTCGAGGAACCCGTCGACGTCTTCCGGCTCCATCGCACAGTCGTCGTCCACGTCGAGCACACCGTCGCCGTCGTTGTCAGCGTCGGGGCAGCCGTCCATGTCCTCGAACCCGTCGATGTCTTCCGCGTCGTCAGGGCAGCCGTCCTCGGCGTCGGGGATCCGGTCGCCGTCGCGATCGGCGTCGATGTCCGGGCAGCCGTCCTCGTCTTCGACTCCGTCGAAGTCCTCACGCTCGAGCGGGCACGCGTCGTCGCGGTCGAGCACGCCGTCCGAGTCGTTGTCGGTGTCTGGGCAGCCGTCGACGTCCTCGAAGTCGTCGAAGTCCTCGGCCTGGGTCGGGCACTGGTCCGCGTCGCCGACGATCCCGTCGCCGTCTGGATCCGTATCGGGCGCCGCCGCCACCGGGGTCCCAAACGAGACGCCGAAGAACAGGCGGTACAGCGGCGTCCCGAACCCGTCGTTCATCGCGACGCCGACACCACCCTGAACCAGCGCGCCGCTGTCTGCCAGGTGCCGGACGCCGGCGTTGAGCGCGAGCGGGAACTCCTCGCCGACGCTGTTCTCCGCGCCGAGCGTCGCCTCGCCCACGAGCTCGCCGATCACCTCGATGCCGCCGACCGGGATCCCGGTCGCGACGCCGTAGGTGAGCGTGTTGCCGACTTCGAGGTTCTCGACCTCGACGCCGGGGCGAATGTGGAACCCGAGCGAGGCGCCGAGTCGCGCGCCACCGCCCAGCGTGTACTCCACGACGGCCCGCGGCTCTGCGCGCATGTTCGCGTCGCCCTGATAGACCGAGTCGTCGCCGCTCGGCAGCCAGATCGGCGCCTCGACCGAGAGCGCGAGACCCGAGCCGCCGTCGAGGGGCCCGAACAGCCGCAGCGCCGGCACGAACCGGATGTCGCCGACGCCGAAGCCCGGGTCCGGCGCGTTTGCGTCGCCCAGCGCCGGCAGCGAGTCGCCCGTCTGCGCGAGGATCAGCGGAAGCACAACGCCGAGCTCGAGCCGGTCGGCGAGACCGATCGCGAACATCAGGCTGCCGGTGAGCTGCGAGCCCACGATGTTCGACGAGTCCGCCCCCGGTGGCACCAGGATCAGCGGCGAGTCGGCGTAGTCGAGCATCAGGCCCGCCTCCCAGACGCCGTGGCCGAGGATCCGCGCCGACGGCATGTCGAAGAACGCGGTCCGCTGCGACGGGCCAGGATGGAACTGCTGAACGTCGAACGTCTGTGCCGCTGCGGTCGCGCCGACGCCGACGACGGCGGCGGTCGAGACGAGCGAGAGGGCGACCCGGGTCGTGCGTCGCTGGCGCTTCATGGGGGCTCCGTTTGGGACAAGCGTCGCCGTCGCGCCCACTGGGCGCACGAGTCCGCGCGGCGCGGCGACACACCGGCAGACCCGAAACCTCTAGCAGCCACGACGAGAGCCCGCACGAAATCGTTGGCCAGGGTCGCTGGAGCCCCGGTCGAGCGCGCTGCCGCCGCGCCACCCCGCTGCGCTCCGGTCAAACGAGCGCGGGGCTACGTTTTCATTCCCCCACCCAGACAGCCCATCGGGCGCCCGTCAGCCGGCCGCGAGCGCCGCGACCAGCGCGGGGTGCCCGACGGTGACGCGGTCGCCAAAGTCGACGATCGGGCGCTTCACCAGCATGCCGTCCGCCGCGAGCGCCGCGAGCGCCTCATCATCCGACATCGCCGCGACCCGCGCGCCGAACCCGCCGTCGCGATACGAGCGCCCCGACGTGTTGAACATCTTGCGGATCGACACCCCCGAGCGCTGCCACAGGTCGCGAAGGGTCGCGGCGTCGGGCGGAGTCGCGTCCAGCGCCACCACACGTGTCTCGACGCCCGCTTCGCGCAGCGCCGCCAGCGTCGACCGACACCCGGAGCACCCCGCGTATGCATACACAGTAACCGGCCCCATCAGCACACCTCCTGCAAGCATGGGGGCGGAACCCACCCGCCGAGCTCGACCTCGAGCACCTCGGCGACCCGAATCGACCGGTGATCTGCCCCGTGAGGCGCCACGATCTGCACGCCCAGCGGGAGCCCCTCCGACGACAGCCCCACAGGCACCTGCGTCACAGGCAGCTCCAGCACGTTGAAGATGCCCGTGTAGACGAAATCGAGCGGCGTCAGCAGCGGGCGGTTGTGGCGCGGCGCGGCGCGAGTGTAGGGCGGGTGGAGCAGCACGCCCGACCCCATCGCCGCTGTCAGCTCATCGCGCAGGGCGTCGCGCGCCGCGCGCGCTGCGTCCGCCGAGCCGCCGATCGCCTCCGAGAACCGCTCGGTCCCCGCGAGGACGAGCGCCGGCAGCGTGTGCACCGACCGCCCCGCCGCGAAACGAAGCAGCTCCGCCCCCAGGTTCTTCTTCGTCCCCGCCTCGAGATGGGTCCGGAACGTCCACTCCCCCTCGGCGTCGCCCAGCAACGTCGCCCAGATCTCGAATGAGCGCCGCAGCGCCGGGAACTTCCTACGCTCGACCCGTGCGCCACGCCGCTCCAAGGCGGCCGCCGCGCGCTCGAGCGCCTCTCGTAGCTCTGCCGACGGCCCGCGCCACCCGTTCTCATCGACGATCACTACCGGGACCCCATCGAGCGACACCTCACGCGGGTCGCCGAGCTCCATCGCAGCGCACCCCGCATCGGCGCCGTCGGGGCCAGCGACCGCCGCCACGAACGGGTGCAGATCCTCCGCGCGGCGCGCCAAGGGACCCGTCGCGAGGTAGCGCAGCGCCTCATTCTCGGCCATCGGGAACTGGCCCGTTCCCGGAACGAGCCCCCCCGACGGCTTGTGCCCAAACACACCGTTGAAGAACGCGGGCAGACGGATCGAACCCCCAATGTCGGACCCGAGACCGAACGGGGTCCCACCCGCCGCCACGATGGCGCCCTCACCGCCAGAGCTCCCGCCGACGATGCGGGTCGGGTCGTACGGGTTGTTCGTTCGTCCATACACGCGGTTGTTGCTCTCCATCCACATGCAGAGCTCCGACGTGTTCGTCACACCGAGGGGGATGGCCCCGGCGCGCCGAACGCGGGCGACCGCCGTCGCGTCGGCTGCAGCCGGCCGCCCTGCGCGCGCGACGAGCCCGGCCGTGTTCGGCATGCCCTCGAGCGCGAAGCACTCCTTGATCGAGCAGGGCACCCCAAAGAACGCGGGCAGCCCGTCTGCCCCGTCCCGCCGAATCCGCTCATCCGCGGCCCGAGCCTCGGCGCGGGCCGCGTCGAACCGCTCCGCGACGACGGCGTTCAGCGTCGGGTTCACGCGCTCGACGTGGCGAATGTGGGTCTCGACGACCTCTCCCGATGACAGCTCGCGGCGCGCGATCCGCCGCGCCAGCTCGCGCCCCGACAGCGTCAGCAGCTCGCTCATGGAACCTCCGAGCTCAGCACGGCACGGTCGAGCGTGACCGTGATCGGGCAGTGATCAGAACCGAGCACGCTCGCCTCGATCGTCGCATCGACCAGGTGGCGCGCCGCGCCCGGCGAGAGCAGCGCGTAGTCGATGCGCCACCCAACATTCTTCTCCCGGACCCCGAACCGAGCGCTCCACCACGTGTAGCGGTCTGGCTCGGCGCACAGCGTGCGGAACGAGTCGACCCAGCCGGCCCGCAGCCACCGGTCGAGCTCTTCGCGCTCTTCGGCCGTGAACCCGCTCGTCTGCTCGTTGGTCTTCGGCCGCGCGAGGTCGATCGGGCGGTGCGCCGTGTTGAAGTCGCCGACGACGACGATCGGCTCGCCACGCTCGAACGCCGGCGCGAGCGCGTCGAACACGGCGCGGTAGAAGTCGAGCTTGTATGGAATTCGGCTGTTGTCGCGCTCCTTGCCGTTCCCGTTCGGGAAGTAGCCGTTCACCACCGTCAGCGCGCCGTGACGCGTCGTGAGCAGCCGCCCCTCGACGTCGAAGTCCGGGATTCCGAGCCCCACCGTCGCCACCTCGGGCGCGCGCCGCGACAGCGTCGCGACGCCGCTGTAGCCCTTGCGCTCGGCCGGGGCGAATCGCGCGTGCCAACCCGGCGGGTTGACGAGCGACTCCGGGAGCTGCGACGGGAGCGCACGCACCTCCTGCAAACACACCACGTCTGCCGAAGTCCCGGCGAGCCACTCCGGGAACCCCTTCGTCGCCGCGGCGCGCAGCCCGTTCACATTCCACGACGCCACCGTCGTGGTCTTCGCTCGAGCGCGCGTACTCATCGCCCCAGCCAGAGCCGCGAGAAGCTCCCATCTGCGGCGATGTCCTCCGGCGCACGCCGGTAGTGAGCGTCGACGAAAGCGCCGAGCTCTGCTGGGTCCACGCACTCCGACGTGTAGCCCCACTCCCACGCGACGGCCGCCACGGCAGACGTCAGGCCCGGTGCGGGCGTCAGCACCCACCGAAACGCACCGCCGTCGTCGGCCGGCCGCTCCTGCGCGAAGCTGCGCAGCGCGTCGACGACCTCGGCCGACGCGCACGGGTTGTAGAGCAGCGCGACTCCGCCGTGCTCCGCGTTGTGCAGATACCGCTGCGGCGGAAGGAACTCGTACTCCCCCCACTTCGCCCACGACGGGCGGTGCGGGCCAACGACCGGCGGCACCGCGTCGTAGACGATCACCTCCGGCTCGCTCACGTGGTTCCGCGCCGTCCCCTCCACGTTGAACGTGTTCCCGGCGACACACGGCCCCGGCGTCCAGCCGGAGTCCTCGCACGTGTACGGCACCATGTCGGTCTGCCCAACAACCGCCACGTCGGCCTCGCCGCCCATGCCGGTGTCCGCGAGCCCGCCCACGTCCCCGTCGGCGTCGCTGTCGAGCGGCCCGCACGACGCGGAGGCGAGCCCGACCACCGCGGTCGCGAGATGCACCAC
Source organism: Myxococcales bacterium (assembly GCA_020633625.1). Taxonomy (GTDB): domain Bacteria; phylum Myxococcota_A; class Bradymonadia; order REDH01; family REDH01; genus JACKDJ01. The sequence continues at coordinate 43,798 of JACKDJ010000025.1, forward strand.
CGCCGCGCGACGCACCACCGCCGCGCGAACCGCCACGCGCCGCCTCACGGACGGACCTCGATCGTGGACCCGGTCGGCGCCATGCGCGCCGAGCCGCACGGGTCGCCCACGGTGCGGCTCGTCTCGTAGCGCACCGTGTAGACCGGACCGGCGACCGGATCGAAGTCGAACGCGAAGTCCTGCTCCATGAGCGTCGGCGCGATCACCATCTGTCCGACGGTCACGCCGTTGATGATGACGTCCATGTCCTGCGTGTCGCAGCTCAGAGCGTTGAGGTCGAGTGACAGGTGGATGTCGACGTGCGACAGCGTCGCGTACGACGTCGTCCACTCGAACTCGATGTAGTCGCCTTCGTTCCAGTAGGCGGTGCCGAACAGGCTCTGCCGCGGGTCGTCACCGTCTGGCGACGGCAGCACCTCGGACGCAGGCACCGGCGGCGCGGTCGCTGACAGCGCGAACACGCCCTCGGCCGCGCTCCCGTCGACCACGATCAGCACCGCGTCTCCGATCGACAGTCCTGTCTCGGCGCGAGATGCAGGCGCGAGCCCGTCGTCGTCGCAGTCCAGCTCCGCGCCGTCGCAGACGTCGCCCGCTGGGTCGCGCAGCGTCAGCACGGTGTCGAACTCGGAGCCCGCGGTGTCGAACGCCCACGTGCCGGTGTGGGGCGCGTGCCACAGGTACGCGACGTCGCCGGAGCCGTCGCCTCCGCACGTCGACGTCTGCGCGTCTGCGGCACCGACCGTCGTCCCGGCCGCGAGCGTGCCCGTCGCGTACCCGAGGTCACGGATGTACCCGCAGTTCCCGGTCAGCGGCTCGGTGCAGTCGCCGTTGCACGCACCGCCGTCGAGCGCGTCGCCGTCGTCGCAGATCTCGCCGAGCCCAAGCTGCAGAACGCCGTCGCCGCACGCCTCGATGACGCACGCACCGTCGCAGCCATCCTCGTCGTCGCCGTTCGCGTCGTCGCACTCCTCGAGCAGCCCCGGCTGCAGCACTCCGTCGCCGCAGAACTCGAGCGCGCAGACGTCGCTGCACCCGTCCTCGTTGCCGACGTTCCCGTCGTCGCACTGCTCGCCGCGCGACGCCTGCACCGTCCCGTCGCCGCAGCGCTCGACCTGGCACGCGTCGTCGCAGCCATCGTCGTCGTCGCGGTTCCCGTCGTCGCACTCTTCATCGAGTCCGGCCTGCACCACACCGTCGCCGCAGAACTCCGCAACGCAGAGCGCGCTGCAGCCGTCGCCGTCGACCTCGCCGCCGTCGTCGCACTCCTCACCCGCGTCGACCGTACCGTCGCCGCAGCGCGGCTCTACGTGGCAGCTCGCATCGCAGCCGTCGCCGTCGACCTCGCCGCCGTCGTCGCACTCTTCGTCGAGCGCGGCCTGCACGATGCCGTCGCCGCAGAACTCCTCGTGGCAGCCCGCGTCGCAGCCGTCGCCGGCGGTCGTGCCGCCATCGTCGCACGCCTCGCCCAGGGCCCTCTGCAACACCCCGTCTCCGCAGCGCTCGACCGCGCAGCTTGTGCTGCAGCCGTCTTCGTTGCCGACGTTGCCGTCGTCGCACGCCTCTCCGGTCTGCAGCACCCCGTCGCCGCAGCGCTCGTCGCGGCACGTCGGTCCGCAGCCGTCGTTGGCGACCGTGTTGCCGTCGTCGCACTGCTCGCCGAGCCCCGCCTGCACGACCCCGTCGCCGCACGCCTCTGGGCCGCAGTCGGCGTCGCAGCCGTCGCCCGACCGCGTGTTTCCGTCGTCGCACGACTCGCCGGGATCGACGACGCCGTCGCCGCAGTACGGCTCGATCAAGCACGACGCGTCGCACCCATCGCCGCCGACGCGGTTCCCGTCGTCGCACTCCTCGAAGTCGGCGAGCGACCCGTTGCCGCACTCGCCGCAGACGCCCCCCGGAGGAACGCAGAGCCCGGCGACATCACCCACCGCACCGCAGCTATAGCCATCGAGGTCTGCGCACCGAGAGGTCGAGTCGCAGTCGGCAAGGCAAGCGGCGCCGTCGGGCAGCTCCACGCACGCCATCCAGGGTGCGGCGCAGTCCTCGTCCGTCTCGCACGGCGCGCACGGGTCGGCGCCGCCGCGCTCGCACGTCGACAGGCAGCCGTCGGTCTCGTCGGTGTTGCCGTCGTCGCACTCCTCGCCCTCGTCGACCGCGCCGTCGCCGCAGCGGGGAGGCTCGGCGTCCGCGTCGTCGGAGACGTCACCGCCGCTGCCGTCGGCGGGCTCCACGTCGGCGTCGGTGTCGTCGGCCCCGTCGGCGTCGGCGCCGTCCGCGGTCGTGTCGAGGTCCGCAGTGTCGGTCCCGTCGCCGGTGGTGTCGATCGCGCCGTCGGCGCCTACGTCGCCGGCGTCGCTCGCGGGGTCGCCGCCGCCGCAGCCGGCGAGGGCGCCGACCGCGAGGATCCCGGCAACGACTGCAGAGGCTTGGGCTCGTGCTCGCGTCATCTCGCCTGTTGTCCGTTGGGCAGGCGGCGCCGCGAGTCGACGCCGCTCCTCACGACTCTAGAGCCGAACGCAACTCGGGTCGAGCCTCGCGCCGCGACTCGCCGACTCTGACGAGCGCGCACCGCGACGCCAACCGAGGGGCGGCGCGCACTCGCCGGCGACCGCTCTAGCTCAGACGCCAGCTCGCGCCGACCGGAGGCGACCGCTCAGCCGGCGACGTCCTCGACCGAAGGGCACGTGCACACCAGGTGACGGTCCCCGTACGCGTTGTCTACTCGCCGAACGTGCGGCCAGAACTTCGCGGCGCGGACCCACGGCGCCGGAAACGCCGCCGTCTCGCGCGAGTAGGCGTGATCCCAGCTGTCGGCGGTGACCATCGACGCCGTGTGCGGCGCGTTCCGCAGCGGGTTGTCCTCGCGCGGCCACGTCCCGGCGGCGATCGCGTCGATCTCGGCGCGGATCCCGATCATCGCGTCGCAGAAGCGGTCGAGCTCCTCGCGCGACTCCGACTCCGTGGGCTCGATCATGAGGGTCCCCGGCACGGGCCACGACATCGTCGGCGCGTGAAAGCCGTAGTCCATGAGCCGCTTAGCCACGTCTTCGGCCTCGACGCCGGCCGTCGTCTTGAACGGCCTCAGGTCGATCACGAATTCGTGGGCCACGCGGCCGCCGGGACCCCGGAACAGCACGTCGAAGTGCTTGGCCAGCCGCTCTGCCATGTAGTTCGCGTTGAGGATCGCGACCTGCGTCGCGCGCTCCAGCCCCGCCGCGCCCATCATCGCGATGTATGCATACGAGATCGGCAGGATCGACGCGCTCCCGTAGGGCGCTGCCGAGACCGGCCCCAGGCTCTGCTTGCCGCCGACTTCGACAACAGGGTGGCTCGGCAGGTACGGCGCGAGGTGCGCGGCCACACAGATGGGGCCCATCCCCGGCCCACCGCCGCCGTGCGGAATGCAGAATGTCTTGTGAAGATTCAGGTGACACACGTCCGCGCCGAAGTCACCGGGGCGGCACAGGCCAACCTGCGCGTTCATGTTTGCACCATCGAGGTAGACCTGTCCGCCGCTGCGGTGGACGATGTCACACGCCTCGCGGATGCCCTCCTCGAACACGCCGTGCGTCGACGGGTACGTGATCATCAGCGCGGCCAGCTTGTCCGCGTGCTCCGCCGCCTTCGCACGAAGGTCTGCGAGGTCGACGTTGCCGTCGTCGTCGCACCGAACCGCAACCACACGCATGCCCGCCGTCACCGCGCTCGCGGGGTTCGTCCCGTGCGCCGAGACGGGGATCAAACACACGTCGCGGTGCCCCTCGCCGCGCGCCTTGTGGTGCGCTCGGATCGTCAGCAGCCCCGCATACTCGCCTTGCGACCCGGCGTTCGGCTGCAGCGACGTCGCCGCGAAGCCCGTGATCTCGGCCAGCCAGCCCTCGAGCCGTCCGATCAGACGAGCATACCCGCCCCACTGGTTCCGCGGCGCGAACGGGTGGATGTCGCCGAAGCCCGGCCACGTCACCGGGATCATCTCGGTCGTCGCGTTCAGCTTCATCGTGCACGACCCCAGCGGGATCATCGACGTCGTCAGCGACAGGTCACGAGACTGGAGCCGGTGCAGGTAACGGAGCAGCTCGTGCTCCGAGTGGTAACGCGAGAACACCGCCTGGCGAAGGAAGGGCGTCGTACGCGCGAGCCCCGCCGGGAGCGACGGGACATCCCCGCCGAGGGCCGCGTCTACGCTCGCGCCACTGGCCCCAAGCGCGATGGCCAGGGTGCGTACTTCGGCAACGGTGGTGCGCTCGTCGAGGCTGGCGCCCACGCGGCCGTCACCAAAGTCCCGAAGGTTCAGGCCAGCGTCGAGCGCGGCGGCGATGAGCGCCGCGGCGCGCTCGCGGGTCGTGCGGACCACGACGGTGTCGAACCGCGGGCCGGCGCCCACATCCAGACCCGCCGCGCCGAGCGACGCCGCCAGCAGCTCGGTGAGCGCGCGCACCCGCTTCGCGATCGCCGTCAGGCCTTCGGGGCCGTGGTAGACCGCGTAGGCGCCCGCGATGATCGCGAGCAGCACCTGCGCAGTGCAGATGTTGCTCGTCGCGCGATCGCGGCGGATGTGCTGCTCGCGCGTCTGAACGGCGAGCCGGTACGCCGGCGCCCCGTCTGCGTCGATCGAGAGGCCGATGATACGTCCCGGCAGCGTGCGCGAGTACTCGTCTCGGGTCGCCAGATAGGCGGCGTGCGGTCCGCCGAAGCCCATCGGGACTCCGAAGCGCTGCGTCGACCCGACCGCCGCGTCCGCGCCCCACTCACCGGGGGGGCGAAGCACCGTCAGCGCGAGCAGGTCGGCGGCGACGACCACGCGGACGTCGCCCGCCCGGAGCGACGCGACGAGCTCCGAGTAGTCGACGACCCGCCCATCCGTCCCGGGGTACTGCAGCAGCACTCCAAACAGGCCGGGGGTCGCCGTCGCCGTCGAGGCCGGCCCGACCACTACCTTGACGCCCAGCGCTTCGGCGCGCGTTTGCACCACCGCGATCGTCTGCGGGTGGCAGTCGTCGGCCACGAAGAACCCGCTCCGCTGCTTGCGAGTCGCGGCCCACAGCATCGCCATCGCCTCGGCCGCCGCGGTCCCCTCATCCAGTAGCGACGCGTTCGCGAGCGGCAGCCCGGTCAGCTCGGCCACGACCGTCTGGTAGTTCACCAGCGCCTCGAGCCGGCCCTGCGCGATCTCGGCCTGATACGGCGTGTACTGCGTGTACCAGCCGGGGTTCTCCAAGATGTTCCGCAAGATCACCGGCGGGGTGACCGTGCCGTGGTAGCCCATCCCGATCAGCGACCGCACGACGCGGTTCTCGCCTGCGATCGACGCGAGGTCCGCCAGCGCCTCGACCTCTGTCTTGGCGGGACCCAGGTCGAGCGCACCAGTCAGCCGGATCGCACCCGGGATGGCCTGCGATACGAGCTCGCTCAGCGAGCCCGCGCCGACGACCGAGAGCATCGCCTCGATGTCGGCCGCTCGCGGGCCCACGTGGCGATCGACGAAGAGATCTGACGGCGCGACGGACGACTCGAACGACATCGGCGACCTCGATGCGGGCGCCGGCAGGCGCCGGCGGGGGCCCCTTAGCCGATCGAGCGCGCCGGGGCGAGCCCAACGTGCGCCCAGATTCGCGCGGGCCAGCGCCGGCGAGCGCGGGCGCGCACGGGGCAGCGGGTGATCGGGTCGCCGCCCGCCTTGCCCGCCGTCGCGCCGCGCACTACGTCTGGGCGCCCCCTCCAACGCGACGGCCCCATGCCCTTCGTTCGACGCGGCGACGCCGACATCCACTACGAGACAACGAGCGGCCCGTCGCCCGAGGCGCCGTGGTTTCTGCTGATCCCCGGGCTCTCTGCCAACACGCGCGCCTTCCCGACGATCGTCGCCGCCATGGCCGCGACCTACAACGTCGTGACCGTTGACCCACGCGGCGCCGGCCTCACCCAGCCGCGCGTGGCGAACTTCACGCTCGCGGACATCGCCGCCGACGTCGTCGCGGTCCTCGACGCGCTGCGGATCGCCCAGGCCGACGTACTCGGCATCTCGATGGGCGGCATGATCACGCAGGAGCTCGTCCTCGGCTGGCCGGAGCGCGTGCGGACAATGGTGCTCTGCTGCACCACCTGCGGGCGCCGCCCGGGTGTGCGGCCCTCGCCGCGCGTCATCGGGAGCCTGCTCGCCGGCATCGCGCGCCCGAGCCGCGGCACGCCGAAGCTAGACATGATCATCGACCGCTTCGGACCGCTGCTGTTCGACCAGTCGACCCCGAGAGACATACGCCGCGGCTTCTTCGCGCCGCGCGTCGGTGGCAGCTCCGGCGCCTACCCAGGCTCGCCGACGGCGGCCGGCGTCGTGGCCCAGCTCCTCGCCGTTCGAAAGTTCGGGGCCCACTCGCGGCTCGCCACGGTCGACCGCCCGACGCTCGTCTTTCACGGAGAGCGCGACGTGCTGGTCCCGACCGTGAACGCGCGGATCCTGCACGACGCCATCCCGGGCTCGGAGCTCGACGTGATGCCCGGTGGCCACGTCTTCTTCTTCGAACACCACGACCGCTTCATCGAGCGGATCCGCCGCTTCTACGACTCCCACCCGCGAGCCGCCGCATGAGCTACGAGTTCTACAAGGTCCTCCACCTCGCCGGCATCATGGCGCTCTTTCTGTCGCTCGGCGCCGCGGCGCTGCACTCGGCGCTCGGCGGCACGAAGGGGACGAACCCGCGACACAAGGCCATCGTCGCAGCGCACGGGGTCGCGCTCGCCGTCATCCTCGTCGCCGGATTCGGCATGATCGCCAAGCTGGGCGTCGGCTTCCCCGGCTGGGTGCTCGTTAAGCTCGTGATCTGGCTCCTGCTCGGCGCCGCGATCGCCCCGCTCTCCCGGTGGGCCGGGAAGGGTGGCACGGTCGCGATCGGCGTGTTCGTTCTCGGCGCGCTCGCCGCCTGGCTCGCGGTCGCGAAGCCGTTCTAGCGCATCAGCTCGGGCCGGCGCGCCCGGCGGCGCGCTTCGCAGCACGCGCCCCGTCGCGACGCTCCGCGGCGACGAGTCAGCGCTCGGTGACCGCGTCGAACCGGGCCCACGCCTGCCGCATCTCCCGCGTGGCCAGGCGCACCTCGCGCACCCAGTCGTCCCAGTTGTGTGGGCGCTGCGCGGCGGCCAGCGACGCCGTGTGGATCGCCTCGCGCAGCGAGACGAACACCGGCTCGGTCCACTCGTCTTCGATCACGTCGCGGGGCCGAGCCGTCTGACAGCGCTTCCCCTCGGCCGCGAGCTCATCGGCGGCAGCCAGGATGGCGCCCCGCACGAGCGGCGTCGGCGGGCGCCCGTCGACCAGACGATCGAGCTTGTCCTCGAGGCGCGCTGCCGCCGCGGCGGCGTCCTCGAGCGACGTCAGGAGCTCCGAGAACCGGCTCACGGCGCGCCGGCCTGCTCGGCGATCCCGCTCACGCGCGGCGCGAGATCGTCGGTGTCGCGGAGCGTGTCGGCGAGTGGGCGCGGCGCATAGGCGAGCGCGGCCCGCGCGACGCCGTCGTCGACGACCACCGACGCCGCGGCGAGCTCCGACACCACCGGATCGATGCCACCGCCCGCGACCTTGCGAAGCGCGGCGCCAACCCGTCGTGACACCGACTCGGGGCGGTGCAGCCGCGCCACCAGCTCCGCGACGGGCAGGGCGGTGCCGCCCAGGAACGCGGCCTCTGGCGGGTCCCCGACCAGCGTCGCGCGCGCGAACACGGGGGCGACGTCGCGCACGTCACAGACCGTCGTTCGACCACGGAGGCAGCCCCGCCGCAGCCCACCCCAGCCGCGAACCAGGCGGTGGCCGGCTCCGCTGGTGTCTCCGGTCAGCGGCCCAAGCACCAGGGCGGGGCGCAGGGCGCAGAACTCGACGTCGAGCGCCACGCACCGGTCCCACGCCGCCTCTTCGGCCTCGCGCATCGTCAGCAGATAGGGCCAGCCGTCGAGGACCGCGCGGTCGCACGGGCTCACTTCGGAGTGCCGGATTCCGTCGCGCGACGCGGCGAACGCGAACGCGGTCGATCCGAACACGAGCCGAGTGGCGCCAACCGCGCGCGCCGCCTCGACGACGTTGACCGCGCCACCGACATGCAGCTCCCGTAGCGCCCGGAACCCCTCCGCGCGAGTGAACACGGCGCGGCCCGCCACGTGCACGACCCGCGATGTACCGGCCAGCGCCTCGCGCAGCCCGGCCGCGTCCTGGACTGTACCGCGGATCCAGCGCGCGCCGGCCGGAAGCTCAGCCGGGGCGCGGGCGTCGATCACGGTGACGACGTCGCCGCGCGCGACCAGGGCGCGCACGATGGCGCGGCCCAGGAAGCCCGCGCCGCCGATGACCGCAGTGTGGCTGGCGCTCGATTCCATCGCGCCTATATAGCTGCCCCCCTCCACGACGACGAGTCTCATGCACGGTCCGCCGACCCACCCCGCCACCGGGCGCATCGACGCGGCGACGATCCGCACGCTGCTGCCGTATCTCGGCGCCTATCGGGGCCGCACGGCTTTCGCCATCTCGCTGCTACTGCTCGCGAAGGTCGCGACTGTCGCCGTGCCCGGCATCCTGAAGCGGCTGGTCGACACACTCGACGTGCCGGCGGGGGCCGTCGCTGTCGCGGCGCCTCTTGGGCTGCTGCTCGCCTATGGCGGGCTGCGCATCGCTGGCGTGGCGTTCCGCGAGCTGCAGGGCGCCGTGTTCGAGCGTGTCCGCGACGGCATCATGCGACAGATGTCGCTGCGCGTCGTCCAGCACCTCCACGACCTCTCGCTGCGCTTCCACCTGGAGCGGAAGACCGGGGAGCTGGCGCGCGACATCGACCGCGGCACCAACAGCGTCTCTACGCTGCTCAATCACCTGCTCTTCAACATCGTGCCGACCCTCGTCGAGGTGGCCCTCGTCGCGGGCCTCCTCGTCGCGAACTACGACGTCCGCTACGCCCTCGTCACCGTCGTCGCGGTCGCCGCGTACATCGGCTCGACGTTCGCGATCACCGCGTGGCGCCTGAAGTTTCGCATGGAGACCAACCGCCTCGAGTCCGAGGCGAGCTCGCGCGCCATCGACGGGCTGCTGAACTACGAGACCGTGAAGTACTTCGGCAACGAGCGCTTCGAGCTCGAGCGGTACGACAAGAGCCTGCAGCGCTGGGAAGACGCCGCCGTGAAGAGTCAGGTGTCGCTCTCGCTGCTCAACGCGGTGCAGGGCGGCACGATCGCGATCGGTGTCACCGTCATCATGATCCTCGCGGCGCGGGGCGTCGCCGCTCACGAGCTGACGATCGGCGACCTTGTCGCCGTCAACGCGTACATGCTCCAGCTCTTCGCGCCCCTCGGCTTTCTCGGGACCGTCTACAGCATGCTCAAGCACGCCGTGACAGACATGGAGCGTATGTTTGCGCTCCTCCAGCGCGTCCCAGAGATCCAGGATCGCCCCGGCGCGACCCCGCTGGTGGTCGCCGCCGGCGACATCCGGTTCGACGACGTCGTCTTTGCCTACGACCCGAACCGACGCATCCTCCACGGCGTGTCGGTCGACATCCCGGCCGGCAAGAAGGTCGCGCTAGTCGGCGCCAGCGGCAGCGGCAAGTCGACGCTCGCGCGCCTGCTGTTCCGCTTCTACGACGTCGACGCCGGTCGCGTGACGATCGACGGCGTCGATGTCCGCGACCTCACCCAGGACAGCGTCCGCGCGGCGATCGGCATCGTCCCGCAAGACACCGTCCTCTTCAACGACACACTCCGCTTCAACCTCCGCTACGGCCGCCTCGACGCCACCGACGACGAGATCACCGCCGCCGTGCGGGCGGCGCAGCTCGAGGCGTTCGTCGCGTCGCTACCCGATGGCCTCGACACCATCGTCGGCGAGCGCGGGCTCAAGCTCTCTGGCGGCGAGAAGCAGCGCGTGGCCATCGCCCGCGCCCTCCTCAAGGCGCCGCGCATCCTGATCTTCGACGAGGCGACCTCAAGCCTCGATTCGAGCTCCGAGCAGGCCATTCTAGGCGCGCTCCGGGCCCTCGAAGGAAACCGGACGACGCTCGTCATCGCGCACCGGCTCTCGACGATCGTCGACGCCGACGAGATCGTCGTTCTGGACGCCGGGCGCGTCATCGAGCGCGGCGCGCACTCGGCGCTGCTCGCCGCCAACGGGCCCTACGCCCGGCTCTGGGAGCTCCAGCAGGCCGAGCGCGCCGAGGCTGCGCAGTAGACGACCTAGGCGACCAGGCCACTCGCGTAGCCCGGGCTTCCGAAGTGGACGCGCGCGCTTGCCGGGTCACCCGGGCCGCGGCGGCGCTCGTCCGCTGCAGATGCTAGGAAAGTCTCAGCGGCGGCGACGACGCGAAGCGGAGACCAGCCCGAGCACGAGCAGCGCAACGGCACCCTCGCCGCCGCCCGCGGCCTGACCCGAGGCCGCACAGCCCTGCTTGCGTGTCGTCGCGACCACCTCGCCGTCCCCGCCGCCGGTGTCCTCGCTGCCCTCGCTCGGATCGACCGGCGCCGGGTCGCGGCACACGTATCCGGCGGGGCAGACGCCGGCCGAGCCCGCGTCCGGGTTCAGGCACACGAAGCGGCCCGACGCCTGGAAGCACGCGGCGTCGCCGGGGCACACTCCGTCCTCGCAGTCGCGCGTGCAGACGCCCCCCGAACCGAAGTCGAGACACGAGCCGTAGAGACAGCCCGCGTCGGTCGTGCACGGCTCGCAGACGTCGCAGCCCTCGGAGGGAGGGTTCACCACCGAGCCGCCGCAGATCCAGCTCGCCTCGCAAGCCCCCGCGTGACCGGCGTTCTCGTTCAGGCAGACGTTCGTCGTCACGCCGCCGCCGACCGGGATGGCGAAGCACGTCGCCGTGTCCGGGCAGTCGTCGGCCGACACGCACGGACGCGTGCAGACCCCGCCGTTGCCGAGGTCCATGCAGACCGAGCCGCGGTCGACGCAGTCGTCCGAGGTGACGCAGCCGTCGCAGATGTCGCATGCGCCGCCGCGCTGCCGGTCGTCGATCGGGTCGCAGGCATCGCCGGCGCCGTCGCCGTCGCGGTCCGCTTGGTCGGTGTTCTCTACGCTGGGGCAGTTGTCGTCGTCGTCGACCACGCCATCGGCGTCGTCGTCGGCGATGGTGGCGTCGCTCGACCCGGTTGTGACCCACGCGGCGGGCGCGTAGCCGCCTTCTTCTGCGGCGCGCATCGCGGCGTCGCGGATCCAGTCCGACCAGTCGTCGACGCCGGAGTAGACCGACGAGCTGCAGCCGTCGCCGCCGCGGGAGAGGACGCCGAACACCCGTCCGGCCTCATCGATCGCCGGACCGCCGGAGTCGCCCTGGCAGGTGCCCGCGCTCCCGACCCACTCGTTGTCTTCGAGCTGGCCGCGCGCGATCGGTCCACAGTCGGCGCCGTCGCAGAACACCGACCGTGCCGTAATCCAGCGCCGCGTCCCCGCGGCCGAGAAGCTGCCGGTCCCGTCGTCGCCGTAGCCGTGCGCGCTGTACCGCTCGCCTTCCTGAGCGGTCAGGTCGATCCGCGGGATGATCGGCTCCGTCACCGAGCTCGGCACGTTGCTCGTCAGGAAGATCAGCGCGACGTCGTCGCCGCACAGATCGCGGCCGCCCGGGGCGACCTCGACCGACTTGCCGCGAAACAGAGTCCCGCCCGGAGAGAACTGCGTGTCTGTCGTGATGTAGAACGAGTCCGCGGAGTTGATCGCGCCGAACTGCGTCGAGCCACAGATCACGAACTCCGACGGGACCTCCGCGACACAGTGCTGCGCCGTCAGGACCAGATTCGGTGCGATGAGCGAGCCGGAGCACATCCCGCCCGACTCGATCGAGAAGATCCCGACGACGTTCTTGTGGTCCTCATCGGTGCGCCCACCGCTGATCGCCTGCGACCGCGAACGCAGCTCCCACGCGCCTTCGGGCGGAGACGTGTCGGTCGCGCAGCTCGCGACGACGAGGAGGGCGGCGGGGGCGAGCTTCGAGAGGCGAACGTGCATGGACCAGCTCCAACGGACTGCGAGCTCGCAGCCGCGAGCCGCGAGCCGTTTAGCAGAATCCTGCGCAGAAACGAAAGGTCACGCGGCACGAACCCGAGGCGGTCCGCGACGCCTACCGGCACGCGGCGCACCGGCCGTTGCCGCAGTCGACGTTCGTCTTGCTGCAGTTCCGCCCGCCTGCAGCTTGGCCCCGTATCCCGGATCGTAGCCCGATATCCCTGGTCGAGGTCAACCGGGAAGGACGTCACCGCTGCGCTTCGCTCCCGGACGCGCTCCGCCCTATGATGCTCACGCGCGCCCCGCGCCCGACTGCCACCTCCTAGATCATGCAGAGACGCCCCGCCCCCACAGCCGCCGCCTGGATGTCGCTTGTCGCGCCCCTGGTGCTCGGCGCGTGCGACTCCGGAGACGATGACTCGACGTCGGCACGAGACGCGGCCACCGTCGACGCAGAAGGCACCGATGGCTCCGTTGACGCCGCAGACACCGAAGGCTCCGGCGACGCGAGCGCGTCCGTCGACCTCTCTGCGTGTCGCGATCCCGGCACCGAAGCCGCCACTGCGCGCTGTCTCGCGCCCACGCTCGCCCCCGAGCACTACGTGGCGCAGGCGCTCCTCTACTTCGACACGCTCGACATCTCGGCTCCCGAAGACGCCATCCCAACGTACGCAGAGAACGTCGTGCGCTGGGAGTGGCCGCCATGGCTGCTGCTCACCGCGCTCGGGCGCGACGACACGATCCAGACCGGAAGAACGCTCCGGTCCCTCGACCCCTCGACGGTCCCCGAACGGGACTGCCGCTTCTTCGACCAGCAGCCGTTCGCGCGCTGCTACATCGTGTTCGAGTACGACGGTCGCGCCTGCCCGATCTACGAGGAGTTCACGTTCAACGACGCCGGCGAGGTCACGTTCGTCGAGGCCTGGTCCGACCAACCGGACCTGCTGCCACAGGATCGAGAGGCAGACCCCTGGGGCGATGCCCCGACCATGCCGCGCCTGTCGACGCGCGTGCCGGGGCTGGGCACTCCCGAAGGTAGTTGGTCGCCAACCGACGATGCCGTCGTTGCCGCATCGGCGACCGATCCAGACCTCGCAGACCTCGCGCTTCGAGCGACGGACTGGCGTCGGTTCTGGTTCCAGGAGGTCGCAGCCGCAGGCAGCGACTACTTCGACCGGGGGTGTGGCTGGCAGTGACGGTGCGCGACAGCCGCAGCGGGCGGCACCAGTAGCGCGAGCGACCGCCACACGAGGGCGCAACGCGAGCCGCCGGTCCCGGTCATGCGGCCAGCGCCGCCTCGCGCAGGCTCGCGCGGATTCGGTGCAGCCGTGACTTGAGCGCGGGCGTCGAGAGGCCAAACTCCCGCTCGACGTCCTCGCGAGCGTCGCCGTCGATGTCGACCGCGACGAACAGCGCGCGATGCTCGGGCGGCAGGGCGGCGAGCCGAACCCCCACGCGCTCGAGGACCCGCCGCGTGGTCAGACGTCGATCCGCGTCGAGTCCGCCGACCTCGACGGTCTCGGCGTCGCGAAGCGCGGCGACCACGTCGTCGGAGAGCGGCGTCGGAGCGCGGCGGCGGCGGCGGAGCAACATCAGCGACGCGTTGCGCGTCACCTGCTTCAGCCACGGCTCGAACTGCCCCCGCGACCGCACCGTGCTCGCCCGCAGGTGCACGATCAGCAGCACGTCCTGGAGCACGTCTTCTGCCTCGGACTCGTCGCGGACGATCGCGCGCGCGATCGCCAGGATCTTCCCGCGGCACTCACCGTCGACCCGCGCGACCGCGTCGGGGGCGCCCTCGACGAGGGCCATCCAAGTAGCTTCGGAGATCATGGGGGCTCGTGGGTGAGTGACCGGGGGTCAACGTGAGAGCAGGGCGGCCGTCTGGCTCGGCGCGAACCGGCGCGGTAGCCGGTGAGGCGCGTCCTCGTCGCGCGAGGAGGCGCGCCTCACCGACGCGCGGGGCTCACTCGGACGGCGGCAGGATGACCGCGTCGATGACGTGGATGACGCCGTTCGAGGCGGCGACGTCCGGCATCGTGACCGTCGCGCCCGCGATGGTCACCACCCCGTCCACGACGTTCAGCGTCGCGGTGTCGCCGTTCAGCATCGTGAGCTCCAGCCCATCCGTGACCGCCGACGCAGGGAAGTTACCGGCCGCGACGTGGTAGAGCAGGATGTCCGTGAGCTGCTCGGTCGTCAGCGACTCCAGCGTGCCCTCGCCGAGCGCCGCGAACGCGTCGTCCGTGGGCGCGAAGACGGTGAAGGGGCCCTCACCCATGAGGTCGTCGGCCAGCTCAGCCGCCGTGAGCGCAGAGAGCAGCGTGCTGAACACGCCGGCGTCGGTCGCGACCTCGGGGATCGTCCCAAGCTCCGGAGGAGTCAGCACCGCGTCGATGACGTGGATGACGCCGTTCGACGCCGCGATGTCGGTCTGCACGATCTTCGCGTCGTTCACGAAGACGTCGTCACCCTCGACGCGGAAGGTGAGGCTGTCGCCGAGGAGCGTCTCGAGCATGCCATCCTCGTCGGCCAGGACGTCTGCAGCGTAGAGCTCGCCCGAAACGACGTGGTACAGGAGGATGTCGGTCAGCGCGTCGAGCGGCACGTCGTCGAGCGGCGTGTCGCCAAGCAGCGCCGCGAAGGCGTCGTCCGTCGGGGCGAACACCGTGAACGGACCCTCACTCGAGAGGTCGTCGGCCAGCCCCGCGCGGGTCACCGCGGCCAGCAGCGAGTTGAACGCGCCGGCCTCTGCGGCGACCTCGGGGATCGTCCCCGGGCCCGGCATCAGGACGGCGTCGATCACGTGGATGACGCCGTTCGACGCCTCGATGTCGGTCTGGACGATCTTCGCGTCGTTCACGTAGACGTCGTCACCGTCGACGCGGAACGTGAGGCTGTCGCCGAGGAGCGTCTCCAGCATGCCGTCGGCGTCTGCCAGGACATCCGCCGCGTAGAACTCTCCGGCGACGACGTGGTACAGCAGGACGTCGGTCAGCGTGTCGACCGGGACGTCCGCGAGCGGAGTGTCGCCCAGCAGCGCCGCGAACGCCGCGTCGGTCGGCGCGAACACCGTGAACGGCCCTTCGCCGGAGAGGTCGTCGGCGAGTCCAGCACGCGTGGCGGCCGCGAGGAGCGACTCGAAGCCACCGGCAGCCGCCGCGACCTCCGGGATCGTCCCGACGCCCGGCGTGACGTCCGCGTCGCCGCCCACCTCGGCCGTAGCATCGTCGCCGACCTCGGCGTCTGGCGTGGTGTCGACGCTTGCGTCAGGGGTCGTGTCGCCGCCAGCGTCGGCGGTCGTGTCGGCGCCAGCGTCGGCGGTCACGTCCGAGCCAGTGTCGGAGTTCGAGTCTTCTTCGGAGTCCGAACAGGCAGAGAGCGCCAGGACCGCCGCGAGCGGTAGTCCGAGGCGAGTGAACGAGGAGCGGGAGAGGGCGAGGGGCTTCATGGGTCGGTCTCCGCGGAGTTGACGAGATCCGGCGAACGGCCGGCGACGGAGCTGAGGTAGGCCCCGGTCCGTCGTGTGTCAACACGATGCACAGATAAAAGATGTGCAAAAATATGTGCAGAGATCCGAGCTGCACAGATTCACCTATTCAGCCGCGCCGACCTGGGACCGCGAATCCAACGGGCCCCGCGGCGCATCAGCACAAGGAGCCCGTCCGATGAGCCGCCCCTCGCGCGTCGGACTGAACGAGAAAACAATGGACAGAGTCTCGTCGCGATGCGATCCGGTCTCTGTCACCCGCAGTGATCGCGCCGCCCATGGTTACGGCACACGCAGAGAGCGAGCTCTACCCGATGCGGGTTGTGACGCGCGTCACCGGGGTCCCACCCGACACCATCCGTGCGTGGGAGCGCCGGTACGCCGCGCTCGTTCCCCGTCGCACCGACGGAAACGCGCGACGCTACTCGGCGGCCGACATCCGAAAGCTGACACTCCTGCGAGACCTGACCGAGCGCGGCCACGCGATCGGCGAGGTAGCGCCTCTCGAGATGGACGCGCTCGAGGACCTGGTCGGTGCCGAGGAGGCGAGGGCACCGCGGGCGCCGACCCCGGACGACCCCACCGGCGTGGGGCGCGTCGTCGACGACTATCTGTCGGCCGTGGCGCGCATGGACACCGCGCGCGCGTCGGAGATCCTCCTGCGTGCGGCTGCGGTCCTCGACAACCGCGCGCTCGTCTTCGACCTCGTCGTGCCGATCGCACAAGAGGTCGGTGCTCGCTGGTCGCACGGCGCGATCGGGATCGCGCAGGAGCACCTGGTCAGCGCGGAGCTGCGCTCGCTGCTCTCGGCGCGTGGCCGCATCTACACGCCAGACCCCGGCGCGCCGCGGCTCGTCGTCGCGACGCCGGCGGGGCACCGCCACGAGTTCGGTGTTCTCGCGGCCGCGATGCTGGCGAACGGCCGGGGAATCGACGTCCTCTACTTGGGCTCCGACCTCCCGGACCGCGAGCTCGCGTGGAGCGCCGCGGTCAAGCGCGCAGACGTCCTCGTGCTCGGCATCGCCGTGCACCCGGACGCGACGCAGCACGCGGCGCTGACGGCGACGCTGTCGACGCTGTCCGAGTCGGTCGAGGTTTGGCTCGGCTGCCCGGAGGGCGTCTCGTTCGCGCAGGTTCCGGGGCGTCTGCGGCTGTTCCACTCGCTCGACGACTTCGACGTTGCCCTCGTGGCGCTGCGACGGTAGACCGCAGGGGCGCGCAAACTCGTGCGCTAGCCAGAGGCCGCGTCT
>JACKDJ010000026.1 GCA_020633625.1 Myxococcales bacterium
TGACTGACCCCCTCGCACACGCGATCGCCTCGCTCAGGCTCGCCGCCCGCCGACGCGTCGCGCCGGCGCTCGGCGACCCGGTGCTGCTCGCGGACGTCGAGCGCGCGTGCGCGGCCACCATAGAAGCGGCCGGGGCCGGCGAGTGCCGGGTACACCGACGGAACGGCGAGATCGTCGCAGCCGTCACCTCGACGCACGACGAGCGCTCTTGGTTCGGCGAGCCCGTGACGCGGGTCTGGCTCGACGCTGCGCCCGAGGATGTCGACGCGCTGGGGTGGCTCGTAGACGAGCTCCCAGGGGTGTTTCGTCGGGCAGGTCCGACGCTGTTCTGCATGCTCGAGGCCGCCCACGTCGCACCGCTGCTCGACACCGCGCTGGCTTCGGGCGGCGCCGTCGACTCGGTGATGCTTGTCGGGCGCACCCGCGACGCGCGCGCCGGGCTCGGTCGCGTCGACGTTGCCGCGCGACTCGCGGCGGCCGACGTCACGCTGCGGCGCGCTGTCGGCGCAGACGTCGCCGCGATCTCCGAGCTCGACCGCGCCGCGTTCTCAGCGAACCCAGAGTATTGCTGGTTCGGCGCGAACCCGGACTTCCTCGTCGGCCAGCGCGCCGCGCTCGAGGCTGCCGTCGGAGCGGGCGCCCCGCCGTGGGTGTTGGAGCGGGGCGGGCGCGTGCTCGGCTGGTTCCAGGCGTCTGTGTCGTCAAACCCCGAGTGGCCGGCGCACGCGGGAATGGGCGTGGTTCTCGCGCCCGAGCTGCGCAGGCGCGGTCTGCTTCGGGTCGCGTACGCCGTGATGCTGGAGCAGCTCGACACCGCCGGTGTCGAGTGGTTTCGCGGTGGCACGTCCCAGCCGGCCGTGATGAAGCTCGGGCTCGAGATGGGCCGGCGTCTGTGCGGCGTTCACATCCGTGCCGTCTCCGGGTTTGGCGTGGAGCACTTCGCGTCGTGGCTGCCAGCGGGCGGCGCTCCGTCAGCGACCACGGCGTGACGGGCCCGCAGGGCTCGGTGTGTCGGACCGCCGCCGCGAGGCCGTCCAACGGGCGTGCGCGCGCTCGAACGGGCGGCGTGCGACGGTCCGGCTGGGCGGCCGCACGGCGATCGGACCGGTGGAGCCGGGCCGCGCCCTTCCGTTGACGCGCCGCGCCGTTGTGCTACAGGGGGCGTCCCTTCGGCCTTCAGCCCCGGAACAGGATGACCGAGCGGCCCGTCTGCGTCATCGCCTTCTCTGGCGGCCTCGACACGAGCCTCTGCGTCGTGTGGCTGCGCGAAGAGTTCGGCTACGACATCGTCACGGCTACCGTCGACACCGGCGGCTTCTCGGCCGACGAGATCGCCCGCATCGAAGCCCGCAGCCGCGAGCTCGGCGCGATCGCGCATCACACGATCGACGGGACGCAGGAGCTGTTCGACGGGTGGATCCGCCACATCATCGCGGGCAACTACCGCAAGGGCGGCGTCTACCCGCTCTCTGTCGGCGTCGAGCGCGTCGTTCAGGCGCGGCACCTCGTCGAGGTCGCCCGTAAGCACGGCGCGAAGGCGGTCTGCCACGGGTCTACCGGCGCGGGCAACGACCAGATCCGGTTCGACGGCGTCCTTCGCACCCTCGCGCCCGAGCTCCGCGTCCACGCGCCCATCCGCGAGCTCGGTTGGGGTCGTGCGCAAGAGGCCGACTACCTCGCGTCGAAGGGCTTCGAGGTCGACGCGTCGACGAAGCGCTACTCGATCAACGCCGGCCTCTGGGGCACGACGATCGGCGGCGGCGAGACGAAGACGAGCGAGGGTGTGGTCCCCGACGCCGTCTACCCGGCTACGCGCTCGATCGACGACACGCCGGCCGCCGCGCGCGAGCTGGTCATCGGCTTCGAGGGGGGTATCCCCGTCTCGCTCGACGGCCAGCGTCTCGCGCCCATCGCGCTCCTCCGCGCCCTCGACGACGTCGCGGCGGAGCACGGCGTCGGGCGCGGCGTGCACCTCGGCGACACGATCATCGGCATCAAGGGCCGCGTCGCCTTCGAGGCGCCGGCCGCGCAGGTCATCCTCGACGCGCACCGCGAGCTCGAGAAGCTCGTGCTGACCAAGTGGCAGCAGTTCGTGAAGGAGCAGGTCGCCGCGTTCTACGGGATGTTCCTGCACGAAGGCCGCTACCTCGACCCGGCCCTCCGCGACATCGAGGCGCTGTTCGACTCGTCGCAGCAGCGCGTCACCGGCGACGTTCGCGTTCGCCTGCACCGCGGCACCGCGACCGTCCTCGCCACGTCGTCGCCGTACTCGATGCTCCGCGCCTCGGCGGGTGCGTACGGCGAAGAGACCGGCCTCTGGGACGGGCGCGACGCCGAGGGGTTCGCGAAGATCTCGGCAATCCAGACGATGCTCGCGCACCGCGCCGGAGACGACACGTGACCGCGAGCGCGGGTGCGCTCCGCTTCACGCGGAAGATTCGGCTCGATCGCCCCGGCTCCGTGACCCTCCCGGCGCGCCTCAACCAGATCGTCGAGGTGTCGCCCGAGGTCCGCGCCGAAGAGGGCGCGATCGTCGCCTGCCGCGCGCTCACCGACAACCGGGCGTACGGGAACATGGAGCTGCCCAGCGGGCGGCTCGCGAAGATCGTCGCCGGCAACCTGGTCGCCGGCGCGCTCGGCGCCCGCCACGCTCTGCACGGCTACATGGGCCGCGTCCCGGAGCGCGTCTCGGTCGGCGACACGCTCGCGCTGCTCAACATGGGCGGCGTCATCGGCATCTGCGACTCGCCGAACCCCGATCTCGGCCCTCCGATCCAGCTCGAGGTGCTTGGCCAAGTCTCGCGCGGCGGCCAGCTCTTGAACATCAAGGACTTCGCGCTGCCCCCGGTCGCCTCGCTCGGCGACGGCGCGCCGCTCGTGCTCGTCGTCGGGACGTGCATGAACAGCGGCAAGACCTTCGCGGCCGCCGAGACGATTCGGCTGCTGTCGCAGGCCGGCCAGCGCGTAGCGGCCGGCAAGCTGTCTGGCGTGGCGGCGCAGCGCGACTTGCTGCTGATGCTCGACAACGGCGCGATCGCGACGTCCTCGTTCGTCGAGTGCGGCCTGCCGTCGACCGTCAACGCCCCCCACCTCGGCGACGTCGCGCGCGCGGTCGTGCACAAGCTCGACGCCGAGAACGCGGACCTGATTCTGCTCGAGCTCGGTGACGGGATCATCGGCGGGTACAACACCGGCAGCATCCTTGCCGACCCGGACATCCGCCGCCGCACCGCGAGCCTCGTGCTCTGCGCCAACGACCTCGTCGGCGCGTGGGGCGGCGTCGAGTACCTGTCGGCGCGCGGACACCGCGTCGACGTCATCTCTGGACCCGTCACCGACAACGCGGTCGGTACGACGTACATCGAGGGCGAGCTCGGGCTCCGGTCCGCGAACGCCCGCACCCAGGCCCCCAAGCTCGCCCGGCACGTCGCCGACTCGCTCGGGCTCGACATCCAGATCGGCCGATGACCAACGCACGCGTCGCCATCCTCGGCGCCACCGGCTACGGCGGCGGAGAGCTCCTTCGCCTGTTGCTGCGCCACCCCAAGGTCGACATCGCGTTCGCGACGAGCCGCAGCCGCGAGGGAGTGCCGGTCGGCGCCGTTCACCGGAACCTCGACGGCCTCACCGACCTTCGCTTCTCGTCGCCGAGCGTCGCCGAGATCGCGGCGTGCGACATCGTCTTCGGAGCGCTGCCACACGGCGCATCCGCAGAGGCGCTCGCACCGGTCGTCCTCGACGGCGCCCGCGTCATCGACCTCTCAGGCGACTTCCGGCTCCGCGACGCGCAGCAATACCGCGCGTGGTACAAGCGGGAGCACCCGTACCCCGACCTGCTCGCGCGCGCCGTGTACGGCTGCCCCGAGGCGAACCGCGACGCGATCCGGTCCGCGACCCTCGTCGCGAGCCCCGGCTGCTTCGCGACGGCGATCAACCTCGCGCTGATCCCGGCGGCCTCGCGCATCGAGGGGACGCCGACCGTCGTCGCGATGACCGGCTCTTCGGGGAGCGGCGCCGAGGCGAGCGAGGGGACGCACCACCCGACGCGGTCGGGCACGCTGCGGCCCTACAAGGTGCTCGGCCACCAGCACGTGCCGGAGATCCTGCAGCTCGCCCGCGAGCTCGGCAGTGAGCTTCACGGGCTCGAGTTCACGCCAGTGTCGGCGCCGTTGTCGCGCGGGATCGTCGCCGTCGCGACCGCCGACCTCGCGCGCCGGGCCACGACCGAGGAGCTCGTCGACGCCTACGCCGCGCACTACGCCGACCACCCGTTCGTGAAGGTCGTTACGTCGCGCGAGCCCGAGTGTGGCCCTGTCGCGACGACGAACTACGTCGAGGTTCGCCCGCGCGCGACCGCCAGCGGGCGGCTGCACGTGACGTGCGCCATCGACAACCTCGTGAAGGGAGGCGCCGGTCAGGCCGTGCAGAGCATGAACCTGATGCTGGGCCTCGCCGAGACGATGGGCCTCGACTGGCCCGGGACGTGGCCGTGACGCGCGGGGTCGCCGGCGAGCTTCGCCACTACCTCGGGCCGACGTCGTACTCGCTCGCGGAGTCGCGCGCGCTCCTCGCGTCCGCCGGCGAGCTGAAGAAGTCGCCGCTCCGCACGGACCTCGCCGGCAAGACGGTCGGCCTGATCTTCTTCAACCCGTCGCTGCGCACGCGGTCGAGCATGACCGTCGGCGCGTTCCAGCTCGGCGGTCAGGCGCTGACGCTCGACGTCGGCGTCGGCACCTGGAAGCTCGAGCACCGCGACAACTGGGTGATGGACGGCGACGCGGCCGAGCACATCAAGGACGCCGCGCGGGTGCTGTCGCGATACGTCGACATCCTCGCGATCCGCGCGTTCCCCGAGCGGCGCGGGTGGGGCGAGGATCGGCTCGACCCGATCATCAAGGCGTTCGCGCGCTGGTCCGAGGTCCCGGTCATCAACCTCGAGTCGTCGCTCTATCACCCGTGCCAGAGCCTCGCCGACCTGATGACGATCGAGGAGCGGCTCGGCAGCGCGACGGGTCAGCCGCTCGTGATCACGTGGGCGTACCACCCGAAGCCGCTGCCGATGGCGGTCCCGAACTCGATCCTGCTCGAGGCGGCGAAGTTCGGGATGGACGTGCGGCTCGCCCACCCCGAGGGGTGGGAGCTCGACGACGAGGTGATGACCGAGGCGGCGCGGCTCGCGGAGGGTGCGGGTGGCAAGCTGACGGTGCACCACGACCTCGAGGCCGCGCTCCCGGGCGCGCGTGTCGTCTACGCGAAGAGCTGGGGCAGCATCCGGTACTACCGCGACCCGGACGAGGAGGCGCGGCTCAAGGCGCCGCTGCGGCAGCGCTGGCGCGTCGGGAGCCACCACCTCGCGCAGGGCGATGACGCCGTGTTCATGCACTGTCTGCCCGTTCGTCGCGGAGTCGTCGTAGACGACGACGTCCTGGATGGCCCGCGGAACGCGGCTTACGACGAGGCAGAGAATCGCCTGCACGTCCAGAAGGCGCTCATGCTGCAACTCCTCTCCGAGAACGCGAAGTGATCATGGAAGACATCAACGTCCTCAAGCAGGCGCTGCCGTACATCCGTCGCTTCAAGGGCGCGACGTTCGTGATCAAGCTCGGCGGCGAGGCGATGTCGACGCGCGAGGCGCTCGAGCGCGTCATCGACGACGTCTCGTTGCTGTACCTCGTCGGCATCCGCGTCGTCCTCGTGCACGGCGGCGGCGTCCACGTCACCCGCGTCGCGGAGCAGCTCGGCGTCGAGACGCGGTTCGTCGGCGGTCGGCGCATCACCGACGAGCAGACGCTCGACGTGCTGAAGATGGTCATCGCCGGCAAGATCAGCGTCGAGATCCTGTCGACCCTCAAGAAGAAGGCGATCCCGGCGATGGGCGTGTCCGGCGTCGCCGCCGGCGTCATCGAGGCGCGGCGCCGCCCGCCGACGAAGGTCACCGGCTCTGACGACCAAGTCATCGACTTCGGCGAGGTCGGCGACATCGAGCGCATCGATACCCACCTGATCAGCCTGCTCCTCGACAACGGCTACGTCCCCGTCCTCTCGCCGCTCGGCGCCGACGCCGACGGCAACGTGCTCAACATCAATGCAGACACGGTCGCGTGCCGTCTCGCCGCGTCGCTGCAGGCCGAGAAGCTGCTGCTGATGACCGGCACCCTGGGTGTCATGGGCGACATGAGCGACCCGACGACGCTCATCAGCCGCCTGACGGCCGAAGAGGCGCGCCAGGCGATCGCCGACGGGATCATCCGCGGCGGCATGATCCCGAAGATCGAAGAGGCCCTGCGCGCCATCGACCGCGGCGCCGGACAGGTGCACATTTTGAGCGCCGTCGAGCCGCACCAGATCCTGCTCGAGGTGTTCACGCCGTCGGGCTGCGGCACGATGCTCGTCGCCGGCTGAGTCGGTCCGTGCACGATGTCGCCTCGCCGTCCGCGCTGATTGAGCTGCTCCAGCGTCTCGTTCGATCCGAGTCCGTCTCGGGCAACGAGGCCGCCGCGCTGCAGATCTGGGCCGACTTCGCCGAGTCTGCCGGCTTCGCCGCGCAGTGGCACGGCCGCAACGTGTGGATCGAGCGGCGGGTCAACGACGGGCCGGCGCTGCTGTTCAACTCGCACCTCGACACCGTCAAGGCGAGCTCGACGTGGACGCGCGACCCGTGGGACGGCGCGCTCGAAGAGGGGCGGCTCCATGGGCTCGGCGCGAACGACGCGAAGGGCTGCGTCGCCGCTCAGATCGCAGCTGCCGTGCGGCTCGTAGCGACCGGGTTCGCCGGAAACGTCGTCGTCTGCGCGTCATGCGACGAAGAGACGGGCGGGCAGGGCATGGAGATCGTCTCGAAGCTCCTCCCGCGCTACGACGCGGCGGTCATCGGTGAGCCGAACGACTTCGCCGTCGCGCGCGGCCAGCGCGGGCTCGTGAAGGGCTACGTCCATGTCCCGGGCCGACGCGCGCACGCGAGCCGCCCGTGGCAGGGACACAACGCCGTCCACGCCGCGGCCCGCGCCGTCGTCGCGCTCGAGCGCGACGACCTGAACGTCCCCGGCGACCTGACGCGCGCGACGCTGCAGGTGACGATGATCGACGGCGGGCTGCAGTCGAACGTCGTGCCCGACCACTGCAAGCTGACGCTCGACTGTCGCACGACCCCCGAGTTCGACAACGCGGCGATGACCGACCACATCGAGGCGGTCGCCGCGACCGTCGGCGGCCGCTTCGAGACGTACTCCGACCGCTTCGAGCCCGTGCACACGCCCGCCGACTCGGCGCTCGTCCAGGCCGCGCTCGAGGTGACCGGTGCGGCGACACCGACGGTGTTCCCGAGCGTCTGCGACCTCTTCTGGGTCGCCCACGTCCCGGCGGTCGTCATGGGGCCAGGTCGCCCCGAGCGCAGCCATCAGGCCGACGAATTCGTGCTCGTCGACGAGGTAGAGCGCGGCGCCGAGCTGTACGCGGCGATCGCGCGCGCCTGGTGGGCGCGAGTCGCCTAGGGCAACTTGCCTACGGAAGGCTGACCGTCAGCGCCGTCGCGCTGTACCAGCCAGAGACCGTGTCGCGGCGAGCGTCGACGACCGCTCGGAACCCGAACCGCGTCGCGAGCTCGAGACGATCGACGAGTCGGAGCGCGAGGACGCCGTGCGCGTCGACGTCGGTGCGCGTCGTGAAGAGGCCGCCGTCGCGCGCGCCGATCGTCAGCCCACCGCTCACCCCTGCGGCCGTCCAGAGCTCGACGGCGGCTGCGCCCCACGGTCCAAACGCCGGGCCTACGTCTACGTTCAGCTCCAGCGCGCGGACGCCGTTCAGCGTGTGGCCATCGGTGTACTCGAGATGGCGAAAGCCGGCGGTGCGCACGGACATCTCGGCCGCCATGGCGCGACCAGGGCTCGGCGACGCCGCGCGGGTCGCGAGGCGCGCCTCGATGAGCGCGACCACGAGGTCGAGCTCCTCTTCGTGGTAGCGAGCGCGCGACAGCGAGACGGGCGCGAACGACACGTCCTGCACGCCGCCGCTCCGGTCGTCGTCGTCGCGCCGCTCGACACGAACGCCGGCCGGCGCGAACGACACGGAGTAGGCGTCGACGCCGTCGCCAGGGATGGCGTCGAGCGCGAACGACGTCGGCGTCACGAGGCGTCGGTGGAACACCTCGGCGCGCGCGGTCGCGTCCTGCCGCGTCTGCTCACCGTGCTCGACAACGACGGCAGAGGCGCCGACGGTCAGCCCGGCCGCGACACCCTGGTAGGCGAAGTGGCCTAGCGAGAGCGACGCCTCCGGGACGAAGCTGCGCGAGCCCTCGGAGACGTGGGTCACGATGGGCGCAGGTTCCTCGCGGCGAGGAACGTACGCCGGCTCGTGGACGTATTCGGGGATCTGGTCTTCGGTGACGTCGCACTCGGCGCCGACGCAGTCCTCGAAGTTGACACCGTCGGTGTCGTCGGTGCCGTTCGAGCCACTCTCCGCATCTGCACCAACCCCATCACCGTCGGCTTCTCTGGTGTCTCCGACCTCGCCCGTCGCTCCTTCGACACCCTCAGTGTCGGGCGACAGCTCGGCCGCGCCGTCACCGCCGACGTCGGGCCCACGCGGCGCCGTGGCATCCGGCTGTGCGGACTCGGCGGACTCGGACTCGACCCCGTCGCCCGCCGGCGGCGTCTCCGGCTCTCCCGCCGGTAGGGTACACAACTCGAAGCGAGTCACCGGCGCGGTGTCGCCGCCCGCGGTGGCGTCAGACTCCGCCGCGGCAGTCGACGTCACAGCGACGAGCGCCGCGGCGGCGAACGCTCGGAACGCCCGCCGCGAGGCGAGCCGAGGCCAGGCTGTCGTTCGGTGCGGCTTCATGCGTCGATCTGTACGGTGCCGCGCAGATCGCGGCAAGTTCGCGCCGAGATGTGGTTGCGCGCGCCGGCCAGGGTGGACAGGATGCGTGCGACCTTCAGCGGAACCCCATGAACGCGTTTCGAGTCCTTTCGATCGGCAACATCCCCGTCTTCGTGACCCCGTTCTTCCTGCTCGTCCTGCTGTTGTCGGGGATGGGGTTGGGGTCGATCGGCGAGCGGCTCGTCTGGGCGGCGGTGTTGACGGTGAGCGTGCTGATCCACGAGCTCGGCCACGCGACTGTCGCGAACGCGCTCGGCCTGCGCCCGCACATCTTTCTTCACGGGTTCGGTGGGTTTTGCGCTCACGCGCGGGCCCAGACCGACCGGCACGAGGCGCTCGTCGTCGCGGCGGGACCTGCCGCCGGACTCTTGCTGGCGGCCGTCGTCTGGGGCGGCACGACGGCTCTCTCGCACACCGGCAGCGGGCTGCTCGACCAGCCGCTCGTCGCGCTGGGGCTCGGCTACGCGCTGCAGGTGAACATCTTCTGGTCCATCCTGAACCTCGCGCCGCTGTGGCCGCTCGACGGCGGGCACCTGTTCCGGCTCGGCATGCTGCGCGTCGCGAAGCCTGGGCGCGCCGAGCGGGTGACGGCGTCGGTCGGCGTGCTGGTCGCGCTCGCCGCGCTGGGCTGGGGGTTGTCGGCCGGCCTGACCTTCGTCGCGCTCTTCGGCGGGCTCTTTGGCTGGCAGAACATCGAGGTTCTGCGCGGCATGCGGTCGATGGGTCCGGTTCGCCCGTCGGGCGACGCGGCCGCGCGCGCGCTCGTCGAGGCGCGGGCCGCCTTCGGGCGGTCCGACTGGGACGAGGCGGCGCGGCAGTGTCACGTCCTGCGGAGCGAGCCGAACGTTTCCGATAGCGTGCTCGAGGAGAGCTGGGCCATCCTGGGCGTCGCCGACCTCAACCGCGGGCGGCCGCGCGAGGCGTCGGCGGCGCTGCGCCGCACGACATTCGACGCGGCCGTCGGCGAGCGCCTGCTGGCCGCGCTGGTCGAGGCCCGCGAAGACGACGAGGCCGTCGTCTTGCTCGAGAGCGACTCGTGGAGGCGTCTCGGGCCTGCCGGCGACGACGTGCGGGAGCGAGTGCTGCGCGCGGCCGGGTTTGGCGCCGACGACTAGCGCGTCGCGCGTCGCACTCGGACTCCGCCCGCGGCCGCCGGCCTACTTCACGCCGACGAAGCCGAGCACGAGGTCGACGAACGCGTCGACGCCCCAGCGAAAGCCGTCGACGTGGATGCGCTCGTTGTGGCCGTGGACCAGCGTGTTGAACCGGATCTGGTCTTCGACCGGGTAACGAACCGGGGCGTATCCGAAGCAGCGGGCGCCAAGGCGGCCGAAGTACTGCGCGTCGGTAAAGCCGGTGATCATGTACGGGATCGGGACGCCGCTGGGGTCGGTCCGCTTGACGTTCGCGCAGATGGCCTCGTACAGCGGGTCGCCGGCGACCTGGGTGTTCTCGCGTCCCTCGAACTCGTTGATCACCTCGACCTCGAAGCCGTCGCCGATCACGGCGCGCACTTCGGCGAGGAACGACGCGGCGGTCTGGCCGGGGAGCAGGCGGCCGTCGAACAGCGCCGACGCTTGCCCGGGGATGACGTTGATCTTCTTGCCCGCCGTGGCGCCCGTCGGGCTGACGGTGTTCGAGAGGTTCGCGGCGAGCGTCGCGGCGAGGCCGCGGTCTGCCACTAGCTTGTCGAGGATGAGCGGCGCCAGCGCTGGGTTCGCGAGCAGCGGCAGCACCCAGCGGTCCGGCGCGGCCTGCGCGGCAGCCATCGCGACGAGGAAGGCCTCGACGGCGCGGCAGCGGTGCATCGGCAGGCGTGTCTTGCCGAGCGCGTGGATGGCGCCGGCGAGCTTCACGAGCGCGTTGTCGTCGTGCGGAACGGAGCCGTGGCCCGGCGCGCCGGTGGCGGTCAGCCGGAACTGGCACGCACCCTTCTCGGCGACCTGGATCGGGTAGTAGCGGACCCCCTTCACGTCGAGCGAGAAGCCGCCGAACTCGCCGAGCATGTAGTCCGCGCGGACGAGGTCGGGGTGCTGCTCGACGAGGAAGCGAGACCCGTGGCGGCAGCCCTCCTCTTCGTCTGAGACGGCGGCGAAGATGACGTCGCGCGTCGGGCGCTTTCCGGTGCGCGCCAGCTCCGAGATCGCGGTCATGCAGTGCACGACCATGTACTTCATGTCGATCGCGCCGCGTCCGAACAGGTAGCCGTCGTGAATCTCGGCGCCGAACGGGTCGTGGTCCCACTGGTCGCGGTCGACGGGGACGACGTCGAGGTGACCGGCCAGCAGGAGCGGCCCGCCGCCGGAGCCGTCGCCGGCGACGCGCGCGACGACGTTCGGGCGCCCGTCGGACTCGAGCGTGACCGGCTCCAACCCCGCGTCGGCGAGGCGCGCGGCGACGAACGCGGCCGCCGGGCCCTCGTTGCCGGGCGGGTTGGTGGTGTCGAACCGGAGCAGCGTGCGCAGGTCTTCGAGCGCGGTCGCGGAGAGTTCAGAGGGCATCGGCTCGCCCGGTGCGGGAATCGCGTGGAGGGCTGTCAGGTTGCCACATCGCGCGCCGCGCTGGTAGAGAGCGGCGAGCCGAACAAGGAGCCCATGTCTCGCGCCGCCTCCCCCGCTCATGCCGCGCCCGTCGCCGGCCTCGCCGCGCTCACGGTCGGAATCGCCGCGCTCGTCGCGTCGCCGGCAGCGGGTCGGGCGATGGTCGCGCCGCTTGCAACGATCGGGGGCGAGAGCTTCGCCGCGCGCACGCCGGGGCTTCTGATCGACACGGTGCGCATCGAGCTGACGCAGCTGCCGGCAGACGTCGCCGGGGGCGGCCCGTCGGCGCCGCGGTGGGTCGTGGACACAGAGCTGGTCGTCAGGAACGGGACGGCAGACGCCGCGGCGTTCGCGCTGGCCGCGCTGGCCGACGGCGAGGACGGCGCGGAGGTGTGGGTCGACGGCGTGCCGGTCGAGACCGAGGAGACCGTCATTCGGCAGGACCCCGCGCTCCCGGAGCACACGTACTCGCGCGGGCAGCGGCTCGAGCTCCTGCTCCCGCGGGGCGGCGCCGCGGTGGTGCGCGTGCGAGCGGGCGCTCGCGGGGGCGTCGACGCGCTGGGCCAGTCGTGGGTCGAGCTGCCGACGCACGCGCTCGGTCTGTTCGGGAGCGCGGTGCAGGCGGGCACTCTGACGATGCAGCCGCTGTCGCGCCCCGTCGCGCTGCAGACGACGATCGCGGGGGCGACGACGTACGACGAGCCGAGCCCGTTGGTGACGTGGAGGCTACGCGAATGGAGCCCGCGCGTGCCGTTTCGCGCGACGTATCTGACGCCCTGGTCGGCGCTGCTGCTCGTCGCCGAGGTCGAGGACTGCCCGGACCCGTGGGAGGTGTTGCGCGCGGCGACCGCGGGCGGGGACCGCTGGGACGCGTGGGCGCAACAGGGGGTAGACGCGTCGACGCTGCAGTTCTGCGGCAACCTCCCCGACGTGCTGCACGGGCGCCCGTTCGGGTCTGACGCGACGCGTGCCCAGCTCGCGGCGCTGACGCTCGACCGCTACGTAGCCGACGCGCCGGCCGTGCCGCTGTACAGCCCGAACGTGGCGTTCGACGCGGCGTCGCTGACAGAGGCCGAGGCGCTGTACGCGCGGCTGCTCCGGATGCTCGCGGAGTAGCTCGCGCGCCGCAGCGCCCGTCGTGACCGTGCGTTGCGCGCGCGCTTGCCACCGCGCTTGAACCGTGCGGCGCCCATCAATAGAGTCGTCGCCGACGCGCGCCGGCCCCGACGTGCGCGCCGAAGGCAGCCCGCGGAGCAGCAGTGAGCACGGAACCCGACAGCCACGTCGCGCACCACAACCTCGCCGTGCTCAGCACCGAAGACGCGACGATCATGGACGCGCTGCTCAGCCGCTCCGAGATCCGCGCGCTGGTCTGGAAGCGGCTCGACGGCAACCACGCGCTGGTCGACACGGAGCGCATTCAGCTCCTGATCCGCCGGCTCAAGGCGATCGGCCACGTGCCGCGGTTCGCCGACTCGATCCCGTACTGATCCCGGTCGACCGATGACGACGCTCCCCGCATACTCTGGGCCGGTAGACGGCATCTTGCGTCCCACGCCGGACGAGGTCCTGCGGGAGCTCATGGGCGTGATCGAGGCGGCGCTCGAGAAGAGCATCCGGCTCACGAAGTCCGGCATTCCGCCGAAGCCGCTGTGGGCCGCGATCAACGACCGCCTGCTGTGGCAGGACTCCAAGTCGATCCTCTACGACTGGGACGAGGTCGACCAAGTCCGGTTCATGTACTCGCTCGCCGTCCAGCTCGCGCTGGTCCAGCCCGACGACGAGCGCCTGCTGACCGTCGGACCCGGCGCAGAGGAGTTCTTCCTCGCCACGCCGACGCGCCGCTCCGAGATGCTGCTGCGCGCGTACTACGAGGTCGTCGACTGGGACGAGCGCTGCGACGCGCGCAACGACCACGGCCACCGCCACAACTTCGGTCAGACGTTCCGCCGCGACTTCCTGCGCCAGCCCTACGACCTGCGTCGCGCCCTCGTCGAAGCGCTTGGGCGCTGCCCCGACGACGCCTGGGTCCGCGCCGCCGACGTGGCCCACCACCTCACGCACAGCGTCCCCGACCTCCTCATCTCCGAAGACGACGACGTCCCGATGACGCCGCCCGACGAGGCCGACCCCGAGGTGGAGCGCCTCCTCGAGTACTGGGTCATCCTCGCCGCCCGCTTCGGCTGGCTCGACCTCGCCCGCACCCCCGTCGGCCTCGAGACGCGCGGCGAGCGCGTCCTGCGGCTCACCCCGCTCGGCCGCGTCATCACCGGCCGTCAGACCGTCAGCTACGCCGACGAAGAGGCGACACGGGAGCGCGCCAAGCCGTTCGTCATTCAGCCCAACAACGACATCATCTTCTACCGGCGAGACGGCGACATCAGCGACGAGTACCTCCTCCGCCGCATCGCCGTCGACCAGAGCTACGCGCACTGGAACATCGCCGTCGTCACCTACCACATCACGCCCGAGAGCCTGCGCCGCGCCCTCGAGACCGGCACCGACCCCGAGGTCGTCGAGCAGCGCATCATCCAGCGCAGCCGCACCGACGTCCCCTCCACCTTCCGCAACCTCCTGCGCGACGCGCGCCGCCAGCTCGGCAAAATCACCCTCACGCAGGGTCTCTCGGCCGTCGAGCTCGGCCCCGTCGACGCCGACGCCCGCGCCCGCATCGAGGCGGCGGGCTTTCGCTCGTTCGGCTCGACCGTCGTCGTCCCGTGGCGGCGGTGGGGCGAGTTCACCGCCGCGCTCGGCGAGGACGTCACCGAGGGGTTCCGGTACCCATCCGAAGAGCCGCTCGCGAAGTTCGCCGAGACGACGCTCGAGCTCGAGTGGCCGGTCCTGCCGATGATCGCGCGCGACCTGCTCGTCGCGCTCGGCGTGTCGGGCGATCCGCCGTCCGTCGAGATGTCGGAGAAGACCGTCGCCACGCTCGCCAAGACCGGGTGGACCCCCAAGGCCGTGGCCGAAGCCATCGCGCCGCTCGTAGATGGCGAGCTTCCGGCCTGGCTCCGCGCCGAAGTCGACTGAGCGTCCGGTGACTCCCGCCCGCTTCGAGCGTCCTTGGCGCCGCGCGCCAGCGTCGTGGGCGGCATCAGTCGCGTTCGCGCTCACCGCCGCCTGTGGCGGGCGACGTACGCCTCCGCCCGACGACGCGCTCGACGACCCCGTCGCCGTCTTCGAGGCGATGCTCGACCGTCTCGAGCTCGTCCAGTCCGCGCGAATCCTCGCGACGCTCGAGTACTATGGCCCCGACGGGCGCGTGCGCGGCACCGAAGCGGTCCTCGCGCGGGCGCCCGCGTCCTTGCGCATGGAGGCGATCAGCCCGTTCGACACGACGCTGTACGCGTTCATGGTCCACGACGGCGCGCTCGCCTATCTCGACCTTCGCGAGAACCTGTTCGTCTCGGGCAGCGCGACGCCCGAGAACATCTCGCGCTTCGTCCCTTTCGCGCTCTCCGCCGAAGACCTAGTCCGCGTCCTCCTCGGCGGCCCGCCGCTCGACGCCGCCGATCCCGACCCGGACACCTACTCGGTGCGGTGGGACGACCGCGCGGGCGCCTATGCGCTGACGATGCCCGCGGTCGCCGGAGGCACCCTCACGCTGCAGGTCGCGCACGGGACCTGGACCGTCGTCGGGGCGCGCCTCGAAGACGCCGCCGGCGACGTCGTGTTCGACCTTCGCGAGGGCAACTTCGCGACCGTCGCGGCCGGCGACGCCGAGACGACGATGCCTCGCGTGCTCCGCCTGCGCATGCCCGCGTCGGACATCGACATCTCGCTCGAGCTCGACCGCATCGAGCTGAACGCCGAGCTCGACTCAGCGCTCTTCGTGCTCGATCCGCCGCCCGGCGCCGACGTTCGACGCCTGCCCTGAGGTAGGGGGCTCGGCCGGGTAGGAGCTTGACCGCCGTCGATGGAGTCGCTGGGCGCGCACTCTGAGGGTGGGCGCTAACCGGGTGGGCCCCGAAGCGGGTGGGCTGCCGACCGGGTGGGATCCCGAGCCCGGCGCGTCCGCTGCGCCTCGCAATGAGGGAGCGCGAGGCGCTCAGTCCTCGGGCATCCCGGTCACCCGGCGGTCGAGCCACTCGCGAATGAGCCGCCGCACGAACGGCAGCCGCAGCGGTAGCTTCGCGAACGCTCTGACGGCCGTCTCCTTTGGCTGCAGGCCGTCGATCGCGGCGGCGGCGGCGACCATGAGCCGGTCGACGACTGCGGATGTGTCCTCGGGCACGACGGACCGCGGCGCGTCTGCCAGGGTCACTTCCGCGACGGGACGGGACGGGTCGATCCCGCTCAACACGTGCGTGGCGACGGCCTCGCCGACGCCGGCGTCGTGCTTCCGCGCGTCGTAGCCCAGCAGGCCGCCGAGCGAGTAGAGCGCCTCGCCCGCGAAGACGCCGCGCAGGTTGAGCGGGGCGAAGACCGGGATCATCGTCACCGGGCGGCGACCTCCGAGCCCGGAGAACTGATCGGACTCCCAGATGCGCTGGGCGACCTTGCGCGCCTGGTTCTCGGTCAGCACCATGCCCGCCGGCCGAAGCCGAACGCTCGCGTAGGCCTCGGCCTTCTCGATCGTGTCGATCTGAAACGACGTCGGGTTGTGCGAGACCGAGGCGCACCGGTCATCGATGTAGCGGTCGCGCGCCTCGAGCTGTTGGTTGGTCTTGGCGATCCCCATCAAGTCCTGCGCGCGCAGGCTCGTCATCATGCTCTCGAACAAGACGTCGAGCGCCGAGTGTGGGGTCGCGAGCGCGTGGTCGATGCGCGAGCCTCGGGCTTCGACGGCCGCGCGCGTCAGGTGCCAGATGCCCGACTCTCGCAGCGCCTCGTCGGGGTGAGGGCTGCGCCACTCGCCCATCGCGCGGTCCGGGAACGCGTCGATGAAGAAGCAGACGCGCGTGTAGACGAGCTCGCGCTCGATCGCGTCTAGCGGCAGCGCGCCGGTCTCGGGGTCGCGCAGCCCGAGCAGGCGGGAGCCATCGTGCCAGCGACCGAGCTTCAGGGCGGGCGCGACGGGCTTGTTGTTCAGGATGCCGCCGTCGACGTAGAGGCGGCGACTCGAGACCGACACGTCGGCGTTCTGGTCGGTCAGCGCCAGCGGGCCGACGGCAAGCGGCAGGGCCGCCGACGCGGCGGTGAGCGCGGCGAGGTGCTCGGCCGACGCCTCGTTCCACGCGAGCGCCCGGGCGCGCCCTCGTCTTCGCGTCTCGGTCAGGAACCGGCGCGCGAGCTCGGCGCCGTCGCTGTCGCGCGCCAGGAACAGCTTTCGCGTCTCGGCGTGGCCGCGTCCGCCGAGGTCGCGGATCTGCTCTCCGGCGCGCTGCTGCTGGCGTGACACAGAGGGCTCGACCGCGCCGAAGGACGGGTGTCCGACGACCCGCTCCACCGAGAACTCCGCGGGCTCGTGGTAGCCGAGCAGGTCTGTGAGCGTGATGCCGATCGCGACGAGCCCAGACGGGTCGAGCGGGCTCGCGGACGGCGGGAGCGGATC
This sequence comes from Myxococcales bacterium, assembly GCA_020633625.1. Lineage (GTDB taxonomy): Bacteria > Myxococcota_A > Bradymonadia > REDH01 > REDH01 > JACKDJ01. The sequence goes on from JACKDJ010000026.1 coordinate 16,909, forward strand.
GCTCGGCGGCGCGTCTGCCATGAGCGCCCGCGACGACAGCTCGTGGAGCCGCGCACCGCTGAGGACGGTCCAGCCGGGCGCCTCGATCGAGCCGGAGCGGGCCGGGTCGTTAGCTTCGACGGCGAGCCTCGTCAGCTCGGCGCCGTGGATCCAGTCACCGGTCAGGGTGTGCGGCTCGGTGAGCGGGAGCTCGGCGCCGGCGTACTCGGGCTCGAACAGGGCGCGGGCGAGCTGGCTCGCGCAGAGCGCCCCCGCAGACGACCCGCCGATCGAGTCGATCGTGATGTGTCCCCAGTCGGGCCGCAGGAGGTCGGCGTGCACGGTCTCGCCGCGCCCCACGGCGGCGTTGTGCCGCCAGATCGCGCGCAAGAGCGTGCGCAGCGCTCCGGCGAGGAACGTGCCGAGAGAGCCGCCGCCGGCGATGGCGAACGACGCCCGTACGGGGACTCGTGTCGTGGGGTTGGCCATGGGGAAAGACCCAGTGTCGCTCGCAGACTACGGGGCGCGCCCGCGAAGTCCAACTTGCGCGACGCCGCGCGTTTGGCAGAGGCCACTCTAGCGAGCGGTCACCGCAGACATCGTGCGGACGAGGCCTCGGACGCCGCACGAGCTCTCGGGCCGCATGCAGCGCGCCCAGACGCGATACGGCGCCCCGGTGTGGCGCGCGTGCACGACGAGGAGCGCGTCGACCGCCAGCGAGGCGGCTGCGAGCGTCGCCAGCGCGGCGGCAGCCCGGTCGGCCGGGTAGAGGAGCATCAGGGCGCCATCGGGCGACAGCGCGGCGGCCGCGGCCGCGACGAAGTCGGCGACGTCGCCGAAGTACGCGTGCGTCGCCGCGCGAGCGTGCTGGACGCGAGACTCGACGCCCTCACCGGGGACGAAGAACGGCGGGTTGGCGACGACTAGGTCTGCGACGCCGACCGGCGTGGAGCGAAGGTCGGCTTCGACGACCTCACCGTCGCGGCCGCTTCGGCCGAGGTTCTCGCGTGCGAGCGCGGCGAGGTCGGGGTCGCGCTCGACGAGGGTCGCACGGGCGGCGACGCCGCGGTCCGCGGCAGCCGCGACGGCGGCGAGCCCGAGCACGCCGCAGCCGGCGCCGAGGTCCAACACGCGCCGAGGCGCCGTCGGCGCGAGCGTCGGATCGCGCAGCAGCTCGTAGAGGAGGGCGGAGTCGGGGCCGAAGCGATAGCCGCGCTTCGGCTCGACGAAGGGCTGACCCCACGGAGTGGTCGTCGAGACCGTCGCGGCTGCTGGCCGCGGCGGCGCCGCGTCGGTCACTTGAAGCCGGCGCCGTAGAGCCGCTCGAACTCGCGGCGCAGCGGGACGTTGTTCTTGTGCGTGGCCAGCAGCTCCTTCGCGAGGCGCTGCACCTTCGTCGGGCGCTCGATCGAGACGAAGTAGGGCGTCACGGCCTCGAGGCGCATGCCGAGGTCCTGGCACTGGAGCTTGGACTGAGCGACGGCGCCCTGCAGGGCGATGGCTCGCTCGTAGACTCGCGCGGCGCGCGTGCCCCCTTCGCCGGCGAGGAAGTCGCCGATCCGCCAGAGCTGCTCGTACGAGAACGTCTTCGCCCGCGACGCACGGGCCACCGCTTCGGCGTCGCCCTGTGCCATGAGGAGCTCGACGTAGAGCGGCGGGTTGTCGGTCTCGAGGGCGTCTCGAACGGCGCGGAGTTGGTCACCGTGGGACTCGCCGAGGGCGACGCAGACGGCGTCCCACGCGGTGACCTCGCCGGTCTCCGCGACGAGGTGGATCGCCTGATCGATGGCCGCGCCGGCGTCTCCGACGTCGAGGAACACCTCGAGGAGTCGCTCGCGGATCTGGCGCTTGTCGGCGATGACGACGAGGCAGCGGCGGAGTCGGTCGATGGCCGCGTCGGTGCGCCCGTGCTCCACGAGCACTTCGGCGTAGGCGAGGCTGACCTTGGGGTCGGAGAGCGGCTCTGGATCGAGGGTCTCGAGGGCGTCGTCGATGCGGCCCGCGCGCGACTGAAGGCGGGCGTGATAGAGGACATGCTCGCGCGCGGACGCCTGCGGCGCGTCGGATCCGCCGCTGAGCGTGTCCATCAGCGCGGTGACCTGGTGGCGCAGGCGGTGCGCACGCCGCATTACGCTGAGCTCGACGCTTCGGAGGACGGGCGGCGTAGCGGCCTCGATCACGATGTCGGCGAACACCGTACGGGGGAGCAAGACCGCCTCCGACCATGCATCGACGAGCAGCTCCGCGAGCTCGGCACCGACGGTGTCGCCGCAGTCTCGAAGCGCGCGGAACGCGACGATCGCGGCGGTCTCCGCGGTGACTCGGAGCGCGCGCGGCGGGGTGTCGACGCGCGTCGACCAAACGGAGGACGCCCGAGCGGCCCGGAGGGCATGTTCGAGTCGTGCCTGCGGCGTGCCGCCCCAGTCGCTGTCGCCTTCGGTCGCCGCGAGCTGCTTGAACAGCTCGTCGACGTCTCGGCCGAAGCGCCGACTCTGCTCAGAGCGACGCTCCAGGCGCGACAGGATCGCGGCCACGGACAAGCCGCTGAAGTTCTCGCTGTCGATTTCGGCCATCCGCTCCGTGCGGGAACTAGCGGTGGAACTTCGGCGAGGGGGCCTCGGCCGGTTGTGAAGAGCTCGGCTGGGAGGCCGGCTGCGAGCTGGGGGCCGACGACGGCTGGCTACCCGAAGGCCCGGTCTGCCCCGCGGTCCGCGCCTCGTACTCGGCCGCAGAGATGCCGGCACCGCCGGCCACAGGCTCGCTGTGCCAGCCCGCGCCGGAGCACGCCGTCGCGCTCGCGAGCGCGAGGACGGTGAGCGCAGCGGCGATGGCGCGCGCGACGCAAGTCGTCATCGAAGCCTCCAATCGTTGGCCGGCGCACCATAGGCCTCTCGCGGTCAACCTGCAATGCGCGTGGCGAGTTCGGTCTGCGTCCACGCCACGCCACCACCCGTGCCGGACGCGGCTGGGCATCGCGCTGTGAGGGCGGGACGCCCCTGACCCGACGTCAGCATTCACGACCCGACATCGGCCCTACGGTGTGTTCGTTGATTACATATAAGCTGCTGATATTATTACTGTTTACAACTTTACAGCCCGTCCGCGACCTCGTACTCTGATGCGGCTCGAGCTCGGCAGGCCGAGCGCACAGAGGAGCGAGATCATGAAAGCTGACGAATCCGGGCTCAGCCTCTCCGGGGTGGAGTTCACGCCGTCTCCCGCTGCCCGCGCCCGCGCGGTCGCTCGCGCCCGCGGCGCAGACGCGCCGCCGGTGAGCGCCGCCGCGGACCTCTTCGGCTCCATCACCGACATCTCTGCGGCAGACAGCTCGTTCGACCTCGAGGGGCAGGGGCGAGCCTCGCTCGACGCGATCCTCGGCGACGAGGTTCCGGCCGCCGCGCCACCCGTCGCGAGCGCCCCGATCCTCGCGCCTGCGCCGGCTCCGCGAGTCCGGGACGCCGAGCTCGAGGCCAACGCGGACCCGTTCGCGCCGCCGCCCGGCGTTCGGCGCGCGCTGGCCGACGCGCCGGCACCGGCGAGGCCCGGCCCGAGCGACAGTCTCCGTCTCGATCCAGGAGAGTCGGCGCTCGGGTTCGCCGACGCGGCGCCGACGCGAGAGCCGACCCCCCTCGACCTCGTCGGGATCCCGTCCGGCTTCTTCGACGCCGTCGACGACTCGCGGGCCATCGACCTCGAAGCCGGCGGCCAGAGCTCCCTCGTGCTGGAACCCGAGCTTCCGACCGCGACTGCGATGCCCTCGGCGTTCGACGTCGACATGCCTTCGGTGCTGCCAAGCGCGAGCGAGCCGCAGAAGGCGCCGTCGGCTGCGTGGCTCTCGCGTCCTGGCGACGTGCCGCGGCGCTCGCGGTCAAAGGCGACGACGATCCCGCCGCGTCAGATGCAGGTGATCCGCCCGAAGGCCGACACGATGCTGACGCGCGTCGCGAGCGACGTGCCCCGCGCAGCCCCGTCCCCGCCCGCAGACGCTGCCCCGGCCCCCGTCCGACCCTCCGGGCGCGCCGCGTCTGCCAGCGGCTCGTTCGCTGCGACCGTGGCCTCGGCGCGGCGCTCTGTTCGTCTCGACTTTGTGCGCCCGTCCTTCCCCCCTCCGCGGCCCCTGCTCGTCGCACCGCTGATGCTGTGGACGGCGCCGCCGCGGGTGGCCCCCGCCGAGGCCGCCGAGCCGAATCCGCGCGAAGTTCGGGCAGCGGCTTCGGCCGCGCCGCTCGACAACCTCGCCTCGGCGTCGCAGACCGGCGAGCGACCGGGTATGGCGTCGGGAGCCGAGCACCTCGCCGAGCCTGTCGCGGAGCCCCAGGCACCCGAGCTCGAGGCGGCCAGCGGCTCTGCGGCGGGCGAGTCCGCCGGGGTTCTTGTGGCTGACGACCGAACATCGGCGTCTGAGCCCGAGGTCGCCGCGTCCGACGACGACTGGGTCGACGACCTCCGCGCGGCGGTCGCGAGCGGCGCGGCGTCGAGCGTGTCGCCCGCTGTATCGACCGAGCCGACAGACGCCGCGTCGCCACAGGTCGATGCGAGTGAGGCCGTGGTGGGCGCCGTCGAGGCGAGCGCGGTGGAGTCCGAGATCGCCGAGCTCGAGCTCGACTCCATTGAGATCAGCCTCGAAGACGACGGCGCGGCCGAGCTCGCTGCCGACGCTGCAGCCGACGCTCCGCAAGCCCCGAGGTCGGATCTGGCCGACGCCTCCGGTTGGGATGCCGGACCGGGCGCGTCGTCCGTTCGCCTGGATGCTCCGTCGACGACCAGCCTCGGCGCGCCGAACTCGTCGTGTGGTCGTGTGGCCCCGGCCGACGCGCCAGAGGCGCCCAGCGGCGTCGCGGCGGCACCGGCCGAGGCCCGCCGCCCGCGCGCGGTCCCGCCGCCGGCGCCGCGCCGGCGCCCCGAGCGCACTTCGGCGTCTTTCGCCGTGGCCCAGGCGGCCGCGAACGACACCTCCCTCGGCGTCATCCCGTACCGGAGCACGGTGCCGACCAGTGAACACGCCGCCGTCGACGCCGCCGACATCGTCGCGGTCGACGAGCCGATCGCGATCACCGCTGAGGCCGAGGCCCCCGTCGGTTCGCTCTCAGGTCTTGGGGGAGCTCTCGCAGAGAGTGGGGCGACGAGCGTTCTGCGCGTCGACTCCGGAGTGTCCCCATCGACGCGGTCCCTGACGAGCGGCAGCAACTCGCGCTTCCGTCGCGTCGCGCCGACGGCCTAGTCGACCGCGCCCGGCGCCCGTCGGGCGGGCGCGGTTCGGCTCGCGTCCCCCTCGCGTCGGACCCGTTTCGGTACTATCACCATCTCGCGAGCCGATCGGCTCGCCCCCGCGTGCGGGGTGAGGGTGTGTCCGCACGGCGGCCGGGAGGCGCATGCAGACCCAGAAGCGGTCGGCGCTCTTCGTCGACTTCGACAACATCTACATCGCGCTGCGCCAGGTCGACCCTGTCGCGGCCGAAGAGTTCGCGACGAACCCGACGCGGTGGCTCGCCTGGCTCGAGCGCTACGGTGAGTCGGCCGCGTTCGAGCCCGAGGCGCCAGCTTCGCGCCGTGTGCTGCTACGAAACTGCTACCTGAACCCGAAGTCGTTCGGCCGCTACCGCGCCGACTTCAGCCGAGCGGCCTTCCGCGTCGTCGACTGCCCGCCGATTACGCGGCAGGGCAAGACCAGCACCGACATCCAGGTCGTGATGGACGTGCTCGACTCCCTCGTCCACCCGACGCGCTTCGACGAGTTCATCTTGCTGTCGGCCGACGCCGACTTCACCCCGCTCCTCCAGCGACTGCGCCTCCACGACCGTCGCACCGTCGTCGTGTCGATCGGGCCGGCGTCTCCGGCCTACCGCAACGCGGCAGACGTGGTCATCTCAGAGGACGAGTTCGTTACCCTCGCGCTCGGCGGCCGCTTCACCGCGCGGGAGCGTGAGGAGCCGACCGTCGGAGAGGCCGACGCCGACACGCTCGACACGATGGCGGACGCGCTCGTCGAGGCGACGCGCGAGGAGGGCGCGCTGCTCCCCTCCGCGCTGCCGCGCATCTACGTGCGCTTCGCCGAGTTCCGCGGGAGCACGGACTGGCTCGGCCACTGGTCTCTGCGCGGACTGACAGAGGCGCTCGTCGCGCGTCGCCCCGAGGCGCTGGCGATCGACGAGTCGGGTCCACAGTGGTCCATCGCGCTGGTCGCGCCGGGCGAGGCGCAGCGCCCGCTGTCCTTCCCGTCGTCGGACCACGAGTCGCTGCGCGCGACGATCTTCGAGACCGTCCGCGAGCTCGTCGTCACGAGCCCGAGTCCGGTCCCGATGGCGACCGCCGCCCAGCACGTCGTCGACACACTCGGCCGCCGCGTCTCCGCCTCTGAGTGGGCGGGTGCAGGCTCGTTCAAGGCGCTCGTCGGCGCCGCCGCCGAGCCGGGCCTCCAGCTCGCGCAGCTCTCGCCGACGAAGTGGGTCATCCTCGACCCCGAGCGCCATGAAGTTCCCGAGACGGCCGACGCCGTCGGCGGAGACACGCCCGCGGCGCGGCTCGTGCGCAGAGTCAGTCGGACGACCGGGGTCCCCGCGCTGACCCCGGAGCAGTACACAGCGCTGTTCGAGTCGCTGTTCGCGCTGCTCGGGGCCGGAGGCTTCGATCTGACCGAGACCTCGAAGCAGCTCCGTGACGTGCTGGTGGAGCGCGGGGTCCCGATCTCGCGCACCAGCCTCAGCTTCGTGCTACGCGGCTTGATCTTCTCGGGCCACGCCCTCGGTGACCCGACCGCGTTCCCCGACGCGACCGCGGTCGCGCGCGCGTTCCGCCGCCAGGTCGCGACGCTGTGCGACGACGCGAACCTGGAGCTGACGGACGAGGAAGAGGCGCTCCTCGATAGTTGGATCCACCCCGCGCAGTGAGCCCGTCCCACCCAGTGAGTATCGTGCAAGCGAAGCGCGAGACCCCGCTCCCCGCGGGGATCCTGACCGACCCAAAGCGGCACCTCATCGTGCTGGCTCATCAGGACGACGAGCTTCCCTACGCCGGGATCTTCTCGCGTCTGGCATCCAACGGCGCGACGCCGCCGCGAGTCGTGTTCGTCACCAACGGTGACGGGCTGGCGCACGAGTCTCAGATGGCGCCTGGCCCGTACGCGGAGCTACGGCGCGCCGAGAGCACCGAAGCGCTCGGGGTGATCGGCATCGCGCCCAGTCAGCTCTCGTTCCTGGAGTTCTCGGAGCTGGAGCTCTACGCCGCGCTCGCCGGCCTCGGCGCTTCGCCGGCCGCACCGCTGCCCGCGGTCTTCGAGCGCGTGTACGAGGCCGTCCGCGACGAGCTCGCCGCAGCGTCACCCGACGTCGTCTGGACTCTGGCCTGGCAGGGCGGGCACCCCGAGCACGACCTCACGCACGCCGCGATCGTCCGCGCGGTGCGCGAGCGCGACCGCGCCGCCTCCACGAAGACGCCCATCTACGAGCTTCCAGCGTACGAGCTCGGCGGGATCGCGTTCCGCTTTCGACCGTGGGCAGACAGAGAGGTCCACAGGATCCGCCTCTCCGAACCTGAGCTGGCAGCCAAGCACCAGATGTTGGGGATGTATCCGACCCAGGCCCGCGTGATCGGGGAGTTTCGGAAGCTGATCGCGACGGCGGGACGCGTGGCCGGCCTCGTCGGGCGCCGCTTCGACCTCGAGACCTACTTCGCGATCGAAGAGTTCGCGCCGCTCGCGTCCCACCGGTACGACCGCAGCACGCACGTCAGCTCGCGTCTCGACTATCCGTTCGACGACTTCGAGGGGGCTCCGATCCGCTTCGACAGGACGCTCGCGCGCGTCGGCGCGGCGTGGCTGAGCGAGGGGTCCGGCTGATCGCGCGGCAGGGGCGCGAGCGCGGCGCGCTCAGCCGATCCCGGGCACCTTCACCCTGACCCGCGGAACGGCGACGACCGTCGAAGACTCCGGCTTCGCGCTCCGCGTGACCGGCGGGGGAGGTGGGGGCGCTGCGGCCGGGCCGCGGGCCGCTGCCGACGGGACTGGGGGCGCAAAAGGTGGCGCGGCAGGCGCGCGCGACGCCGACGAGATCGGAGCCCTTGGCTCCGCCGGAGTCAGCGGGGGGCCCGAGAGCGGACCCGGCTGGGCGCCGACGCGCGACGAAGGCCCCGAAGCACCGGGACCCCAACTGGCGGGGCCAGCGGTCGGACCGACGCCCAAGTCCCCGGGCCCGCTCGCCGCCGGGAACGCCGCGAACGCGCCGGTGAGCCCGGCGCTCCGTCCCGCGCTGCTGTTCGCCGCCGCGGGGCCACTCGAGGGTCCCGCGACCGAAGTGAACGCGCCGGTCGCCCCGGCGCTGCGCTGAAAGCCGATCGTCGTATGCGATCCGGACATGCGCTGAGCCAGCAAGATCGGGTCGTTCGGCATCGGCGCCGCCGCAACAATCGCGGATTCGCCGAGGCTGCTCGGCTCTTCTGAGCCGCCGAAGGCCCGCAGCCGCCCAGTCGCGCCGCTAGACGCTGCCATGACCGGTAGCCGGCCCGTGGAGCCGGGCGTCGGGGGCTCCGGCACGGCAGCGACGGCACCCGAGAAGAACGCGGCGGCGCTAGACATCCCGCCGGACGCGTCCTGTCCTCTGCGCATGCCGCTGGGCCGAAAGAACTCGTCGGACTCGGTCGCCGGCGGACCGGTGACACGCGGGATGGAGCTGGGTGTCGACGGCCCCGGGAGCGCAGGAACCGCGCCGGTACCAAGATCGAAGTTCGGGGTCCGGTGCGAGGCGAATGCCTCGGCCGCACCGGCCCGGCGAACGGGCACCGCACTGTCGCCGAGAGAGAAGTCTGGACCGAAGGGTGTGAGCTTCTGCGAGGCCGACGCTGACGCGACCCCGCCGATCCCCTTTGGCATGACCACGACATCGAGAGCGCCCGGCGGTATCGAGCCCGCGCCCGGCGAGCGCAGAGACGTCACGCCTCCGATCTGTGACAGCCGCGAGTTTTCGGTGCCGATCGGCACGCCACTCCTCCCCGCGGGTGGAACCTGCCACTCCCGCACGCCGGCCGACGTGGCGGCGCGGGCGTCGGGACGGGTGTGGCCCCGCTGCGGAGTGCCTTCCCGCGCCCAGTCCTCGGGGAAGTCCGGGAGCTCGTCCAGGTCCGGAAGATCTACGCTCATGACGCGCTCGCCCGCGATCGACGCCGCGGCGCTCGGCTCCTGCCTCATCCACGGCGCCTGTGGCGGCCGGGTGATCTCGTCCTCGTCGGCCGCGGAGCCGGTTCGGGTCTGGGTAGAGGGGTCGCGCATCGCTGAAGGTCGTCGGGTCTCGACTGCTCCTAACGCATCAGTGGCGCGGGATCAATAATTTGATTCGTAATTTCAGACACTTACGTGTGTTCAAGCGTGGGTCGAGGTGCGCCATTGGTGGTGGTGTAGGTCGGGCGCGGCGTGCCGCGCGCGCGGCACGCGAGGAGCCGCGCGCTGCGTCATCGCGCTGGAAACCCACGTGCGACGCCGCCGGCCGGGCGCGCAACGCTGCGAGCGCAAGTGCGGTCCTAAGGGCGATCGCAGGGTGCTCCACAGTTCGCCGGCCGCGCTCCCCTTCCGCTCTCCCGCGGCCGGTCGGCTAGAACAGCCGAGCGAACTCGGCGCCGACCTCGCGAAGGATCTCGACCTCTTCGACCTTGTCGGTGAAGCGCTTCGGGAGCTTACGGATCCCGTAGGCGGCGCCGAGGATCGTGCCGACCATCGCGGCGTTGGTGTCCGTGTCGCCGCCGCCGTTCACGGCGGCGATGACGCCGTCCTCGAACTCCCAGTGCTTTCCGCAGAGCAGCGCGACGACGTACGACACCGAGTGGTTCACGTAGCTCGTGGCGCCGTTGCAGAACTCCGCGAGCTCGAGCGAGTCGCTGTCGAGCGCGTCCGAGAGCTCGTCGAGGTGCTTGGAGATCGGATCTTCGGAGGCGCCGATCGTAGGGGTGAGCACACCCTCTGCCCAGCGCGCCTCCTCGATGAGCTCTTCGTAGCGTTCCGGGCTCGGCGCCCACTTGCGAGAGCCGACGAGGGCGTCGCGCACGAGGAGCGCGATGAGATACGCGCCGACGATGGCGCGAGGATCGTTGTGCGTCATGACGCCGACGGCGACGCAGTGCTTGAGCAGCTCTTCGCGGCCCTCGCCCTGCAGCGTCGACCAGGCGGCGACGGGGGCGATCTTTGCGGCGACGGCGTTGGTGGCCCCGCCGAGCTTTCCGGAGCGCGAGCGGTGCGTGCCCTGCGCGAGGCGACGGCACGCCTGCTTCGTCGTCGGCTCCCAGCCGCGCAGCTCCAGGGTCTCGAACGCGTGGACGTGAGCCTCGGCGATCGCGTCGTAGTCCAGGGTCCCCGCGCGAAGGATCGCGCGCGTGATGGCGAGCGTGAGCTGGGTCTCGTCGGTCCAGCAGCCGGGGCGCAGGCGGCGCAGCGACTTCAGGACGTGGGCCTGAGGCGCGAGGAAGTCGCGGATCCCTCCGAGCCGATGGATCGCGCGAAGGGTGAGCTCGTTCTCCAGTCCCTCGACCGGCATGCCGAGCGCGTCGCCGACCGCTCCGCCGATGAGCAGGCCCGTCAGTCGATCGCGCGCGACGAAGGTCGGCCGTCGCGGCCCGAGGCCGGCATCCACTGCGGCGCTGGTCATTCCGTCGTCCTTGTCTCGATCGGGTCGAATGAACTCTGACAGCGCCTGGGGGACCCTCTGGAACGACATTCGACTCCTCGGCTATCAATCGCGCCAGGCGTTCACGTCGACCCAACCCTCCAGGCCGGGCGACGGCCTGCCATGCGGACGCGTCTCTAACAAAGTGCGCGGAGCGCTGTCATCCAAAAATTGGCCCGCCCGACGATTTCTTCCCGTTCGTCAAGGGTTTCGCGCAAAGGGGTCCGGCAGCGCACCGAGGCGCGCGAGGATGGCGTCTGCGACGCGCATTCCGTCGATCGCCGCGCTCACAATTCCGCCGCCATAGCCGGCGCCCTCGCCCGACGGATACAGGCCCGCGGCGGACGGCGACTCGAGCGTCTCCCGGTCGCGAAGGATCGTCACCGGCGCGCTCGTGCGCGTCTCGACGCCGATCAGCACCGCCTCCTGCGACAAGAATCCTCGAAACCCACGCTCGAACCCGCGCACGCCCCCTCGCAGGGCGGCCGTCACACCCTCCGGGTAGCAGCGCGCGAGGTCGCCAGGGGCCACGCCCCGCCGGTACGTCGTTCGCCGCACGTCGCCACCGACACCGCCCGCCAGATACTCCAGCAGCGGCTGAGCCGGCGCGACGAACGCGCCGCCACCCTGCCGATACGCCTCCTCTTCGGCCACCCGCTGGAACCGCGCGCCCGCGAGCAGCTGGTCGATCTCGTCGTCGCTCGCTGCATAGGGAGCGTAGTCCGACGGCTCTACCTGCACCACGACCGCCGAGTTCGCGTAGCGCCCCGATCGCGCCGCGTGGCTCATGCCGTTCACGCACACCTCGCCCTCTGTCGTCGGCGTCGGCACCACGCTGCCGCCAGGGCACATGCAGAACGAGTACACGCCGCGCCCTCCGGCCTGCGACCGGAGCTCGTAGTACGCCGGCGGGAGCTCCTCCGAGTCTGCCCAGCGCCCGTATTGCACCTCGTCGATCAACGCCTGCGGGTGCTCGACGCGGAACCCCACCGCGAACCCCTTCGGCGCCATCGCGACCCCGGTCTCAGCGAGCCGGCGGTACAACTCGCGAGCCGAGTGGCCAGGGGCGAGCACGACATCTGTCGCGTCGACGTGCTCCCCGTCAGATAGGCGGACTCCCCGCACTCGCCCGTCGACGACACTCACGGTGTCGATCCGAGTCCCGAAGCGAAGCTCGGCGCCCGCGGACTCCAGCGTCGCCCGCATCGCCTTCAGCAGCGACACCAACCGGTCGGTGCCGAGGTGGGGGCGTGCGTTGACGAGGATCTCTGGCGGCCCCCCGTGCGCTACGATCGTCTCGAGCACCCACTGGACCCCTGGACCGCCCACGCGCGTGTACAGCTTTCCATCGCTCCAAGTGCCCGCGCCGCCCTCGCCGTAGCAGACGTTCGAGTCCGCATCGAGCAGGCCCTTCCCCATCAGACGCGACACGTCTTTCGCGCGTGCGTCGACGTCCTTTCCTCGCTCCAACAGCACCGGGCGGAGTCCGGCAGCGGCGAGCCGGAGCGCGGCGAACAGGCCGCACGGCCCCATCCCGACGATCACCGGACGCGCCGCGTCGGCGCGCACGGCCCGCGCCAATGGCACCGCCGGTGTCGCGGCCCGGGCGATCTTCGGCGAGCTCCGGTCGGCAGCCACCGAGCCCGCGGGGACCTCAACCTCGATGACACAAACGAAGCGGGGCGGCCCGCCGCCGCGCGCGTCGATCGCGCGCCGCGCGATCGACCACGACCGCACGTCGGACTCTGGCAGGCCGAGCGCGCCGGCGGCCCGAGCGGCGAGAACGTCCGGCGGCTCCCCGACCTGGCGCGTGACGTCTGCGACCCGCCAGCGCTCGGTCAGCGAAGGGTGTCCCACTCGCGCCAGTTCTGAAAGAGGAGGAGCGCGACCACGGCGACCGCGATCGGATCGCGCACGAACACCCCGAGCCCGATCGCCGCCACGCCGCACGCGAACGACACCTGCAGCGAGCGTCTCGTTGCGTCGCGCATCGAGTACCGAAACGCCAGCGCGGAGCGCAGCGCGCGGCCTCCGTCCATCGGGTAGATCGGGATCAGATTGAACACGCCCCAGACGAGGTTGACGATCAGCCCGAGGCGCAGCACCTGCGCCGGGAGGCCGGCCGCCAGGCCCACCGGCGTCACGGCGTGCAGGGCGCCGCTGACGGCCGCCAGACCCAGGCTCACCGCCGGCCCTGCGAGCGCGATTCGGATCATGTCGCCGCGGGTCGGCGACCCCTGCCACCGGCATACCCCGCCGAGCCCGCCCAGGATGATGTCGCTGCGCCCGTAGCCGCGCGCGCGGATCATCAGGGCGTGACCGAGTTCGTGACCGACGAGGCTCACGAACACGACCGCGGCGAGCAGCAGCGACCCGACAATCGCTGACGGACCGCCCCTGCCGTTCGTCCATAGCACGATCGCGAGCAGCGCTAGCGCCGAAGTGTCCGCGAAGACGGGCACTCCGAAGACCGAAAAGAGGCGGTGACGCGGCTGTAGGGATAGCCCGAACATGCGGATCACTGTAGGCAGATCGTGTGGGAGAGCAACCGAACCCTCGCAGCCCCGTGCAGCTCAGGCACCTCTGTCGCCGCGACGCCGGCGTGCTGTCCGCGTTCGCCGCGACGCTCGCCCTCCTTGCCCCGACCGGCGCGTGTGTCGTCGACCCCGACAGCGACGGACCTTCCGGCGCCGTCGACGTGGCGGCGCCCTTTGATTCCAGCGACGCCAGCCGCCCGATCGATGCCGACGGTGCCGACGCTACCGGCGCGACCGACGGCGCTGACGCTTCCGACGTGCCCGATGTCGCGCCGGACGTGCCGGAAGACGTAGATGCGGAGCTGTTCGACGTGCCGCCCGGAGAGGATCCCCCTCGCGAGGTCATCCTTGCACCTACGACCATGGCTCCTCTGACGCCCGACGGCGGCGCGCAGGTCGGGGACCCGGCCGAGACCAACCGCGCCCGCCCCGAGTATGTTCACTTCGACGAGCTGCGGCTCGACGGACTCTCCGGCTACCTCCCAGAGGTCAGGAGAGGCGACGCGATCGACTACGGCTGGGGTGGCGGATTCGTCGACTTCGACGGCGACGGCGATGTCGATGTGTTCCTGGGAGGCCGCACCGGCCGGTCGCCCGCCTGCATCTATCGCAACGACTCCGAGCCGGGCGAGCCGCGGCTCACCCGCGTCGCGGGCTGGTGCCTGCCCAGCGACGTCGATCTGGTCGCGGGGGTCGCGCTCGACCTAGACGGCGGCGCCGCCGGCCAGCTTCTGGTCGGCGGCGACGGTGTCTTGCTGGTGCTGCGTGCCGACGGCGACGGCCTGTCGATCTCGGAGCTCGACGCAGGAGCCGACGTGCCCTGCCTTGGCGGCTCTGCGCTGCAGCTGGACATCGACCTCGACGGCGACGGAGACCTCATCGTCGGCTGCCAGCCGGTGTCGCGATCGAACATCGACGGAACGCTCGCTCTCACCTTCCTCAACGACCACGGTGAGCTGGTCCCCACTCCGACGGATGCTGGCTTCGACGACGGCCTCTTCACTCTGGCGCTTGCGGGTGTCGACGTCGAAGACGATGGGCTCCCCGACGTGCTGAACGTCGTCGACACCTTCTCTCGACCGGGCAGCCGCAACACCTCGTTCCGCCCGGGGGGACTGCTGCGAAGGTGCCTCCCGACCGATCGCTGCCTGTTCCGTCGTGAGCGGCTCGCAGACGATCAGTCCGCGTGGGGCTCGTACATGGGCGCGGGCCTCCCGTACTCCGAGCCGGCAGGACGTGCGCTGTACGTCGCCGACTGGGGCGCCAACAGGTATCTGAGGGCGCGCGATCTCGTCCCGCTCACGGGTGTGTACGGCGGGAGCCTGGTCTCCGACCCGGCTCTCTTTAGTTGGGGCGTCGTCGTCGAGGACTTCGATCTCGACGGGCGCGACGACATCTTCGTCTCTCGCGGCGAGATCCGGGGGCAGGGCGATCCGGAGGCCCACCGACACACCATCCTGCTGCAGGACTCGGGCGGCTGGTGGATTCGTCTCGAGGCCGGCGCGTCCAGCGAGTCGCCGCTTCCACGCGCGGCGCTCGGGCGCCCGCGAGCCGCCGCAAAGGTCGACCTCGATCTCGATGGCACCCTCGAGCTGATCGTCGTCTCGACCGGAGCGCCGACCTGGTACCGCGAGGCGGCCCCTGGCCCGCGATGCACGCTCCGGCCTCATCCCCGGCGCCACACCACCAACGGCTGGGGCTACGCGACCCGGCGCGACGCGGGCGACCCGTGGCGTACCCGCGACGTCCAGGGGCAGACCTCGCTCGGCACGTCGCCGTACGTGCTGACCTCGGCGCTGACCGGCGAGCTCCGATTCCCGTCCGGCGCCGTCGTCGGGTACGATTGCGGCGCAGGGCACGCGCTCGACGTGTGGGAGCCCGAGTGGCTCGCCGTCGAGCAGCGCGGGGACGTCGTCACGGCGCGTGTCGACACGCCGTGGCTCACGGAGCCCGTCGTGGAGCTGATCTTCGACGGACCGGGCGGCTGGCGGTCGGTCGAGGGGACCTCGGGGGTGTTCGAGCCCGGCGAGACGGCCGTGTACGTCCGTCTCGACGAGCGCTGGTTTCCGCTGAGGTTCGCGCGCTTGGCATCGGCCCCGTAGACTCGGGCCGGCGCACCTCGATGCACGACCGCGGGGCGGTCGCTCGGCCCGTCAGCGGCGACGGACCGGCGTCGACTCGCCGGAGTCGTCGCTGTCGTCGTCGTCGTCGTCGTGCGCGCGCGCGGCCGCGACGCTAGGCGGGAACGCCCGAGCCAGGGGCGCGGCAAAGCCGGGATGCCCCCAGACCGACGGAGCGACCCCAGCGACCCAGAGAGCCTCGTCGAACGTCGAGACGGCGTCGAACCACAGGCCCTGCTCCTGGATCGAGTGCAGGATCTCGTCGGCGCGCTGGTGACCGGTCTCGGCGATGAACATCGCGAGGAGGGTCGGGACATCCTCGGGGAGGTCCTCCGCGAGGCCGACCAGCCCTGCAAGGACGTTGACCACCGCGTCAGCCGTCTGCGGCCACAGGACGGCGAGCGACGACAGCGCGCCCGACGCGGCCAGCCGTCGGTCGGGGTCCGAGGTCGGGTTCTCGGCGATGTGGCGGATAGGATCGAACGACGCCGGGCCGATGCGTGCGAGGGCCGTCGAGGCAGACCCTTCGACGCTCTCGACCCCGCTGAGGCCGAGCGCGCGGGCGAGGACCGTGACGGCGCGCGTCGTCCCGAGCTCACCGAGCAGGACGATGAGGGGGACCAGCGCCGGCTCGTCCCAGCGTCGCGCGTCGACGAGCTCGCTCGCTGCGCTCAGCACGGGACCGATGGCGGCCGGGCCCCAGGCGCGCAGCTCCTCGAGCAGCGGCGCGGGCGGGTTCCCGCTCCACTGCTCGAGTCCGTCGAGCACACGCAGTACGGCACGCTCTGCGGCTGGCCCCGCGTCGTCGGCGTCCGCGTCGCAGGTCGACAGCGGAAACAGCGCGCGGAGGTCGCTTGGCAGGGGCCTCTCGGTCCGGGTGGTAAGCCAGAGGAGCAGGTCCGCAGCGTCGAGCCCCGACTGGAGTCCGCGGTCGACGCTCGCCCCGGTGAACTCGAAGACGAGACCGCTGAGCTCGGCCCGAAGGTCGGCCCAGGCGGCGAGGCGAACGATGTCGAAGGTGTGCGAGCTCCCGACGAGCTCGAGCTCGCGCTCGCCGGTCCAGGCCAGCGGCGCCACGCCCGCGATCCGGGCGCCCCAGTCCGAGGGGGCGGGGAGCCAGAAGTCGATGTCGTCTTCGACGATCGTCTCGACGGCGACCCACATCCGGTCGAAGTCGGGGTCGGCGTCGTGAAAGACGCGCAGCGCCTCGGGGTTCACGGTGAAGAAGGCCCGCGTCGGGTCGAGCTCGCACGCGCCGAGCGGCGCGAGGAGGGCGTCGATGAGGGCGCCGAGCGCAATCTCGGCGTTGGTCTCTTCTGCCTGCGAGACCTCGACGCCGCGCATCGGCATCTCCCCGACGCCGCTGTCCATCGCGAACAGCCAGGCGTCGGCGTACTCCCACGTCGCGGCGCGGTAGTGGGCTGCGAACAGGGCGGCCAGCGCCGGGAGCGAGTACCAGTAGCCTGGCTGGAGGACGGAGAGGATCATCAGCAGCTCCCCGCGCAGCCGCGCGAGGAATGTGGCCCAGGCCCCGATGAACATGTCTTCGGGCGCCGGGTCGCCGAAGATCGCGTCCGCGAGCGCGCCGATGTCGCCGCCGAACGGCGCCATCAGGACGCGGGTGAACTCGTCGTCGATCGAGTCGACCCAGGTGCGCAGGCACTGCTGCGCAAATCGGTCGGCCGTCGCGGAGTCGAGGTGCGCAGCGGCGAGCTCGGCGACACCGCCCGACGACTCGAGAATGCGCATGACCTGAAGGACGGCGGTGAGCCTGTCGCGTCCGACACTAGCGGTGTCACCGGCGGCAGCTCGCGCGACGATGCGGCGGGCCGACAGCAGCGCGTCGCCGTTCGCACCGCGTGGGAAGGTGTCGCGAAACGCCGGGTGAGCGCCATCGCGCAGCTTCGCGTAGAGTTCTCGGCAGCGGGCGGCCGTAGCCTCCTCCACCACGGGCTCGAGCGCCAGGTAGAGGTCGACGGGGACGACGATCCAGTCGAGCCCGGCGCTCGATGCCTCGTGCAGGATCCCGAGGCGGACGAGCACGCGCTCCGCGGTGCCCGACGGCTCGCCCGCCAGCTCTGCGAAGCGCGCCGACCGCGCCGCGATCTCGTCCGGCCGCACCTCGACGTTCGCCTCGCACACCCAGTGCAGGAGCCGCTTCGCCGCCGACG
The DNA here is from genome assembly GCA_020633625.1 of Myxococcales bacterium. GTDB lineage: Bacteria > Myxococcota_A > Bradymonadia > REDH01 > REDH01 > JACKDJ01. Next base: position 34,359 of record JACKDJ010000026.1, read on the forward strand.
TCAGAGACTCGAACAGGTCGGCGACCCGCTCGGGCTCGAGCATCGTCTCAGCGAGCTCGATCGCCGCAGACATCGCGTCGTCGTAGGGGTCCGCGCGGAGCTCGGCGTTGTGCAGTCCCGCGAGCTCCTCGAGCTCCTCGGGCTCCCACGTGGTGAGGTGCACGGCGAGCGGGGCGTTCGGCGGCCCGACGACCGGGAAGATCGCAGCGCGGACCTCGAACGGGATGACGTGCGACGGCAGGCCTTCGCGCTCGACGGGCAAGACGAACCCGGCGTTCAGCAGCGTCCGCTCGTCCTGGCCCTCGGACTGAAAGAGCTCCAGCTCGTGCCCGTCTCCGCCGGTCAGCTCGGCGAGGAGGTCTACGGCGCCGTTCGGGAGGCGGTCGAGCCGGCGCGCGACGTTGGCGCGCTCCGCGAGCGTGGTCGCAAGCTCGCGCCCCAGCTTCTTGGAGAGCTTGGCGAGGTGGGCCGAAGGCACAGCGTCGAGCGCGTCCGCGAGCCGAATGTGCGCGGCAAATTGCATGGCGGCGCTGCTACCAAGTTCGCGAATGGACGCCAAGCGCCGCGTGTGCCCCCGGCGCCGCCCTTGACCCCGTCGCGGGCCGGTGCGCCTCGGGCGCGGGAAGGTTGCGCGGGCCCGCTGGCTTGCTATCCTGGACGTCACTTCGTCCCAACGCCGACGCATGTCCGATTCCGGCCAGCAAGGTCCTTGGCAGTTCACCATCTGGGGGTGCCGCGGGAGCATCCCGGTGTCTTCGCCGACCTCCGCCGGATTCGGTGGCGCGACCACCTGCCTCGAGCTCGATCTGCCCACTGCGCGGCTGATCATCGACGCGGGAAGCGGGATCCTCGACCTGGGGCGCGCCCGCGGCGTTGACCGGAAGCCCACCTTGATGCTGTTCTCCCACCTCCACTGGGACCACGTCGTCGGCCTCCCGTTCTACTCGCCACTGTACGTCCCGGGCTGGGACCTCGACGTGCGCGGCGTGCCGCGCTCCGGCCGCTCCGTCTACGACACCGTGACGGAGCTCAACCGCCCGCCGCTCTTCCCCATCTCGCTGCGCGAATCCGTGCGCGCCAGCGTCACGCAGACCGACCTCGAGACGGACGGTGAGCTGCTGTTCCACGGCGCCAAGGTCGAGTGGCTCGAGGTCGCCCACCCCGGCGGCTGCTCAGCGTTCGCCATCACCGTCGACGGCCGGCGGATCGTCTTCTCTGGCGACGTCGAGCTCGACAAGACCAACCGAGCCGCGTTCATCGCCTTCTGCAAAGACGCCGAGCTGCTGATCTGCGACGCGCAGTACTCGGCCGCCGAGTATCCCAACCACGTCGGCTGGGGGCACTCGACCAACCGCCAGGCGGCGCAGCTCGCGGCCGACGCCGGCGTCTCCCGCCTCGTCCTGACACACCACGACCCCGGCCACGATGACGCAGCCGTCCGCGCGATGGTCGCCGACGCCGCGACCTGCTTCGCGAGCGTCGAGGGCGCGCGAGACGGTCTCGTCGTGGCCTCGTCGAGACGGTGAGCCAGCGACTCTTCGCGCGCTGGGCTCTGCTCCCGACCGGCTGGACCGCCGACGTCGCCCTTAGCCTCGACGCCGGGCGGATTGACCGTGTCGAACTCGACGCAACTCCGCGCGACACCGACACCCACGCCGGGATCGTCATCCCCGCCTTTCACGACGGTCACTCCCACGTCTTCCAGTGGGAGCTGCGAGGACACACCAACTTCGCCAACCTCGACCGACCCGCCGACGACTTCTGGTCGTGGCGGACGCAGATGTACGAGGCCGCCGACGCCGTCGAACCCGGGCGCCTGCGCCAGACCGCGCGAGAGTGCTACGCCGCGCTGCGCGCCAGCGGCTATGCGTCCGTCGCCGAGTTCCACTACCTGCACCACGATGTCGGCGGCCGCCCGTTCGACCCGCCGTGGGCGACGGCCGCCGCGATCGCGGACGCCGCCCGTGAGGTGGGCATCCACCTGACGCTCGTCCCGGTCGCGTACGTTCGCGGCGGTCACGACCGCGAGCTGACGCCGAGCCAGCGCCGCTTCGCGTTCGACGACGTGAACGCGTTCGTCGCTTACACGCGCGACATGCGCGACGCGCTCGCCGGGCCCGGCGTCTCGGTCGCCATCGGCGCACACTCGGTGCGTGCGGTCCCCGCGCCGTGGCTGCGCGCGATCGCCGCCGAGGCGCGAGCGCGGCGCTGCCCCCTCCATATCCACGCGTCCGAGCAGCCGCGCGAGCTCGAGGAGTGCGTCGCCGAGCACGGCCGCACCCCCATCCGGCTGCTGCACGACCTCGGCTTCTTGGGCCCCACGACCGTCGTCGTGCACGCGACGCACCCCGTCGACGACGAAGTCGAGCTCCTGGCGGAGTCTGGCGCGATCGTCTGCGCGTGCCCAACGACCGAGCGCGACCTCGGCGACGGTACGCTCGACGCCCCGCGTCTGCTTCGGGCGGGGGTCGATGTGTGCATAGGCTCGGACTCGCAAGTGGGCGTCGACGCACGCGATGAGCTCAGGCTCCTCGAGCTGAACTGCCGCCTCGTCTCGGGGCGGCGCAACGTCTTGATCGATCCGGCGCGCGGCCTCGCGCGCCCGAGCGCGACGCTGCTGCGCTGGGGGGCGGAGGCCGGCGCGCGCGCCGTCGGCCTCGACTCCGGGAGGATCGAAGCGGGCCGGCGCGCCGACCTCATCGAGCTCGACGCCCCTGAGCTCGTTGACCATGAGGCCCTGCTGCGCTGGGTCGATCGCTGGCTGTTCTGCGGCGAGGCGCCGGCGCCTCGGGTCCGCGTCGGCGGCTAGCGCGACCGGTCGGCGCGGCGCGCGCGCCCCGCTACTCCAGCACGCACTGACCGCCACGGCACGTGACCGCCGGCGCCGGCTCGTCGCACGGATCAGCCGGACACTCCGAGCGGTCGAACCCGTCGCAGGGCGGTGCCGCGGCGGTCCACGCGGCGAGCTCGAGCGCAGTAGACCGGTTGATCGGTACCCACTCGCCGCCGCACGCGGAGCCACAGCACCGAGAGCGCAGCGACGTGGTCGCCGTGTCGAACGCCCCGCAGTCGCCGGGGGCGGTGCAGCGCTGCGCCGCCGCGTCGATCACCGGCCACGACGTCGGCGTCGCGACGGTGCAGAGCCCGTCGACGCACACTGCTGCCGGCGGGTCCTGCGACAGCCCGCAGCGAGGAGCGCGCGTCGCGCACGGCCCCTCGCGCTGCAGCTCCGCGGCGCAGTCGAACCGGTTCGCGGCCTGCCAGGCGCGCAGCGCCGCCCACGTCGTCTGATTGATCGCGACGTAGTCCAGCTCGCAGCCGTACTCGTAGCAACACTCGACACGAACGTTCCAGTCGCTGGGCTGGTGGACGCGGCAGTCTTCGTTCCGCGCGCAGCTCTGCTCCGCCGGCAGCACCGCGGGTGGGGGGGCGCCGGCGAGCGACTCTCGCGTCGGTGCTTCGACACCGCTGGTGTCGGAGCCGCTGGCCTCGGCGACGTCTGGTCCCGGCGCCGGCGGGATCTCGCGCGGCGCACCCTCGGACGGTCGCGTCCGGCACCCCGCCGTCGCAGCGGCCAAGACTGCGACCAGCCCGGCGGCGAGGGCGTTCGCCGCTGTCTCGGCGCCCCGGCGCGCGGCGGCGCGTCTCACCGTCCGCCCACGATATCCGCGACCCACTCGCGCAGCGTAGGCACCTGCTCGCCAGCCTCGATCGGCATCATCCACCACTGCAGGACGTGACGCCCGACCTCGACGAACTGCGCGGAGTCCCCTTCGCCGACGCGGAAGAGGGGCGGCTGGTAGAACCCTCCGCCGGCGTCCTCGGACTCACCCCATGCCACCCCGGCTCCCGTGGACGCGATCACCACCGCGACGAAGTCGCACAGGGCCTGAAAGACGAGCGGGGGGAGCCAGCGGATGACACCTGGGGTGTCACGCAACAGGAGCAGCTGCACGACGTCGAGCCCGGCGCTGCTCGCCTCGATCCGCTCGCCGAAGAGCTGCTGCGCATAGACGGCGAACAGCCGCGACGGGCCGCCGGGCGTGCGCCCCCACACGTCGTCGCCCATGCGCGCCGCCATCATCTCCTGGATCTCTTCCAGGCGCCTACCCAGCGTCCCGTCGGCGCTCTCGATGGTCGCCGTCCACGCGGTCGGCTCACCGTACGCCTCGAAGTTGCGTCCGGATCGGCGGGCCTCCTCGGCGGCGACGCGAGGGTTCGCGGCGCCGAGGGGCGGCCCGGCGGGCGCTGGGCGGAAGCCGAAGGCGCGAAGCGCAGGAGCGACCTCGTAGCCAAGTCGCGGATAGACCACGACGCGCAGCTGCGCCGGCGCCTTCCGAGGCGTCGCCCGACCCTGCGCGGGGGTGCGGCTCAGCTCGGCGAGCAGCGTCGCTTCGACGAGCGTCTTCACGGCCTCGTGCAGCGCCCGCGCGCCACCCGGGTCTTCCCAGACGAGGACGACCCACTCGAAGCTCGAGCCCGCGGCCGTCTCGAGGACGCGTGGGTGCACCGGCTCGCGCGGCACTGCCGGCAGCGCGAGCTCGGGCAGGAGCGCGTCGAGCGGCCGCGCCGCGTCCATCAGCGACGCGTCGAGTCGAGCTCGCGCGCGCTTCAGCTTTGCGTCATCGGCGGTCATCGCGGGGGCCTCGGGGGATCACAGGAGCGACTGCTGCATGTCGCGCTCGGGCACGAAGTCGAGGATCGTCTTGAAGAGCGGGCCGACCACGGCCTCACGGCCGCCGATCGCGTCGAGCTGCGCGCGCACCTCGGGTGCCACGAAGATCCGGATCTTCTTCACGACCTTCATGAAGTCCGTCCCGATCCCCTGCACCACCTTCGAGACCTCGTCGAGGCGGCGCCCGGACCGCTTGCCGGCCTCGTCGTAGACCACCTGCACGGTCTCGATGCGGTCCTTGTCGCGCGGGGGGGTGTCGATGATGACACTCGCGGTGTCGATGCGGGAACCGCACAGCTTCGACAGCGTCGCGGCGATCTCGGCTTCGAGCTCCCGGAGGCCACGCTTGTCGAGGTGGTACACGCGCTCGTACGCGTTGTGGTGGCGGATGTCGTCGAACACGCGGTTGAGCGCGAGCACGCGCTTGTAGAACCTACGGCGGCCGCCGGTCATCGCGCCGATCAGCCGCGCCGTCTCCGAGTCGGGCGGCGATCGCTCCGCGAGCCACGTGAGCAGGGCGTCGTCGGGCCGCGACAGCAGCTCCGCCGCGAGCACATCGGTCGGCATCTGCTCCCGGGCCTGGAAGTCGGCGAGCGCTCGCTCGACCATCGCCGAGACCGCCCGGACCGTGTGGTGCCAGTACGCCTCAGAGAACATCGTGTAGCGGCAGAAGATGAAGATCTCGGCCGCGACGCGGCCCTTGTCGGTGATCGCGATCGCGTCGCCGTCCACGCTCGCGCAGAGCGAGTCCAGAAACCGCGCGCGATCGTAGTTGCGGCCGTACGACACGCCCATGTGGATCGAGTCGCGCTCGAGATAGTCGGCCTTGTCGGCGTCGACGCCAGACGAGATGACCGTCGCGACCAAGCGTCGCTCGACCCGCGTGTGAGCTTGTGGCTTGCGCGTCACGAGGTCGACCACGCACTGAGGGTCGATCCCGAACTGCTCTCGGATGATGTCGCCGATCGGGCGCTCGCCGCGCAGCGCCGGGACCCCGCCCAGCAGAATGCGCCCCGACAGGTCCTCGTGCCGCGGAGTGTCGAACCCGGAGTGGTGGAGGGCCTCGAGGCTGTGCGCGAACGGATAGTGCCCCAGGTCGTGGAGCAGGCCGGCGAGCAGGCACGAGAGCAGATCCTCTTCGGTCAGACTCTCGGCCACGTTCGGGTCGCGCAGCAGCGCCAACAGGTACTGCCTCGCCATGTCGAACACGCCGAGCGAGTGCTCGAAGCGCGTGTGAACGGCCCCTGGGTAGACAAGGTGCGTCGGGCCGAGCTGCCGCACGCTGCGCAGCCGCTGAAACGCCGGGTGGTCGACGATCTCGACGATGCGCCGCGTGAGCGGGACGTTGCGGAGCTCGGGGACCCGAACCGAGCCGCCGCCGCCACGCAGCTCGGGGACCTCGCGCGCCACTACAGCTCCGAGAGGAGCCGCGCGACCTCGCGCCGCTGTGCTGCGTCGAGACGGGTCGGCAGCGCTCGCAGCAGCGCCCCTTCGGACTTCGCGTGCTGGACGTAGAGAGCGTCGAAGCGCGCGAACAAGGCCACGACCGCGTCGAAGTCCGCCACGAACCGCTCGTCTGGCACGTCGAACGCGCGCTCCAGCCGAACCAGAAGGCCGCACATCCGGTCGTGCCCGGCCTCGAGCTGCGCCAGCGTCGGCGCGAGGTCGGGGAGGGTGGTCGACAGGTACGGAAACAGCCCGGTCTCTTCGCGGTCGAAGTGCTCGAACAGCTCCTCGTGAGCCACCCGCGTGAACTCCTCGAGGTCGGCGCGGAGGTCGAGTGGCTCGGTCTCGCCCCGCAGACACGCCTGCGCAGACTCCCGAAGTCCGTCGACGAGGCGGTTCAGGTGGGCGTGGTCGTGCTCGAGGCGCTCCAGCTCGTCGGACTGCATCGTGCGGCGTGGGAGAGAGGTCGCCGGGCTATATCACCCGTGGCACCGCGCCGGCAACGCGGGATCGCGGCGCGGGGCGGCGCGGGCCGAGGTCTTGGCGCTGGCGGGGCTCAGGAACCGCCGCGGGCGAACAGCGCCGGCCCCGCCGCCGCGATGTCGGAGCAGGTCGCGTCGGCGGGGATCCGCGTCGAGCGAAAGTAGCTGGCGTCGGCCCCGAGAATCGGCGTCGATGGGCGATTCGCCCGAAGTGGTCGGCTCGTCGCGTCGAGCACCACGCGCTCCGACGCCCAGACGACCTCGCCGTCAAGCTGCGTCGACGAGACGGTCGACGCGTGCAGTTCGCGCCAGGCGCGCTGAACGAAGTACATCTCGCCCCCGCCCATCCCGGTGACCTCGATGGTCACACCGGGGTGGCCATCGCCGTCGGCATCGACGACCCGACCGTCGTCGATCGAGTCGGGCAGCGCGTCGTCCTCGTCGACGCCGGTCAGCCCGAGCCACTCCCACGCGCGGTCGAGCTCGACGACGACGCTCCCGTCGCCCTCCGCGACCACGACACCGCTGACCGACCGCTCCGGAAGGCTCGCGACGAACGCGTCGGGGACCACCGTCGACGCCATCGACGAGCTCGTCTCTACGTCGATCGTACAGACGCGCCCCACGCCGGTCAGCCCGTCGCCGTCCTGCACCAGATCGACGATCCCGACCGTCCGGTTGACGGTGGTGACCGTGCCGACGAGCGGGGCCTCGCTCTCGGCGGTCGTCACCACCAAGCGCGCCCAACGCCCCGAGAGATCGAGCGGGCCGTCGCTTGACGACGCGACGAGCGCGAGAGCGCTGACACCGGCGGTGTCGAGCTCGTCGGTGGGCGGACGACCGCCGCACGCGCCGCCGGCAGCTCCGGCAAGCGCACCGCAAAGTACGCCCATCGCCGTGCGCCGCCGGGTCGCCTTCACGCCCGCCACTTTATGTTGCAGCCGAGGCTCGGCAGCTGCTCGTCTGGCGGCGGGTCGCCGGCGAGCGCGGAGGCGAGCGCAGCGCGCAGGTCGCGGCCGTCTGGGGTCGCGCCGCCGGGACGGGCGCCGTCGAGCTGCCCGCGGTAGAACAGCTCGAGCCCACCCGCGCCCGGGACGAAAACAAAGAAGTCCGGCGTGCAAGCGGCGGCGAACGCCTTCGCGACCTCTTGCGTCGCGTCGAGGCAGAACGGGAAGCGCCAGCCTTCTGCCGCCGCGAGCTCGCGCATCGGGCCGGGGCCGTCTTGCGGGTACGCTTCGACGTCGTTCGAGTTGATCGCCACGACATCGATGCGCCCGACGAGCTCAGACGTCAGCCGCGTCAGCTCGTCCCGCACGTGGACCACATAGGGGCAGTGGTTGCAGATGAACATCACGAGCAGTGGTCGCCCGCCGAAGTCCGAGCTCGCGACGGGTGCGCCGCTCGTGATGTCTGCGAGCGTGAAGTCCGGCAGCGGGGTGCCGATGGGGACCATTGTCGACGGTGTGCGGGCCAAGGAGGGACCTCGTGGCAGAGCGAACACCCCATCGGCTAGCACACTCGGCAGGCTGCCGCACGGGGCCGTGGTTGGTGCGCTCGGCCAGAGGCGCTCGAGCGCCTTCGACTACGTTCGAGTGCCTTCCCTAGCGCCCCGCCGTGCGTCTTCCCCGGGGCGTCGACACGAACTCGCCAGCCCCGATTCGCCCACCGACTCGAAGCCCCCCACGGCTTCGACGCGCGGATTGCCCACCGCGTCGCGCCCCACTGACGCTACTCTGGGATGTCGACCTTCGCGCCGAGCGTCTTGGGGGCGACGGCGCGATAGCTCTCCCAGATCCAGTGCAGGATCTGGCCGCGTGGCGGAAGGGAGCCGAGCGTGAGGCGGATGGAGACCCAGCCGGACTTGCCGAGCCCGTAGCCGGTGGGGCTCGCGTGCGGCAGCTCGAGGGCGGCGTGTCCGGAGGTCGGCAGCTTGACGGTGAGCGCGAACGACCGGCCGTCTTCGGAGACCGGCCCGATGAATGCGAAGATCTTCTTTCGGACCTTCACGACCGGGTCGCCCCACGGGCTGTCGGGCCACGCCTCGGGCATCGCGAGGGCGTAGTCGAGCGCGCTCTGGCGCAGGGTCGCTGGGGTCTCCATCGGGCTCCGTCGGGCAGTCGGTCGTCGGTCGCTCGTCGGCGTGCGCGTGCTCTGGCTTGGCGGCTACCGCGGTCGCGGCGCCCGCGGGGTCGGGTCGGCCGCCGTGAAGTCCGCGCGATTGTTGTTCGTGTCGACGCAGCCCGCAGCGCGCTGGAGGCTCTGATCGAGGTCAGTCGGAAGCAGCACGGGAGTCCCCTCGCCGGCGCGGCGGTCGCCGGAGCCGAACGAGCCGTACGCGATGGCGTCGATGACCTCGGAGCCATGGCGCAGCTGAATCGAGTCCGGACCGTTCTGGTAGTCGACGAGGCCGGAGACGACGTCCGCGTCGCCGCGGAACGACGCGTCGGTGTCGGCGATCAGGTAGAGCCCGTCGACCCCAAACGCGCCGTTCAGCGTGATCGTGTTGTAGTCGCGGCCGGTCGAGCCGTTCACTCCCACCAGCGTGTAGCCAGAGAGCGAGCCGCCGACGGGGCCGCAGAGCTCGACGAACGTCTGCGTGTCGCCACCGGGGGTGTCGATGTGGATCTCGTTGATCACGTAGGCGGTCGCCGTGACCTCGTCGCGCACAGAGATGCGCACGGAATCCGTCGCGCGCGCGCCCTCGTCGTCGGTCACCGTGAGTCGAATCAGGTAGTCGCCGGTCGTCGTGGCCGTGAACCAGAGCTCCGCCGTTGTGTCATCGACGAGCTCGTACACCGCCCCGGTCGGCGACGACGTCAGCTCCCAGAGGTAGTCGACGATCGTACCGTCGACGTCGGTGCTCCCGCTCGCGTCGAGCACGACGATGTCGTCTGGCAACATGACCACGTCGTCACCGGCCGCCGCCGTCGGAGGGATGTTCGGCGCCTCGATGACGACCACGTCGACCGACGTCGTCGCAGAGGCGCCGTCGGGGTCTGCGACGCCGACGCGCGCGACGTACGTGCCGAGGCGGTCGGGGGTAAAACGCACGACCTCGGTGGTCGTCGACGAGAGGGAGACGCCGCTGCCGCCCGGCACCGTCAGGCTCCACGTGAACGTGAGGCCGTCGCCGTCGGGGTCGACGCTCGCACCGGCGTCCAGCGTGACCGTGCTGCCGAGGGGGTAGGTCCCGCCGCCGTCGATCCCGGCGGTCGGCGCGCGGTTGACGTGCTCGTTGGGCGCGCCAGGAGTCGGGGGCTGGTGGGCCGAGAAGTCCGCGCGGTTGTTGTCGGTGTCGGTGTAGTCGACGTCGCGCGCGAGGCTCGCGGTGTCAGAGGGAGGGGTCGCGGAGCTCCCCTCGCCGGCGAACGTGTCGCCGCGCCCGAACGTCCCGTAGCCGATCGCGTCGACGACGGTGCCGTCGAAGACGAGCTGCACGCTGTCGGGCCCGTTCTGGAAGTCCGCGTCGGCGGAGCGCTGATCTGCTGCCGCGCCGACCTCGCCGCTCGCCGACGTGTCGGCGACGACGAACAGCCCGTCGGAGCCGATGCTCCCGGTCAGCGCGATGGTCGCATACTCGGCGCCGTTGGACCCGTTGATCCCGACGAGGCTCCACCCCGACAGCGACAGCCCGGCGGGTCCGTGAAGCTCGACGAAGCACTGGTTGTCGCCTCCCGGGGTGTCGTACCAAATCTCCGAGATGACGACCTGCGCCGTCGCGCCGACGCACGCTCCGGCGCGGCAGCGCTGATCTTCGCGGCACGTCGTGAACACCGTCGGCTCTACGCAGCCGTCGCGATCGGCGTCGACACAGCGCACGACCTGATCGCCGTCGCACGTCGTCTCGCCGGCGGTGCACAGATCGGTGCACGGCGTAGCATCGGGGGCGGCGTCCGGGGCTACATCCGGCGTCACGTCGACTTCCGGGGAGGCATCTGCATCGCCGACCCCGCTGGTGTCTCCGCCGCCGCCGTCATCGCCGTCCTCGCCGCCGTCTTGCGTGTCGTCGTCCCCGTCGCGCGTGTCGCTCGGGTCGCTCGCGTCGGCGTCATCGGCGCCGCTGTCGTCGACGTCGACCCGCGCGTCCGTCGTGGCCGCATCGCCGTCGCTGCCGACATCGCCGGCGCCGGTGTCCCGCAGCGGTCGCTCGGTGTCTGCGTCGTCGCCGTTGGCTGGCGAGTCCGAGCAGCTACCCGAGAGAGCGAGGACGAGGGCGACGGAGAGGCGGCGCATGGCGAATTCGGAAGTGCGAGGACGTTCGAGCGGCGGAGTAGCGCGGCCTCGCGAAAAGCGAAAGCGTCGACATCCGGTCGCGCGAAAGTTCCTCCAAAACGCCGCATTCGGCGCACTTGCAGCGCGGCCGACGAGGGCTCAACATCGCGCGCACCCCACGACGGAGCGCAAGATGGCCTACTCGGAGCTCACCGCCCACCGGTTGCGCGACGCCATCGGCGCGCGGACAGGAGTCACAGAGAAGAAGATGTTCGGCGGGATCGCCTTCCTCCTCGACGGCAAGATGTTCGTCGGCGTGGTCGGCGAAGACGCGATGGTCCGCGTGGGAAAGGAGGCGCACGAAGACGCGCTCGCGCAGCCCGGCGTGCGGCCGATGGACTTCACCGGCCGACCGATGGCCGGCTATGTCTACGTCGCGTCTGCGCAGCTCGCCGACCCCGCCGTCGCCGCGCGGTGGGTCGATCGCGCCGTGAGCTTCGTTCAGACGATCAAGAAGTAGCCCGGGTCGGGCTTCGAGCTGACGAGCGACGCGACCACGACGCGCTCGTCGCGGCGCGCGTGCGCCGCCGCCGCCGTCGGACGTCAGACGGTCAGGATGCTCGCCCCGACGGTGGTCCCGCTCTCGAGGGCGCGGTGCGCGTCGGCTGCGCGCGCCAGCGAATACGCACGCGGGGCCGGCAGCTTCACGATGCCCCGCGCGAGCACATCGAACAGCGCCGCGGAGCTCCCCTCCAGCTCCGCCCGCGTCACGATGTAGTCCCACAAGGTCGGACGGGTGAAGAACAGCGATCCACGCCGCGCGAACTCCATCGGATCGAACGGGTCGGGCTTGCCGGACGAGTTGCCGAACGCGACCAGCATCCCGCGTCGCGCGAGCGACGACAGAGACTCCTCGAACGTCGCGTGCCCCACGGAGTCGAAGACGATCGGGACGCCGACGCCGCGCGTGATCTCGCGAACGCGGTCGCTCACGTCCTCGCGCGACCGGTCGATGACGTGCGTGCAGCCGTTCGCAAACGCGACATCGGCCTTCTTCGCACTCCCGACGGTACCGATCACCTCGACCCCAAGGTGCGCGAGCCACTGGCACGCGATCGCGCCGACTCCACCGGCCGCGGCGTGCCAGAGCACCGTCATGCCAGCGCTGACGGGCGCCACACGCCGAATCAGCGCCTCGACCGTCATCCCCTTCAGCAGGCTCGACGCCGCGAGCCCGTCCGAGATGGCGTCGGGGAGGCTGATCACGCGCTCCACGGGCAGCGTTCGGTGCGTCGCGTACGCTCCCGGCGGCCCAGCGGAGTACGCGACGCGGTCGCCGACGGCAAAGCCCGAGACTCCCTCGCCAACCGCGTCGACTACGCCCGCCGCCTCCATGCCGATCCCGTGCGGGTACGACGGGAGCGCGTACAGGCCCTTGCGGTGGTAGACGTCGATGAAGTTGACCCCCACGCTGGTCTGCCGAATGCGGACTTCACGCCAGCCCGGCTCGGTGACCGCGATGCGCTCGCGACGAAGGACCTCCGGTCCGCCTACCTCTGAGATGACGATCGAGTACGGGGTCGCTGGCATCGTGTGGGGGGAGCGCGCGCGTCGTCGGTGTTGCGCACGCGACCGACATCAGGGCGTGGTCACGCGCGTGGCCGCCAGACTCATGGGCCGGTCCGATGCGCCGCGCAAGTAGATCGCCGTTGGCCGGCGGGCCCGACGAAATCGCGCAGCCACACACGGTCTCGTCCGCCGCGGCGGGGGGGCTCGCGCTCCCGCTTTCCGACGCCGTCGATGCCGCGCTCGCGCAGCTCGGGGTCGCACAAGCCACACGCTTAGTGCGCGCGCGCGCGAACACCGCGCTTGTCTGGGCACGCGTCGCCGGCGTCGGTGAGGTGGCGGTACGCGCGACCACCCAGCGAGCCAAGCTCGCGCGCGAGCGGGCGGCCCTGGAGTCCGTCGCCGCGGGCGCCCCGCCTGTCGCGCGCGTCCCGCGGGTCATCGCCCGTGTCTCGGGTGCGGCAGACGCGCTGGCAACGACGTGGCTCCCCGGACGGTGCGTGGCGGCGCTGCTCACCCCTTCGGAGGGCTCCCCTGTCGAGGCCTCCAGCGTCGGGGCGAGTCCCGACGCCGACCGCCTAGCGCCGATCTTCGAGGCGGCCGGCGTACAGCTCCGCGCGCTGCATGGCGCAGCCGTGCCGCCGGACGCGCTGCCGCTGCGGGACGCCCTCGCACAGCGCCTCGAACGATGGGGCGCGGCCGCGGGGCCCCGCCTCGACGCCGATGAACGAGGTCTCGTCTCACAGGCGGCCGCAGCCCTCGACGCGCCGAGCCTCGACGTCGACCGCGTGCTCGCGCACCGCGACTACGTGCCGAGAAACTGGGTCTGGGACGCCGACGCGGGCCTCGGCGTCGTCGACTTCGAGCACGCCCGCCCCGACCACCCCTGGGTCGACTTGGCGCGCGCGTTCGAGGAGCTCGACAGCACGCCGCGGCTGGTCGACGCGCTCGTCGCGGGGTACGCGCCGCAGCTGCCGCCCCACGCGCTGCGCGCCGACCGCGGGTTCGCGCTGCTGCGCGTTCTGCACGCGCTCGGCACGATCGCCCGGGCTGGCGTGGGCGGCGACGCCGTCGCCGAACAGCGAGCCCGGCGCTCGCTTCGTGAAGCGGGGCCCCGCGCGGTGGCGCAGGTGACGCGGCAAGACTAGAGTTGAGGGCCCCAGAACGAGGCCGTGTCGTGTCGAGCCACTCCGAGCCCGAAGCCCCCCGCCCCCGCTCCGCGCTGGAGTGTCACCTCGACGAGGCCGTCGAGGCGCTGTCGTTCGACCGCCCGGACTGGGCACTCCAGGAGCTGACCGCGGCTCTCGCCGCGCACCGCGGCGCTGGTCAGCCGAACCCGCGGCCGCTCGACGTCGACGCGCTCGAGCGAGACGTTCGCAGAGCGGTCGCGGGGTCTGCGAGCTCTGACTGCGGCGGCGAAGATGTCCAGGCCGGCGCGTCGCTCGCGGTCGTCGAGGCCCTCGTCTTTCGCGCGTGCGACCTCCTGGGCGCCCACCCGGAGGGCCCCGCCGACACCCGCGTCGCGCCGCGCCCCGCCGGCGTCGCGCGCCGTGACGCGCTGCGGCTGCTCGCCGCCGGCGGTGTCGCCACCATCGCCGCGTGCAGCCCCGCGGCGAGACGGACCGCGCCCGTCGCCGCGGGTCCCGCCGCGCCGACGGGTGGCGCACCTGCGGCGGCCTCCGCGACGCAAACGGCCGGCGCCGGCACCACGACTCCCGCGCCTGCTACCGCCGTCGTCCGCGCCGTGACCGAGCTCGACGGGCTCCACTGGCCGACGTCGGATCCGTTCCTGTTCTGCGCTCACCATCACGACGACTACCCGCAGGGCAACGACGCGATGGGGCCCGCCGCCTCGCTCGATGGCCGGCAGCTCGGTCGCGACTTCGACGAGTCGCGGCCGTGGCGGATGTACCACGGCGCCGACGTCCCGGGCTTTCCGCGACACCCGCACCGTGGCTTCGAGACCGTCACGGTTGTGCGAACCGGGCGCCTCGACCACGCGGACTCGATGGGAGCGACCGCGCGCTACGGCGGTGGTGACGTGCAGTGGCTGACCGCCGGTGGCGGAATCCAGCACGCAGAGATGTTCCCGCTGCTGAGCGAGGCGGAACCGAACCCGCTCGAGCTGTTTCAGATCTGGCTCAACCTGCCCGCGTCGGACAAGATGGTGGAGCCGCACTTCACCATGCTGTGGGCCGAGCGGATCCCGCAGGTCCGCCTCGTCGACGCTCAGGGGCGCACGGCAGTGGTGACGCTCGTCGCCGGTCGGTTCGATGGCGCCGCGCCGCCGTCGCCGCCGCCGAGTTCGTGGGCGTCGCGGCCCGACAGCGAGCTCGCGATCTGGCGCATCGAGCTCGAGCCGGGCGCGTCCGTTCGGCTCCCCGAGGTCGGTGTCGGCGTCGACCGGTCTCTCTACCTGCACCGTGGCGACGCCGCTGTCGTCGCCGGGACGCGGGTCGGTGCGTTGTCGCGCGTCGAGCTCGACGGACCGGGCGTCGTCGACGTCGCGGCCGCCGACACGGCCGTTGAGATCCTGCTGCTGCAGGGGCGCCCGATCGGCGAGCCCGTCGCGCGGCGTGGTCCCTTCGTCATGAACACGTCGGCCGAGATCCAGCAGGCCTACGAAGACTACCGCGCCACCCAGTTCGGCGGCTGGCCGTGGGCCGGCGACGCTCCGGTGCACGCGCGTGACCGCGACCGGTTCGCGATTCACCCCGGCGGAAGGCTCGAGGAACCCGCGTGACCGTTCCGTCGACGCTGCCCGAGCTCGACAACCCCGTCGCGCGGTCCTGCCTCGCGTCGCTGTACGGCAGGGCGGTCGAGGCGATGCATCCGGACGGCGCGATCAGCGACGTCGAGGCGGTCCGCGTCTACGTCTCGCTCGACCTCGACCTCGCCGCCTCGCTGCCGCCCCCCGACGGTTTTCACGCGCGGCGCGCCGCGCTGTTCGACGGGTACATCGAGGCTTGGGCCGCCGCGGTGGGCCGCCCGGCGACCGTCATCGAGCTCGGCTGCGGGCTCGAGACCGAGTCGTCGCGCCTGCAGCATCTCGACCTCGACTGGGTGTGCATCGACGGGCCGGATGTGATTGCGCTGCGCGACGCGACGCTGCCGCCGGGGCCACGCGTGAAGCACGTCGTGGCCGACGTCCGGTCCCTGTCGTGGACGGCGGTGGTGCCGCCTGATCGTCCGGTGCTGGTCACCTTGCAGGGCGTCCCGATGTACTGGTCCCGTCGCGAGGCTGCGGCACTCCTGCGGTCGCTGGTGGAGTGGCGGTCAGACGTCGCGATAGTCTTCGACACGGTGACGCCCGCTCGCGCCGCGGCGGCGTGCCGCGAGGCTGAGGCTGACGCGGCGTCGATGGTCCCGCCGATGCTGTGGGGTATTCGTGGGAGTCGGCTGCGCCCGCTGCTGCGACGCTGGATCCCGGACGCCCGGGCTCTGGACTGGGTACGCGTCGTGGACCGCGGTCACGACCAACTGTCGGGGCGCGAGCTGGATGGGCTCGCCGCCTGTGTCGCTGTCGTCGTGGGTCCCGGGTGCCAGCTCGACGGGGCTAGGGCGCGTGCGGCGCGTGCGGCGCGGTCGGCGGTCGCGCGCCGCCTCGCTCAGGGGCCGTAGTCGCCGGCGGTGACTCCGCCCGCGCCGTCAACCGCGCCTGGCGGCGGATCCTCGAAGCTGCCGTCCGCCCGCTGCCGCAGGGTCCCGCCGCTCTGGACGTACTCCCACTGCGTCGGGGTGTAGCGGTTCCCCTCGGTGTCGCGATACATAACCGTGTGACCGTCGCCAAGGACGAGACGAGCGCCACTCGGCGGTGGGTCGCACCGCTCGTTCGCGACGAAGTCGGGGTCGAGGCGGTCGCGGTCGTACCGGTAGATGTCGGACAGAAAGTTCACGGTGCCGTCGTCGTCGACTCGCACGACGTAGTACTCGATGTGGACGGGGATCGGCGTGTTGAGCGTGTAGCCGCGCTCGTGGCGGCTATCGAGCGTCCGCTCCACCTCGCGCTCGTTCCACTGGCCGTCGTGGCCGAGGATGTACTCCGCGAGCGCCATCGGATCCTGGACGCGCATGCAGCCGTGCGAGAAGGCGCGGACGGGAAACTGGAAGTACTGCCGACGCGATGTGTCGTGCATGTACGTGTTGTGCGGGTTCGGGAAGATGAACTTCACTTGGCCGAGCGGGTTCGAGCCACCGGGGAGCTGCCGAACGGTCGTGCTGTCGCCGACGCGCTCGAAGCCGCTGCGGTCGAAGTAAGTGTCGTCCTCGAGGAGGTGGGGCAGCAGCTCATCCTCGACGATGCGCCGGGGCACGGTCCACGTCGGGTTGACGACGACCGTCGTCATCTCGGCGCTCTGCAGCGGCGTCGCGTTCTCGTAGACCATGCGTCGCCGGCGAGCGTCGCAGGTTCGCTGCGTATTGCCGACGACGATCCGGAACCGCATGTCGCGAGTGCCGTCGCGCCAGACTTCGGCGTGGAAGTCGGGGACGTTGACGAAGACGTAGTAGCTGTCGTCGCCGATGCGACTCTCGCGCCACCGCTGGAGTGTCAGGTCGATCTGAGCGAGTCGCTCCTCTGCGCTGACGTTGATCGAAGCCCAGAACGCGCGCGACGAGACGCCGTCGTCGTCGAGCTGGTGCGCGCGCTGGTAGCGCTTCACCGCTTGCTCGAGGTCGGTGCCGAACGCGCCGTTGATCTCTCCGTCCCAGTATCCCTCGCGCTGCAGCCGGCGCTGAAGCGACTCGACGACCGGACCCGACGAACCCCGGCGGACGCTGCGGGCGTCGACGACCTCCCAGCCGCCGGTCGCTATGATCTCCGCATAGCGGGCGCGCGCCGCGAGCAGCGGGGCGTACTGTGGCAGCGTCGGGGGGAGCGAAGCGAACAGCGCGTCGACGTCGGCGGCGGACTGCGCGGACAGGAGGGTATCGATCGTCTCGAGGGTGCGGCGTACGACGAGGGCGTGCTTGGCGTCGTCGTCCAGCGACCGATCGATCGCGTCGGTGTTCGCGTTGCGCTGCACGAGCGCGTAGCCAACGAAGCCGTCGAGCAGGGCCGCGTCCAGCAACGCGGCGTTCCCGGCTGCCACACGGCCGAGCTCGACCTCGGCGCGATGCAGCCGCCACAGCTCGGGTACCGCCGAGTTCTCGGCCCCGACCGCACCGAAGACGGCGGCGAACGTCGCGCCGATCGGGTCCTCCGAGGTCGCCGAGGCGCTGGAGTCGATGGCGGCGACGAGCGCGCGCAGCTCCGCCCGCGTCGGCTCGGCCGCAGGCAGCGCCGCGAGCGCTCGCGCCAGCCCTCGCTGTGACCGCACCAGGTCGGGTACCTGCGGGTGCCGGTAGTCATCGGGGTCAAGTCCGTGGACACCGATCTCGGCCAGCGCGTCGTAGACGGCCTGTGCCTGGAAGCGGACATCGCCGGCGTCGTCGACGAAGACCGGTGCCCAGTCGCGGGCCGCGTACACTTCAGCGAGCAGCTCGGGGTGCTCCAGAACGATGCCGAGCCCGCTGTCGACCGGGTCCTCTGCGACCTCGAGCTCGACGAGCGTGTCGTCGAGCAGGTTCTGCACCGGGTGTTCGGCGACCAGCGTCGCCATGTACCGAGCGTACTCGCCGGCGAAGTCGTCCTCGAGCCGCGCACCGGCGGCGTCTGCCCAGGCGTGCGGGTCGGGTGCGGCGGGGCTCGCGTTCTCCTCGTCGTTGCACGCCGCGACGAGGGCAGCGAGCGCCGAGAGCGTGAGCGCCGCGATGCGCGACCCGCGCCACGCGCGGGCCACCTCGCCGTTGGCTCGGTCCCCGCGTCTCTGAGTGGCGTCGCGCATGTCTTCGAGGCGCGAACGCCCCGCGTCAGTGCGTCTGCGCCGACGCCGCGGGGCGCTCAGGGTGGAACGAGCAGGCGTCGCGCGGAGAGAGCGCGAGGAACACCAAGAACAGGACCAAAAGCGCGATCGTGCCCGGCTCCTCGCGTTCGAACACGAAGAGTCCACGGAGCTTCGCGGAGGGTGAGCTTTGAGACATTCGGCGGCCGTACAACCGGAGTCAACGTAGGGGGCGCTTATCGGTCGCGGCGGCAGCAGTCAAGGCGGTGCGGCGTTCGCGCGCTGGTGCGCGCTATGCCACGATGCGGTCGCGGCCCTCAGTCTTTGCCCGGTAAAGCAGCCGATCCGCGTGCGCGACGAGCTCGTTGGCGACACCGTCCGGGTCGCGACCGCAGCCGCTAACCGAGATCTCCGACAGGTCGGCGACTCCGAACGACGCGCGGACCTCGATCTCGTCCGGCGGGAAGCGCACCGGCGTGGAACGGATCACCGTCCGGAGCCGCGCGGCGACGTTGAGTGCGTCGTACAGCGCGGTCTGCGGCAACACGATCAAGAACTCCTCGCCTCCGACCCGCCCCGGAGTGTCGCCGGGCCGGATCGCCGCCGTCATCCGTGCTGCGATCTCGCGCAGACACGCGTCGCCACCGGGGTGTCCGTACGTGTCGTTGATGCGCTTGAAGTGGTCGATGTCGAGCGCGATCACAGACACGGACGCGGCGCCGCGGCCCACTCCCCGCAGCTCCTTGACGAGGGTGGCGAGCACCTGGCGCCGGTTGGCGAGCCCCGTCAGCGCGTCGAGCATCGACATCGACGCGAGCGAGTCGTGGTGCACACGCTCGATCGTGTTCATCCGCGTGTACTTCAGAACGCACTCGCCGATCGCGATCTGCGCGCCGTCTCGAAGCTCGACCGACTGTACCCGCTGTCCGTCGACAAACAGGCCGTTTCGGCTGTCGCAGTCGAAGATCACGTGCGCGCCGCCGACCATCACGATACGAGCGTGCCGCCGAGAGACGCCCGACTCTGTGAGGACCATGTCGCAGTCGTCGGCGCGACCGATGGTGAGGCAGCCCTTGATCTCGACCCGGCGTCCCAGCACGCCGCCCGAGAGACCGACGAGGCTCGCCATACACTCGTGCTCGCTGCTGGTGGTGATGGACTGCAGGAGCGTCGTCCCACGCGTTGACTTGGACATGACCCATACCGTTCGGTGCTGACCCCAACACGAGAAGTCGTGGACCGAGCAGCGTCAACCCGCGCATCCCCGGCCGACACTGTGTGGATCTGTAGCTGCGCGTGGCCGCGGGTGTGTGCTTCCCGCACGACGTCCGCCACGCCGGAGCGCGCGCCAGGCGGCACGTCGGCCGCGCGCTGGATCGTTGCCGCCCGCGGCCGAACGGTGAAGATTCGAGCAGTTGGCCGCGCCGGGCCACGCCTGAGCCCGCCGCAACGGCTGCCCGGAGTGCCGATAGCACACCCGAAGCGCGCCCGAGATCGAGGCGTGTCACCGCCGTGTCATCCGGTGACACTCCACGAACTCCCGGCGTCAGATCGCCCGGCTTGCCCGACGCGCCGAGCGCGCGTCATAGTGTGCGCTCTCCCCTTGCGTGGACGCGATGGACCTCGACGAAGTGCGCAGCTTCCTGGCCGTGTACGAGGCTCGCTCGTTCGCAGCGGCGGCCGCTACGCTCGGGTGGCCGCGCGCGACGCTGCGCCGTCGAGTCGACGCGCTCGAGGCTCGCTTGGGTGCGGCGCTCTTCGTCAGGACGGCGCTCGGCGCCGAGCCCACCCCACTGGCGCGAGAGCTCGCGCCGCGCGGGCGCGAGCTTCTGCACTCGGCGCGGGCGATGCTCCGCATCGCGCGGCACGCTGACGGCGACCTCCGCGGGCAGCTCCATGTCGGCGTCCCGCCCGGTCTCCCGCCGAGCCTGACAGGCGTCGTGCTCGCGGCCTTGCGACACGCCGTCCCGGACGTTCAGGTCGTCGCGACCATCGTCGCCCCGCCCCTGGGGCCCGCGATCTCGGATCTCGACCTCGACCTTCTCTTGTTCCAGGGTGAGGCCGACCTCGGCGACGGCTGGCAGGTCGTGACGCCGATCCACGTCCGTCGACGACTCGTCGCCAGCGGCGCCCTCCTCGACGCCGTCGGCCGCCCCCGCGAACCCGCCGACCTGACGCGCTTCGCGCTGCTGGTTCAAGGCACCTGGAGCGATGCCCCGACCACCCTCCCGATGCTGGATGGCTCGTCGGTCTCGGTCACGCCCGCGCTCGTCCACCCCGACGTCCACCTTCTCCATCAGCTCGCCGCAGCGGGCTCGGGGATCGCGTTCGTGCCGGACGCCGAGGTCGACGAGCGCGCCGACGGTGTCGCGCCGGTCGAGGTGGTGCTCGACGACATCATCGGCGATGTGGTGCCCGTGAGCATCGCGGTACCCACCGTGCTCGTCGCGGTCCCGCGCGTTCGGGCCCTGCTCGAGCTCGCGACACAGCTCCTCCGGGGCGTCTGAAGCATGGGCGCCGGCCGCGTGGTGGCCGGCTCAACCCTGCCGGCTCTTCGCCTCGGGCAGGGGGGCGATCCCGGGTGGTCGAATCCGAACACCCGGTGGTCGACTTCGGACACCTGCGCATCGAAGTCTGTGGCGTAGTGTGAGTCACCCCTCGCCACATCCGGACGTTCATGTCGCCGCACAACGTGCTCCGTCGCGCTTCGCTGTCTCCCCGCTCTTTGCGCGGATCCGTCCGGGTCGCGCTCGCCTTCATGGCCGTAGCACTCTCGGCCTGTTCCAGCGACGCCGGCGACGACGCGACGGCCGCGGACTGCTTCGAGGTGTCGGACGGCGTCTGCGTGCAGGAGACCTTCGCCAACCCGCCGGTCCTCGAACCCGGGAGCGACGGAGTGTATCGGCTCCGTCTCGCCGCGACCGAGGTGGAGCTCGATGGCCAGCGCCACTGCGTCCGCGCGTACAACGGCAGCTACGTTGGCCCCACCATCGATACGCCCGCGCGGGAGGGCACCACTCCGCGCAGCATCCGCGTCGACCTGTGGAACGCACTCAGCGGCCACGACTACCGCTCCCTGGGGGGCGACGAGTGCACGTGCAGCACCGCGTCGGGCACGAGCTGCATCCCCGACCACATCCACGACGCGTGCGCCACCGAGCGTGACGACGACTGCGTCTGCGTGAACGCCGACGGCGACGTCTGCGAACACATGTTCGACTTCAACGTCACGAACCTGCACGCCCACGGCTCCCACGTTCGACCCGACTATGCCCGTGGCGGTGAGGTGTGCGAGCCGGTCGTCATCGCCGGCGTCCCGTACGAGTGCCGCGAGTGTGGCGACGACGTCTGCGACGGCGACTCGAGCGACGACACGTGCTTCCACGGCGACAACGTCCTGAACCGAGTGCACCCCGGCGCGGGCGCCCGCTATCGCTGGGACATCGACGAAGACGGTACGCACCACACCGGCCTCCAGTGGTACCACCCGCACATCCACGGAACGACGGCCATGCAGGTCGCATCGGGCGCGGCGGGTGCGTGGATCGTGCGTGGCCCGCTCGACTCCCTCCCGGGCGTCGCCAACGCCAAGGAGCGCGTGATGCTGTTCTCGACGCCGTCGATCGCGCGAAACGGCTTCGAGCCGCTCGCCGACGGCGAGGCCTGCACAGACGAGACGATCACGTTCGACGACTTCGAGACGCTGAGCGCGACGAGCGCGCCGCAGCTCAACGTGCTGAACGGCGTGCGACGTCCGCGGCTCGTCACCGCGCCAGACCAGGTCGAGCGCTGGCGCATCCTTCACGCTGGCTTCCTCGACGAGGTGTTCATCGGCGTGTTTCGCGGGCTCGACCCCGACTGTGAGTCGTTCGACACCGACGAGCCGCTCGCAATCCACCAGATCGGGCGTGATGGCCTGATCCTGCCGCAGGAGTTCGAGCACCCATGGATCTTCATGTCCCCCGGCTACCGCGTCGAGGCGATCGTCGGCGGGCAAGGGCAGCTCTCGCACGGGGACACCTGGTGCTTCGTCGCCGCGCGGTTTCTACAAGACGCAGACACCGAGCACGTCCCGTTCGCAGAGCAGCCGTTCTCACCCGACACGGCGCCGGAGCCGTCTGACATCGTCGCCCGGTTCGACTCCGACGGCGACGTGTTTGCAATCATGAACGTGTCGCGCGACGCGGGGCCGGCGACCGAGACGCAGCTGCCCGACTTCGACGCGATCGGCGCACTCGCGCCGCCTATGGACCTCGACGGCGTCGCGATCGCGGACCGATGCGCAGCAGCGGTCGCCGAGACCGACGTCACTGCGATCGACCAGGTCGCCGTGCTGCAAGTCGGCGCCGCGACCGTCGACGACCCGGACCCGTGCGACTGCGCGAACTACAACGTGAACTGCACGAACTTCGAGGAGGTCGACCGCACCGTCTACCCCGCAGACCGAGACCTGATGCTCGACGCGGTGGAGCACTGGCGCATCGCCGCGTCGTTCGATGGGCACCCGTTCCACATCCACATCAACCCCTACATCGTCTGCCCCAACGACAACGTCTTCGACCCGATCCCGTTCCCGCACTGGCGCGACACCTACCTCGTGAACATGTCGCGGCACATCGACATCATCACGCAAAACCGGGCGTTCACGGGGCCGTTCGTCTTCCACTGTCACAAGCTCACGCACGAGGACCACGGGATGATGGAGCTCATCCGCGTCTGCGATCCAGCCACCGACCCCACGTGCGGCGACTTCGACTGGCGGGCCTGCGCCGACGGCGACGCGCAGTGCGAGCGGGCGCTCGCCGCGACGGACTGCGCCGTCGCGGCTCGCAACGACGCAGAGGCCTTTGCCTGCATCAACGCGCTCGCCCGCCCAGGCGGAGTGTGCGCGCTCGACGCGCCGGGGCCGCCAGTTCCGTGACCGCGGCTGACGCGCCCGTCGTTGTGGGCAGGCGCGCGCCGCGCGGACCTACTCGCCCATCCCTTCGAGCAGCGCCGACACGCGCGAGACCGCCTCGACGTACTCGCTGACCATGTCGCGGACGACGTCGCGGGCCGGACGCACCTGATTCATCGTCCCGACGATCTGACCGACGGGGCACGTGATCAGGTCGCCGGCGGTCGGGTGGCTCGTCTGCGCGTGGCGGTAGATCCGCTGCTGCGCCGCACCGGTCGCCAGCATCTGGAGCGGCATCGGGAGCGGCCCTGGAGACTCCTTCGACTCCCACGCGTCGGTGTACGCGGTGCGGAGCTGGCGCACCGGCTTGCCGGTCAGGCAGCGCGACCGAACCGTCTCGTGAGACTTCGCCGCCAGCAGCTTGTCGGTCACGACCTGGAACTCGTCGGCCTCTTGGACCGTCAGCCAGATCGACCCGGTCCACACTCCCTGCGCGCCGAGCGCCATCGCTGCAGCCATCTGGCGTCCGCTCCCGATGCCACCGGCCGCGAGCACCGGCGTCGGGTACACGGCGTCGACGACCTGCGGCACGAGGACCATCGTAGAGATCTCGCCCGTGTGTCCTCCCGCCTCGGTCCCCGCGGCGACGATGAGGTCGACCCCAATCTCCTTCTGCTTCAGCGCCTGGTCCGCGCGTCCGACGAGCGCGGCCACCAACACGCCGTGCTCGTGTGCCAGGCCAACGACGTCCTCCGGAGGCGGTCCGAGCGCGTTCACGAGGAGCTTGATCGGGTGCTTGAGCGCGACGTCGACGTAGGCGCGGCCGCCGCTCGCCGACCACCCGACCATGCCGCTGACGGCGTCGACGCCCTCGGGAAGCTCCGGCACGTCGTGCCGCTTCAAGAGCTC
>JACKDJ010000027.1 GCA_020633625.1 Myxococcales bacterium
CGCGTCTGGCGCGACGAGGCCGCGCAGCCGCGCGTGGCCGACGACGAGCCAGCACCAAGCCGCGCCACCCCGCTGGCCCCCGAGGACTTCCCCTCGACGGACGACTTCGCCGCCATGCTAGGGGCCGGCCCGCTCGGTGTGCGCTCGTACGACGTTGGCGACAAAGTCACCGGGACCGTCGTCGCGATCGGAAACGACGCGGTGTTCGTCGCCCTCGGCGGAAAGACGGAAGGTGCGATCGACTCTGCAGAGCTGCTCGACCGAGACGGGCAGCTGACGGTCTCGGTGGGCGACTCGCTCGAGGCCTACGTCGTCACCGTGCGCGGTGGCGTCCGACTGTCTCGGGCGCTGGGCAAGGGCGGCGGCGAACACCTCGCCATCCTCGAAGACGCCGCGCGGCAGGGCATCCCCGTCGAGGGGCGAGTCACGGGCGTAAACAAGGGCGGATTCGACGTGCAGGCGCTCGGCGCGCGGGGCTTCTGCCCGTTCTCGCAGATCGACCTCGGCAGCGGCGCAGAGCCCGAGACCTGGATCGGGCAGACCCTCGCGTTCCTCGTCACGCGCGTAGAAGAGGGAGGACGAAACGTCGTCCTCTCGCGCTCGGCGCTCCTGAGGCGCGAGCGAGACGAGCGAGCCGGTGCGACCCTCGAGACGCTGCGGCCGGGCCTCGAGCTCGACGGCGTCGTCACCCGCGTCGCCGACTTCGGCGCCTTCGTCGACATCGGCGGCGTCGACGGACTCGTGCATGTCTCCGAGCTGTCGTGGGGTCGCGTCGACCACCCCTCCGAGCTCGTCAACGTCGGCGACAGGGTCCGCGTCTCGGTCGTGAGCCTGAGCGACCTCGACGACGCAAAGCATCGGCGCATCGCCCTCTCGATGCGCGCGCTAGCAGAAGATCCCTGGTTCGCTGCGACGCGCGACCTGCACCCGGGCTCGACCGCGACGGGCCGCGTCACACGGCTCGAGCGCTTCGGCGCGTTCGTCGAGCTCGCCCCGGGGGTCGAGGGCCTCGTCCATATCTCGGAGATCGACCCCGGGCGGCGCCTCAAGCACCCGAAGGACGCGCTCGACGCCGGCGCCGAGGTCCAGGTCCAAGTGCTCCAGGTCGACCCGCAGAAGCGACAGATCGCGCTGTCGATCAAGGCGCTGCTCGACGACCCGTGGACGGAGCTCGTCGCGCGCTTCCCGCCGGGCACGGCGGTCCAGGGGACCGTCGAGTCGGTGCAGAGCTTCGGCGTCTTCGTTGCGCTCGCGGCTGGCGTCACCGCGTTGCTGCCGCTCGGCAACCTGCCCGAGGACGAGGCGCGCAACGCGTACACCCGCTTCCGGCAGGGGACCGCCGTCGAGGCCCGCGTCACCCAGGTCGACGTCGAGCGGCGGCGCATCAGCCTGAGCCGGCGTCCCGTCGAAGACGACGACGGGGGCCGCGCGTTCCAGGCCCACAAGACGCAGCAGCCCGAAAAGCTCGGCACGTTCGCCGACCTGCTGCGGCGAAGGTAGTCCCGCGCGGGCACCCGACATGCGCCTGGGCGCGCTCGAGCCGAGTCCGCGCGGCACGGGAGTTGCAGCTGCGCGGGCGCACTCTAGCCGACCTGCGCGTGGCACTCAGCGCGCCGCGCGCCCCACAACCGCGCTTCGTGGAGAAGTCGATGACTCAGCCCTCCCCGCCCGACTCCCGAGTACCGTTCCTCAAGGACCCGGTGCTGTGGGACCTGGCACTGACGCTGCTCATTTTCGCACCGCTCAGGTTCGCTCTCTTCCCGCCAAAGGTCTTCTTCAAGTCCCCGCTCATCCTCCCCGAGGCCGACTACTACGGCGCGTCGATCTTCCTCGCTGCGCTGCTCCACAGCCCGGGGCTCCAGCTCGCGGTGGGCATGACGACGCTCGTTGGCGTCCTCCACTTCGTGCGCCACTCACGTAACCCTTTCGCAGGCCGAGTGAAGTGGAGCGACGACGACCCGAATGGGTTGCGCCTTATGCTCATGGCCATGGCCTTCCCCCTCATGTGGAAGCTGTCGACGCCCGATTTCTCGGTATGGTTCGGCAGCTCCCATCTGTTCGACCGGGCCCTTCTCGTCGCAATGTGGGGGGCGATCGCCGCCACGCCGCTTGCCCTTCCGGTCTTCAGCGCGTTCGCCGGCGTCATGGCCGCGCAGTACTTCTTCCCATCGTGCTTCGAGCCGACCTGGGCCGACAAGGCCCTGCTACTCTACTCGGTGCTCCTGGGCTGGGCCGTGTTCCTCGCGAGCCGGATTCGGAAGACGCACGCGTTCGTGTACCCGCTGCTGCTCATCTGCATGTTCGGGGGCTTCTACTTCTACCCGGCAGTGGCAAAGCTCCGGCTCGGCGGCGACCCGACGCTGTGGCTCCGTCGAGAGCACGTCCACCTGCTCTTCATCTCCGCCCACCTAAACGGATGGCTGCCCAACCTGGTCGGCGACACATTCTCGCAGGTCGTGGACTTCGTGCGCTCCTCGGAGCGCTTCATCGTCATCTACACCATCACGCTCGAGATCGCGGTTATCGGTATCGCCTTGGCGCGCCGTGGCACCATCGCGATGTTCCTGCTCGTCATCGCGATGCACACCGGGATCTTCCTGAGCTCGGGCATCTTCTTCTGGGAGTGGGTAGTTCCCGAGCTCGCGCTCCTGGGACTCTTGCTGACTCGGTGGTCCACGGGCCCGGTCGCGGAGCTCTACCGCTGGCGCAACCGTTGGGTCTCTGCACTCCTCGTCGTCTTCGCCCTCCCGTGGACCTGGCCGTACCTGCTCGGCTGGATGGATACCCCGTACACGGTCACTTACGACATCGAGGCCGAGAACGCCCGCGGCGAGCACTTCCAGATTCGACGCGAGTACCTCGACCCGTACGAGCTCGCGCTCACTCAGAACCGGCTCTGGTTCCTGGATCCCGCGAAGGAGGCGCCCATCGCCACCTACAGCGCGACCGCGAACATCGAGCTCTTCGAGGCTCTCTCTGCGGCGACCTCTGCCGCCGAAGTACAGGCCGTCCGGGACCGCCTCGGTGAGGTCCGATACGACGCCGAAGAGGCGGAGGCGTTTGGGGAGTGGCTCCAGCGATTCTTCGCGTACGTGAACGAGCACGACGGCGACAAGAACGTCGTACCGCGCTGGCTCGAGGCGCCCCACCACCAGATGGCGCTCGCCGGCACGGACCTCACGCCCTCGGATCTCCCGATCACCCGTGCGCGTGTGTTCGCGCGCAGTTCGTGGTGGAATGGTGAGCGCATCGAGGTCATCGACGAGCGCATCATCCTGGACGTAGAGATCCCGTCCACCTACTCCGCTGTACACACCGCGGCCGAGTAGGATCGCCCGGGTTCGAGCGGCAGGGCGCCGGGATCAGGAAGCCAAGTCCGAGCGTCGACGTCAGGGAACCGTCGAAGGGTTCTCCGACCGCGCCGGCACGATGATCGTGACGAGCTGGGTGTCGAGCGTCGTCAGCCCGTCGCCGATCACGTCGATGTAGGTCGAGAATGCCTGCGGCATCTCACGCTCCGGGACGCAACCGGCGTTCGCGGCGACGACGTCGAAGAAGAGCTGGGTGCCGGGTGTCACGTTGCGGAACGAGTCGAGCCGTCCGTCGACCGGGTTCAGGTCGGCGGGGACCGGAGTCGAAGTGCACGAGCCGCTGGTCGTGAAGCGAGCGGGTGACACCGACTGCAGGAAGCAGCGGGTGTCGACGCCGGTCTCGATGTACTCACCCTCGTCGCGGCGGATGCGCGTCGTGACGGTGAACGCGGTGGTGTTCACGAGCGCGGAGATCGCGGTGACCATCGCGCCGCCAAGTCCGTTCCCGTTCCCGTCGACATCGAAGACGAGGGGGCACGTGCCGCTCTCGGAGCCCCGGCCGCCGCCGTTGGTGCCGGTGCAGCACTGCCCGGCGCCGCACCCGCCTGGGCGCGCGCCGTCCCAAGCGCATACCGGGACGACGCCCCCGGTGGCGCGCGCGACGGCCTCGAGCTGGCCGCGAGGCTCCGACCCGGACGCCACGCCGATGAATCGAGCGCCGATCGCGCTCAGGGCGGCGATTGCCTCGCTCGAGGAAGCGGCAAACGCACCGTACGAGCCCTCATCGTGAGACGTGGCGTCGGTGACGTGAACCAGGATCGGGAACGAGCCGTTCCGGAATCCCACTCCCCCGATCGTCCCGTCGGCGACGCCGGGGACGAGTCCGGCCGCTGGATTGAACGCCGGGACGCTCGCGCCGCAGTTGGAAACCCCGCGGCCCGTCGCGACCTGGTACATCGACTCGTAGCCGGACTCGGGGCCATCCGCGCCGTTGTGAAGGCCGATGCCGTCGATCGCAGACTGCGCCGCGCCGACGTTCGTGGTCACGCGCTGTCGAAGAATGAACGGCTGGTCGGCGCCCGCGCCGTGCCCGTTGCACGGGTAGTCGTCGAACGTCGAGACGCCGAACGCGATGTTGGGGATCTGAGCGCGGACCTGCGGGAAGATCTGTCCCGAGAACGCCGACCGCAGGTTCCCGATCTCGCCGCCCATGGAGCCGGTGGTGTCCATCGCGATGGAGACGTCGGCCTGGATGATGTCCGACGCGAACTCGAGCGGCGCGGTCTGCGCGGGCAGATTCCACGGCAAGATGAAGAAGAAGTCGGTGTACCGACGGAAGGAGGCTGCGTCGTCGAACGCGCAAGGGTTGGCGCCGACGAGGACCTCGGCGAGGTCGGAGTAACCGTCGTAGTCCGAGTCGGGGAGGAGCCGCTCCGAGCTGCCCGCCGCACACCCGCGCTCGCTGACGTCGGGCATCCCGTCGGCGTCGGAGTCGGTGTCGATGTAGTCCGGCAGCCCGTCTCCGTCGGTGTCGACGGGGAATGTCGCCGGGTCGGAGTCGCCGGCTTCGAGCGAGTCGGGGAGCGTGTCGTTGTCGGAGTCCGTGTCGAGCCGATTGGGCGAGCCGTCGCCGTCGGAGTCCGCGAACAGCTCGTGGGCGTCCAGGATCCCGTCGTTATCGGAGTCGATATCGATGTAGTCCGGTGTCCCGTCGCCTTCAGTGTCGCGGGTGGTCTCGACGATGTCGGGGACGTAGTCCTGGTCGGAGTCGGTGTCGGCGAAGTTCGGGACGCCGTCGCCGTCGGTGTCGACGTACCCCTCTTCTGCGTCGGGGATGCGGTCGTTGTCGGAGTCGAGGTCGCGGAAGTCGTATCGGCCGTCGCCGTCGGTGTCGACGGGCTCGGAGCCCATATCCGCGTCGCCGGCCTCGACGGAATCTGGGATGCCGTCGTTGTCGGAGTCGAGGTCCTCGGAGTCCGGGGTCCCGTCTGCGTCGGTGTCGACGAACCCGGAGCCCTCATCGAAGTCGCTGATCGTGTCCCCGTCGGTGTCGCGCGCGACGAGGACCTCGCGGACGCAGCCGCTGGAGCAGCCGTCGCCGTTGAACACGTTGCCGTCGTCACACTGCTCGCCGACCTCGACGACGCCGTTGCCGCATCCTTCTTCGTGGCGGCAGCGCGCGTCGCAGCCGTCGCCGTTGAGGACGTTCCCGTCGTCGCACTGCTCCGCGGTGTCTACGAAGCCGTTCCCGCAGCTCTCGTCGGAAGTGCAGATGGGGTTGCAGCCGTCGTTGGGGAAGTTGTTGCCGTCGTCGCAGGCCTCTCCGCGCTCGACGATGCCGTTGCCGCAGACGGGCCCACGAGGGGCGTCGTCACCGAGGTCCTCGGTGAGATCATCGACGCCGTCGAGCTCCGCCCCGGCGTCGTAGGCCGCATCGGGACCTAGCTCGGCGCCGCCGTCGAGGCCCGCGTCGTCTCGGATCCCTCCGGTGTCGACCACCGACACACCCGTGTCCTCGCCGTCCACACCCGAGGAGCTGGCGGCGCTGCACGCGGCGGCGCCGGACGCGGCGAGGACGAGGCAGAGGGTTCGCGAGATCCGCATTCGGGGCCGGGCAGGTTGACGGGCCGTATCAGCGCGCTAGGTTACCAGCCGCGTCGCCCCCGGTAAAGCCACGATGGGGTATTGCCCTGTCGCGACTGCACCCACCGATACGGGTGGCCAACGGCCCAGGACCCGAATGGCAGAAGAAGCAAAGGAGCCCGAGGTCCTCGGACCCGACGACGTGCCCGAGGACTACGAGCTCTCGGAGGACGACGTCGCCGAGCTGCCGCTTCCAAACGACGAGGTCCAGCGCGAGATCCCGAGGGACGCCTACTCGCTCGTCGACGTCGCCGGCGGGGCGCTCGTCTCGAACGACCCGCTGAGCACGTACCTCGCCCAGCTTCGCCACGTCGCGCCGCTACCGGCCGAACAGCAGCAGACGCTGGCCGAGGCCTACGTCGAGCGCGGGGACGTAGACGCCGCGAAGCAACTCATCATGTCCAACCTTCGCCTCGTGGTGAAGATCGCCCGAGAGTACCATCGGCGCCGCGTCTCGCTCATGGAGCTGATCCAAGAAGGGAACGTCGGGCTCGCCGAAGCGATCCGCCGCTACGACCCCTACCGCGGCGTGAAGTTCACGTCGTATGCGCAGTACTGGATCCGCGCGATGATCCTGAACTACCTCATGAACTCGATGCAGCTCGTGAAGGTCGGGAACACACGCTCCGGGCGGAAGCTCTTTTACAACCTCTCCAAGGCGCGCGAGGAGCTCGTACGAGAGGGGTTCCTCACCCCATCGACCCGGCAGATCGCCGACCACCTCGGCGTGCGCGAGAGTGAGGTCGTCGATGTCGCCCGCATCCTCGACGCGCCCGCGCTGTCGCTCGACGCGCCGGCGCCCGGCTTCGAGTCGGGGTCCCTCTCGTCGCACATCGCCGACGACGCGGCGATCCTTCCCGATGACGAGGTCGAGGGGCGCCAGATTCAGCAGCGGATCGGCGCCGCGTTCGCAGCCTTCCGCGCCAGCATCAGCGACGCTCGGGAGCAGGCGATCTGGGACCAGCGCGTCATCGCTGACGACCCGATCTCCCTGCAGGAGCTCGGCGACCAGTTCGGCGTGTCGCGCGAGCGAATCCGGCAGATCGAGAAGATCCTCAAGGACCGCTTCAAGGAGTTCTGGATCGACACGGTCGGCGAGGAAGAGGCCGCGATCATCTTCCGCGACTGAGCTCGCCCCGCGCCGAGGCGCGTGTGTTTGCAGGTGGGAGGGACGTGCGTAGGTTGCCGGTACACACAACCGCTCGCGTGTGTGCACACAGATGCCGCCGCGAAGTCACACAACCGGAGCCCCATGATCAACAACGACAAGCTCACCGTGAAGTCTCGCGAGGCCCTGCTCTCCGCGTCGAACGACGCGCAGCAGCGTGGGAATCCACAGCTCACACCGACACACGTCCTCGCCGCGATCGTCGGCCAGCCCGACGGGATCGTGCCGGCGCTGTTGCGACGTATCGGCGCACGTCCCGACGACGTCGCGCGCGACCTCGACGGCGCCCTCGGGCGCCTGCCCCAGGTCCAGGGCGGCAACGGCCCCACGCTCGCGCGCGACCTCGGCGCGATGCTCGACCGAGCCCAGCGCGAAGCCGACACGATGGGCGACGCATACGTGTCGACCGAGCACCTGCTGCTCGCCGCGCTCGACACCCCCGGCGACGCAGCCAAGGCGCTGACCTCGGCCGGCGTCAGCCGCGCCGCCGCCCTGGCGGCCCTGAAGGAGACGCGCGGTGCGCAGCGGGTCGCCGACGAAGATCCTGAGAGCAAGTTCGAGGCACTCACCCGCTACGCACGCGACCTGACGGACGCCGCGCGCCGCGGCAAGCTCGACCCCGTCATCGGTCGCGACGAGGAGATCCGACGGACGCTCCAGGTGCTCTCGCGCCGCACCAAGAACAACCCGGTCCTCATCGGCGAACCCGGCGTCGGAAAGACCGCGATCGCCGAAGGGATCGCGCTCCGCATCGCCGCCGGCGACGTTCCCGACAGCCTCCGCGACAAGCGCGTGCTCGCGCTCGACCTCGGCGCCCTCATCGCCGGCGCGAAGTACCGCGGCGAGTTCGAGGACCGCCTCCGCGCCGTGCTCAAGGAGATCCAGGCCAGCGACGGACGCGTCGTCCTGTTCATCGACGAGCTTCACACTCTCGTCGGTGCCGGTGCCGCCGAAGGAGCGATGGACGCCGGCAATCTGCTCAAGCCCGCGCTGGCCCGCGGCGAGCTCCGTACCATCGGCGCCACCACGCTCAAGGAGTACCGCAAGTACATCGAGAAGGACGCAGCGCTCGAGCGCCGCTTCCAGCCTGTGTTCGTCGGGGAACCGACCGTCGACGACACCATCACGATCCTCCGCGGACTCAAGGAGCGCTACGAGGTACACCACGGCATCCGCATCGCCGACGCCG
Organism: Myxococcales bacterium; assembly: GCA_020633625.1. Classification (GTDB taxonomy): domain Bacteria; phylum Myxococcota_A; class Bradymonadia; order REDH01; family REDH01; genus JACKDJ01. Next base: position 8,312 of record JACKDJ010000027.1, read on the forward strand.
CCCTTGTCGCCGCTGCGACCCTCTCGAACCGCTACATCACCGACCGTTTCCTGCCAGACAAGGCGATCGACCTCGTCGACGAGGCGGCGGCCGAGCTCAAGATCGAGACCGAGAGCCTCCCCAGCCCGATCGAGGTCGAGGAGCGACGCGCGGTCTCGCTCGAGATCGAGCGCCAGGCGCTGAAGAAGGAGCGCGACGACGCGTCGGTGCGGCGCCTCGCCGACGTCGAGCGCGAGCTCTCCGAGGTTCGGGAGCGTGTCAGCGGCCTCAAGGCGGCGTGGCTCAACGAGAAGGAGCTGTTCGGCAAGATCACCGCCGTCAAGGAGCGGCTCGAGGCCCTGCGCTTCGACCAGGAGCGAGCCACCAAGGAGGGCCGGTACGACGACGCGGGTCGCATCCAGTTCGGCGAGATCCCCGCGGCCACGGATCAGCTCCGGACCGCCGAGCGCGACCTGCGCGAGCTCCAGGCGTCGCAGGGCACCTTCCTCCGCGACGAGGTCGGCGAAGACGACATCGCCAAGCTCGTCTCGAAGTGGACCGGCGTCCCCGTCGCTCGGATGGTCGAGTCCGAGCAGCGGAAGCTCCTCGAGATGGAGTCGCGTCTGCACCAACGTGTCGTCGGCCAGGACGACGCCGTCGAGGCCGTCGCAGACGCCGTCCGGCGATCCCGCTCCGGTCTTCAGGACCCGAACCGGCCGATCGGCTCGTTCATCTTCCTGGGCCCGACCGGCGTCGGAAAGACGGAGCTCGCCAAGGCCCTGGCCGCCTTCCTGTTCGACGACGACCAGAACATCGTTCGGCTCGACATGTCCGAGTACATGGAGAAGCACTCCGTCGCGCGGATGCTCGGCGCCCCTCCCGGCTACGTCGGCCACGACGACGGCGGATACCTCACCGAGGCGGTCCGTCGGCGCCCGTACAGCGTCATCCTGTTCGACGAGATCGAGAAGGCACACCCCGACGTGTTCAACGTCCTGCTCCAGATCCTCGACGACGGACGGCTCACCGACGGAAAGGGGCGCACCGTCGACTTCAAGAACACCGTCGTCATCATGACCTCGAACGTCGGGAGCCACGCGATCCTCGAGACCGCCGACCCCGACGCGCGTCGCGCGGCAGTGCTCGAGGCTCTCGAGCGCCAGTTCCGCCCGGAGTTCCTGAACCGCATCGATGACACCATCGTCTTCTCGCCACTCGGCCGCGACGACATGGGACGCATCGTCGACATCCAGCTCGGCGCGCTTCGCGCTCGGCTCGCCGACCGCGGCCTCTCGCTGCGCCTCTCGGACGCCGCGCACACCGCGCTCGCCGACGCGGGCTTCGACCCCGACTACGGGGCGCGCCCGCTCAAGCGCGCGATCACCAGGCTGATTCAGAACCCGCTCGCACGCGCGCTGCTCTCAGGCACGTTCGTCCCCGGCACGACCATCGTCGTGGACATCGGCGCCGACGGGACGTTCGAGTTCGAGGCCGAGGCTACGGGGCCGAGCTCCCTCGCCAGCTGAGGCGCGTCCGGCCGCGGGCGGCGCGAACGCTCGCGGCCGGCACGCCTACTCGGCGACCTCGTCGTTCAGGGCGTCCACGACAGACGTCAGGTCGCCGAGGTCCTCGAAGTCCACCGCCACGATCGTCGGCGGAGCCCCCCACGCGTCCCAGCACTCGCGGGCGCGCGGGAGCAGAACGTCCGAGACGTTCACGACCGCCGCGTTCTCTGGGCGCGGCAGTGGGTCCGAGATCCAGTGGTTCAGAAGCCGAAGCGGGCGGTCCGCGGCCCCGCGGTTGACGGCACAGCTGAAGTCTTCCGGCCGCTCGAACGAGTATGGAGTGTCGACGAACACCGACCACGCCGCCGGGAACCAATCGGGACCCGCCGTGCCGGACTCGTGCGTCAGCAGCACCCGCGCACCCGAGTCGATCATCTCCTCCACCGTAGGCCACGGCTGTCCGGGCGGAGGCGGGGTCAGCGCGCGCGCTGCGAGCCCGCTCGCCTCGAGCAGCGCCACGGAGTCCGCCATCTCGATGTGGTCCTCGAAGATGAACGCCATCACCTCGTGCGGGTTCGCGTCCAGGAACGCGTCGATCGCGCCGAGCTCGGCGATCGCGTCCGTACGCCCCAGAAAGCAGCTGCCGTGACACAGCGCGAGCCCCTCGTCATCGCGGTACGTGTCGATCAGCATCGCACGAACTCCCGCCTCGAGCTGCGAGCGGAGTGTCCGGTGTTGGTTCGGGGCAAAGAAGCCGTCGGACTCGTTGGACATCGAGTTGTGCGTCCCCGCCAGCACGACTTCGTCGAACGTCCGCCCGCACAGGTCCTCGCGCCCGTTGCAGCGTCGCTCCTCGACCACCGCGTCCGGCTCCGAGCCCTCGCCTGGCGGCGTGTCGACGGCATCACTCCGATCGGCTGCGTCGCTTCCCAACTCGGCGCCCGCGTCCGACTGCGCAACGTCTTGGCACGCCAGAACGGACGCAGAAACGAGTGCGGCCACCAGGCGACCGTTTCGAGGACCGATCGCTTTCAGGCCGGCGCGCATGTCACCAGTCTGTCACATCCGCGTCACAACTCCAACTCAGCGGTTCGCTCCACCTCAAGTGGCCGGACATCCCGCGACTCGACGGCCTCCGACCCACGCGGGTCTCGCGGTTCGGGGTGGCAGACCCCTTGATACGCCAGTCACCTCGTGGCAGCGTGCGCGCCGATAACCTGGAGGTCACCACGTCCGGCGTCCTGTGCATCTCGCTCGACTTCGAGCTCTACTGGGGAATGCGCGATGTCGTATCACTGGACGACTACCGCGCGCACCTGGACGGGGTCCCGGCCTCCGTCGCGGCGACGCTCGACGTGTTCGCTGCCTATGGAGTGCACGCGACGTGGGCCACGGTCGGGCTCGTCGACTGCCGCGACCCGGCCGACGCCCGCGCGCTCGCCCCTGACCCGCGGCCGCAGCACTCGGATCCGGCGATGGACAACCTCGCCGTGCTCGACGCCATCGAGGACCCGAGCCTTCACCGCTACTACTTTGCGCCCGAGCTCGTCGACGCGATCTGCGCGACGCCGGGCCAGGAGCTGGCGACCCACACGTTCTCCCACATGTACCCGCTCGAGGGCGCGTCACTCGAGTCGTTCCGCGCCGACCTGAGCGCTGCATGCGCCGCGGCGGCGCGGCGCGGGCGCAGGCTCCGGTCTATCGTCTTTCCTCGCAACCAGTACACCGCCGCGCATGTCGCCGTTGCGGCCGAGCTCGGCATTGACGTTCACCGCGGAAACCCGCCGGGGTGGATGTATGCGCCGCGGACGAACGCTGCGCAGAGCGCGCCGATTCGGCTCGCGCGGCTTCTCGACGCGCACGTCCCAGTGGTCGAGACGACCGCCCCGCTCACCGGCGTTGGAGTTGGAGTCGGTGCGAACGTGCCCGCCAGCCGCCTCTTGCGTCCTGGGCACGGCGACTTTGCGCATCATGCGCGGCTGAACCGCGTTCGCGACGAGCTGCGACTCGCAGCGCACCGCGACCGCATGTGCCACCTCTGGTGGCACCCCCACAACTTTGGTGTCGACCTCGACGCGAACCTCGCCGGGCTGATCCGGATCCTCGACGAGTTCGCGAGTCTTCGCGCAGCCGATGGCATGCGCTCGCTCACGATGGCCGAGGTCGCCGACGCGTACGCTTGACTGCGCGCCGTAGCGCCTCGACCGGCTCGTGAAGAACCTCCGGGAGGTGCCCGACGGCGTGCGGCCCGGCGACTGCGACGTCCGCCAGCCGGAGCCCGACGTGGACCGCCGCCAGTCCGACCGGAAGCAGCGGTCGACGCGTGACTACGACGAGCGGAGCGTAGAGCTGCAGGAACGGCGCGCGTCGCCACGGCTTGTCATCGAGCACCGGCGAGTCCATCTGCGCCAGCGAGTCGAGCCAGCGTCGGCGCCACCCGACGCCTCGTGCCAGCTCGTCGAGCACGGCCCGCGAGCCATCCGGCCCACCGAACCACTCGTCGACCGCGAGCCACGCAACGTAGAGCGCGCCATCGACGTCGTACTCGCGCGCGAGAGCGGGGAGCGCACGGAGCTCGCGTTCGTCGAGCTCGTCCAGCATCAAGCGGAAGTCGAGCAGCTCCCGCGCATCGGCGGTGTACCCGTGCTTGGCGCGATGCGCCGCGATTGCGAGGAGCGCGAGTGAGGTGGTGGGGACCGAGACGCCGCGCACCGGGCGCGCGGTGCGGACCAGGTCGCGCGCCAGCGCGTCGAACACCGGTCGCCGATGCAGGCCGTCGTGGAGGTCGATGTGGAGCTCAGGTCGCTCGCCGGCCGGGCGAATGTAGAGCCGCTCGTTGTTCCACACGATCGAGACGGGCTCTACGTCTCGGTACTCGCGAAAGCCCGCGGCCAGCAGCGCGCGGCGAGCGTCGGCGAACCGGTGACGCTCGACCAGCACGTCGGTGTCGGAGACGGCGCGGAGGGCGGCGAGCGCAGGCCGCTCGTGCACCACCGCCGCACCCTTGTAGACGACGTACGGCACGCCGGCGTCGGTCAGGGCACGCAGCGTTGGGGCGAGCTCGGCGAGTCGCAACAGGTTCGGCGCGGTGACGGCAGTAGCGGCAGGGCGCAACGCCTCGGCGCGTGCGTCGCCGCATCGCGCGAGCGCGCCGAACAGCAGCGGCTCGAGCCGCCATGCCGAGGCGTCGTGCGAGGGCACGGCCCCGGGGGGCGGGACGGCGTCACCGTCGGCGAACACCGACGAGTGCGCCCAGCGCGCCCACGCGCGGATCGACGCCGTCATCGACGGCGAAGCGCGGCGGCGAGCTGGCGGTGTTCTTCGGCAGCCTCCGGGCGACCGCGGCGCTCCTCGATGTCGGCAAGCTGAAGAAGCACTCGGGGATCGTCCGGTCGCAGCCGGCGAAGGGCCTGCAGCGCGTCTTCGGCGTCCGAGAGCTCGCCGGTCTTCTCGAAGAACTGCGCACCGTAGCGCAGCCGGCGCTCGGCGAGCGCGGGGACCTGGCCGGCGAGCACCATTACGCGGTGGTAGACAGAAACGAATCGCGTTCGCTCCAGCGCGAGCGAGGCCGAGTCCCACCCGGCGATGATGCCGAGCTCCTCTACTTGAAGCTCGACGTTCCCGGCGTCCTGCGCGAGCGCGTCTCGAACGAGCTGCAACGCGTCGGAATAGCGGTCGCGGGCTACGAGGAGCCGGGCGAGCGTGACGGTCGTTCGCGTGTCGCCGCCGCCGAGCTCGACGAGCCGTTCGGCGAGACGGACAGCGTAGTCGATCTGTCCCATCCGGCGCAGCTCGTCGACGGCGACACGGAGCGCGGCTACATCGCTTGGGTCGTCGTTCAGCGTCCCGAGAGCGAGCGCTAGCGCCTCGTCGTGGCGATCGGCGCGCTCGAATCCGTCGAAGAGGGCGGCACGCGCGTCCGCTCCGGGGACGCACTCGGTCCACGTCGAAGAGTTCTCGTCGATCCGCTGCAGCGCGCCGACCAGCCAGCTCGCGTTCGCACCGGGCCCCGCGAGGTGCGCGGCGGCCGCGCACGCCTCTGCGCGGCGGCCGCGCGCCACAGCCACGTCGACAGCGAGGTCCCACGTGACCGCGCGTCCGGGGACGACGCGCACGAGGTGGGCGACGATCGACTCGGCTCGATCGACATTGCCCGCTTCGAGCTCGCGCGTCGCCTCGTGTTCGAGGAGCAGCGCGTCGGCGGGGAGAAGGGAGCTCAGCTCGTCGCGGGGGATGACCCCAGAGACGGTCGAGAGGTAGTCCGAGGAGCTCGAGGCGCCGAGCGCCACCGACCGCACCAGCCCGGGAATCGCGGCTCCCGTGCATGCGATCGCGACGGCCACAGTGACGAGCGGGGCGGCGGCGTGACGCGTGTCGCGCCGCGAGGCCTCGGACCGGCCGAGCGCCAAGCCCAACAGAGCCAGCACCGGGAGACGATAGCCGTCAGACTCCAGCGCGGCGCCACTCAGCCCCTCGATGATCACGAAGACGGTGAGCGCAGCGACAGCGGCCCGCAGGTCCGTCTCGGAGCGCCAGTCCATCAGCAGTCGGCGCCGGAGGCCGTAGCCCACGGCCACTACGAACGCGGCGAACAGGACCCAGCCGTGGTCGAAGGCTGCGTCGAGAGGTGCCGACTCGATGTACGAGAACCGAGTCGGGAAGGCGCGGCTGGACCACTGCCCGGCGAGGTCTGCGAACGCGCCGCGGCCCCATCCGAGGGCGCGGCTGAACGACGGCACGAGCGCGTCCTGCCACACCTGCGCCTTCTGCGCAGCGACGCCCGCCGACTCGATCTTCGGCGCCACGAACCAGAGCAGCGGCGCGGTCACCGCGGCAGACGCGAGCACCACGGCCGTCGCCAGCCGCGCATACCGCCGACCCGACATCGGCGGGACGGACACCAGCACAGCGAAGACGACGAGCGCCACCAGCGTGGCCAGCGCGGCAGCGTGTGCCTGAAACAGCAGCTCCGTCGAGAGCGCGAACGCGACGATCACAAGGACGGCGCCGGCGCGCAGCGCGGGACGCGCCCAAGCGATCGCGGTCAGGAGTACCGCGCCGAGCCCGTAGACCGCGCCGGCCTGGTTGGGGTTGATGAAGGGCGCCGCCCACGTGACGTGGAGCCCGTCGACGTGGTGGGGCTCGTAGGCGCCGTAGAGCAGCCGCGCCTCAGTGAGGCCATGGGCGAGGCCCACCAGCGCGGTGAGCCCGACCGCCGCGACGACCGCGATCGCAGTGCCTCGAGTCCCTCCACGCCCGCGAAACCGGACCGTCCACGCCTGAAGCAGCGATGCGGCGCCGATGAGCCGGAGCGCCGCCAGCGGCGCGCGTCCCGGCGCGACGGTCCCGCGGGGCGCCGCGTCCCAGAAGCCGAAAACCTCGCGCTCGGCGGCGCCGGCCAGCCACCCGGACGCGCTGGACGCGCGAAACAGCGTGAGCAGAGCCATCGCGACGAGGACACCGCTCGCGGGCTGCCAGCGCCACCGTTGGCCCGACGCCGCGTGCAGTCCCGCTACGCCAAGCAGCAGTGTGATCGACGCGAATGCCGTCGCGGCCTGACCGACCGGATGCATGCCCCCGATGGCGAGTGCGCTGGTGGCGACGAGGATCTGTAGGCCCAGGTCGAGGGTCCCGCCCAGTCCTCGTGCCCAGCCGGCCTCGGCGTCCCGTTGCGTCTTCTTCGGTGCTGCGTCCACGGTCCCACGATTGGAGTGCTGCGCAACCCCATTAGCCGACATGCTAGCCCGATCAAGCATCTCGGTGCGACAGCCCGTGTCGCGGAGGCTCGGCCGTCGGGTCGCGGCTTGCACCCTCCCCGTTTCCCTTGTAAAGCACCGCCCCACCCGGGGCCGGTGGCCCCAGCACCGAGGGAGAGCGTCGTGTCAGAGAGGCGGGAGAAAATTGGAGTCGTGGGACTCGGCTATGTCGGACTTCCGGTCGCCCTGGCGTTCGCGAAGAAGTTCCCCGGCACGATCGGCGTCGACATCGACGCGCGTCGCGTCGCGGAGCTCGAGCGTGGCCACGACCGCACCAACGAGGTCGACACCGACGAGCTCCGCGCGTCGACGTTGAGCTACACGACGGACGCGCGCGAACTGGGCGCCTGCTCCTTCATCGTCGTCACCGTGCCGACCCCGATCGACGCGAACCGGCAGCCGGATCTGACTCCGGTCGTCAAGGCCTCGGAGTCGGTGGGCCGCGTCCTCTCGCCCGGCACCGTCGTCGTCTACGAGTCGACCGTCTACCCTGGCGTGACGGAAGAGATCTGCGGGCCGATCCTCGAGCGCGAATCGGGCCTCCGTTGCGGAGTCGACTTCACGCTCGGCTACTCGCCGGAGCGCATCAACCCCGGCGATCGCGTCCACACCCTCGAGCGCATCACCAAGGTGGTCTCCGGTCAGGACGCTGCGACCCTCGACCGCGTCGCGAGCGCGTACGGCGCGATCATCGACGCGGGCATCCACCGCGCGCCCTCGATCATGGTCGCCGAAGCGGCCAAGGTCATCGAGAACACCCAACGCGACCTCAACATCGCGCTGATGAACGAGCTCGCGCTGATCTTCGATAAGCTCGGCATCCGCACCGTCGACGTCCTCGCGGCGGCCGGAACGAAGTGGAACTTCCTCAAGTTCTCGCCCGGACTCGTCGGCGGCCACTGCATCGGCGTCGACCCGTACTACCTGACCGCGAAGGCCGAGAGCCTTGGCTACCACCCCGAAGTCATCCTCGCGGGTCGACGGATCAACGACGGGATGGGCGCGTTCGTCGCGCGGAAGCTGATTCGGCAGATGATCCAGGCGGACCGCCCGATCAAGGGGGCGCGCGTTGCCGTGCTCGGGCTGACGTTCAAGGAGAACGTCCCCGATCTGCGCAACAGCCGCGTCCCGGACATCCTGCACGAGCTGCGCGAGTTCGGTATCGACCCGATGGTCCACGACCCGTGGGCCGACGCAGACGAGGCACAGCACGAGTACGGCGTCTCGCTGACGCCATGGGACGAGCTCCGCGACCTCGACGCGCTCGTCCTCGCCGTCTCGCACCAGCGCTTCCTCGACCTCGGGGTCGAGACGCTCCTGGCGCCGCTCGGCGGCAACGGCATCGTCGTCGACGTGAAGTCGATGCTCGACCCGTCCAGCGTCCCAGCGGGCGTCAGCTACTGGAGCCTCTGATGCGCGTCCTCGTCACCGGCACGGCCGGCTTCATCGGCAACCACGTCGCCATCCAGCTCCTCGAGCGCGGCGACGAGGTCATCGGCGTCGACGTCGTCAACGATTACTACGACCCGACACTGAAGGAGGCGCGCCTCGGCCGCGTCGCCGACCGACCCGGCTGGACCGAAGCGCGCATCAACATCGCCGACCGGGCGGCGCTGGAGCGGGTGTTCGCCGACCACCGCCCCGAGCGAGTGATCCACCTCGCCGCCCAAGCCGGCGTCCGGTACTCGCTGAACAACCCGCACGCGTACGTCGAGTCCAACCTCGTCGGCTTCGTGAACATCCTCGAGGCGTGCCGTCACGGTGGCGTGCAGCACCTGACGTATGCGTCGTCGAGCTCGGTATACGGCGCAAACACGTCGATGCCCTTCTCGATCCACGACAACGTCGACCACCCGCTCAGCCTCTACGCCGCGTCGAAGAAGTCGAACGAGCTGATGGCGCACACGTACAGCCACCTCTTCGGGCTGCCCACGTCCGGGCTCCGCTTCTTCACGGTCTATGGTCCCTGGGGCCGTCCCGACATGGCGCTCTTCCTGTTCACGAAAGCCATCCTGTCCGGGCAGCCGATCGACGTGTTCAACCACGGCGACATGCAGCGCGACTTCACATACATCGACGACATCGTCGAGGGCGTCGTCCGTGTCTCCGATCACGTCGCCGAGCCCAACCCGAGCTGGTCGTCCGCAAACCCGGACCCCGGCACGTCGCGCGCGCCGTTCCGAGTGTTCAACATCGGCAACAACGCCCCGGTCCAGCTCATGGCCATGATCGGCGCGCTCGAGAAGTGCTTGGGCATCGAGGCCAAGAAGAACTTCCTCCCGCTGCAGGCCGGCGACGTGCCCGCCACATACGCCGACGTGCAGGACCTCATCGACACCGTCGGCTTCAAGCCCGCGACGCCGATCGAGACCGGCATCGAGAACTTCGTCCGCTGGTACCGCAGCTACTACGGCAACTGACCAAGGCGCCGCATGGACCCACGACGACGCGCCGCGCTGGCCATCAAGCGACTCATCGACGTCCTCGTCGCTGCGCTCGGGATCGCCGCCCTCGCACCCGTCCTCGCCCTGCTCACCCTCCTCGAGGTCGTCTTCCACGGCTGGCCGCCCATGTTCGTCCAGGAGCGGCCCGGGCTCGACGAGCGCATCTTCCGGATGCTCAAGTTCCGCACAATGAGCAACGCCCGGGGGCCCGACGGCGAGCTCCTGCCCGACGAGCAGCGCCTCACCCGCTTCGGCCAGCTCCTCCGCTCCACGTCGCTCGACGAGATCCCCGAGCTGATCAACGTGCTGCGCGGCGACATGAGCCTGGTCGGACCGCGCCCGCTCCTCGTCAAGTACCTGCCCCTCTACAACGAGCGGCAGCGGCTCCGACACACCGTCCGCCCCGGCATCACCGGCTGGGCGGCCGTAAACGGACGAAACTCTTCGACCTGGGAGGAGCGGTTCGAGAACGACGTCTGGTACGTTGAGAACTGGTCCCTCGGACTCGATCTCCGCATCCTCGCCCGCACCGTCGGGACCGTGCTGCGCCGCGAAGGCATCGCCGAAGACGGCTCGGTGACCAAACCAAACTTCCGCGGCTCCCCGCCGCTGGCCGACGCAACCCCCAAGCCCGCGCACGCGCAATGACCAATCTCGCCATCGACGGCGGCTCCCCGGTCCGCACCAAGCTCCTCCCCCCCTGGCCGCTGTTCGAGGCCGACGAGATCGAGGCCGTCGCCGAAGTGCTCCGCTCCGGGAAGGTCAACTACTGGACCGGCAATGAGGGGCGCCTCTTCGAGACGGAGTACGCGACCGCCGTCGGCTCGAAACACGCGATCGCACTCGCAAACGGCACCGTCTCGCTCGAACTCCTGCTCGCCGTCTACGGGATCGGCGCCGGCGACGAGGTCATCACCACCCCGCGCACGTTCATGGCCACCGCGTCGGCCGCCGTCATGCGCGGCGCGACCCCGGTCTTCGCCGACGTCGACCGCGACAGCCAGAACATCACCGCCGAGACCATCGCGCGAGTCATCACACCCAAGACGCGAGCCATCATCCTCGTCCACCTCGGCGGGTGGCCCTGCGAGATGGACGCGATCCTGGACCTCGCAGCCGCACACGACATCGTCGTCATCGAGGACTGCGCGCAGGCCCACGGCGCGACCTACCGAGGCAAGCAGGTCGGCTCCATCGGCCACGCCGGCTCGTTCTCGTTCTGTCAGGACAAGATCCTCACCACCGGCGGCGAGGGCGGACTCATCACGACCGACGACGAGCAGATCTGGCGCGCCGCGTGGGCAATGAAGGACCACGGGAAGAGCTACGCGGCGTGCTACGAGCGCGAGCACCCGCCCGGCTTCCGCTGGCTGATCGAGTCGTTTGGGACGAACTGGCGACTCACCGAGATGCAGGCCGCGATCGGACGGCGCATCCTGCGCAAGCTCCCAGACTGGCATGCACGGCGCACACGAAACGCCGAGCAGATGGTCGAGGGGCTCGCCGAGCTGTCTGCCCTGCGCGTCCCAACGCCCGAGCCGCACATCGAGCACGGCTGGTACAAGTTCTACGCGTTCGTCGAGCCCGGCGCGCTCGCGCACGGGTGGTCGCGCGACCGGATCATGGATGCGATCGGGGCCGAAGGCATCCCGTGCTACTCGGGGAGCTGCTCGGAGATCTACCTCGAGAAGGCGTTCGACGGGATGCGGCCCGCGCGACGCCTGCCCGTCGCTCGGGAGCTTGGCGAGACCTCGCTGATGTTCCTCGTCCACCCGACGCTAGAGCCGACCGACATTGACGACGCGATCACCGCGATCCGCCGCGTCGTCTCTGCGGCGACGCGATAGCGACGCGAGCGAGCCCGCGCGCGCGACCGTCGCCTCGACAACCGCTACGCCAGCGGACGCTGGGCGGCCCGCAGGATGCGGACCGGATGCTCGGCCGACCTGCCGGTGCCGTCGTGGATCTGATGACGGCACGACGTACCGGGCGCCGCGACGACGGTGTCCGCCGACGCCGCCCGGACCGCCGGGAACAGCACCAGCTCGCCGACACGCATCGAGAACTCGGCGTGCTCGGCCTCGTAGCCGAAGCTGCCGGCCATCCCGCAGCAGCCCGAAGGGACGACCTCGACGGTGTAGTTGGCGGGCAGCGCCAGCGCGGCGCGGGTGCCCTCGACGCCGAGCTGTGCCTTTTGGTGGCAGTGCCCGTGAAGGAGCACGCGCCGAGGTTCCTCCGTCCAGCCGGATCGCCACCTCCCGTCGGCGGCCGCCTTTGCCACGAAGTCGGGCACGAGCGTGGTCTTCGAAGCGACGCGCTCGGCGACACGCCGCAGCTCGGGGTCGCGAACGAGGTCGACGGCCTCGTCGCGGAGCGTGAGGACCGCGCTTGGCTCGATCCCGACGATCGCGTCGCACGCGTCGACGTGGTCCGCGAGCACACGCAGGTTGGCCTCGATGCGCAGTCGTGCGTCGCGGACGAGCCCCTTCGAGAGCCATGTGCGCCCTGAGGGCCCGACCGCTGGCGTAACGACCTCGAACCCACCCGCGCGGAGAAGCGCCGCCGCGTCGACCGCCAGCTCGGGCTCGTAGCGATCGGTGAACTCATCGACGAAGAGGACGACCCGCCCGACGACATCGGGGCCGGGCGCCGCGAGCTGCCGAGCGGCGAGCTGGCGATACGAGCGGGGCGCGAAGGCAGGGAGGGTCCGCGACTTCGAGATCCCGAGGACCCGCTCCAGCACCCACTTCGACAGCCCCCAGCCTTGCGCGGCGCTGACGAGCGAGGGAAGCCCGGGGATGTGCTGCATCCACGCCGTGAGCTGCGTCACCTCTGCAAACATCCGTGACCGGAGGGGGACGCCGAGGCGGTCCATGCGCCCCTGCGTCAGCTCGGCCTTCAGCGTGGCCATGTCGACGGACGCCGGGCAGTCGCTCTTGCACCCCTTGCACGAGAGGCAGAGATCGAGCGCCTCGTACAGCTCGTCGGAACCAAACATGGCGTCGGGTCCGCGCTGGAGCAGGTGCCGAAACAGATTGGCGCGCGCGCGCGTCGTGTCTGCCTCGTCGAGCGTGACCATGAAGCTCGGGCACATCGTCCCCCCGGCCGCCGCGGGCTTGCGGCAGACACCGGCGCCGTTGCAGCGCTCGATCGCGCGCTGCATGCCGCCTGCCGCCGCGTACTCGAACTCGCTGGCCAGCTCGACCTCGCGGTACTCTGGGCCGAACCGCCAGTCGTCGGTCATCGGCTTCGGGTCGACGATGTTCCCCGGGTTGAAGACGCCAGCGGGGTCGAACGCGTACTTCACTTCGCCCAGCCAGCCGACCGCGTCGTGACCAAGCGCCTGGACCAGGAACGGCGACCGGAGCCTCCCGTCGCCGTGCTCGCCCGACAGCGAGCCGCCGAACCGCTTGACGAGATCGGCGACGTCGGAGGCGATCGCGACCGCGCGCGCGACGTCGGCCGCGTCCTTGGGGTTCAGCTCGGGGCGCAGGTGCAGCTCGCCAGCGCCGGCGTGCGCGTAGTACACACACTCCGCGTCGTGCCGCTCCATGACGCCGCGGAACTCGTCGATGTATGCTGGCAGATCGACGACTGCGACGGCGGTATCTTCGACGAGCGTGATTGGTTTGACGTCGCCCGGCGTCCCCATCAGCACGCCCAGACCCGCCTCGCGGAGCGCCCAGACCGACCGGGCGCGGGCGGCCGGGATAACCGGCCATGCGTAGCCCTGGCCGCGAGCGCGGAGCCCATCGATCGCCTCACGAGCGGTCGCCTCTGCGGCGGCGACCGTCTCGCCGTACAGCTCCACGACGAGGATCGCGCCCGGGTCTCCGTCGAGGAACCACCGGTTTCGCTGCTGCTCCGGGTTCAGCGCCGACAGGTCCAGCACCCGCTTGTCCATCAGCTCGATCGCCGCCGGGCGGTGCGGGAGCAGGTCGACCGTAGCGCGCAGCGCCTCCTCGATGGTCTCGAAGTGCGCGACGAAGAGGACGACGCCGCCGGGGAGCACGTCGAGCGTCACGACGGCCTCCGTCGCGATCCCCAGCGTCCCCTCGGAGCCGCAGAAGAACCGAGCGAGGTCCGGGTCGCGCTCCGACGCGCCCGTGAGCCAGCTCGCCGCGAGGTCGTCGAGCGCGTAGCCCGTGTTGCGGCGGCTGACGGCGGGCTTCGGGAAGGCCGCCGTGATCGCCGCGCCGTGGGCGCCGAGGAGCGCGCGCAGCGTTCGGGTGGCCTCGCCGATCGCGCCCGTCGACGCCTCGAGCGCGCGCCACGCGTCACGCGACACGGGCCCGAGCGTGTGCCGCGTCGCGTCGGCGAGGACGACGTCGAGCGACGCGACATGGTCACGCGTCGTGCCGTAGAGGATGGAGTGCGACCCGCAGGAGTTGTTGCCAATCATCCCGCCGATCATGCAGCGGTTCGACGTCGAGGTGTCGGGACCGAAGAGCAGGCCGTGGGGCGCCAGCGCCCGGTTCAGGTCGTCGCGCACCACGCCGGGCTGCACGCGCGCCGTGCGTGCTTGCGGGTCGATGTCGAGGATGGCGTTCATTCGGCGCCCGACATCGACCACGAGGCCGGGGCCCACGGTCTGACCGGCGAGGCTCGTGCCGGCGCCGCGCGGAGTGAGCGGGAGGCCGAACGCGGCGGCGCAGCGGACGATGTGGACGATGTCGTCGGCGCTCTCGGGAAAGGCGACACCCACCGGCAAGACCTCGTAGAGGCTCGCGTCGGTGGCGTAGAGCAGGCGGTGAACGTCGTCGTCGCGGAGCTCTCCGCGGATGCCTCCGCGGATCTGCGCGAGCGCAGCGGCGAAGGCGTCGGGTACGGGCGGCAGCGACAGCGGAGCGTTCAAGGGCTTGACTTCCTCGCCCATCGGCGGTTTCGGAGGCACGCCGCGGGTCACTTAGGCGACTGCCGTGGCGCGATCAACGTCTCTAGTGCCATGCCCGCCGACCCCGCCACCCCGAGCCTCGAACCGTCGAGCGCCGCAAAGTCAGAGAGCGATGGCGGCGCGCGTCGGCTGCGGGTGACCGAGATCTTCCACAGCATCCAGGGCGAGTCGACGCACGCCGGGCGGCCGTCGTACTTCGTGCGCCTCACGGGCTGCAATCTTCGGTGCCGCTGGTGCGACAGCGAGTACACATTCTCGGGCGGCGAGTGGATGACGTTCGATGCGATATTCGAACGAATGGCGTCGTTTCCGCGCTGCGACCTCGTCGAGGTGACCGGAGGCGAACCGCTGCTCCAGCCGGCGGTTAACGCGTTCATGGCCGAGTGCCTCGAGCGCGGCTTCGAGGTGATGCTGGAGACGGGTGGCAGCCTCGACCTGAGCCCGGTTCCGAAAGACGTTCGCAAGATCGTCGACCTGAAGCCACCCGGCTCGGGCGAGGTGGACCGAAACCGGTGGGAGAACCTGCCGCTGCTGCAGCCGTGGGACGAGATCAAGGCCGTCCTCGCCGACCGGCGCGACTACGAGTGGGCCCGCGACGCGTGCCAAAGAGAAGGCCTGTTCGGCCGCGTCGCGGTGTCATTCTCGCCGGTGTTCGGCGAGCTTCACCCACGGCAGCTCGCCGAGTGGGTGCTCGCCGACGCGCTCCCCGCGCGCGTCCAGCTTCAGCTCCACAAGTTCATCTGGGAACCCGACGCCCGCGGCGTCTAGCAGTGAGTCCGCGATGACCGACGCCCTCGAAGACATCCAGTCCGGTCCCGACGATCGGAACATCCCGCTGCGCCAGGTCGGCGTCGTTGGCCTGCGCTACCCCGTCACCGTCTGGGACCGCTCGTCGGAACGCCAGCAGACGGTCGGCACGTTCAAGCTGACCGTCGATCTGCCGCACCAGTTCAAGGGGACGCACATGTCGCGCTTCGTCGCCGCCCTGGAGCGGCACCGCGGCGAGATGTCGCTCGAGACGATGCCGGAGCTGGTCGACGACCTGCGCACCCGCCTCGACGCGGAGCGGGCGCACGTCCGAATGGAGTTCCCGTACTTCGTGCGGAAGGCCGCGCCGGTGTCGGGCGTCGAGTCTGCCCTCGAGGTCCGCTGCTGGTTCGTCGGCGACGCCGAGGAGCGCGAGGCCCTCTTCACCCTCGGCGTTGACGTGCCCGTGATGACCGTGTGCCCGTGCAGCCGCGCCATCTCGGACCGCGGCGCGCACTGCCAGCGCAGCCACGCGCGGATCTCCGTCCGCTTCCGTGAGCTCGTGTGGATCGAGGAGCTCGTCGAGATCGCCGAGGCCGCCGCTTCGGCGCCGCTGTACCCGTTCCTGAAGCGCGAAGACGAGAAGTGGGTCACCGAGCGCAGCTACGACAATCCGGTGTTCGTCGAGGACCTCGTCCGCAACATCGCGGCGCGCCTGCGCGACGACGCGCGGATCCAGTGGTTCTACGTCGAAGCCGAGAACGAGGAGTCGATCCACACGCACAACGCCTACGCGGCGGTGGGGTCGGCGGACCTGGAGTAGAGGGCCGGGGCCGCGATCAGAGTAGGGCCGCGACCAGCTCGTCGACGTCGGGACCGACCTCGACGAGTCGCGTCTCCGGGCAGCCGCGTCGGAGCCACTCCCGCGTCGACTCGGCCACCGCCGGCTCTACCGGCGACATCCGATTCAGCGCGACGGCGGCGACGCTCACATCACGAGCGCGCAGCGACTCGAGCGCCGTCGCGACGTGAGAGATCACGCCGAGCCGGTCGGGCGCGACGAGCACGGCGAGGCCTCCATAGAGCGACGCGAGATCGGCCGACGTCAGCGACGGCGTCAGGGGCGACAGCACGCCGCCCGCCGTCTCCACGACGAGCACGTCGGCTCCCTCTTCGGCCGCGGCAGCTGCGCCGACGAGCTCTGCCGCCGAGACATGCAGCCCGACCCGCACCAGCTCTGCCGCCGGGGCAACCGGGCGCGGGAGGGCCCATGGGCAGACGCGACTCGGATCGTCGATCCCAGCGGCACTGGCGAGCGCGACGGCGTCGGCCGGGACGAGCTCGCCGTCGTCGCTCCCGCAGCCCGACTCGAGCGGCTTGAGCGCACCGACGGTGAGCCCACGGCGACGTAGCGCCGTGATGAGGCGTGTCGCGACCCAGGTCTTTCCAACGCCGGTGTCGGTCCCGACGAGCACGATGCGACGCGGCGGCATGCGTCCTCCACAAGCGGCGACGCCCCCGAGAGAACTCTCGGGGGCGTCAGGAGCCGGCGACCGGACTTGAACCGGTGACCTGCGCATTACGAATGCGCTGCTCTACCGACTGAGCTACGCCGGCAACGGACGGCGGCATATATCGACGGCCTCACGCCGCGTCAACTAGAAAGGGGCGCCGCGCGCCTGCTCGCCGCGGCCGCCGCGTCACGGTTGATCGCGGCGGTTGCGCGGGTCATCCTTCCCGCTCCGCAGCGGAGCGCCGATGAAGTACCTGGTCGTGTCGAGCAGCCTCTCCCCTACCTCGAAGAGCCGAGTGATGGCGCGCTCGCTGGTCGAGTCCGTCCAGGGGCGCGGCGCGAACGTCGAGCTCCTCGATCTGTGCGAGTCGCCGCTCCCGTTCTGCGACGCCGCGAGCTGCTACGGCGACCCCGGCGTCGCGCGCGCCCGCGCCGCCGTCGAAGCCGCCGACGGGATCGTGCTCGCGACGCCGATCTACAACTACACCATCGGCGCCGCCGCCAAGAACCTCGTCGAGCTGACAGGCAAGGCGTGGTCCGAGAAGGTGGTCGCGTTCTTGTGCGCGGCCGGCGGACCGCACAGCTACATGAGCGTGATGGGCCTCGCGAGCTCCCTGATGCTCGACTTCCGCGTCGTCGTCGTGCCCCGCTTCGTCTACGCCACCGGCAAGGCCTTCGCCGGCGGCGAGCTCGTCGACGCCGAGGTCGCCGACCGCATCGCTGCCCTCGGCGCCGACTGGATCCGCATGACCGAGGCGATCCGGAGCGCCGGGTGAAAGGGCCCACCAACGGAGCGGCTCTGACCGACCCGATTGACGCACGCCGCCCCGCCCACTAGAACACGTTCTAGCTGACTGGAGGTCCCGATGAACCAGACGCCGATCCCGACCGCCGAGGAGCTCGTCGCGAGAGCGCGGGCGATGGTCCCGACGCTTCAGGCGCGCGCGCCGCAGGCGGCAGCGGCGCGGTGCCTCTCTGCCGAGACGATCGCGGAGTTTCACGAGGCGGGCTTCTTCCGGATGCTGCAGCCCGCGCGCTGGGGCGGGCTCGAGGTGCACCCGAACACCTTCTTCGACGTCCAGATGACGCTCGCGGCCGCGTGCCCGGCGAGCGCGTGGGTGCTCGGGGTCGTCGCGGTGCACAACTGGCAGCTCGCGTTGTTCGACGAACAGGCCCAGCAGGACGTCTGGTCGGCCGACTCGACGACGCTGATCTCGTCGTCGTACATGCCCGTCGGCACCGTCGTTCCCGTCGAGGGTGGCTACGAGCTCAGCGGCACGTGGGGGTTCTCGAGCGGCAGCGACCACTGCGGCTGGGCCTTCCTTGGCGCGTTCGTGCCCACGGAGAGCGGTCAGCCCGACATGCGGACGTTCCTCGTGCCGCGGTCCGACTACGAGATCGTCGATGACTGGCACGTGCTCGGCCTCCAGGGGACAGGGTCGAAGTCGGTGCGCATCGAGCGCTGCTTCGTCCCGGAGCACCGCACGCATCGGTTCGCGGATGGCTTCCGGCAGCAGAGCCCCGGAAACGCGCTGAACACCGCGCCCCTGTACCGGCTCCCGTTTGGCCAGATCTTCGTCCGCAGCGTCTCGACGTCGGCGATCGGGATCGCGCAGGGCGCGCTGGACGCGTTCGTGACGGTGCAGTCGGCCCGCGTCGCGCGGGGTGACGGAGCGCGAGTGGCCGACGACGCCGGGGCGCAGCTCGCGGCCGCCCGGGCGGCCCACGCGCTCGACCAGATCCGCCTCGTCTTGGCGCGGAACTTCGACGAGCTGATGGGGTACTGCGAGCGGGGTGAGAAGATCCCGCTCGACCGACGCATCCAGTTCCGGTTCTCTTCGTCCGAGGCGGTCGAGCAGTGCACGCGGGTCGTCGACGACTTGTTCACCGCCAGCGGAGGGAGCGCCGTGTTCCTGTCGAACCCGATCCTCCGCTTCTTCTGCGACATCCACACGGCGCGCGCGCACCACGCAAACAATCCGACCAAGCCGGGGCGCAACCTCGGCGCGACGATGTTGGGCGCCCGCAACACCGACTACTTCATCTAGCCCCGAGCGTCCGATGAGCCGCGTCTCGCAACTTGGCTACCTCGGCTTCGAGGTGAGCGACCTCGCCGCCTGGGAGCAGTTCGCCACGCACGTGCTGGGCGTCGGCATCGCGGACCGCTACGAAGACGGCGGCTTCTCGCTGTGCTGGGACGACCACCACCACCGTGTGTTCGTGCGACCCGGCGAACGCGACGACCTCGCGCTCGTCGGCTTCGAGTGCGCGACGGAGTCGGACCTGCTCGAGACCGTCGCCTCGCTCCGGGCTGCGGGGGTCGAGGTCGAAGAGGGGAGCGCAGACGACGCCGCTTCGCGACGCGTCGCGCGGCTGTTTCGGTTTCGCGAGATCGGCGGCAACAAGGCCGAGGTCTTCGTCGGTCCAGCGCGTGCCGCCACCAAGTTCGCGAGCGCCCTCGTGCCGTCGGGCTTCGTCGCCGACGGGCAGGGGCTCGGGCACTGCGTGCTGCGCGTAAAGGACCGCGTTGCGGCGGAGCGGTGGTACATCGACGTGCTCGGCTTCAAGCTGTCGGACCACATCATCTGCGACATCGGCGGCTTTCACGTCGACATCGCCTTCTTGCACACGAACCCGCGCCACCACTCGATCGCGCTGGGGGAGAAGCTCCCCAAGCGCATCCACCACTTCATGCTCCAGGTCGGGGCGCTCGACGACGTCGGCCGCGCGTTCGATCGATGCACCGACAGCCGCGTGCAGATCACGCAGACGCTGGGGCGGCACCCCAACGACGAGATGCTGTCGTTCTACGCGCTGACCCCGTCGGGCTTCGAGTTCGAGTACGGCTGGGGGGCGCGCTCGGTCGACGACGCGACCTGGGTCCCCGGACTCTACGACAAGATCTCCGAGTGGGGGCACCGCCGCCTCCCGTACCCGAAGCCAAACCGCTGAGCCCGCACGAGCGAGACCGCCATGATCCCTGAAGGGCGCTACTACGACATCGGGGACGGCCTGCGCATCCACGCGCACGAGCGCGGCGCCGGCGACCGCGCCGTCGTCTTCGTGCACGGCTCCGGTCCCGGCGCGTCGGGCTACTCGAACTTCGCCGAGAACCTCGAGTACTTCGCCGCTCGCGGCTATCGGGCGCTCGCTCCAGACTCGCTGGGCTACGGGCTCTCGTCGAAGCCAACCGACGCAAACTACACGCTCGCGTACTTCAACGACGGGCTGCGTCGCTACCTCGACGCTGCGGAGGTCGAGCGCTGCACGCTCGTCGGGAACTCGATGGGCGGCGCGATGTGTGTCCGGTTCGCGCTGGACCACCCCGACCGGGTCGACAAGCTGATCCTGATGGCGCCGGGCGGCATGGAGCCGCGCGAGCGATACATGGAGATGCGCGGGATCCGGCGTATGCTCAAGGCCGTGTTCTCGGGCCAGCTGACGCTCGACTCGATGCGCCGCGTGTTCGAGCTGCAGGTGTACGACCCCTCGACGGCCCCCGACGCAGTGATCGCCGACCGCGTCGAGATGGCACGCCTACAGCCGCTGCGTGTGTTCGAGACCATGGCCGTCCCGAACCTCGAAGACCAGATTACGGGGCTCGCCTGCCCCATCCTGGTCTTCTGGGGCCAGAACGACGAGTTCTGTCCGGTGAGCGGCGCGACCAAGTTTGCCGAGCGCTGCAAGGACACGCGGGTCGTGACGTTCACCGAGTGCGGACACTGGGTGATGGTCGAGCGCCCGGCGGCGTTCAATCGGCTGAGCTGCGACTTCCTCGACGGAGAGCTGTGATGGGAGCGAAGTGGAGGGCCGCGATTATCGGCCCGGGCAACATCGGCACCGACCTGATGTACAAGGCGTTGCGGAGCGAGTGGATCGAGCCCGTTTGGATGGTCGGCATCGATCCGACCTCGGAGGGCTTGGAGCGCGCCCGCGCCCATGGTCTGAAGACATCGGCCGAGGGCGTTGACGGACTCGTGCCCCACGTCGAGGCCGACGGGATCCAGATCGCGTTCGACGCGACGTCTGCGTATGTCCACGCCGAGAATTCGAGAAAGCTCGTGGCGCTCGGGGTGCGCATGATCGACCTCACGCCCGCCGCCATCGGCCCCTACTGCATCCCGCCGGTGAACCTGCGCGACCACGTCGGCTCGAACGAGATGAACGTGAACATGGTGAGCTGTGGCGCGCAGGCGACGGTCCCGATGGTGGCTGCCGTCAGCCGCGTTCAGCCCGTCGAGTACGCCGAGATCGTCGCGACCGTCGCCTCGAAGTCGATCGGCCCCGGGACACGCAACAACATCGACGAGTTCACGCGGAGCACCTCTGCAGCCGTCGCCAAGGTCGGCGGCGCGAAGCGTGGGAAGGCGATCATCGTGATCAACCCGGCGGACCCGCCCATCATGATGCGCGACACGATCCACTGCCTTACCGAGACGGACCCCGACGTCGACGCGATCACGGCCTCGGTTCACGCGATGGTCCGTGAGGTCCAGAAGTATGTCCCGGGCTACAAGCTGAAGAACGGCCCTGTGTTCGACGGGCGCCGCGTCACGACCTTTATGGAGGTGACCGGGCTTGGCGACTACCTGCCCGCCTACGCAGGCAACCTCGACATCATGACGTCCGCAGCGCTCCGTACCGCGGAGATGTTTGCCGGCGACCTGCACGTCTGAACCGGAGCGAGTGACGATGGACCTGCGCGGCAAGAAGGTAACGCTCCACGACATGAGCCTGCGTGACGGGATGCACGCGAAGCGGCACCAGATCACGCTCGATCAGATGGTGCGTGTCGCGTGTGCACTCGACGAGGCGAAGATGCCACTCATCGAGATCACTCACGGCGACGGGCTCGGGGGCGCCTCGATCAACTATGGCTTCGGGCTGCACACGGACCGCGAGTACCTCGAGGCGGTCATCCCCAAGCTCCAGCACTCCAAGGTGTCGGCGCTGAGCCTCCCCGGCATCGGCACCGTCGACGAGCTCAAGATGGCCGTCGACTGCGGGGTGAGCACGATTCGGATCGCCACACACTGCACAGAGGCAGACATCTCTGTGCAGCACATCGGTATCGCGCGGAAGCTCGGCGTCGACACGGTCGGCTTCTTGATGATGGCGCACATGATTGAGCCCGAGGCGCTCGTGCGCCAGGCGAAGATCATGGAGGGCAACGGAGCAAACTGCATCTACGCGACCGACTCCGCCGGCTACATGCTGCCCGCCGACGTCACCGCACGTATCGGCGCGCTCCGCGATGCGCTTGCGCCCGAGACCGAGCTCGGCTTTCACGGGCACCACAACCTGGGTATGGGCATCGCAAACTCACTCGCGGCCATCGAGGCGGGCGCAAACCGGATCGACGGCTCGGTTGCAGGACTCGGCGCGGGCGCCGGGAACACGCCGATGGAGGTGTTCGTCGCTGTGCTCGACCGGATGGGCGTCGACCACGGCACCGACCTCTACAAGGTGATGGACGTCGCCGAAGACCTCGTGGTTCCGATGATGGACCACCTTGTTCGAATCGACCGCGACGCGCTGACCTTGGGGTACGCCGGCGTCTACTCGTCGTTCCTGCTGTTCGCCAAGCGCTACGAGCAGAAGTACGGAGTCCCAGCCCGCGACATCCTGGTCGAGCTCGGCCGACGCAAGACGGTCGGTGGCCAGGAGGACATGATCGAGGACGTCGCGCTCGACCTGGCGCGAGAGCGCGGACTGAGCGTCTAGCCCACGGCGACGCGGCCGCCTCCGGCGGCGACGCGCCGCACTGATGGATCAGGCGGGCGCGCCCTTGTCGAGCGGACGCGCGTCGGACCCGTCCTCGGCCAAACAGCCGAGGTACTCGAACGGGTGCTCGAGCGCATGCTTGACCGAGTCGATGCCGAACCGCGCGGAGAGACCGTCGTCGATCCGCTCGTCGTAAGACCAACGGATGTGCAGCTGCTTGCGCACGACGACCTTGCCGTCCTCGACGACCGGGCGCTCCTCGATCTTGCCGGCCATCATGAACAGCGGGCAGTTGCCCCACTCGTACAGGTGGTGGAAGCCGGCGCCCATGTCGACCGAGCCGAGGTTGGCGACGAAGATCGACGTGTACATGCCGTCGCCTTCGATGAAGCCACCGGGGAGGATGTTGTAGTAGTCCATCCCCGCCAGCAGCTTCTGCGCGCCGACCATCAGCGGACGCGGGATGCGCTTGAACAGGTCGAACTCCTTATCCGCGTAGGTCTTCTCGCCGGAGCGCTCGACCTTGATGTTGCCCTGCATGGCCTCGCAGAGCTGACGGAAGGTCGTACCGGACTTGTAGCCAAGCTTGACCGCAGACAGCTTCGCCTTCTTGTCCTTCTTCACCCGCTTCATCGAGAACGTGATGTAGCGGCCCTTGCGATTGTAGAGGCGACGGCCCGAAACGAACTGGTTCATCTGCGGGTTCTCGCACAGCCCGACGAAGCCCGCCCCAACCAGGCACGCCGTCACATCGACCGTGAACTTCTCCTTCGCCTGCTCGATGTAGTCGAGGAGCGGCTCGGCGTTGACGTACGTGTCGAAGAACACGACCGACTCGTTCCGCCCGATCATCACGTACGGCATGAGCTGCCGATACGGATGCAGCTTCTCGACGAGCTCGCCGTCGGGGCGAGACTTCTTCGCGCTCAAGAGCGCCCAAAGGCCGGTGGCGCCTGCGAGCGCGCCCAGAAGAGTCGGAGAGGGCATGGCGAACCTCGTGTGCAGGGAGCCCCGCCCGCCTAGCGGAACCGGTGCCCCGCGTCGAGCGCGCCGTGTACGGCCGGGTCGCAGGCTCGCCGACCTGGCCACTCGCCCCGGTGCGCTCGCCGCCGCGGCCACGTCCAGGTTGACGCAGCCTCGCCGGGGTGCCAGGGGCGAACGCACTGGGCCGCCGCCGCCTCGAACACGACGCGACGACATGCCGCCCTCCTCGCCTGAGCCTCCGCACGCCCGCCGCTGCGGTGGCCGCGCCTTGCCTTGCGCCGTGAATCGCGATGAACAACAGCACCTCCCCCTCGCCACCCACGCCCACACCGGCCCCCGTCGTCCTGCAACTCGATCCCGGCGTGCGGGTCCGCGCGTTCGACGACCCGCACTCGGACCGACTCCGGTGTGACCATCCCGACCCTCGCTCAGCAGACCAGCTCGGGGAGCGCCTGCTCGAGGTCGCCGAAGAGCTGGACCGTGCCCGCGTCGTCGCGCTGGTGCCGATCTCGATGGAGGCGGCGTTGGATCGGTCCGGATTCACGTGCGAGGCTACCATCCCGGGGTTCTATCGCGGCGTGGAGGACTGCGCCGTGATGGGCGCATTCCTGGACCCAACCCGCGGCGAGCTGGCGCACCCCATCGAGGACCGGGCGGTACTCACACTGCTCGACGACGTCCTCCCGACGTCGAGCCGCCGAGACGACGTCGAGACTCGGCTCGCCGGGGTCGAGGATGCCGTGCGCGTCGCGGAGCTGCTCGCGGAGACTTTCGACGACTACCCAACCCCGAGCCACGATCCGCGCTACGTCGAGGCGCAGATCCTGGCCGGCACGCCGTTTCGCGTCGTCGAAGACGGCGGCGGTCTCGTCGCGTGTGCGAGCGCAGACCTCGTCCCAGCAGCGCTGGCCGCCGAGCTGACGGACTGCGCTACGCGCCCATCCCACCGAGGTCGCGGGCTGATGCAGGCAATTCTCACCGACCTGATGGGCGACCTCGAGGCGCGCGACTACGCGACAGCGTTCACGCTAGCGCGCGCACGAATCCCGGGGGTGAACCTCGCGTTCGCGCGGCTGGGGTTCGACCTTCACGGGTGTATGGTCCAGTCTTGCAGGATCGGCACGGGCATCGAAGACATGAACGTCTGGAGTCGCGCGCTACCCTGACCGAGACGCCGTTCCGCTCCGCTTCGCCACGCAGAACGATGCGCTGGTGTTGCCGCGCGGAATCAGGCAGGAATCCGCGCATGTGGTTCCCGCGACCTCCCCGCCTGCTGAGCCAGCCTCCGGTCGAGTCCTACTCGCCCGCTGCCCCTGACGTCACGCCGTCGCTCACGTGGCTCGGGACGGCAGGGTTCACGCTCCGTGCTCCGGGC
Source organism: Myxococcales bacterium (assembly GCA_020633625.1). GTDB lineage: Bacteria > Myxococcota_A > Bradymonadia > REDH01 > REDH01 > JACKDJ01. Next base: position 33,233 of record JACKDJ010000027.1, read on the forward strand.
AGGACGGTGGTTCTAGACCCGTACGTGACGCGGCACCCGATGCTGCACACGCTGACGCAGCCGCTGGTCCCCGACGAGGGGCTTTCTCGACGGTGGGTGCCGTTCGCAGACGACGTCTTCGTTGGGCACGCGCACTTCGACCATGTGCTCGACGCGCCGTCGATCTGCCTCCGGACGGGCGCGCGAATGCTCGGCTCCGCTTCTGTCTGCCGCGTAGGGCGGGCCGCCGGAGTCCCGGCCGCGCAGCTCGTCGAGGTTCGTGGCGGTGACCGCGTGGAGTGTGGCGTCGACGTGTCGGTGACGGCGCTCCGGTCGGCGCACGGCCGCGTGTACGGCGTCGTCCCGCTTCCTGGCGAGGTCGCCGACGACCTGCGCTGGCCGGCTCGCTACGGGGACCTCCGCTGCGGAGAGGTCTTCAACTGGCACGTCGAGGTGAGGGGCGCGCGCCGGCTGAGCATCGTGCACATCGACTCGGCGGAGTTCTTCGCGGACGAGCTGCGAGGCGTGAGCGCAGACGTCGTCTGTCTCTGCGCCGTCGGTCGCAACTTCCGGCGGCGCTACGTCGAGGAGGTCGTGGAACTGACGGGTGCGCGCTGGGTGATCCCGTGTCACTGGGACTGGCTGTTCGACCCGGTCGACGCTGCACCGCGCGAGCTTCCCGGTGTCGATCTGCGTGGCTTTCTGCGAGAGATCGCCGCGACGGGCGCCACCCCTGTCCTGCTTCCGCCGCTCCGGACTTGGGCCCCGTAGCCACTCTTCGCGCCCTCCCGTCCCCGTGGGCACGCCTCGCCGGCTATTGCCCTCGCGCTCGACGTCCCGGCGCGCCCGACTGAGCGCCGCGCGACGCGTCTGGCCGGCGCTCGTAGATCGTATAGTCGTCACCGACCAGGGCGGGAGCGTAGCGCTCGTCTAGCGCGACCTCGAGCGCGTCGAACTCATCTGTGGCGGCCGGGCCGGTGACTCGCTCGCCGTCGAAGCGGATCAGGAAGCGGGGCGGGTTGCTGAAAAGGCGTCCGACCAGCTCGAGCCGCATCCGCGCGACGACCGGGTCGTCGACGTGATGGTAGAAGACGTAGTCATACGGATACCGGGTCGCGGACGGGATGCGCGCGAGCAGCATCGCGTGGACTGCCCCCCCCGACCAGTCGAGCGACTGGCACTCGTCGCCGGGTTGCTCGTGGGCAGCGAGCCACGACGCGATCGCGTCGACGCGACCTTCTTTGGGCGAAAGCGGCGGACCACCCATCAGCTCGGACCGGAAGTTCGGCGCCAGGTTCACGCCGAAGAAGACGAGCGCCGCCAGCAGGGCAACCGGCGCGATCCGGTGCGACTCGGGGGCTTCGGGCGACACCTTCGGGCGCACCAGCAACAGACCGCCGGCGACCGCCGCGAAGTACTGGAACGGCATCCAGTGGTAGTCCCAGAACTGGCCGGCGAACGCGGGCTCGATCGTGTAGGCGACCGCGAGCGCTACCCAGAGGCCGATCTGCGTGCGCGCCGGGCGCCCCAGTCCGGGCTCGACCGAGCGGAGGAACGCCACGAAGAGAGGCGCAAGCCAGACCGCGTGGCCGCCGAGATCGCGGATTCCGAGGAAGACCGAGGACACACGCTGCCCTGCCGAGAGCGTCTCGTGCTGCCCGCTAAGGCTGACGTGAAGCGGAAGGTAGTCGACGATCATCTCGACAAACGCGTCGAGCGCTCCGAACGACCAGACCCAGGCGAGCGCCGTGAGGATCGGCACCATGAGACCGAGCGAGCCCCACACGATCGCGCGCACCGCCTCGTCCCACGCCCGCCGCGCGGCACCGCCCCACGCTGCCCACGGATAGAGGACGGCCAGCGGGAACCCGATCGCGAGGTGCGGCTTGATCGTTACGGCCGCGCCGAAGCCGACACCGATCAGGAACGCAGCCCACCGCCGCGTGGCCAGCGGCGAGGTCGCGAGCGACACCGCCGCGGCGATGGGAAGCACCGCCACCCCGTCGCGCTGGAGCAGCATCCACGGGCCGTTCCCGTACCACTGAAGGCCGTAGAGCACGACGGCAGCCCACGCCGCGCGCCGGTCCACGCGCGCGATCGCAGTGTACGTGACGGCCGAGACGCTCAGCAGCCACAGCAGGTTGACGACCTGGAAGCCGAAATCGCCCCACCCCACCGAACGGCCGATCGCGATGTGGAACATCAACGAGCCGGGGAAGCTCGTCTCGAAAATGTCGCGGTACGGCGCATAGCCGAGCTCCGAGATCGACCACGCCACGTAGTGGAGCATCGGCGTGTCGTGGATCATCCTCCATCGGAGCGCGAGCCCCGCCTCGACCACAAGCAGGATGCTCAACGCCGCCAGGAGCGCGCACGTGAGGCGGACCTCTAGCGGGGCGCCGTGGCGTCGGGGTTGCAGCATCGAACTCAGTGGAAGGAGGCGAATTGCCTACATCCGTCTACATCTACCAAATGCCGGTCGCTGGGGGAACACCGAACTTGCATCGCGACGGTCACGCGTGCCTTCGACTGGCGGCTCCGATGTCGCACCACTTCACGATCGGCTCGGCTGCGACTAACCTCTGCAAGACTCGACCGGAACGCCCGATGCCACACCGCGCCACTCCTCGTCTCCCCGAACCTGGACCCGCGCAGCATCGCCACCACCGGGCGCCGAGTGAACGCGGACGGCGAGGGTCGTCGACCGGCTCCCCCGCGCGTTCCGGCGTGGTGCTCCGATGGGCATGACGACGGCCTCTCCGCTCGCCCTCGTCTCGAAGGAAGAGGCGCTTCATCGCTTTCTGGGGCGGCTCGCATCGGCCCGCGCGCACCTCGAGTCGTCGGCCGAGCCACTGGACCTGCGCTTTACTCGGGCCGAGGTCGCGAACGTCGCGGACGCCTTCTCTCGGAGCATCCTTCGCGGGGAGGCGCGACTGCACCGGCTCTGCGGCCTTGTCGGCGAGCTCGCCCTCGGGCCTGGCTACGGCATCACGAGCGTCGTCGTCGGTGAGCTCGCCGGAGAGCCCGAGCGGTTCACGCTCAGCCAGCCGATCTCTGCCGAGACGCTGTACGCGACGACCGACCTCGCGCTCGGCAACCGGATGCTCGGCGACATCCGCGTGCTGCGCGCCGGCGAGTGGGTGCGGCCCAGCCTCGTCGCGAACTTCGTCGAGTATCAGCCGGTCGCCCTCTCGCGCTGGCAGGTCCACAAGATGACGAGCCGGATCAAGGCCGAGGAAGAGATCTGGAACAAGGTCGTCGACGAGCTGTTCGACATCGACGCGCTCGTGCAGCGCGACAAGGAGCTCAGCCAGCACAGCCGCTTTATCAAGGACGTCTTCGGCGTGAAGCTCGTCGTCGCCGACGCCGACGCCGCGCGACGGCTGCACGATGCCCTCGCCTCGACCCCGTTCAGCGAAGACGCCCTCGCTCGCTTCTCGGTGCCAGACCTCCCCGGCACGCGCGCCATCGAGTTCTTCGAGGTCAAGGACTACCTCGAGGGCTACGGGAAGCAGAGCGGCTGGGCCGCGCTGAAGTCCGTGCTGACGTGGTGGGACGCTATGTTCGAGCTGCAGCTCCAGCCGCTAGACAATTACTACTCCGAGCGCGAGCACCTGACCCGCGAGAGCCACGCCGGGTTCAAGCAGCGGCGCGAGGCGCTACGCGACCGCATCGCGCGAGACGTGCCGCTGTTCGCGTTCATGCGCGACCTCGTCGCGTGGCTGTTCGGCGCGGCCACCGAGCCCCCGTCGCACGATGGGGTCCACGTCGAGCTGCTCCCCTGACGTCGCGCCGCCGGCAGACCTACAGCGGACGAACAGTTCTCGCTCGCGAAGGGAAGGTGGTACGTTCCCGTTGACGACTCGCCCAGGCGGTCAGATGCGCCGAACGGTCCCGCACCCGCTGCTCCCTCACCTCGCCTCGATGTTGGCCATCGCGCTCGTCGCGATCGCTCCGCTGGGCGGCTGCTCCGCGCCATCCAGCGCAGGCGGGCGCTGCGCCGACCAGGACTGCGACGCCGAGAGCGGTGACTTCGATGCCGCCAGCGACGCCGCCGGCGACGCCACGGCCGACGCCGGCGACGCCGACGACGGGACGGCGTTCGACGCCGGCGACGTGGAGTTCGATGCTGCAGACGGCGGCGATGACCACGACGGGCGCGCTGACGCTGACTCCGACTCCGACGACGCAACCGAAGACGCGGTCATCGCGCCGGACGGCGACACGACGGGCGCGGATGCCGACCCCGAAGTCGGCGACGCCGCGGACGACGGCGCAGACGGTGACGCAGAATCCGACACGCCGGGTGATGACGCCGACGACGTTAGCGACGATGCCGGGGACACCACCGGGGACCTGATAGAACCGGAGTGCGACGGCGCTCCAGGAAACGCCTGTGGAGGCTGCGCGACGCTCGCGAGCGCGCCCGGAACTCCGTGCGGGACCTGCGCCGACGGGCGCTGGACGTGCGACGGAGACGACGCGGTGTCCTGCGTGGGCGCCAGCCTTCGGCCGCGGAGCTGGTGGCGCGACGTCGACGGCGACGGGTACGGGGAGCGCGGCTCGCTGCCACGCGACGCCTGTCTGGCGCCAGTCGGGTGGGTCGACGACGCAAGCGACTGCGATGACGACGACCCGAATGTTTCGCCCGAGGGCGTCGAGACGTGCGACGGCCGCGACGAGGACTGTGACGACGCGGTAGACGAGTCGCCGGCGGCGGCGTGTTTGGACGCGTGCTGCGACGACAGCCTCGTGTGCGAGGCGGGACGCTGCCGCGCGAGCTGCAGCGTCGGAGCCGAGCGTTGCGGGACGGCCCCCGAGTTCTGCTGCGACATCGGCGACATCTGCTACGCCGGCACGTGCGCCGCTCCCGGGGAGCCGTGCCGCTTCACCGAGGACTGCGGCCTCGACGAGATCTGCGAGCCCGAGCTCGGGCTCTGCTTGCCGCGGGCGCTGGTTCCCCCGTGCGAGTTCATCCCACCGGTCGGCGTCTTCTCGCCTACGATCGGGTGCCGCTGGACGCCGGCCGGGCTTTCGACCGACCCCGCGCGCGACGACGTCGTGGCGACTCCCATCGTGATCAACCTGACCGACGACGACGGAGACGGCGACACCGACGCCGAGGACGATCCGGAGGTGGTCTTCCTGACCTACGAGCTCGAGCGCGGGTGCTGCAACGTCGCCGCGACGCTGCGGATCATCTCCGGCGTGTGCAATGCGGACGGGACCGCAAACACGCGCGGATCGATCAACTCGCCGGAGCTGAACAACGACACCGGCATCGCAGCCGGCGATCTCGACGGCGACGGCGTGCCAGAGATTGTTGCCGTCACGCGTATCAGCGGCAGCCCGCGCGGGACCGTCGCGTTTCGCCGCACCTCGGATGACGCCTCTTCGTGGGAGGTCGCCTGGCAGAACACGTCGTACCCGTCGTCGTCGCACACGCGGGGCGGAGCGACCATCTCGCTGGCGGATCTGGACGCCGACGGCACGCCCGAGGTCGTGATCGGGAACGTCGTCCTCGATGGGGTCACCGGCGCACTCGAGTGGGACGGAAACGTCACGTCGGGCGGCCGCGGCGGCATCGGCAACAACGCGTTCCTTGGACCAACCTCGGCGGTCGGCGACGTCAACCTGGACGGGTTCCAGGAGGTGGCGGCCGGAAACACGCTGTATGCGCACGACGGCACCGTGCTGTGGACGTACTCGTACACGACCTCGAACTCGGCCTGCGGCGGCTCCCTCCCCTGTGATGGGTTCGACGCGCTCGCGAACTTCGACGCCGACCCGCAGGCGGAGATCGTCGCCGTGCGGCGCGGAGAGGTGTTCATCTGGAACCACGACGGCACCCTCCTGTGGCAGGCACAGATCCCGGTCGACGACTGCGGGAACAACGAATCCGGGCCGCCGACGGTCGCCGACTTCGACGGCGACGGCGAGCCCGAGATCGGCACCGCGTCGGCAGATTTCTACGTCGTCCTAGACCCCGGCGACTGCGGCGACGACTGGGCCGCAAATGGCTGCGACCGACGAAACATCCGCTGGAAGGTCCCGAATCAAGACTGCTCCAGCCGCGCCACCGGGTCGAGCGTGTTCGACTTCGAGGGCGACGGTCGCGCCGAGGTCATCTACGCCGACGAGGTCTCCTTCCGCATCTTCGACGGCCGCACCGGCGCCATCCTCTTCGACGACCAAACACACGGCTCGCACACGCGGATCGAGATGCCGGTCATCGCCGACGTCGACAACGACGGGAACGCCGAGATCGTGATCCCGGAGAATGGGAGCAACGGCGGGACGCCCGGCGTGGAGATCTGGGACGATGCGGCCGACAACTGGGTGCGGACGCGGCGCGTCTGGAACCAGCACGGGTACTCCGTCACCAACATCCGCGAGGACGGCACCATCCCCCGCGTGCCCGAGACGAACTGGCTCAACCCCCGCATGAACCACTGGCGGCAGAACACGCAGCCGGCCGGCATCTTCGACGCGCCCGACCTCGTCGTGCTGGCGCTCGACGCAGCAGCCGACGCCTGCCCGATCGCCGCGGTCGACGTCGTCGTCACCGTCGAGAACCAGGGCGCCCTGAGCGTGCCGGCCGGTGCCGCCGTCGAGGTCACCCTCGTCGCAGGCGCAGAGACTCGCCGCCTCGGCACGCTCACGACCTCGCGCCGACTGTTCCCCGGCGACGAGGAGACGATCGAGGCGCACCTCGTGATCGACTCACCGCCCGAACCTCCCTACGATGTCCTCGCCACGGTCGATCCGGACGAGCGAATCAACGAGTGCGACGAGACGAACAACGCGCGAGAGGCCTTCGGCGTAAGCTGCTACCCCTGGCCCTAGCGGGGAGCCTGACGCCAAGCTGCGGCCCGGCTGCCACGGACGAGGGAGACGTTGGAGCTGCCGACGTCGGGGTCCGCCCAGACGCGTGCAGCGCCGAGCCCGGGCTCGGCGCGCTCATCGCGACCGCGCGACCGGAAAACCGCGCCGACGGACTGGTGCTCTACGAGCTGCAGGTCCGCTCCGCGAACGCCTGCGACCCAGACATCGGGAGCGACGACCAGCGCGCACGCTGCGCCGCGCAGGTCGGTCCATTCGGCGGCTACCGGGCGACGGACAGCGTCTGTGCGGCGCCGAATGAGTACACGCGCATCCGCGGCGGCACGCTCCAGGACCTGCTGACAGACTCCGACGACTTCGAGGTCGCGATCAGCCTGCGGTATGTCGCGGAGTCGGTCGGAGCCAACGCCGTCTGGCTAATGCCCGTGTTTCCAAACAACGACACGGTGCGCCTCCCCGATCCATGCGACAACCTCGGCTCGCCCTACGCGTCGACCGACTACTTCCACATCGACCCAAACATCGACGCGGACTGCGTCGCCAGCGGCGACACCGCCTGTCGGCGCTTCGACGCGATCGACGCGGTGCTCGACCGCGCACACGAGCTCGGGCTCGGGGTGTTCCTCGACGTCGCGTTCAACCACTTCGGCCACGGCTACCGCTACTTCGACACGGCCGCCGCGCGCCCCACACGCGCGCTCGGCGACGAAGCGCTCGGTGCGGCGTGGGACTTCGAAGCGACGTTCGATCCTGCGCTGTTGAACCCTGTCGTGATCGATACAGAGGAAGCGGTCCAGGCCGTGGCAAGCGCCGATCCCGACGCGGCGCGCGACCTCGAAGGCCTGACGGCGCGCTGCCCGGGCCTCTCCGCCGCAGTGCTGCCCTCGGCCTTCGCGCTCTGGCGTGTCGCGTTCGATGACGAGCGCGAGCGCTTCAACTGCGACGGTCCGCCGCTGCTCGCCGCGACGCTCCCAGCTCACTACGTCGCGGGCGACGCGCGGCCGGCCACCGTCGTGGGCGCGCTGACGTCGGCGTACGGCTGGCGCGACGTCGACTTCTTGTACCACCGCGTGGGGGAAGGCCACGACCGAGAGGCGGCAAGGACACGGGATCTCGTGTTTCGCGCCCTCAACTTCTGGGTCGCCCGCGGCGTCGACGGATTTCGGCTGGACCACGCGACGGACGCACTCTCGGGGATGTCGGCCGAGACGTGGCGATACGTCACGAGCAAGGTCGCGTACTACGCCGCGCTGCGCGGACAGCGGGCGCCGATCTGGCTCGCAGAGGAGTTTGACCGGCCCGACGAGATGTCGGGTCCTTCCGACATCGTCACCGAGGGATACCTGTTCGAGATGCTCGCGCGCGGGCGCCCACGCGGCGCGGCCGAGGTCGAAGCCGCGGTGTCTCGGACGCGCAGATTTGGCGACGACGCCCGCGTGCTGACGGCGCTCGAGACCCACGACGAGCTGCGCCTGGTGACCGACACCGGGCTCGACGCATGGACTGGGCTAGGATTCTGGTCGGCCGGTGCCGCCACCCGGTCCGTGCCGATGCTGCTCATGGGGCAGGAGTTTGGCGAGTCGGCACGCCTCGCGTTCCGTCGCTCCCACTATCTCCCCGCGCGCTTCGTGGGGACGCCGCAGCACCGCGACGACGCCCGCGCGCTCATCGCCGCCTACCGAGCCGAGATCGAGGTTCGACGAGCAGAGGCCGGCGGGGCGCTGCGCGGGTCCGGATCACGAGCGCTGCGGGCCCCCGGCACATCGGCGCCCTACGACGGCGTGGTCGCCACCCTGCGCTGGGACGACGCCGGCCGTGTGGCGATCGTGCTAAACAACCTCTACTGGTCCGACGCCGCGATCACGGTCGCGATCCCATCGGACGCCCGCATCGGTGTGGGACTGGCAGCCTGCGACAGCTACCGCGTCCGCGACCTGCTCGGCGCCGGCGTCGTGGTCCCGTGCACGTCGGCGTCCCGCTTCGAGGCCGGCGTGCGGATGTGGCTTCCAGCGGAGCGGCGGGTGATCTGGGGCGCCGTCGAGCGGTGCGAGTAGGCCTCTGTGCCAATGGACGGGAGACCACGGGTCGTCGAAGATAGGCTACTTCGGCGACGTGGCCACGGAGTCCATCGCGCCGCAGCGCGCAAAACGCCCGGAGTTCTGGGGCGAAACGGCGAAGCCCCTTCGGATCGCTCCTTGGGGGCTTCTGTTTACCGACCCTCGCGGCTTGGTGGCGACGAGAGAGAAATGGCTCAAAGTCCGACTGCCTTTGGGAGGGCGTTGATTGTACGCAAGATGTTGAATTTACGCCGCTAATGCTGGCAGCAAACGGAGCGTAGGCCCCGGCACGGCGCCTTCCGCGGCGGGCGGGCTTCAGCAGCGCTAGTAACGCAGGCTTGACTAGTGATGGACGCTGGTAAAGGGTTCGTTACTAACACCACGCCGTTGTAACACCGGCTTGCCCAGCCCGGGCTCCTGATCGAGCGGGCGTTCCCAGCGGAGCCGACATGCCGAAGCGAGCCACCGGACGATACGAGCGGACCATCGTGAGTGGGGAGGAGGTCACGGCCTTCATCCCGCACGCGCTGCCGCCCGCGGAGCCGCCCATCGTCGTCGGCGCCGCCCTGGCCGAACGCCTTCGTGGCGCCGAGCAGGCGCTCGTTCGCCTCGAGTTGGCCGGAGAGATGGTCCCCTCGCTCGACTGGTTCATCTACGCGTTCGTCCGTAAGGAGGCCGTGCTCTCGTCACAGATCGAGGGAACACAGGCGACCCTCGTCGACCTGCTCACGTTCGAGGCCCAGGACGGCGCCGAGCAGAGCGCTGCGCCCAACGCCGACGTCGAGGAGGTGTGCAACTATCTCGACGCGCTCGCCTACGCGCGCGCGCAGCTCGGTGACCCGAAGGGCCTGCCGCTCTCGATACGCCTGTTGAGCGAGACGCACTCGCGACTTATGCGTGGTGTCCGCGGCGCCGACAAGCTGCCGGGCGAGGTGCGTCGCAGTCAGAACTGGATCGGTGGAAGCCGGCCCGGCAACGCCGCGTACGTGCCGCCCCCTCCGCACGTACTCGGCGAGGTGCTCGGCGCGTTCGAGAAGTACCTGCACGCAGACGACGCGCTGCCGCTGCTCGTGCGCGCGGGGCTGCTGCACGTGCAGTTCGAGACCGTCCACCCGTACCTCGATGGCAACGGCCGCATCGGGCGCCTGCTCGTGCCGCTGCTCCTGGAGCACTGGAAGCTGCTGACCAAGCCGCTCCTCTACCTCAGCCTCTTTTTCAAGCGGCATCGCGAGGAGTACTACCGTCGGCTCAACGCCGTCCGCGTCGACGGCGACTGGGAGGGCTGGCTCGACTTCTTCCTCGACGGCATCGCGACGATCGCCGACGAGGCCGTCGCCTCGGCGCGGGAGCTGTTTGCGCTCGTCGCCACAGACCGAGCGCGCGTGCTCGCGCACGAAGGGATGTCCGTCGTTGCGCTGCGACTCTTCGAGCTGCTGCCGCGCCACCCCGTCGTGACCGTCGCATCGGTGATGAAGCTCGTTGAGACCACCAAACCCACCGCGGGGCGGGCGATCGAGCTGCTCGTGGCCGCGGACGTTCTCACTGAGACGACCGGCAAGAAGCGCGACCGCTCGTTCGTGTACCGGAGCTACCTCGATCGACTCCGCGTCGGCACCGAGCTCGGTGGCGCGCAGGTCTACGGCCGCTGAAGAATTCGCCCTGGGGCATGTCCCTTTCACCGCGCCTCCCCCAGCCTGGGGTGGCTCAAGAGATTCGGACAGTGGAGGATGGGTCACGCGGCGACTTGGGCAGGTGATGTGAGGGCTTCGAAGCGAGCGGGCGAGAGGTTGCCGAGTGTGGAGTGACGGCGATGGGCGTTGTACCAGCGGAGGTACTCGAGGATTGCGAGCCGTGCTTGGTCTCGTGTGTCGAAGTCGCGATGGGCGATCTCCTCGACCTTGAGGGAGGCGAAGAAGCTCTCGGCGGGAGCGTTGTCCCAGCAGTTCCCCTTGCGGCTCATGCTGCACACGAGGCCCGCACGGGTGAGCGCATCCTGATAATCGCCGCTCGCGTACTGGCTCCCGCGGTCGGTGTGGTGGAGCAGGCCTGGCGGCGGGCGCCGGGTACCGAGTGCCATCCGAAGGGCAGCGAGAACCAGGTGGCGGTCGATCAGGGCCGAAGTGGCCCAGCCCACGACGCGACGGGAGTGGAGATCGAGGAGAACGGCGAGGTAGAGCCATCCTTGCCGAGTCCAGATGTACGTGATGTCGCCTACCCACGCTTGGTTCGGTCCGGCCACCTGGAACGCGCGGTCAAGAAGATTCGGGGCGACCTTCAGGGTGTGCCGCGAGTCCGTGGTGGCCTTGAAGCGCTTGCGGGCGCGGGGGATGAGCTCCCGGCGCCGCATCGCACAGACGACGCGCGTCCGGCTGCACTTCGCGCCAGCGTCGAGCAGCTCGCGCTGAACCCGCCGGCTGCCGTAGCGCTCGCGACTGGCACGGAACACGGACTCGACGTGGGCGTCGAAAGCGTCCCGGTCGCTGACGCCCGCGGCGGGCCGCCTGCCGCGCCACGCGTAGTAGCCCGACCGGCTGACACGCAGGACACGCGTGAGGCTCGAGAGCGAGAAGTTGGCCTCCTCCGCGAGGATGAAGCGGTAGCGCTCCACTACCGTTGCTCCTTCGCGAAGAAGGCCGCCGCTTTTTTTAGGATTTCGCGCTCCTCCTTCAGCCGACGGACCTCGCGCCGGAGAGTGGCCAGCTCCGTTCGCTCGTCGGCTGTCAGACCCTGCTGAGGCTCGCGGGCCGCGCTGATCCAGGTCCGAAGGAGATTGTCGCCGATGCCGAGATCGCGGGCCGTCTGGGCGATGGTGGTTGTCCCGCCCGTCGCGAGCCGAACTGCGTCGGCCTTGAACTCGGGCGTGTACTTCCGGCGGGCGCGGGAGGGTGTGGTCGTGTCGGTCATGTCAGGCTCCGGGGGCGTTGCCGTCCACCATAGGCCATCTGTCCGTTTTGATGATACCGCCCAGACCCAGCCGTGCCAGTCCCCGTCTAGGGGGGCGGTGTACACACGATAGGTGATGTCCTTTCCCCGGTTGTCCTCGGAGACGGAGTAGTCCGGCGACGCGCGCCCTTGGAGGAGGCGCTTCGCCTCGCGGAAGATCTCGCCCTGCGGGGTCTTGATGCAGAGGAAGTAGGCCATGTTGCGTTCGGCGATTCGCTTGGCCAGCGCCAGCGAGGTGTTCCCGGCATCCGCCGTCACCGTGTTGAACAGGCCTGTGCGCCCGTAGGCGCTGATCAGCTGGTCGAAGCTCTCCACGGCAGACCCGACCTCGTTCGCCGTCCCGTCGAGGGGACGCTCGTCGATTCCCACCGCGGCACCGCTCGAGACGAGCGTCCATCGGTGCATCCGGATCAGGCCATACACGGGCCCCTTCGAGGGCGAGACGAGCTGGACGTACTCCATCCCGGCCGCTTTCAGCACGCGCCGCAGCTCGTCGACGTCCGGAGCCCACGACGCCTCCGTGCTGCGCGGGTCGTTGACCGCGCGAAGCGCACCGCGCGCCGCGCTGACCAAGGATCGCAGTCGTACCGGCGCCAGGACCTTCCCATCGAGCGCGACGACCCGGCGGTCGTGGAGCGTGCCCCCGAATGTGCCGCGTCGGTGCTCGGCCTTCACCATGGCGTGCAGCGCGTCACGCAGCTGCCCTGCGTCGACTCGCGGTAGCAGCGCGCCGAAGGTGTTGTCCGCGATCCGCTCGCCCCCAAAGCCCAGCATCGTCGACGTCGCGCGGTCGACCAGCTGCTCGCTGCGTGCCTCGAACTCCCGCTGCGAGTTCCCGCCGCTCGCGAGCGTCAGGATGCCGAGGCGAACGACGCCCTCGAGCTGGTACTTCGCTCGACACCGTTCGTCCCGCAGCATCGAGAGCGGCACCTCTCTCAGCCGCCTCACCAGACCTTTCGACGTCGCCGCTTGACGACGCATGAGACGCTTTGCCATGATCCTCCTCGACCGGTTGGTCACTGAAACGGCGTCGTCAGCTAGCCCGCATCGGCGCCGTTTCGCGTTCGTGCCACGCCACGATCGCAGAGAACCGTGGCGGGTGGGATCCCCCCGCGTACGAACTGCGGAAAAGTTTCCACGAACTCGGCTGAGCAATCCTGGCGCATGACCTTCAACGTGGTCTCAGCGTGGAAACGTAGACACAACGATGGGTTGCGAAGGTAGCGCGCTTCGAAGGGCGCGAATGGGATCCCCAGTTTGTCGTGGGAGGCGGCTGCCGGTCGACGAGACTTCAGTGTTGCGCTACTCGCCGTCCCGCAGCCCGAGCCGTCGTGCCATGTGATGCAGGTTGCCTCGCGCCATGCCCAACGAGCGCGCGGCGGCCGCCCAGTTGCCGCTGTGCTCGGCGACCGCGCTTCGGATCATCGTCCGCTTGAACTCCTCCACAGCCTCGCTGAGCGGTCTTCCACGGAACTCGACGGCCGCCTCTCCGGCTTGGTCGTCACCCGCGCTCGGCGTCGTCACCACCGTCTGGTCGACCTGTAGGTGCTCCACCTCGATGAGGATGGGGCTCCCGGCCGTGTCACCGGCGCTCGCTCGCAGGACGGCGCGGCCCAGGAGGTGGTCGAGCTCACGTACGTTGCCAGGCCAGCGCGCGGCGACAAGGGCTGCCCGTGCCTCGCTGGTGAGCCGAACCGGAGCAAGGCCCAGCTTTCGCCGGTACAGGTCGAGAAAGTGGCCCGCGAGCAGCGGAATGTCGGTGCGCCGGTCGCGCAGCGGCGGGACGCAGATCGGGTACATGTTCAGTCGGTGGAAGAGGTCGGCGCGGAACTTCCCCGCGTCGACCTCGCGTTGCAGATCCCGGTTCGTTGCGGCTACGATGCGGGCGTCCACGCGAAGCGCCGCGTCGGACCCCACACGCTGAATTTCTCCCTCCTGGAGGACGCGAAGCAGCTTCGGCTGCACCGACAACGGCAGCTCGCCGACCTCGTCGAGGAACAGCGTGCCCTTGTCCGCCAGCTCGAACTTCCCCGAGCGATCGGCGCTCGCCCCGGTGAAGGCGCCGCGGACATGGCCGAAGAGCTCGCTCTCGACGATGGCCTCCGGGAGAGCGGCGCAGTTGACGTAGATGAGCGGTTCATCTCGACGGTCGGAAGCTTGATGCAGCGCTCTGGCCACGAGCTCTTTGCCGACGCCGGTCTCGCCGGTGATCAGAACGGCGAAATCGGACCGGGCGACCACGGACACGTCCTCGAGCACGCGTCGGATGGGAGCACTCGTGCCGAGGATCTGGCTGCCGCCACGAGTGCTCGCGTCCCTCTGGAGGTCGCGGGCAACCTGCTGGTGCCGGTCCGCGGCTCGTTCCAAGGCCTCGATGAGCCTCCCCGTCCGCAAAGCGGCACCAGCGAGGGCTCCGAGCATCCGCAGGAACTCCATGTCGAGGTTGTCGAAGGCACCCGGCTCCACGGCGTCCGCCGTCAGCAGCCCGACGACCGATCCCCCCTCGAGGAGCGGGCACCCCAGGCAGGAGTGCACCGTGCAACGACCGTCAGGCGTCGCCGAAAGGTGACCGTCGTACGGATCCGGAAGGGCGCTGTCGGCTGGGAAGATCACTGGCTCGGCCTGAGCCACCGCGACATCCAAGCGGGGATGCTCTCGTCTGGGAAAGGGCAGCCCGAGAACCTCCGGTGCCAGACCGTGGGTCGCGACAGGGATGAGCTCGTCACCGTCCAGCCGCAACACCGCCGCGGCGTCGCACGGAATGGCCCGGCGCAGGGCATCCAGCAGCCTAGAGAGGCGATGGGGGGACGCCAGGGACGCGGTCAGGTCGACGGCAATCGATAGGAGTGCATCCTGCCGCTTCATGTCGTTATCCATATCATAACCATAGTTATCACCTCAATACCCACCGGGGTGTTATGCGCTAAATAACTACGCCCGCAAGCTATCGTCAATGAACATGTTTCTAATATGGCCCGGCTCTTGCTGTTCAACGGACCGAACGGAGGATGCTGCATGATCAACACGAACGACACCCTCGGCTCCCTGGCCACCCGCTACCCCTCGGCGACTGCCGTGTTCCTGCGCCACCGGCTGGACTTCTGCTGCCGCGGCCGGGACACCCTTTCCGACGCATGTCGTAGCGCGGGGCTCGACCCCGCCGCCATCGTCGCCGAGATAGAGGCCCACGACGCCGACGAGGACCAGGAGCAGCCGCACTGGGATATCCGGCCCATTCCGGAGTTGGTCGATCACATTCTGGGTCGCTACCACGAGCCCCTGCGGCACGACCTCCCGGCGCTGATCGACGCCGCGAGGAAGGTCGAACGCGTCCACCGCGACAAGCCGAGTTGCCCGCACGGTCTCGCCGAGCACCTCGCTCGGGCCCGTTCCGAACTCGAAGAGCACATGGGCAAGGAGGAGCAGGTCCTCTTCCCCGCTCTGCGCTCGGGCAGCCACGGGCAGGCGATGCACATGCCGATCCGCGTCATGATGCAGGAGCATGAGGACCACGGCGTGAGCCTTCGGCGGATCCGGGAGCTCACGTCGGATCTCGAAGCGCCAGCGGATGCCTGCGGCACCTGGCGCGCGCTGTACGCCGCGCTCGGGCAACTGGAGGCGGACCTGATGGAGCACATCCACCTGGAGAACAACGTCCTCTTCCCGCGCGGGCTCAACCCCTGACGCCGCACTCGGCGCACCCGTGTGGGACCCGCAGCCGGATGAGTTCAGGGGACGACCAGCGAGGACGACAGACATGTGCAGACATGTGAGGAGAGCACCATGACCGACATCCTGAAGCACATCCTGGTGGACGTTCACTGTGGCCACTGCGGTGACTTTGCTATTGGGGCTGACGTCATCGCCGAAAGCCAGCGCATGCTCGCAGAAGGATGCCCGGGCTCCCCGTACGAATGCCCGCCTGAAGTCCTCGCGCCACTTCTCGAACCATCGGCTTTGGCATCTTTGGAGAGGGCGTGGGCCGACCTGGAGGCTACCCGAGGGGGCCGCTCCCGACAGATCGCGTTCGGTGAACCTCCGCACGTCCCGGTCGGTGAACCTCGGCACGTCCCGGTCGACGCGACCGAACAGGGCGATGCAATGGCCCTCGACCGTTGGGAGAACGAAGGGGGAACCGCACCGAGGACGCAACGGTGTGCGCAATGCTGACCGTCCTGGGCAATCGCCGTAACCCCGGCGAGCAAGATCTGGTGGATCTCCTCTCGGAGTGCCACGACCGGATCCGCCGCTTCGTGGCGCTCGCGCGCGAGGCCGCGACTCGTCACGACGTACCAGCAGATCAGATCAGCCGGGCGTGCGCCGATGTCGAGCGATACTTCACGGCCGCGCTCCCACTCCACGTCGCTGACGAGGAGGAGAGCATCGCACCGCGCCTGCGTGGACTGTCGTCAGAGGTGGACCGGGCCCTCGACAAGATGGAGGACCAGCACCAGGGCCACGCCCCGAAGATCGAGGCGCTGCTCGGTGTGGTGGCCGAGGTCGGCAGAGATCCCAGCGACCAGGACAGCAGGCGCGCGCTGGCGGGAGTGGCTGCGGACCTGGAGGTCGATCTCGAACAACACCTTGCACTTGAAGAGGCCATTCTCTTTCCAGCCGTGCGAGACATGCTTTCCCGCGAGACGCAGACGCAGGTGATGGAAGAGCTGCGCCAGCGCCGTCGTCAGAACGGCCCCCATGCCGTTGCCACGGGGACCGGAACACGGAGTGAGAGCGCATGAGCATGTTAACTTCGCCAGAGCATGGCGTCGCTTTTGATCTCCAGAGAATCGCCGAGGAGCTAAGGGCCGAGGGCGCATACGCTCGTGAGGGCCATACCGCGCGGACGCTCGTCCACACGCCCGACCTCCGCATCGTCGTCGTGGTGCTCAAGGCCGGCGACACGATCTCCGAGCATCACGCCAACGTCACGGCATCAGTGCAGACCGTGTCGGGCCAGATTCGCTTGCAACTGCCCGACCGAGCCGTGGAGCTGTCGGTTGGCCATGTCCTCGTGCTCGGTGCCGGCCTTCGGCATGACGTGCACGCCGTGTTGGACAGCACATTCCTGCTAACCCTCGGCCCGCCAGCGAACCGGACAGGGCGCGTTGGCGAGGGCTCAAACGGATGAACCGCGATCGCAGGCTTAGAGACCTCAGCGACGACCACCACCAGGCGCTGGTCCTCGCACGCCGGGCGACGCGGGCCGCGGCCGGTGATGGTACGGCCGCGCCTCGCGTCTGGAACGAAGTCGTGCACCGCTTCCACGGCGAGTTGGCTCCTCACTTCGCCATCGAGGAGAGGCTCTTGCTGCCCGCCGTCGAGCAACATGGCGGCGCCGACCTGGCGGCGCGAACCCGGAACGAACATGCTGAGCTTCGGCGGCTTGTCGTCGAGGACCAACAAGATGTCTCGACCCGGCTCGACCGGTTCGGCACCCTTCTCCGAGACCACGTTCGGTTCGAGGAACGCGTGCTCTTTGGGTTCATCCAGGGGCGGGTGGGCGACGCGACGCTCCTCCTCGTGGCAGACGCCTGCGAAGATCGACGCCCTGCCGCGACCTCAATCTGCCGGACGACACAATCATGAACGACGACATCTTCCCAAAGACAACGGCCCAATACGCGAAGCGACGCAGGGAGCTCGCCCCAGAAGCCGCAGAGGCGTTCAGCGAATTCGGCAAGGCGGTGTTTCGAGAGGGCGCGCTCTCCCGCAAGCACAAGCAGCTCATCGCGGTTGCCGTCGCCCATGTGACCCAGTGCCCTTACTGCATCCGCGGCCATACGAAGGCTGCCACGCGCGACGGAGCGACGTCCGAGGAGATCATGGAGGCGATCTGGGTCGCCGCGGAGATGCGCGCCGGAGGGGCCTTCGCACACTCGCTGATCGCGCTCGATGTGCTCTCCGAGGACCATGCCCATGACCCACCACACGAGTAGCCCAGTCAAGCTGAAGCGGATCTACGAGGCCCCGGCTCGCTCGGACGGCTACCGAGTGTTGGTCGACCGGATCTGGCCGCGAGGAGTCTCCAAGGAGGCGGCGAGCCTCCACGCATGGCTCAAGGACGTGGCTCCCAGCACCGAGCTGCGCGGCCGATTCAGCCACGATCCGTCGAAGTGGTCGTCGTTCAAGCGGGAGTATCTTCGTGAGCTGGAGCAGCACGAGGATCGCCTCGCCGAGCTCATCGAGCTCTGCGCCCGAGGCACCGTGACGCTGGTGTTCGCGGCCAGGGACATCGAGCACAACAACGCTGTCGCACTCAAGGAGCACCTGGACGGCAGACTCGAGTCGAGACGGCGGGCGTAGCGATGCACGCGCTGTACGTGTTCTCGGTCTGGCTCCACATCCTCGCCGCCACGGTGTGGATCGGAGGCATGCTGTTCCTCGTCCTGGTGATTGTGCCGTGGCTGCGGCGAGGTGGAAGCTCGGATGCGGCCGTCTTCCTGCGTGAAACCGGTGAGCGCTTTCGCAACGTCGGGTGGGCATGCTTCGTCATTCTGGCGATCACCGGCACGTTCAACTTGTGGGCTCGCGGCGTCCGGCTGTCGGATTTCACGCGTGCCGAGTGGCTGCAGTCTCCTTTCGGCAAGATGGTCATCGTCAAGCTGAGCGCGTTCCTTCTCGTGCTCCTGGTCAGCGCCGCTCACGACTTTGTCGTCGGCCCCCGCGCAACCAGAGCAATCGCCGACGATCCGAGCTCGCCGCAGGCTCGGGCCGAACGCCGTCGAGCGGCCCTGCTCGGCCGATTCAACGTCCTCCTGGCGCTCTTGCTGGTCGCTGCCGGCGTCATGCTGGTTCGGGGCACCCCATGGTGAACGAGCGAACCATCGCGGCCTACCTGCACGCCGATCACGAGCGCCTGCGCCGGCTGCTCCACCGCGCGACGGCGGCTACGGAGCTCGATCTGGCGGCGTTCGCCGACTTCCGTCGTGGACTGCTGCGCCACATCGGCATCGAGGAGAAGCTGCTCCTGCCGGCGGCGCGCGGGGCCCGCGGAGGGAGCCCGCTCGAGCGGGCGCGTGATCTGCGCATCGATCACGCCGCGATCACCTCCCTGCTCGTGGGGACTCCCGATCGAGCCTTGTGCCGCGAGATTGAGGCGTTGTTGTTTGTTCACGACGCGAAGGAGGAGGGCTGCGGCGGCGTGTACGATGAGTGCGAGCGTCTGCTGAGCGACGACGAGATCGCCGTTCTCGCTCAGCGCGCCGCTGCCTTCCCTGCGGTCAAGGTGACACCCTACTACGACGGGCCGAAGGTGCATCGTACGGCTGAGAGCGCCCTGGCGTCGGCTCGGCGCTTGCGTGCGTCCGCGACGACGGGCGCAACGGGAGGCGCCACCTCGTGAGACACCCACTCCAGCCCGGACATCCTGAGCGCGTCTGCTGGGGATGTGATCGGTACTGCCCGGCGACGGACATGGCGTGCAGCAAGGAACGCACGATGCACCCGCTCGAGCTGTTTGGCGAAGGATGGTGGACGGAGTACGCCGGCGAGGCCGATGACAGCCTCAGGTCGGGCTCCTCGCTCCGGCGGACCGCAGACGGCGCGGCCCTGCCCGGTTGCACGTCGCCCCCCCTTGAGGTTCCGGTCTCCATCGGCGAAGGTGCCAGCAGTCGCGCCGGAGCCCCTGCACGGGTCCGCGCCGATGCTGCCATGGAGTTGAACGAGAGGTGTCGGTCCCGATGAAACCAGAGGTGGTCAAAGCGACGACGAGAGGGGCCGTAGCGACAGCGGTCCTGGGTGGCATGATCCTCCTCGGCTCACGCAACCTCGCGCACTTCGACGCGGCTCTGGTCGCGTACACGTTCTCGATCCTGTTCGCGACGTTCGGGTTGACGTACCGCTACAGCATGTGGCTGTCGAGACCTCCCACGGCGATGTACTGGCGGCGCGGTTGGCAGGCGTTCTCGAAGCGTGGCTGGCGCCTTCGCAATGCCCGCTTCTGGCTGGCGAGAGTCGGCCAGGACGTGATAGCGAACCGCTTCATCTTCCGGCGCGATCGACTGCGGGGGCTGACCCACATGCTGATCATGTGGGGTTGCATCCTCGCGGTGGCCATCACCTTCCCGCTCGTCTTTGGCTGGCTCTACTTCCGCCCGGTCCCCGGCGACCTGTCCTTGTACGAAGCTGTCGTCTTTGGTTTCCCGGCGTTTCGGTTTCCCCACGAGTCGGCCGTCGGGTTCTTCCTCTTCCATGGCCTCGTCTGGGCGTCGTTCCTCGTGATCGCGGGCGTCATGCTCGCGGTGCGCCGGCGGCTGAGGGAAGAGGGAGCGGGCGCGGTTCAGCGGTTCGCCGAGGACTTCATGCCCCTCATCTTGTTGTTCGCGGTGAGCCTGACCGGCCTCATGCTCACCGCGAGCTACACGTGGATGAAGGGCTACGGCTTCTCCTTCATCTCGATCCTGCACGCGATCACCGTCATCGCTACCTTCATCTGGCTGCCCTTCGGGAAGTTCTTCCACATCTTCCAGCGCCCAGCACAGCTCGGAGTCGGCCTGTACAAGGAGATCGGCCGAGCAGAAGAGAGCGCGCGCTGCCGACGCTGCGGGCACGCGTTCACCTCGCTCGCGCATGCGCTCGACCTGATCGAGGTCGAGAGGCAGCTCGGATACCGGTACGAGATCGAGGGCAGCGAGGCCGAGCATTACCAGTGGATCTGCCCGCCCTGTCGTCGGGCCTCGTTCGCGAACGCGCAGGCCCTCATGTGGCGCGGCAGTCGCGGCGGGGCACCGCTCGGCGCGACCGGCGAGGGCTTCCCGATGCCCGTCCACGTCAACCGTGGCCTGGGCGAAGGCCCGCTGGGCGACGAGGATGCGGAGAACTACCACCCATGAGCAGCTCGACAGACACGAGGACGCCCTCGCTGGACCTGGACATGATCCGGGAGTTCGGGCCATTCCGCGCCTACGCCACCGACATCCGAGTCGACACGGGCGTGGAGCCCGACCGGCTCGTCAAGACGCACTGCTGCTTCTGCGGCCAGCAATGCGGGCTGCAGTTGAAGGTGAAGGGCGACTCCATCGTGGGGGTGGAGCCCTGGTACGAGTTCCCCTTCAACCGGGGTATGCTCTGCCCGAAAGGGGTGAAGCGCTACTTGCAGCAGGCTCACCCTGACCGTCTGCTGCACGCCTACGAGAAGAGCGCGGCCACCCCGTCGGGCTTTAGGCGGCTGGGCTACGCAGACGCAATTCGCCGGGTGGCCGACGCCATCGAGCGCATCCAGCGCGAGCACGGGTCCGACGCATTCGCGGTGCTGTCGGGAGCGAGCCTCACGACCGAGAAGACCTACCTGATGGGCAAGTTCGCGCACATGTGCCTGCGGACGTCCAACATCGACTACAACGGCCGCTTGTGCATGGTGAGCGCCGCGGCCGGCAACAAGAAGGCGTTCGGGATCGACCGGGCCGCCAACCCGTGGAGCGACATCCTCGGCGCTGAGGTCATCTTCGTCACCGGCGCGAACGTCGCCGAGTGCGCTCCGATCACGACGAACTACATCTGGCAGGCGCGCGAACAGGGAGCCCGGGTCATCGTCGTCGATCCCCGGATCACGCCGATCGCGCGGACCTGCGACTTGTTCATGCCGGTCAAGCCCGGGCGCGACACTGCCCTGTTCAGCGGAATCCTGCACCTGATGATCGAGAACGACTGGCTCGATCACGAATTCATCGCGCAGCACACCGTGGGGTTCGAAGCCGTGGCCGAGCAGGTCCGGGAGTGGACACCACGCCGGACCGCAGAGGTCACCGGCATCGCCGAGAAGTCGATACGCCAGGCGGCTCAGCTCTGGGGTACGGCGAAGACGAGCTTCCTGATGCACGCGCGCGGCATCGAGCACCATAGCCACGGCGTCCAGAACGTGCTGAGCACCATCAACATCGTGC
>JACKDJ010000028.1 GCA_020633625.1 Myxococcales bacterium
TGCAGAAGACGTTCCGGGTCGTGGAGCCGAGTTGGTAGGTGCGGTGGGGTTGGGGGGCGGCGGTCCGTCCCCGCCGACCCCGCAGCGCTCGCCGGCTGCTGCGCACGCCGAGAAAGCAAACACCGTAGGTGGCGGTTGTTCACACCGCCGACTCCCAGCGCGCCCCTGTGTCCGCCGCCTGTGAGTGTGGCAGTCGAACTGCAGTTGGAGGCCCGAGTCGAGCGCTCGCTCTGGTCCGTCGGTCGCCGGTGACCTCCCCCAATGATTAGCTCACCGCGCCCCACCAACCCCAACCACCCCTTGCACCCCCAAACCCCGCGCGCTAGACCCGCCGGGTCTCGCTCCCCGAGCCCCAATGCTCCCCCTCCCCCCATCCCCGCGCGCTCGCGGCCGCGCGGACGCGGCGGCGGGGCGGTGCGCGTGGCGTAGTAGGGGCGGCGCTTGAGCGGGGGTGTTGCGGCTATCGGCGTCGATGCCGGCGGTACGAAGACGGTCGGGGTGCTCGTCACCCCCGATGGCGCCGTCGTCGCTCGGGCCGATGCCGGCCCCGCGAACTATCAGGATTGTGGGGCTCGGGCGGCCGAAGAGGCGCTCGGCGCCGTCGTCTCAGAGCTGCGCGCGGCCGCAGAGGGCGCCGGGCTGCGGGTCACCGCTAGCGCTTGGGGACTGGCCGGTCTGGACCGTCCGCGCGACCTCGACACGCTCGACCCCCTCGTCGGACGCGTCGACCCCGCCCCCGAGCGGGCGCGGGTGCTCGTCAACGACGCGTTCCTCGCGCTGCGGGCCGGGACCACAGACGGGGTCGGCGTCGCCGTCGTCTCGGGGACCGGCAGCAACTGCGTCGCCGTTGGGCCCGACCGAAAGCCGCGACGGATCGGCGGGCTCGCGTTCGAGTTCGGCGACGACGGCGGCGGTGGGGATATCGGCCGCGACGGGCTGCGCGCCGCCTTTCGAGGCGACGACGGGCGCGGGCCTCGCACGCTCCTCACCCAGCTCCTGCGCGAGCGGTTCGCGCTGACGCGCCTCGACGACCTCGTCGACGCCTTCGTCGCCGACGCCGAAGCGCCGATCGGAACGTCGGCGCTCGCCCCGCTCGTCTTCGACGCCGCAAACCTCGGCGACGGGCCGGCGCTCGCCATCCTCGAGGCGGCCGGCCGCGAGCTGGCGCTCAGCGCGCGCGTCCTCGCCGCTCAGGTCTTCGCGCCAGACGCGTCGTTCGCGCTCGTGCTCGGCGGCTCCGTGCTTCAGCGCGGGCGCTCGTCCGCGATGCGCGACGCGCTGGTCGCCGACGTCCGCCGCGCGTTCCCGGCGGCGCGCCCGCACGTGCTCACCACGGCGCCCGTCGCGGGCGCCGCCCTGCTCGCCCTCGACCGCATGTTCGAGCTCGGCGACGCTCGCGGGCTCTGGCCCGATCTCGGCGCACAAGAGCGGCTCGCGCACTCGCTGCGCACCGCAACGACAGAGGCACAATGAAGCTCGCGGTCATCGGCGGCGGAAGCACATACACACCCGAGCTCTTGTCCGGGATCATCGCCCGCGGCGCCGAGCTCGGGATCGACTACGTGACGCTGCACGACCCGCGGCCGGACCGGCGCGCGCCGGTCGCCGCCTTCTGCCGTCGCCTCGCCGACGCGGGCGGGGCGTCGTGGCTGCGGATCGACGACACCGACGTCCTCGACGATGCCCTCGCCGGCGCCTCGTTCGTTGTCATTCAGATCCGCGTCGGCGGCCAGGCTGGTCGCCACGAAGACATCATGCTCGGCCTTCGCCACGGGCTGATCGGTCAAGAGACCACCGGCGTCGGCGGCTTCGCCAAGGCGCTCCGCACGGTCCCCGCCGTGCTCGCGATCGCGGAGCGCGCACGCGAGGTCTGCCCCGACGCGTGGATCCTGAACTTCACGAACCCGGCCGGCCTCGTCACCGAAGCGCTGCTGCGCCGCGGCTTCGAGAAGACCGTCGGGCTGTGCAACGTCCCGATCGAGATGCACATGGAGCTCGCCAAGCTCCTCGGCGTCGAGCCGTCTGCCGTCGAGCTCGACTGGGTCGGCCTGAACCACCTCGGCTGGGTCCGCCGCGTGCTCGTCGACGGCGCCGACGTGCTTCCGTCGCTCCTGGCCCAGGTCGAGGCCGGTGTGCCCGGTCCCGCAAACATCCCCGAGATCGCCTATCCGCCCGGACTCCTCGCCGCGCTCGGCATGATCCCGTCGTCGTACGTGCGCTACTTCTACCTGCCGAGCGAGATGCTCGCGGAGCTGCAGGCGGCCAAGCGGACGCGCGCGCAGGAGGTGGCCGAGCTCGAGGAGGCGCTGCTCTCAGGGTACGCGGACCCGACGACGCCGGCGGTGCTGCCGCCGCTGCTCAGCAAGCGCGGAGGCGCGTGGTACTCGCGCCTCGCCGTCGACGTGCTCGCTGCCCTCACGTCGCCGGAACCGACGGTCCACATCGTCAACACGACGAACGCTGGCGCCGTCCCGGAGCTTCCGGCGGACGCGTCGGTCGAGGTCCCGTGCGCGATCTCGCGCGACGGCGTGACCCCGCTCCCGCGTGGCGCCGTCGAGGAGTCGATCCTCGGGCTGATCCGCCAGGTGAAGTCGTACGAGCGGCTCGCCATCGACACGGCGCTCGACCCCCGCCGCGGTCACGCGCTGCTGGCGCTGCTCGCGCACCCGCTGGTCCCCGACGCCCGCGTCGCGGCGGCGGTCGTCGACGATCTCGTCGCACGCGGCTTGGTCCAGGACGCTCCATGACCGTCGAGGCGTGGTACACGCTGGGTGTACTGATCCTGATGTTCGCGGGGTTGTTCAAGGAGTACGTCGGCCCCGACTTCGTCGTCTTTGGCGCGCTCGTCGCGCTGTGGACCGGCGGGGTCGTCGACACGACCGAGGCGCTGTCGGGCTTCAGCAACTCGATGGTCATCGCGATCGCCCTCCTCTTCATCGTCTCGGCCGCGATGCGAGAGACCGGCGCGCTGATGTTGCTCACCAACCGTCTGCTCGGTGGAGTCTCGTCCGAGCCGGGTCGTGCCCTCCCTCGACTCCTCATCCCGACCGCCGTCTTCTCGAGCTTCATGAACAACACGCCGCTCGTCGCGATGCTCACCCCGGTGATCCGGGACTGGGCGGTGCGCAACAAGCGGGCGCCGTCGAAGTTCCTGATCCCGATCTCGTACGCCACAATCCTCGGCGGCACGTGCACCCTGATCGGCACGTCGACGAACCTTACCGTGTCTGGTCTCGTCCAGGCCGCGGGACACCCGCCGTTCGGGATGTTCGAGCTCAGCCCCGTCGGCGTCCCCGCGACGATCGCCGGACTCATCTTCCTGACGACGTTTGGGCACCGACTGCTCCCGGCGCGAAAGACCCCCGATGACATGCGCGGCGAGGCGGACCGCGAGTACAGCGTCGTTCTCGTTGTCACCGACGCGTACCCGATGGTCGGAAAGACGGTCGCCGAGGCAGGGCTGCGCAGCCTGTCGGGCCTGTACCTTGCGGAGATCGTGCGCGGACCGCGGCGGATCGTGCCCGTGACGCCAAACACGCGCATCGCCAAGGGCGACCGGCTGGTGTTGTTCGGTCTCGTCGACACCGTGGTCGAGCTGCGAAAGACGCAGGGGCTCGTCCCGCTGACCGACGCCGACGACGAGCCACATGGGGATCCGCGGCCGACGACAGACGCCCCGGAGCGGGTGGTCGCCAGCGACGTCGATCTGTTCGAGGTCGTCATCTCGGCGAACTCACCACTCGTCGGACAGACGCTCCGCGACGCGGGGTTCCGCCGCCGCTACGACGCGGCCGTCATCGCGATACATCGCAACGGCCAGCGGATGAACCAGAAGCTCGGCGACGTCGTCATGCGGCCGGGCGACACGCTCATGGTCGAGGCGTCTGCGGGCTTTCGCCGCGCCTGGGCCAACTCGACGCACTTCTACTTGGTGTCGCAGGTCGAAGAGGCGGTGCGCCCGCGCTACGCGCTCGCGAACTTCGCGCTGCTCGTGCTGATCGCGATGGTCGTGCTCGTGACCGCGAAGCTCCTGCCGATCGCGAAGGCGGCCGCCGTCGCGGCCGTGCTGCTCGTGTGGTTCCGCTGCATCCGGCCCGAAGAGGCCCGGCGCTCGGTCGACCTGTCGGTCCTGCTGATCATCGCGTCTGCGTTCGGGATTTCGGCCGCGGTGACGAACAGCGGGCTCGCCGACGTGCTCGCGCACGGCATCGTCTCGATGATCGGCGGCAAGGGACCGTTCTTCGCGCTCGCGTTGATCTACGTCGCGACCGTCTTTGCGACCGAGGCGCTGTCGAACGCCGCCGCCGCCGCGCTCATCGTGCCAATCGCGCTCTCGACGGCGGCGCAGCTCGGCGTGGACCATCGACCCTTCGCGATCGCCGTCACGCTCGCCGCGAGCATGAGCTTCATCACGCCGGTCGGGTATCAGTGCAACCTGATCGTCTACGGCCCCGGCGGTTACAAGTTCGGTGACTTCGCGCGGATCGGCATCCCCATGTCGCTGCTCTGCTTCGCGGTCGCGATGATCACGATCCCGATCTTCTGGCCCCTTCGGGCGGGATAGGCGTGAGCGGGATAGGCGTGCCGCCCGTCGAGGTCGCGCGGATCGGCCGGTGGTTCGCACGCGGCCGCTGCCTCGGCACCGAGGAGAACTCCGGCGAGACCTACCTCGTCGCGCGGACGGCGCCCGGCGAGCGGGTGACCGTCAAGCGGACGATGCGAGCAGGCCGTCGCTACCCGATCGCCGACGAGGTGATCGAGGCATCGCCGGATCGTGTCCCGCCAATGTGCCCTCATTACGCAACCTGCTCCGGCTGCGACCTGCTGCACTTGCGCGAGGAGGCCGCGGCAGAGGTGAAGCGATCGACAGTCGTCGAGGTGCTCGAGCGGCTGGCTGGCGTTCCCGGCGCCGAGCCGGAGCTCGTCGGCAGCGAGGCCCGCGGCGACCATCGGGTCCGCGCGCGGCTGGCGGTGGTCTACACTACCGACGGTAGTTTCGGCGCGGGCGCGTCGGCGCACCCCACTACCGAGGGTAGTTTCGGCGTCGGCGGGGCGGCGTACTCCACTACCGAGGGTAATGTCGGCGTCGCTGGCTCGGCGGGCGCCACTACCGACGGTAATGTCGGTGGCCTCCGCTCGGCGCACCCCACTCCCGAGGGTAATGTCGGCGGCCTCCGCTCGGCGCACCCCACTCCCGACGGTAATGTCGGTGGCCTCCGCTCGGCGCACCCCACTCCCGAGGGTAATGTCGGTGGCCTCCGCTCGGCGCACCCCACTCCCGAGGGTAATGTCGGTGGCCGCCGCTCGGCGCACCCCACTCCCGAGGGTAATGTCAGCGGCCTCGACTCGGCGCACCCCACGCCCGAGGGTAATGTCAGGGGCGGCGCGTCGGTGCACCCCACTCCCGAGGGTAATGTCAGGGGCGGCGGCTCGGCCTTCGCCACTCCCGACGGTAGTGGGCAGCCCCCCGGGCTCGGGCTCCGACGGCTCGACGGCTCCCTCGGTCGCGTCGCCGACTGCCCCGCGAGCTCGCCTCGCGTCAGAGCGGCGCTCCTGTGGGTCGAGGGCTGGCTCTCCGGGGCGCGGCGTCTCTCGCTCGATGACGTCGAGGTGATCGAAGGCGTTGAAGGAGTCGCCGTCGTGTTCGGCGGCGCGGACGCCGCGGCGGCGGCCGAGCGGCTCGGCGCGGAATTGGCGTCGACAGAGGCCTCCGATCTCGGCGCACGCGCCCACCCGATCGTCGCCGTCGCGTCGCGTGGCGACGCCGGAGTCACCGTTGCGCGCGGCACCTGGCCTGCGCAGCTCCCCGTGGGAGACATCTCGCTCTCCACCGGCCCGGGAGCCTGGGTCCAGCCATCCCCGCCGCGAGCCGCTGCGCTCGTCGCCTGGGTCGAGGACGCGCTGGGCGCGCCAGCCTCCGTCTTCGACGCGACGTGCGGCACCGGAACGCTCACGCTTGCCCTCGCGCGACGCGGCGCGCGCGTCCTCGCCGCCGACGCGAGCTGGGAGGCCGTTCAGAGCACCGCCCGCGCGGCCGCGGCCGCGGGATACGCGGTCGAGACGCGCGGAGGTCGCGTGCAGACCCTCGCCCCGCGGCTGCACGCGGCCGGCGAGCGGTTCGACGCCGTCATCGTGAACCCCATGCGTGAGCCCATCGGCGACGCCACGATGCAGGCGCTCGGAGCCATCGCCCGGCACCGCGTCCTCGTGCTTGCCCCGGCACCCGCCGCGGGCGCTCGAGACGTTCGCGCGCTTGTCGACGCCGGCTGGGAGGTCGAGAGGATCGCCGCCGTCAACCTTCACCCCGGCACTGCCGCCGTCATGCTGGGCGCGGTGCTCCGGCGTCGCTGACGCGATATCAGGCACGAGCGCGGAGCCGGTTGCCCGCCGGGCCCGGGTGTGCGAGTCCCCACGCAACTCGGCGGCACGGAGGCAGACGTGGAGAAGCGGTTCGCAGGAAAGGTGGCCTGGATCACGGGCGGTGGCAGCGGAATCGGGCGCGCGCTCGCCGTCGAGCTCGCCCGCAACGGCGCAGACGTCGCCGTCTCAGGGCGCCGCGCCGACCGGCTGTCCGAAGCCGTCGCGGCCTGCGAGGCCGAAGGGGTCCGCGCGATCGCCGTGCCCTGCGACGTCACGCAAGAGGACAGTGTGCAGGCAGCCGTCGCGTCTGTCGTCGCGCAGCTCGGCCGACTCGACGTCGCCGTCGCGAACGCCGGCTTCGGTGTCTCAGGCGCCGTCGTCGACGTGAGCGCCGACGAGTGGCGCCGTCAGCTCGACACCAACGTCGTCGGCGTCGCGATGACCGCGCGGCACGCCGTCCCCGAGCTCGAGAAGACCCGCGGGCGACTCGTCGTCGTCGGCTCCGTCTCCGGCACGATCTCCGTGCCCGGCAGCGGCGCCTACTCGGCTTCGAAGTACGCCGTCCGGTCGCTCGCGCAGACGCTCTCGATCGAGCTCGCCCCCCGCGGCGTCTCGTGCACGCTGATCCAGCCAGGCTTCGTCGAGAGCGAGATCGCCAAGGTCGACAACCGCGGCGAATACAAGGAGAGCCGCAAAGACCGGCGCCCCGCAAAGCTCATGTGGAAGGCCGACGACGCAGCCCGCGTCATGGTGCGCGCCATCGACCGCCGCGCTCGCGAGTACACCTTCACCGCGCACGGCAAGGCGGCCGCGTTCCTCGGGATGCACTTCCCAGGGCTCGTCCACCTCGCCCTCTCCCGCTCCGGCGCCAAGCCCCGCGGCTAGCCCACCGGACCCGCCGGGCTCTGCCCGGACCCGCCGGGCTCTGCCCGGACCCGCCGGGGCTCTGCCCCGGACCCCGGCAGGAAACTGAGTTTCCTGCACCTTCCTTTCTTGGGGATTTGAGGGGAGCGGGTGGAGGGGCCGCTTTGGTGGCGTGGGTGTGCGGAAGGGCGCTGCTTTGGCGCACATGCGCGCCTGTGCGCGGGCTGCGCTGGAGTGTGCGCACAGTGTTCGCGCACAGTTTTCGCACAGAGTGCGGCGGCGCGGCCGGGTGGGTGATTCGCGTAAGTGGCTGAAATCGCGTTCGTGATCTCCAGGGCGTTCGCAGATCCTCTGTTGGCACGCATCGTGCGAATGGAGTCCGTGGGGAAGACAAGGACCCGGACCCCCCGGGACCGACTCACCGGCTGGCGAAGCCGCACACTTCGTCCGCAAACTAGCAAACGGTGATTGGAGCTTCAGGCGGGATGGCCCCGCAACATCGGCCGTCCCGCCTGACTCCGTTTTTGTCTCCGCGATTTTCTCGGCGCCGCTGCCGACCCCCGGCGCGCCGGGTCGCTGGCACGACGAGGCGCGCCCGCGCCGCCGCCGGCTGCGCGGCGGTCGTGCGGTGGCCAACGCCGTCGGGGTTGCGTCGCCAGACGCCGGCAGGCCGAAGCCCCGGTAACCCACAGGCGTCTGCGCTGGACGCATCGGTCGACTGGGTTACACTGGGCCCGCCTGTCCCGCCTCCCACGGTCAGCGATGTTCGGACTTCCAAGAACTGCCGCGCCGGCCGCCGCCGCCGCGCTCGCGCTCCTCGCTGCGGTGCCCGACGCCGACGCCTCGGTCACGTACCAGATCGACGGCTTTCTCGACGGCGACGTTGCGGGCTTCCAGGCGGGGTTCGTCGCCGGTGAGATCGCGGCGACCTGCTTCTCGGCACCCGCAGACGACTACCCGATCCGGATCGAGTCCATCCGCCTGCTGTTCGGGGGGGGCGCGAGCGGCGCGACCCGGGAGGTCACGTTCAAGATCTTCGCCGCCGGCGGCAGCGGAGCCGCGCCGTCGAACGTGATCTTCGACATGCCCGACATCGAGCTCACCGCGTCCACGTCTGCGTTCTCGGAGTACGACCTCAGCAGCGAGGGCGTGACCGTCAGCGGGCCGTGGTGCGTCGGCGTGCAGATGCAGCACGACGGTCCGCCGTCCGTCGCGCGCGACACCGACGGCACGATCTCGCGCGGCAACAACTGGATCTACGCCAACGTCTTCGGGGACACCTTCCTGTGGAGCCGAAGCTCGGACCTCCTCCTCGAGGGCGACTGGGTCATTCGCACGATCGGCACGCCGAGCGGCGGCTCGACGGTCGACGTCGGCCGAGAGACGGGCACTGAGGTCGATGCCGGCCCCGATGTGGTCGACGAGCCCGACACGGAGGCAGACACGGCGCCGGACGTCGTCGACGAGCCCGACGCGGAGCCCGATGTTGTCGATGAACCCGACGCCGCGCCCGACGTCGTCGACGAACCGGACGCCGCTCCGGACGTGGTCGATGAGCCGGATGCTGCGCCCGACGCAGCGCCGGACGCCGCCGAAGAGGTGGATGTCGCCCCCGACGCGATCGACGAGGTCGTCGAAGATGCGGTCGCCGACCTCGGCGACGACGTCGCGGTCGCGCCTCCGACGATCTCGGAGGTGACGCAGAGCGGCGAGCGGGTCGACGAGGACGTGACGATCGAGCTCACGGGCACGGGCTTCTCCGACGAGTACTCGTACCGCGTCGGTGCCCGCCGCCTCGCCGACCTCGACGTCGCTGACGACGGCACGACGGCCATCGGGCTTCTCGTGGCGGGGTCGCTCTCGGCGGGGACGTACAGCGTGATCGTGTCGGGCCCGTTCGGCGAGGTGACCTACACCGACGGGGTGATCCTGGAGGAGGGCGCGCCAGGCCCGCCACCGACCCTCGCCTCGATCACGCCGCCGTCGACCCCGCTCGGGCAGTCCGCCAGCGTCGTGCTGCTCGGCGCCGACTTCGCACCGGGGGCGGAGGTGTTGATCGATGGGCGCGCGCTCCCTGCGACAACGGTGCAGAACGCGAGCACGATCACCGCGTTTGTGCCCGGCGACCACGTCGACATGCCCGGCACCTTCGACGTCGTCATGCGGAACCCCGACGCGCAGCTTGCCACCATCGTCGGCGGCTTCGAGTTCACGGCGACCGGCGCGGTGACCCAGCCGGGACACGGGTGCGCCAGCGCCCCCGGTCGCGCCGACTCCGGCTCGTGGCTGGCGCTGGGGGCGGCGCTCACGTTCCTCGGTGCCCGTCGCCGCCGCTCGAGCCGCGCGCGCGCTCCTCGACCGGACGCCGAGCTCGGTTGAGCAGCCTCGGCGTTACGCTCTGGTTCGGGTTCGGCCGCGGCGGCGCGCCCGAGGTCGCGCTGGTCCGCGACCTCGCTGTCGCGTGCCCCGTCTGCGGCTGGGGTCGCGAGGAGCGGCGCTTCGAGGCGACCCCGTTCCACTCACTCACGGTCGGGCGGCTGCGGGAGCGGCTCGACGCGGCGCCGCCGTTCGACGGCGTGTGCGAGCAGTGCGACGAGCGGCTCACCGAGGCGGCGGTGACACGCTGGGCGATCCGCTACGGTCTGCACGGCGGCGTCGGCACGATCGAAGGCTTTGCGACGGCCCACGGCGCCCGCTCGTGGCGGGTGACGCCGCGCGCGTGGCTCGACGGATACGAGGTCCCGGCGTGGATCGATGACGGCGGCGACGGCAGCGGGCTCGCGGAGTCGCTGACCGAGGCGGTCGTGCGCTCCGCCTTGGGTCGGCCGCTTAGCGCGAAGCAGCTCGCGCGCCGACGCTGGACCGAAGGCGAGGTCTTGGCTCTGTCCGACG
This sequence comes from Myxococcales bacterium, assembly GCA_020633625.1. Taxonomy (GTDB): domain Bacteria; phylum Myxococcota_A; class Bradymonadia; order REDH01; family REDH01; genus JACKDJ01. The sequence goes on from JACKDJ010000028.1 coordinate 10,117, forward strand.
GGCTCGTCGTCGCGGCGCTGCGTAACGGCGACCCCGTCGCGCCGGTCGCCGCCGCGCTCGACGCGACGGGCGAGCAAGGGTGGATCGCGGCGCCGCTGTCCGTCGGCGGGACCGCGACGGCGGGCTTCGCTGGGGCGGCGGACGGCTGGTTTGGCGATGTCGGCGCTGCGCACCCGGACCTCGACCTGTGGGGGCTCGCTCCAACTTCGCTCGTGACCCGCGCGCTGCGGGACATCGTCGCGCGCTTTCCGGTCGAGTCGACAGTCACCGAGGCCCCGCCGGGGCAGCTCGCTCTGTCGACGCCCGGCGACGCGGACCCAACGCCGCTCTTGTTCGACGCGGGCGAGATCGCCTATGAAGCCGCACGCACGCTCGCGGATCCCAGAGACGTGACGCGGCTCGAGCTCGATCGCGCCCTGCTCGGCGCGACGGGGCTCTGGACACCAGGCTCACTGGAAGGTTGAGGATGAAGGTCAAGACGTGGCGAAACGGGACGCCGATGGCGGGCGTCCGCTTCGACCCAGCCCACCGCTCCCTGCTGCTCGGCGACGGTCTCTTCGAGACGGTGAGGGTACGCCGCGGGATCCCGCTCTACCTGAACCGGCACCTCGAGAGGCTGGTCCGCTCGGCGCAGCGGTCGGGCTACCCGTGGATGGGGCTCGCAGACGCCCTCGACGGCCCCCTGCACGAGCCCCTTCGCGCCGCGCAGATCATGCGGTCCGCGGCGATGCGGGTGTACGTGTTCCCATCGGTGCAAGACGAGGGCCCCGAGGTCTTCGTGACCCTCGAGGACTACGAGCCGCCGCCGGAGAGTGAGTACTGGCGCGGCGCGCGCCTCCACGTCTCGCCCGTGTCGCACCCGTGCCACGGCCGGTTCGGCAAGAGCACGAGCCGCCACTGGGCCGAGACCGCGAAGCGGCTCGCGCGCCAGGCGGGATACACCGAGGCCGTCCTCTGCGACGTGTCCGGTCACGTGATCGAGGCGACCGACGCGTCGCTGCTGTGGAGCACCGGCGGCCAGTGGTTCTCGACGCCCGACGAGGCTGGCGGCCTCGAGGGCACGACGCTGTACGAGATGGAGATGCGCGGCCTTCAGGTCCAGCGTCGCCTCGCGTCGCCAGACGACCTCAAGCGGGCCGACGCCGTCGTGATGATCAGCTCGCTCCGCATCGCGATGGGGGTCCGCTCGATCGACGACGTCGAGTTCGAGAATCCCGACGTCAACGCGATGATGCTGCGCGCCCTCATCCTCGATTGACCGCGGGCGTCGGCGCCACGCGCGCCGTCGCGTCCATCCCGCTCCGCGGCCCGTTCGCGCCGCTCGCCTGGACGCGGCTGAGCGAGGACTTCGTCTGGCTCGACTCCGGCGTCGGAGCGGCGGGGCGCGGCGAGCGTTCACTGGTCGCGCTCGAGCTAGAGCCGGTGCTGTCCGTCGAGTCTGGCGACCGGCTGCCGTCTGTCCATGGAGCGTCGGGCGACGGGTCGCCGTCTGCGCTGGGGTTCTGGGCGGAGTGCGACCGGAGGCTCGCCACGGAGTCGGCGGCCCTCGTCGGCGACCCCGCAGGGCTGGGCTGGGTCGGGTACGTGGCCTACGAGGCGGCTCCGCTGTTCGACGGCGCGCTCCGCTGCGTCGGAGGTGGCCTCCCGTTCCCGGTCGCGCGCGTCGATCGCGTAGCGTGCGGCGTCGTCGACGACTCGACCGGCGCGCGCGTCGTGGCCCTTGGCGACTCGGCGAGCGAAGCCCGGGCGCGGGCGGCGGCCTGGGCCGCGCGGCTAGACGCGGCCGCTGCGTCACACGTCGTTGCGGCTGCCGGGCCCGCGGACGCCGTGCGGCTTGGCGTTGACGACGGGGACGGCGAGGCGTGGTTCGTCGGGCGCGTCGACCGGATCCGCGCGGCGATCGGCGCGGGAGAGGTCTACCAGGCCTGCCTGACGCTGCCGCGCTGGTTCGAGGCCGCTGGGGTTGAGCTCGACCGCTGCTACGAGCGCCTCCGCGGCAAGAGCCCCGGCGACTTTGGCGCCTACCTCCGGCTCGGCGCTGCGGAATGCGCCTCGACGAGCCCGGAGCGGTTTCTCCGGGTCGCGGGGCGCCGCGTCGAGGCGCGTCCGATGAAGGGAACGCGACCGGCCACCGGCGACGCCGACGCCGACCGTGCGCTGGCGACCGCGCTGTCGGGGAGCGAGAAGGATCGGGCCGAGAACGTGATGATCGTCGACCTGCTCCGCAACGACCTGGGGCGGGTCTGCGAGGTCGGATCGGTGTCGGTCCCGTCGCTGTTCGAGGTGGAGCGGTACGCGACGGTCCACCAGCTCACGTCGACGATCGTCGGCACGCTCCGCGAAGGGATCGGCCCGTTCGGGGCGCTCGCGGCTGCGTTCCCTCCGGGCTCGATGACCGGGGCGCCGAAGGTCGCGGCGTGCTCCTTGCTGGCGACGCTCGAGTCCGCGCCGCGCGGGCTCTACGCGGGGACGATCGGCTGGTTCGGATACGACGGCGTCTCTGAGCTGAGCGTGGTGATCCGCACGCTGCAGCGGTGGGGGGATCGGCTCCGATGGGACGCGGGAGGCGGGATCGTCTGGGACTCCGTCGCCGCCGACGAGTGGCGCGAGGTGGAGCAGAAGCGCGCGCCGCTGGCCGCCCTGCGGTAGTCGAGCGCGTCGCCGCCGGGCTGGCTGAAGGCGTCGGCCCGTGCTAGTCGAAGGCCGAACGGTGGCCCTGCCGACCGCGCGGCGCGGACGCCGCAGCGGCGGGCCCAGCGGCCGAGTGGCGACGACGATGGCCAAGACGATTGCAGTGGCGAACCAGAAGGGCGGCGTCGGCAAGACGACGACCTCGGTGAACCTCGCCGCCTGCCTCGCCGCGCTGCAGTTCCGCACGCTGCTCGTCGACATCGACCCGCAAGGCAACGCGACGTCCGGCGTCGGCTGCGATCGCGCGTCCCTCGGCCGCTCGATCTACGACGCGCTGTCGGGCGCGTGCGAGCTGAGCGACGCCGTCATCCCGACGACCGTCGAGCTGCTCAGCCTCGCGCCAGCGAGCACCGACCTCGCCGGCGCGGAGGTCGAGCTCGTCGGGGTCACCGACCGAGAGCGCGTGCTGCGTGCGGCGCTCGCGTCCGTCGCCCACGACTACGACTACGTCCTGATCGACTGTCCGCCGTCGCTCGGCCTGCTGACGATCAACGCGCTAGTCGCGGCCGACACCGTGCTGGTCCCGATCCAGACCGAGTATTACGCGCTCGAGGGCCTCGCGCGGCTGCTCGACACCATCGAGCTCGTGCGTCGCAGCCTGAACGGCGCGCTCGCGCTCGAGGGCCTGGTGCTGACGATGCACGACGGCCGCAACAACCTGTCGCGACAGGTCGAAGCCGAAGTGCGAGAGCACTTCGCGGCGCAGACCTACGAGACCGTGATCCCCCGCAACGTGCGCCTGAGCGAGTCACCCTCGTTCGGGCAGCCGATCATCCTCTACGACATCCGTTCCGTCGGCGCGAAGAGCTACCTCGACCTCGCGCGCGAGTTCATCGAACGGAACGCCTCGACGCACGCCCAGCTCTGATGGCCGCACGAACGCCAGACTCCAAGCTGCGGCTCGGCCGCGGCCTGAGCTCGCTGATCTCTGCCCCGACCCCGCCCGCGGAGCCCGAGGGGCGCGTGTTCTTCGAGTGCGACATCGAGGCGATCGACCCGATGGTCGGCCAGCCTCGCCGGCGCTTCAAAGACGACGCCCTCGCGGAGCTGGCCGCGTCGATCCGCGAGTCGGGCGTGCTGCAGCCGCTCGTCGTGCGGCAGGGCGATGGCGGTCGCTACTCGCTCGTCGCCGGCGAGCGCCGCCTGCGGGCCGCGAAGATCGTCGGCCTGAAGCGCGTCCCGGTCGTCGTCCGCGAGCTGACCGACACCGACGCCTTCGCCGTCGCGTTGATCGAGAACATCCAACGCGCCGACCTCGACCCGATCGAAGAGGCGCTCGCCTATCGGCGCCTGCTCGACGAGTACGGCTTTACGCAGGACCAGCTCGCGCAGCGCGTCGGCAAGAGCCGTCCCGCGCTCACGAACTCGCTGCGCCTGCTGAAGCTCTCCGAGGGGATCAAGGTGCTCGTCGGCGACGGCTCCCTGTCGGCGGGGCACGCTCGCGCGATCCTGAGCGTGCCCGATGACCTGCAGGACGCGTTCGCGGAGCGGGTCACCTCCGACGAGCTCTCTGTGCGGCAAGCCGAGCTGATGGCGCGCGAGCTGCGGGGCGAGGCGCCCCCGGTCGTCGACGAGCCCCCGACGGCGACCTCCGACGAGACGCCGACCCCACCCGAGGCCGCCGCCCCGCGCCCCGCGACGCGTCCGCAGTCGCCGGCCGTGAAGGCGGCGCAGCGACGCCTGATGGAGCGGTTTGGCGCGAAGGTCGTCATTCAGCAGCGGACCTCCGGGGCCGGCTCGATCGAGATCCACTTCGCAGACGACGAGGCGCTGAAGGGGCTCGTCGACCTGCTGTTGCCCGACTGACGCGGCGTCGGAAGACACCGCCGCTCTGCCTCACCGGAGGTCCGATGCGCCCGATAGCCCTGGCCCTTTGCGCGTGTCTCGCGGCGGTTCCCGCCGTCGCCGACGAGCTTCCGCAGGACACGGCCGCCGAGCGGTTTCGCTGGTCCGGTGAGCAGCTCTTCTACAGCATCGAGATGCTTGGGTCCGAGGCGGCGCGGTGCGCGATCTCGGTGGGCTACCCGACCGAAGGCGAAGACGGCGAGACCTACGTGCCGCTCGAGGGACTCTCGATCTCCGTCGGCTTCTTCGCGAACGTCTACCCGATGGAAGACACCGCGCTGACTCGCATGGACCTCTCGGACGGTCTGCCGACCGTGTCGACGAAGATCATCGACGAGCGCGGCTCGGTGCGGCGCTATGACGTCGCCTACGGGCACGACCTGTTCCGGTCCGAGATCGACCGCAGCGCTGGCGAGGAGCTGCGCCGCAACGTGCGGCTCGTGCCGAGCGACACGCACGACGCGATCACGTGGATGCTCGACCTGCGCAGCCGCGACCTCTCCGTCGGCCAGAGCTACGTCTACCACGTGTTCGACGGCTGGAAGCTGAGCCGCCTGACCGCGCGAGTCACCGCCCACACCGACGTCTACACGGAGCTAGGCCTCCTCGACGTCGCCGAGATGCGCTTCACGCGCGAAGTGCTCGCGTCGTACAGCCCCCTCCCGTACGCGAACGACCTCGTGACGCTCCCGCCGGTCTACACGGTGACGGAGGGCCCACAGGACCTGGGCGTGGGCTGGTTCTCGCTCGACGATCGGCGGCTCCCGGTCGGCGTCGACATCGAGACGCCGATCGGCCACGTGCGGATGCTGCTCGACCGGTGGGTCGCGCCGGGCTGAGGTCTTTGGCGTCGGCGCCTCAGTCGCCGCGACCCTGGTCGTCACCGCGCCGACTCACCCCTCGACCCCGAACAGCGCCACCACGCGCCCACCCGTCGTCTGCGGTACCGAGTACTCCGACCACGCGAGCGCCGACGGGGCGAGCGGTGCGAGCTCTCGCGCCGCCCCGAACACGCCGACGCCACCCCCGCCGGCGGTTACCCGGCGCGCTCTCGCGAGCCACTCCGCGGGCGCGAACACGGCCTTCGAGACCAGCAGCCTCGCAGGCGCGAGCGGCGGCGTAGCGGTGAGGCCGTCGTCGTCGAGCCTGCCGTCGGTGATGCGAAGGCGGTCGGTCAGGTCGAGCTCGCGCCGCGCGAGCGCCATGAACGTGCGGCGGCGCTCGCGGGGCTCGACGGCGGTGCCCGTCCATCGCGGCAGCGCCAACAGGAGGGGGATGCCCGGGAGGCCGGCGCCCGCGCCCACGTCGACGAGCGAGCCCTCCGCTCCCAGGTGAGCCGCCACGAACGGGACAAGACGCGCTGAGTCGACGACGAGCTCGCGCGCGATGCGGAGGGCGTCGTCGGTGCCGACCAGGTTCGCTGCGGCGGCGTGGCGCTGCAGGAGCGCGACGTAGGCGGCGAGGCGGTCGAGCGTGGCGGTGCCGAGGTCGAGCGCCGCCTCGTCGGCCGCCCGCGCGACTGCGTCGACGGCCGACGTGGCGCTAGCCATCGGAGCCGCGGCCGATGTCGAGCTTGCGGAGGATGTACTCGAGGCTCTTGCGGTGCACGCCCGCGATGCGCGCCGCGGCCGACACGTTTCCGCCCGTCTGGCGAAGGAGCTGCGCCCAGTACTCGAGCTCGAACACCTCGACGAGGCGCGCCTTGGCGTCCTTGAACGGCACCGCGGTGTCGACGCCGGTCGCCCGCATCAGCGCGGCGACCGCGTCGGCCGGGTCGCCGGTCGTCTCGGCGCGCACGGGCGCCTCGACGAAGCGGACGTCGGCGGCGGCCGACTCCGGCGACGACAGCGCGACGGCGCGCTCGACGAAGTTTCGGAGCTCGGCGACGTTGCCGGGCCAGCTGTGGCGGCGCAGCTTCTCCATCGTCGCGTAAGTCACGTTCAGCGACGCGACGCCCGTCGAGCGGCGCGCCTGCTCGAGAAAGAACTCCACGATCAGCGGGATGTCTTCGGGCCGCTCGCGCAGCGGCGGGATGCGCACCTCGACGACGGCGAGCTGGTAGTAGAGGTCGCTGCGGAACGCGCCACGGTGCGCCTCTTGCCGAAGCTGCGCCTCGCTGCCCGTGATGATTCGCGCGTCTAGCTGGATGGTCCGGCCGGCGCGTCGGAGCTCTGCGCGGTCGAGGGTCCGCGACAGGCGTGCCTGCAGGTCCGGGGAGAGCTCTTGCGGCTCGACGAGATAGAGCGTTCCGCCGTTCGCCTGCTCGAGCGCGCCGGCCTGCGTGTCGTCGCCGAAGAGCTCGAGCTCCGCGTTCGCGGCCGACACGGCGCTGCAGTCCAGGACGACGAGCTCGGCGCCGCGCCGCCCGCTGTGGGCGTGGATGGCCTCGGCCGCCTGCTGCTTCCCGGACCCCGGGGGGCCGACGAGCAAAACGCGCACGTCGCGTGGCGCCACCCGCTCGAGCACCGCGAACGTCTCGCGCATCGCGGCAGAGCCGCCGACCAGCGAGCCGAAGCGCGTTCGCCCCGAGAGTAGGAGCTCGACCTCTTCGTCCGTCGTCTCGAAGCGGATCGTCGTGGCGCCGACGACGATCGACGCGCCGGAGCGCAGGAACGCGTCGCGGATTCGGAGGTCGCCAAGGCGCGTGCCGTTCTTCGAGTCGAGATCGACCAGGCGGTAGCCGGCGGCCTCGACGCGGACCTCGCAGTGCTTCCGCGAGACGGATGGGTCCTCGAGGACGACGTCGTTGTCGGGGCCCGTGCCGATCGTGACGACGCGGCTGCCGAAGATGCGGTGAGCGGTGGCGCGCGACGGCTCGTCGATCGTCAGCAAGAAGCGCCGCGCCTGCAGCGCCTCGGTGCGGTCGTCGAAGATGACGGTGCGGGTGATGTCGTGCGTCACGGGGCCTCTGGGCCGGTCGGCCACGCCACCGTCACGGTCGTCTCGGCGTCGGCCGCTACGTCGACCGTGGTCGAGAACGCCGCGGCGACGTCTGGGTTCCGGACGACGACGCGGTGTGAGCCGGCGGCGAGGTCGAAGTTCGCGCGCAGGTCCGAGTTGCGACCGCGCGGAGCTCCGTCGATCTCGATGTCGCCCACCATCGGCGGCGCGACGAAGCGCACGACCAGAGTGCCGCGCGCGGCGGCCACTTCGGCGTTGCTGGAGCCGTCAGTGACGGGCGTGCCGGCGCCGACGGGCGTGCCAGCGACGGGGCCCGTCGTCGGTGATGTCGGGCGGGCTGGGCGGGGCTCTCCGCGCGGGCTCGGGGAGGTCCCGTCCGGCGTGGCGGTGGCCTCTTCGGCCGCCGGCGGTCCGCCTCCTGTCGTCCGAGCCGTGGGGTCGACGGCGAGGCGGCGCGTGAAGATCCGGACGTCGGGCGCGAACGTCACGTTCTCTTCGATGGTCGCGTAGCCCTCGAGCTCCATGCGCACCCGGACCGGGACGCCGACGGGCACGTCGATCGCGTTGCCCGCCGCCACCGAGACGTCGCCGACGGTCACGGTCGCGCCGGGTGGCACGCTGTGGAACTCGATGGGGCGATCGGCGGGGCGAAGCGCGGCCGACAGCTCGATCGGGCGGCCGCGGTGGACCTCGAACGGCTGCGACTCCGGCGCGTAGCCGTCGAGGCGCCAGGTGATCTCGTGTGCGCCGGGGGCGACGCGCGTGACGAGCGTGGTGACGCCGATCGGCTGCCCGTCGACGTAGACCGACGCGCCGTCGGGGTTCGAGGTGGCGGTCAGGCGCGCCGGCCATGGCCAGCTCGCCGCAATCGCGCCGAGCGCGAGGAGCAGGACGATGGCGAGCAGCACGGGCTGCGTGCGGCGGCGGCGACGAGGCGCAGCGGCGCGGGTCAGCGTGTGGTCGGGGACGACGGCCCGGCGGCCCGTCCGCGAGACGCTGGTCGGGAGGGGGGGGCGGCTCGCCGAGGACTCGGCGGCGTCGAGCTGCGCCAGGAGCAGGTCGTCGAGCGACCGGGCCCCCGAAGTCTGGCGCGCCGGCTGCGCCAGCTCGGCTTCGGCGACGAGCTGCGCGAGCTCGCCGCGCGCGTCGACCGGCGCGAACGGGCGAAGCGCACGCTCGAGCTCGCGCGCCGTCTCGGTGCGTGCGGCAGGGTCATGCGCGAGCGCGCGCTCGACGACCTCGCACAGGGCCGGGTCTGCGTCTGGCGCGAGCGCGGCGAGGGGCTCGAACACGCCGCGCTGGACGCTCGCGAGGGTCTCGACCTCGGACTCGCCCTTGAATGGGCGCTCCCCGGCGAGCATCTCGTAGAGCAGTACGCCGACGGAGAAGACGTCGCTCCTGGCGTCCGCGGCCTCACCCGCCGCCTGCTCCGGCGACATGTACGCGAGCTTGCCGCGGAGCTGGCCGGTGCGCGTCGCGTTGAGTCGGGAGCGCGCGGCGGCGATCCCGAAGTCGGCGAGCTTCACCTCGCCGGCGCGTGAGAGCAGGACGTTCGACGGCGAGATGTCTCGGTGGACGATCCCGAGCCGGCGGCCGCTCGCGTCGCAGCGCTCGTGCGCGTAGTCGAGCGCCGCGCAGAGCTCGGCCGCGACGTGGGCGGCGAGGGCGGGGGGCAGCGCGGCTCCGTCGCCGCTGCGAGCGCGGAGCAGGCGCCGCAGGTCGACCCCCTCGACGAGCTCCATGACGAGGAACAGCTCGTCTTCGTGGTCGGCGAGGTCGAACACCTGGACGATGTTCGCGTGGTTGAGCGAGGCCGCGATGCGGGCCTCGTCGAGAAAGCGCGTCACCGTCTCGGGGTCGTCGCGCAGGTGGTCGAGGACGCGCTTGATGACGACGGGGCGCGTCCAGCCTCGGGCGCCGACGATGCGTCCGACGGCGACCTCGCCCATGCCGCCGCGCGCGAGCGTGCGCTCGATGGAGTAGCGGCCGAGCGATCGGCTCGGCGTGCCGCTGGCCCCGACCTCGTTCACGCCGCCGGTCGGCTGGGCCGCGCGATGCGTCCGGGGCGAGCGCCGGTCAGGGCGTCGTCGCGAAGGGTGATCTCGCCTGCGACGATCGTCGCACGGTACCCGCGTGCGCGCTGCACGAAGCGGCGACCCCCTGCGGGCAGATCGTGCGCCAGCTTGGGCAGCTCGAGGGTCAGGGCCGCGTGGTCGATGACGTTCACGTCGGCGCGCAGGCCCGGGCGCAGCTCGCCTCGGTCGTGCAGCGACGCGAAGACGGCGCCGTCGCGGGTCAACATCTGGACCGCGCGCTCGAGGGGGATCGCGTCGCGCTTTCGGTCGCGCGTCCAGTGCGAGAGCAGGAAGGTCGGGAAGCTCGCGTCGCAGATCGTCCCGACGTGCGCGCCGCCGTCGCTCAGGCCGGGCAGGGCGGCCGGGTGCGTCAGCATCGCGTGGACGGTGTCGAGGTTCTGGTCGATGTAGTTGAAGATCGGGAAGTAGAGCAGCCGCTCCCCACCGTCTTCGAGCAGCGCGTCGTACAGGACCTCGAGCGTGGTCCGTCCGGTCGCGAACGCCTCGGCGAGCAGGGAGGTGTCGGGCGCAGGCTCGTAGTCGAATCCGGGCGTGAGGCGGTAGAGGCGCATCGCGACGAAGTCGAGGTTCGCGAGCAGCTCGTCGGCGAGCGGCGGGATCGCGCTCCCATCGCCGGCGATCGGCTCGCTCCGCTCCGACAGCATGGCCGCGCGAACGGCCGGGTCGCGCAGGATCGCGACGCGCTCGGCGAGCGGCAGGTGCGCCACGCGCTTGTACGACGGGAAGCCGACGAACGGGTGGAACGTGGCCTCGAGCCCGAGGATCACGCCGATCCCGCGCGGCGCAACCTGGACACGCATGTCGAGGCCGGCGGCGCGGGCCCGGTCGACGCGGTCGAGGATCTTCCTCCACTGCGCCGTGTCGCGCGTGCGCTGCATCAGCGAGACGCTCGTGCCGTGCGTCGGCGCGGCGGCCGCCATGGCCTCGATGACGTCGAACTCGGGGTCGAAGCGGTCGGGCGACGTCGCCATGTCGAAGTCGCTGACCGCGTGCAGGATGCCGAAGTCGAGCCCGTCGAACGCGGCTGCGATCCCGGCGAGCTCGCGGGCGGTAGCCTCGGACGCCGGCGTGGGCGCCCCGTCGACGTTGCGGTGGTTGTCGGTCCGGCCGGTCGTGAACCCGACCGCCCCCGCCTCGAGCGCCTCGCGGACGATCGCGCGCATCGCGGCGATGTCGTCGTCAGAGGCGACCTCGTTGGCGACGGCCCGGTCGCCCATGACGAAGACGCGCAGGGCGTCGTGGGGGACCTGCACCGCGACGTCGAGCGTGCGCGGCATCGCCTCGAGGGCCGCGATGTACTCGGGCACCGTCTCCCAGCGCCAGCGGATCCCCTCCGACAGCGCGGACCCGGGGATGTCCTCGACGCCTTGCATCAGGTCGATGAGGCGGTCGCGGTCCTCGACGCGGCACGGGGCGAACCCGACGCCGCACGAACCCATCAGGGCCGTCGTGACGCCGTGGTAGCACGACGGCGCGAGTTCCGGGTCCCACGACACCTGGCCATCGTAGTGCGTGTGCAGGTCGACGAACCCGGGGGTGACGATGCAGCCGGTGGCATCCACCTCTTCGTCGGCGGTGCCGCCGACGGTGCCAACCGCGGCGATCTTGCCGCCGGCGATCGCGACATCACCGCGATACGGTGCGCCGCCGGAGCCATCGACGATGGTTCCGCCGCGGATGATCAGTTCGTATCGCATGCGCAGCCCCGAACGAAGGTGGCTGGATCAAAGCAGAGCCGCCGCGAATCGGCAACGGCGCCGCGCCTACCCGGCTCCCGAACGTTGCGGCGCCTCGGGTGGCCGAATACTGTGCCCGCATGGCGGCACCAATGCTCTCGAGAGACTATACCGTCGACTACTTGGCCGGGATCCTCGTCCGCGACGGGCTCCTGACCGAGCGCCAGCGCGCCGATGTCGCCCGCCACGAAGACGCGCTCCGAAAGAAGCTCGTGCGTCGTCGCGTCGCCGAGATCCAGGCTCGGCGCACGGCGCAGGCCGAGGTGTCGCCGGTCGACGTCATCCTCTCGGCCGGCTTCGCGATGCCCGACGGCAAGCTGCTCGGCGAGGACCGCGTCATGCAGTCGCTCGCCGCGGCGACTGGGCTCGCCTACATGAAGCTCGACCCGCTCAAGCTCGACGAGCGGCTCATCACCGAGACGATGAGCCGCCCATTTGCCCGTCGGCACGTCTGTCTGCCCGTCCGAAAGGGCGAGGACGGCGTCGTCACGTTCGCGATCGACAACCCGTTCGACGCCGAGCTGAAGGAGAGCCTGCGGCGGCTCGTGCCAGGCCTCGAGTTCGTCCTCTCGTCGAAGACCGACATCTTGCGCGTCATCACCGACGTGTACGGCTTTCGAAAGGCGGTCATCGCGGCCGAGGCGAAGATCTCGACCGGAGTCGAGATCGGGAACCTCGAGCAGCTGGTGCGGCTCAGCGAAGTCGACGACCTCGAGGCGACCGACAAGCACGTCGTGTCGGCCGTCGAGTTCCTGCTCCGCTACGCCTTCGACCAGCGGGCAAGCGACATCCACATCGAGCCGAAGCGCGAAGAGGCCGTCGTGCGGCTGCGCATCGACGGCGTTCTGCACACGATCTACCGGATGCCGATCGTCGTGCACCGCGCCATCGTCTCGCGCCTCAAGACGCTCGCCCGCATGGACATCAGCGAGCGCCGGCGCCCGCAAGACGGGCGCGTGAAGACCTCGGCGAGCGACGGCCGCGAGACCGAGCTGCGCGTGTCGTCCGTCCCCGTCGCGTTCGGCGAGAAGCTCGTCCTTCGCGTCTTCGACCCGCAGACCCTGCTCCTCGACCTCGAGCAGCTCGGCTTCTTCGAGTCCGAGCTCGGCGCGTGGAACGACTTCTCGAGCCGAAGCCACGGCCTCGTGCTGATCACCGGCCCAACCGGCAGCGGCAAGACGACGACCCTCTACTCGACGCTGCGCATGATCACCTCGCCCGAGGTGAACGTGACGACCATCGAGGACCCGATCGAGCTCGTCAGCGAGGCGTTCAACCAGATCCTCGTCCAGCCCAAGATCGGCGTGACGTTCGCCGCCGCGCTGCGCAACGTCCTGCGGCAGGACCCGGACGTCATCATGGTCGGCGAGATCCGCGACGCCGAGACGGCCGAGATGGCCGTGCAGGCCGCGCTGACCGGGCACCTGGTGTTCTCGACGCTCCACACCAACGACGCGCCCAGCGCAGTGACACGGCTCCAAGACCTCGGCGTTCCGAACTTCCTCATCGCGTCGACGCTCGTCGGCGTCATGGCGCAGCGCCTCGTCCGGAAGATCTGCGAGCACTGCAAGAAGCCGACGTCGCTCACGCCCGCGCAGGCCGGAGTGCTCGGCATCGCCGTGCCCGCCGGCTCGTCGCGCAGCCTCCCGATCTGGTACGGCGAGGGCTGCAGCCACTGCCGCAACACCGGGTTCTACGGCCGAACGGGCGTGTTCGAGGTGATGACCGTCGACGCCGGCATCCAGCGCCTGATCGCCGCGGGCGCGCCCGCAGACGAGCTACGCCGCGAGGCCGTCGCCAACGGCATGGTGACGCTTCGTGACGCCGGCATCCGCAAGCTCGCGCTCGGACTAAGCAGCTTCGACGAGATCGTGCGCACGCTCGCCGACCAGGGGCTCTGATGCAGGCCTTCACCGAGCGCCTCGCGGCGATCCTCGGCTCGCCGACGCCGTTCCTCTTCCTCGACACGTTCGAGGAGGAGCGGGCCGCCAGCGTCCTCCGTCAGGTCGCGGGATCGGTCCAGAGGACCGTCGCCGAGTGGCACGCCGACGTCGGTGGCGCCGAGCGGGAGCTCGACCAGGCCTTCGCCGGGCTTGGAGCCGAACGGCGCGTACTCCACGTCTTCTGGGACGCCCACCCCTACCTCGACGCGCCGCGCCGAGTCCGCGCCCTCAGGTCGGCGGCCGGTCGCCTGATGGCGAGCGAGTCGGTGGCGGTCTTCGTCAGCCCCCGCGCGTCGGCCCCCGCCGACCTCGCAAGAGACGCCGTCACGCTCGCGCTGCCGCTCCCGCCGCGCGCAGAGCTCGAGGCGATCGCGCGCCGCGCCGTCCCGGCCGGCGCTCCGGTCGACCCGGCACGTCTCGCGACCGCGGCGGTCGGATTGACGGCCCGTGAGGCGCTGCGCGCGTTTCGCCAGGCCGCGGCGATCCGGGCGACCGACGACCGCGCGCAGGCGGCGTGGGAGGCGGCCGTGGTCGCCGAGAAGAAGCGGCTCGTCGCGACCGCCTCGGCGCTCGAGTTCTTCGAGATCTCGTCCGACCTCGATGACGTCGGCGGGCTCGACGAGCTCAAGCGGTGGGTGCACGAGCGGCGCCTCGCGTTCTCGGACGACGCGCGGCGCTTCGGTCTGCCGCTCCCTCGCGGCCTGCTGCTCCTCGGCGTTCAGGGGTGCGGCAAGTCGCTCGCGGCCAAGTCGCTCGCGGCGTTCTGGGGCCTGCCGCTGCTGAGGCTCGACGTCGGCGCGCTGTTCAACGGCGACGTGCCCCCCGAGCCGGCCCTGCGAGCCGCGACGCAGGCCGCAGAGGCGATGTCGCCCTGTGTGCTGTGGGTCGACGAGATCGAGAAGGGGTTCCCCGCCGGCGACTCCGACACCGCGCGGCTGCTCGGCTCGCTGCTGACGTGGCTCCAAGAGAAGCAGCACCCGGTCTTCTTCGTCGCGACAGCGAACTCGGTCGACACGCTGCCACCCGAGCTGCTGCGCCGCGGCCGCTTCGACGAGCTGTTCTTCGTCGACCTGCCCGACGCCGAGGGAAGGCGCCAGGTGCTGAACATCCACCTGGAACGTCGCCGCCGCGACCCCGCGGCGTTCGACACGGCCGAGCTCGCGCGCATCACCGCGAACTTCTCTGGCGCCGAGCTCGAACAGCTCGTGGTGGCCGCGCTCTACACGGCGTTCGGCGCGGGTCGCGAGCTGACGCAGTCCGACCTCGTCGACGCCGCGCGCGCGCTGGTGCCGCTGTTCACGCTCCGCGAGGTCGAGATCAAGGCGCTCCGGACGTGGGCCCGCGACCGCGCGCGACCCGCCGGCACCGACCGGAGCCTGCTGGACCTGTTCGGCGGCAACCAAACGACGCCGCGATGACCGAGAACGACGTGGGTAGCGCAGCGGGAGCTGCCGCAGAAGACGAGCTAGCCGTCGACGGCAATGGCGACCGAGGCGGGCGCTGGATCCCCGTGGCCATCGCCGCCGCCGCGATCGGCGCGGTCGTCGGTGCGCCGTGGGCGCTCGGGTTCGGCCCGGCCGGAGCGCGGATCTTCACGAGCCACGAGATCCCCGTCCACATCCTCAACCTCTCGGGCCAAGACGTCGACATCGAGCTCGCCTTCACTTCGCCGAAGCGCGTGACCGCCGGCACCCTCGAGACGCTCGAGACGCTGAGCGGCGGGGCGACCCTCGTTACCCGATCGCCGGACGGCGCGGTCGTCGAGGAGCTCGAGATCGAGGCCGACGGGCCCGTCTTCTACAACGTCGGCGGCGGGACCTGCTTCGCCGTGTTCGACCTCTCCGAGTTCTATGGCGACGACGAGCGCGGTGGAGATCTGCGCGTCGTCGCGAGGCTCGACGAGTCGACGCGGCTCTACGCGTTCGACGCCGAGACCGTCGTTCTGCCGCGCGGGGTCGCGCCAGCCGCCGCGCGCGGCAAGGTGCAGTGGATCGAGCCCGTCGGGTGCAATCTGCTCGAGCTCGACGAGGAGCCCGCGCTGATCGCGCAGAACCTGATGCGGCTGCGCGAGCGCCGAGAGAGGCGCGACGAGGAGCTGCGGCGCGTGCGCGAGGCGGCGAACCAAGAGTAGGCCGCGCCGCGACGGCCGCCGCGATGCGCAACTCTGCGCCGAAGGTGCGCGCGAGTTGTCATGGCGCCGGTCCGCATGTCGAGATTCGCCCGCCGTGGTCGCTGACAGACCCTAGTCCGCTGTAGGAAGCGCGCATCCGTTCGCGTACACTTCGGGCGAACCTTCGGAGCGTGTGCATGGCACCCAGACACTGGATAGCTGCGAGCGCCGCCGCCGAGCCGACCGCGGGGACGCTCTGGCTCGGTCCCGACGACACGGCCCGCAACGGCTGGCTCTGGGCCGTCGTCGCCGGCCACGGGCCGCGCGCGGCCGCGCGCGTCGCCGCGGCGATGTGCATCCACACCATCCTCGAGCGCTACGCCGACTGGGTCGATGAGTCGGGCGACCCCCTAGGCGCGGTCGACTCCGCGCTCGACGAGGCGCACGCACGCCTGCGCGCCGTCGGCGAGGTCTACCCAGCGTTGCGCGGCATGGCCGCGTCGGTCGGCGTCCTGGCTTTCGACGGAGAGCGCCTGGCGGCCGGCACGGTCGGCGACGCCGCGATTCTGAGCTCCGATGGCGCGCTGGCGCGGCGGTTGACGCCGCCGCGCGATGTCGATGGCGTCCCCGCGCGCGCCGTCGGCGTCGCCGACCACCGACTCGAGCGGATCGCAGAGCCACTCTCGGAGCTGCACACCTACGTGCTCGCGACCGGCGAGCTGTGCCGCAGCCTCGACGTCGACCTCGTCGCGAACCTCGTCGAGCGGCTCGAGCCGCGCGACGCAATTGAGCTCGCCCTCGAGCTCGCGACCGAGCGCGGCGGGCGCGACGCGGCCGCCGCGGTCGTGCGGCTCACCGCCGCCGAGGGGCTGCTGAGCCCGCGCGAACAGGTCGCGCGCTGGGCCCGCAGCGGGGCGACGTCGTGGCCCGAGCAGACGATGCTGCTGCAGATCCGTCCGAAAGAGCCGCCCGTCCCCGAGCGCACGAACTTCCCCACGCTGCCGACGATCGACGCCGAGACCCGCCACACCCCCGACGAGATCGGCAAGACGCTCGGCTTGTCGCCCGACCAGGTCCGGCAGATCGTCGCCGCGTCTCAGGCGAAAGCCGAGGCCGGAGGAGAACCAGAGACGTCGGCCACCGCGGCGGCGCATGCGACGCTCGACCGGCCCGGCGGCGGTGAGACCGAGGCGCCAGCGGCTGCCGCGCACGACGCACGCGCGACCCTCCACGGTGCCAGTGCCTCTGCTGTCGTCCAGGGCGAGCCTGACCGCGGCGCGGCCGCCTCGGCCGCCGCCAGCGCGGGACCGGGGCGCCCGGACCGCCCGGCGCCGAAGACCGAGCGGCTCGAGCCGTCGCAGTGGGCGGCGTCGCCGGCGGGGACCGTGCAGCTCAACGTCGCGGCCGTGCTCGCGCGCGAAGCTCAGCTCGCCGCGGGTGACGGTGGTCAGGGCGGCGCCGCGCCGGTGCCAGCGCGCGAGGCGCTGCCGGAGTGGCCGACTATGGCGAACCTGCCCGCGATCGGGTTCGACGTGCGCACGCTCGACGCGCATCGCGCCGCGGTTGCCGAGCCGCCGTCCGCCGCAGCGGCGCTCGAGGTTCTTGCTGGCGACGAGGCCGTGCCGACGGCGGCCGAGCCGTCGCCGGAGCCGTCGATTGCCCCGCGATCTGACGTGGACCTCGTTGCGGACGACTCGGACGCGCCGCCGCCGCCCCCGCCAGCGGAAGCGCCGCCCGCCGAAGCGTCGTCAGCGGAGCCCCCGCCGGCCAAAGAGCCGCCGTCCGCGCCACCGCCCGAGGCGGTGACCGAGCGCGAGGGCTATGCGGCCGCGCCTCCACCGGAACCTGTGTCGGACCCTTCGCCCGCCGGCACGCCGCCCCCGGCGTCGTCGTCCGCGTCGGAGTCCGACCACGGCGGGACGATGGTGATGGTGGCGCTGCCGCCGCCGCCGACTGCCGATGTGCAGCCGCAGATGGCGTTCGACCCGACGATGGCGATGCCGGCGCTGGTCGTCCCGAGCCAGCCCGCGCCCGAGCCGTCGCCGATGCCGCCGCCCGTCGCCGACGAGGCCCAAAATCCGAGCTCCGAGCCGGCCAAGAGCGCACCAGTGTCGGCCCCTATTACGCAGACCGAGACACCCGCGATCGAGGGCTTCGGCGCGCCTCGCTCCACCGCTTCAGGCGCCCCCGAGCGAACGCTGTTGTTCTCGGCTGACGCGATCTCCGCGGCAGTACGAGCCGCGGAGGCGACGCCGCGTGCGCTCGCGAGCGTGGCATCGCACGGCACGTCCCCGTCGACGCCGGTATCGCACGAGCCTCCCCCGGCTCCAACACGCGACCTGCCCGAAGTCGACACATCGCGGCGCCCAACGCCCGATGCGAGTCAGGACGTCATCTCGACCGTCTCGATGAGCGGTCTCGAGACACCGACGCCCCGTGGAAAGTGGGCCGCGACGATTTTCGCCGCGCTGCTTGTGGTCGTTGTTGTCGTCTGGTGGGTCAGCCGCGGGGGGTAGCCGCGCGGGGGCCAGAGGGGATGGGTGCGGATGCTAGGCTAGGGGGCGGGGGCGTGGCGTCGAGGCCGGGGTGTCGCTGCCGCCGGTGGGTCCGCCGGCTGCGCCGGCGGGGGCGAGGCGTGGCCTCGCCCTTACGCGCTGGGCTGTGCCGCGCGGGTGGTGCGGCGGCGGCGCGGGGTTGAGGCTTGGGTGCCGTTGCCGGGGGTGGGTCCGCCGGCTGCGCCGGCGGGGGCGAGGCATGGCCTCGCCCTTACGCGGTGGGCTGTGGCGCGCGGGTGGTGCGGCCGCGGCTAGCGCGTGGTGCGGCGGCGGGCGCTGCCCGGGGTTCGCGGCGTGGCAGCAGCCTTGGGTGCCTTGTCGGCAGCTGTCGCTTTCGCGGCGGACGCCTTGGGTGCCTTCTCTGCGGCGGGTGCCTTCGCAGCGGCAGCCTTGGGTGCCTTGTCTGCCGTGGCTGCCTTCGGAGAAGCGGCAGCCTTGGGTGCCTTCTCAGCGGCGGTCGCCTTGGCTGCGGCGGCCTTTGGTGCCTTGTCGGCTGCGGTCGCCTTGGCTACGGCGGCCTTGGGTGCCTTCTCAGCGGCCGGCGCCTTGGCTCCGGTGGCCTTGGGTGCCTTGTCGGCTGCGGGTGCCTTCGCAGCGGCGGCCTTGGGTGCCTTGTCTGCCGTGGCTGCCTTCGGAGAAGCGGCAGCCTTGGGTGCCTTCTCAGCGGCGGTCGCCTTGGCTGCGGCGGCCTTTGGTGCCTTGTCGGCTGCGGTCGCCTTGGCTACGGCGGCCTTGGGTGCCTTCTCAGCGGCCGGCGCCTTGGCTCCGGTGGCCTTGGGTGCCTTGTCGGCTGCGGTGGCCTTGGCTGCGGTGGCCTTGGGTGCCTTCTCGGCGGCGGTGGCCTTGGCTGCGGCGGCCTTGGGTGCCTTGTCGGCTGCGGTGGCCTTGGCTGCGGTGGCCTTGGGCGCCTTCTCTGCCGCGGTCGCCTTGGCTGCTGCGGCCTTGGGTGCCTTCTCAGCGGCCGGCGCCTTGGCTGCTGCGGCCTTGGGTGCCTTCTCAGCGGCCGGCGCCTTGGCTGCTGCGGCCTTGGGTGCCTTCGCCGCGGCGGGCGCCTTCGCGGCGGCTGCCTTCGCGGGGGCGGCCTTCGCGGGGGCGGCGGCCGTTGCCGACTTCGCCGCCGCCGGAGGGGTCGCGCCGTTCGCGGTCGTGGGCGCCGCTGCCGCGACCGGCTGCGGTCGTGCCGCCGCGGGGGTCGGGCGCTCCGACGAGCGCGCGGGGGTCGGGGCCGGCGCCGGCGCGGGCGCACCGCTCAGGCTCTTTACGAGGTCCGTGACCATGTCGACGGCTCGGAGGACGAGCTTCATCAGTGCCATGACGTGCCCTTTCTTGGGGTGCGTGTTCGGGCGCGAAGCTTAGAGACGCCAGCGCGCGAGTCAACGCGAAATCGGCGTCGACGGTCCGCCCGGCGCGCCACGGGCGCTGGAGCCTGCGCCGACGGTGCGCTACTCTGCCGCCAGCGCACGCCGGCAGCCCCCACGCGCGAGCGTCGAACACCACAGGAGTGTCCCGGATGACCCGTATGGCTCGAGCCGCCAACCGAGGCGCTGCCTACACGCTCAACGCCGCCGCGCCGCTCGCGGCGATGGTCCTCGCCGGCGCGTGCGGCACCAGCCCTGTGACGGCGGACCTAGCCGGCGGCCCAGCAGTCATCGGCGCCGACGCCGACGACTTCTCCCTTGACACCGGCGGTGTCGACCCCGGTCCCGTCGACACCGGCACCCGCGATGACACGGCCGCGTCCGACGACGTGAGCGCCGATCTCCCGCTGCTCGACGCTCGGCCTGACGCACCCGTCGGCTCCGACACATCGCCTGCCGACGGCGGCGAGCTTGTCTGCCCGCCGGGCGCTTCGTGGTGCGAGGGTGACATCCTCTACGTCTGTTCCGCCGACGGCGGCGAGGCGGCGCCGACCCGCTGCGCGCGTCGCGAGGAGGTCTGCGTCGTCGACGACGCAGGAGCACGGTGCGCGCCGCCAGACGGGCTCGTCTGCACACCCGGCGAGACCCGCTGCGAGTCGACACTGGCGGTGTCGACGTGCCTCGACGACGGGTCCGAGTTCGGACCGCCGACCCGCTGCGAGCTCGGATGCGACCCGGCGACCCAGATGTGCGCCGCCGAGCCGCCGGCGGGCTGCTCGCGCCGAATCCCGACGATCCATCCTGGAGAGACGGTCGAGCTCGACCTGTGCGACTACGAGGACAGCACCGCGCCCATCGACCAGGCCGACTGCGGCGACGCGGGGACACGCAGCGGCGGCGACGCCACCTATGCGCTCGTCATCACGAGTGACACGCGCGTCACCATCGACCTGCGCGACGACGACGACTCGGTCGCCATCGACACGGTCCTGTATGTTCGACGCGCGTGCGAAGACGACGCCTCGCAGCTCGCGTGCAGCGACGACATCCCGTGCGACGAATCCGATGTCACCATCGGGAGCTGCAGCGGAGGCGTGCAGGTGCGGCAGTCGCGCGTGACACTCTCGCTCGCCGCCGGCACCTACTACGTCGTCGCCGATCACCTCGAGTACGGCAGCTTCTCGTGCGGCAGCGTGAGGCTGCAGATCAGTCGCTGACCCGTCACTGCTCCCGCCCCACGCCCCGCGACTGCACGCGGACGATCTGAGCGACAGCTAGCGACGGCGCTGCCGACGAGACTCAGCCGTCGGCACGCTCCGCGCTGCCCACCGCGCCGTCGCCGCACTCTCGCTCGTATTGCTCGGGCGCGACGCCAAGTCGCTGAAGCACGGGGGTGAAGGCCGCCACCAGCGCTTCGAGCTCCTCGAGCGGCACCGCATCGAAGCGATCGAGCATTCGCACGAAGAGCGGCTCGAACGTCGCCTTGAATGACGCCCGGCCGGCCGTGCTCAGCGACACACGGCGCGCCCGCCGATCGTTCGGATCAATCTCGACTTCGAGATGCCCGGCCTTCACGAGCCGATGAACCGCGCGGCTGACCATCGCCTGGTCCAGCGAGAGTTCGTTCGCCAGCTCGGACTGTGACATCGACCCGGTATGCCAGAGCCGATCGAGGATCCTGACGTCGCTCGCCGCCCACTCCGTGCTCGCGAGCACCTCGTTCGCTCGCGCCAAGAGCTCGCGACGAAACGTCTTCATCTGGGCGCTCAGACGCTGAAACGCTTCTGCTTTCGGGTGGGGGGCAGGTGCGTCCATCGAGGAGTCCTTCTTCGTGCGCAGGCCGGGGTCGCGGCTAGAGAATCGTCGCCACAGCCGAGGAGGGCAAGCGAGCGAACGTGTCCGTTCGCAGGGACGATGCTTGACAACACAATTAATCGGCCTAGATGCATGTCGCGTCAATCGTTGTCGACACAAGAATTGTGCAGTCAAACACCCGCAGAGACCACCGTGCTTCCCCAACGACAGCCACCACTACATCGGCCCGCCGCGATGCTTTGCCTCGCGTCTCTGCTCTTGGCGAGGAGCGCGGCCGCCCAGACCGTCGACGCGGCAGGTGCCGAGCCCCCGCGTCCAGAGACCGCGCCACGCGCTGAGCAGATCTACTCGCCGACGCCCGGCGGGACCCGGGTCGCGGAAGTAGTGCGCGCGGCGCAGGCGGTCGCTCCCGACGTCGCTGCTGCCAGCACGTCGTTGCGCGAAGCCGAGGCCCGCGTGGGTGCCGCGCGTGCAGGGATGCTGCCCCGGATCGACGTCAGCGCGTCGTACACGCGGCTCAGCGAGGTCGACACGCCGCCCCTGTCGTTCGGCGGCCAGGTCTTCGACTCGCCCTTCACCCAGATTCTCGACCAGTACTCGGCGCGCGCCAGCGTTCAGGTCCCGGTGACCGACCTCATCTTGCGAGCCGCGCCGTCGTACCGTCTAGTCGCCGCCGCCGCAGACGTCGCGGCACTGCAGATCGACGCGCAGCGCGAGGCCGCCGCCTGGCAGGCTACCGAGGCGTACTATGGCTGGGTCCGCTCCATAGTGACCCGCAACGTCGCGGCCGAGAGTGTGCGGCTCGTCGAGGCGACGGCGGCGAGTGTTCGCGCGCTCGCCGACGCCGGCGTCGTCCCACGTGTCGACGTGGCGACGGCGCAGGCAGGGGTGGACGGCGCTCGCACGGCGTTGGCGAGCGCCGAAGCCGGAGTGGCGTACGCGACCGATGCCTTGCGCGCGCTGACAGGTGGGACGACCGACCTCGTCGTGGACGCCCCAGGCGAGGACCTCCTCGTGGGCTCCCCCACGGGTCCGGTGCCAGACACGGACGCGACGGTAGCTGCCGCGATGGCGAATCGTGTCGAGGTCCGTGCCCTACGCGAGCTCGTCGAGATCCGCGAGCGTGAGCGCGCGGTCCGGCGCACGAGCGAGCTTCCGTCTCTGTCGGTCAGCGCCGGCGCTCTCTATGCGAACCCGAACCCCCGGGTGAACCCGCAGCACCAGGAGTTCGACGGGAGCTGGGACATCGGTGCGACCGTGTCCTGGTCGCCAAACGACTGGCGTTCGACCCGCGCGGCGCTCGACGTCGCGGACGCGGCGGTGGACCGAGCTCGCGACGACCTCGCAGCGTTCGAGATGGGCGTGCGGCTGCAGGCGGCAGAGGCTGTCGCCAATTGGCGAATGGCGCGGGCCTCGATCGACGGGGCGTCCGCGCAGGTCGAGTCGGCGGCGACGGACTTCGAGGCGCGGCGCGCGGCGATCGCGGCGGGGGTGGGGACGACGACCGAGCTCCTCGCGGCGCAGCGCGCGCTCGTCGCCGCTTGGCTGGATGTCTTCGACGGATACATCGCGCTTCGGCGCGCAGACGCGCAGCTCGCCCGAGTGGAGGGGCGGCTGGCACTTGGCGAGGAGGAGTGATGGGCACGAAGAACGACTTGGGAGCAGCGCCGACACCACAATCACGCGCCCGCCGCGCTGCGCTGCTGCTGTGTGCGGTCTCGGTCGCTGGCGCGTTCGCGGGCTGTGAGGAGCGCGACGCCAACGCGGTAGCCCTGCCGGAGCTGCCGGCCGCGCCACCCGCCCCAGCCTTGGCGCGCGCCACCGTAGAGAGGGTGTCGCTCGACGCCACCGTCGACGCGATGGGTACCGTCGAGCCCGTCCGCGCCGCCGTCCTCGCCGCGCCCGTGCTCGGCCGCGTCGACGCCGTGCGCGTACGGGAGGGCGCAGTGGTCGACGCCGGCGCGGTCGTCGTCGAGCTCGATGCCACGGCCGCGCGGCTCCGCGTCGAGCAGGCGCGGTCGAACGCCGCGGCGGCGCGCGTGCAGCTCGACCGCGCGACCGCCGACATCACTCGCTTCTCGCCGCTCGTCTCGCAGGGGGTCGTCGCCGCGCACCAGGTCGATCAGCTGCAGTCGCAGCGCGACGGACTCGAGGACTCGCTCGAGTCAGCCGAGACCACAGTGTCTCTCGCGAGCTCCCAAGTGCGCGACTCCACGATTCGAGCGCCCTTCGCAGGCGTCGTGACGCGTGTCTTTACCGAGGTCGGGGAGGTCGCGAGCCCCGGCGGCGAGCTGGTCCGGCTGGTCGACATGTCGAGCGTCGAGGTTCGCGCGCGCCTCCCGGAGAGCGCAGTCGCGCGCGTCCACGTCGGCGACGAGGTTCGCGTGCGGACGCCGGCGCTCGGAGTGGAGCGTCGGGGACAGGTCGCGTTCGTCAACGTCGAGCTCGACGCCGCGACACGCACCGGTGAGGCGTTGGTCCGGGTCGACAACGCGGACGGCGCGCTGTTCGCCGGCGCCTTCGCCGAACTGGAGTTCGACGTCGCGGCACGCGGGTCGGCGCTACGGGTACCGACCGACGCGGTCGTCCGCAGCGCGGGCTCGGCGTGGGTCCTCGAAGACGCCGGCGGCGCGCTGCGCGCGCACCGCGTAACCGCCAACCCCGCGCCGGGTGGCGGCTGGTTCATCGAAGGCGATGTCCGCGAGGGCGCGCTCGTCGCCACCGGCGCACTGGGTGAGCTCCCGCTCGCGGAGCTCGGTGCGACCACCACCGAACCTTCGGGCACGCCGGCCGAACCTCCGGGCACGCCGGCCGAACCTCCGGGCACGCCGGCCGAACCTCCGGGCACGCCGGCCGCCATCGCCGAACCGGGCGCGCCCGCGACCACCGCCGGACCTTCGGGTACGCCCGCCGCAGCGCCGGAGGGGGAGTAATGGTCCTCTCCGACGTGTCTATCCGCCGTCCCGTCTTTACGACGATGGTGATGGTCGCCCTCGCAACGTTCGGGGTGATCATGTTTCGGGCGCTCCCCGTAGACCTCTTCCCCGACGTGACATTCCCGGTCGTCACCGTGACGACGGTGTACCCGGGCGCGGACCCAGCGACGATGGAGACGCGCGTGTCGGAGCCGATCGAGGAGGTGCTGAACAGCCTTGGCGGAATCGAGTCGCTGCGCTCCGTCAGCCTCGAGAGCGTCTCGCAGGTCGTCGTGCAGTTCGAGCTGGGCGTCGATCTCGACGTCGCAGCGCAGGATGTCCGCGACCGCGTCGCTGGTCTGGCATCCACGCTCCCCGACGGCGCCGAAGCCCCCACGGTCGACAAGGTCGACCTCGGCGCGGCGCCGATCGTGCAGGTCGCCGTCTACGGAACGACTGAGCTCGACGCGCTGACGCGGTGGGTCGAGGACGTCGCAAAGCCGAGGCTCGAGCAGGTCGATGGTGTGGGCACGCTCGACGTCATCGGCGGCCGCGAGCGCGAGGTCCAGGTCTTGCTCGACCCTGATCGGCTCCGCGCGCAAGGGTTGACCGCACTCGATGTCACCCAGGGCCTCGCCGCGCAGAACCTCGACGTCCCTGGTGGCCGCGTTGTGGGAAGCTCGCTCGAGCGCTCCGTGCGCACCGACGCCGAGGCCGATGGGGTCGAAGGGTTGAGGCGGGTCGTCCTGGTCTCGCGCGATGACTCCGTCGTTCGGGTAGACGACGTTGCGCGCGTCGAAGACGGCTTCGAAGAGGCGCGGTCCAGCGCCGCGCTCGACGGAGAGCCCGCGATCGCCCTGGTCGTCCGCAAGCGATCGGGTGCCAACACCGTGGCCGTCGCGGACGGTGTCGCTGCCGCCATCGACGCGCTCCGCGCTGTCGCGCCCGCCGGGGTTCGGCTCGAGCTCGTCCAAGACAACTCCGTGCGGATCCGCGGATCGCTCGAGGCCGTGCAATTCGACCTCTTTCTGGGAGCGGTTCTCGCGGTCGCGATCATCCTCCTCTTCCTGCGCGACCTGCAGGCGACCGTCATCAGCGCCCTCGCGCTGCCCGTCTCGGTGCTTGGCACGTTCGTGTTCGTGAACGTGATGGGGTTCACGCTCAACCTGATGACGACTCTCGCGCTCTCGCTGTCGATCGGGATTCTGATCGACGACGCGATCGTCGTCATCGAGAACATCGTGCGCCGTCGGACCGACTTGGCGGAGTCCCCGTTCGACGCGGCGACGCGCGGGACATCAGAGATCGGGCTCGCCGTGCTCGCCACGACGCTGAGCATCGTCGCCGTGTTCGTCCCGGTGGCGTTCATGGACGGGATGATCGGGCAGTTCTTCTACCAGTTCGGCCTGACCGTCGCGGCCGCGGTGCTAATCTCGCTCTTCGTGTCGTTCACGCTCACGCCGATGCTCTCGGCGCGGTGGCTCTCGGCGCACCACGGCGAGCCGCGAGGTCTGTCGGCCGCGATCGAGTGGTTGCTCGTGACGACCGAGCACGGGTACCGACGCCTCGTGGCCGGATCGCTGCGGCTGTGGCCAGTCACACTCGCGGTCGCTACCGGCGTGCTCCTCGCGACCTTCGGTGCGGCGGGTCGTATCGGCTTCGAGTTCACGCCGATCGAGGACCGCTCGCAGGTGCAGATCAACATCGAACTGCCGGTCGGGACGGCTCTGGAGCAAACGTCGGAGACTGTGGGCGACATCGCCCAACAGGTCCGCGGCCTCCCTGGTGTCGCGCATACGTTCGCGTCGGTCGGCGGCGGCGTCGAGGAGCGCGTCAACACGGGCACGATCACCGTGAACCTGCTGCCGCGAGCGGCGCGCGCGTTCCACCAGACCGAGCTGATGGCCTACATTCGCCAGATGTTCGCCCACCGCACCGACGCGATCATCTCCGTCGCAGAGGTATCGGCCGTCAACAACGGGGCGCGCACCGAGCCGCTGCAGATCGCCCTCTCCGGGCCCGACGTCGAAGTCCTCGGCGAGACCGCGCTGGCCCTCGCAGACCGCCTCGCCGCCGAGCCGGGCTTCGTCGACGTCGACACCAGCTACCGGGGGGGACGCCCCGAGCTGAGCGTCGATCTCGACGCGGTTCGCGCATCGGACCGCGGCATCACGAGCGCACAGGTGGGCGGCACGGTGCGGACGCTGATCGCGGGAGAGATCGCCACCGAGCTTCCGCTCGACGGCGACCGCGTCGACGTCCGCGTCCGGCTTCCACCCGACCTCCGCACGTCGCTCGACGTCCTCTCCGGCGCGCAGGTGCGTTCGGCGCGAGGGGGGCTCGTCGAGATCGGACAAATCGCCGACGCGCTCGAGACCTCCGGTCCGACGCAGATCGACCGCGAGGCACGCCAGAAGCAGGTCGTCGTCTATGCCAACCTCGACGGAGTACCCCTCGGCGACGCCTCGGCACGCGCGGCGGAGCTCGCTGACGCGTTGGTCCCGCCGGGCGTCACGTGGGCGCCCGCCGGCAACGCGAAGGAGCTGGCGAACACGATGAGGAACATGCTCTTCGCCATGTTCCTCGCCGTCCTCTGCGTCTACCTGATCCTCGCGTCGCAGTTCGAGAGCTTCGTCCAGCCGCTCACCATCATGGTGTCGCTTCCGTTCTCGCTCATCGGCGGCCTCGGCGCGCTGATCATCGCGGGGACGCCGATGAGCATCTTCGGGATGATCGGCGTGATCATGCTGATGGGCCTCGTGACCAAGAACGCGATCCTGCTCGTAGACTACGCGAACCACCTGCGCGAGGCGGGGCGATCGGTCCGCGATGCGCTGGTCGAGGCCGGCGCGGTTCGCCTTCGACCGATTCTGATGACCACTGCGGCCATGGTGTTCGGCATGCTCCCGGTCGCCATAGGCCACGGCGACGGCGGTGAGGCACGGGCGCCGATGGGGCTCATCGTCATCGGCGGACTGATGAGCTCCACCGTGCTCACGCTCATCGTCGTGCCCGTCGTCTACATGGTCGTCGACCGGGTCACCTCTGCGCTCTCCCGACTCGTGCGCCGCGCAAAGTCGCCGGGCGGGGGCGGCGCGGATGGGCCCCGAGGGAGTGACGCTTTCGCTGGCGATGAATCTCTGCAGCCACAGGCAACGTAGCGGGGCGGCGACGCGCGACCCTCTCGTCCCGCATCGCCGCCGCCCCACCGCCCCACTGTCAGTCCGCGCCCGGCGTGCAGAGGCCGAGCCCCTCGATTCCAGACTCCTGCGGGTACGCAACGCACTCGCCGGTGTCGCACGGGTGCGCAGCGTCGCACCACGCCTGGCAGAGCCCGACGTTCGGCATGCAGCCCGTTCCGTTCGGGCACTCGACCAACGACGTGCACCGGCCACCGACCTCGACCGGGTCGTCGAACGCGCTCACACAGTAGAACTCGATCCCGGGGTGGGTCATCGACTCGAGCCCGGCGCACCACTGCCGCTCTCCGCACGGATCCGCCGCGAACGGGTCGCACGCGCGAGCGCACAAGCCGACGTAAGGGATGTTGCCCAGCCGTCGACAGGCGTTGCCCTCTCCGCAGTCGGTGTCGGCCGTGCAGTAGGCCTCGCAGATGCGCTCCGGGTCACCGTTCGGCGCCGGCGCGACTCCGAAGAGTGCGCAGAAGCCGCCCTCGGCGCACGTGTCGATGCCAGCCGCGCCGCCCGGACGCGTGCAGCTCTCGCCGAGCGCCGCGGTGCCCGACGGCTCCTCGCAGCTCGCCGTCCACACGCTGACGGCGTTCGCGGTGAGGGTGCACAGCGCGCCGCCGTTGCAGTCCTGCGCGATGGTGTCGCACTCGGCCGCCTCGCCCGCGGTCGCCGCGACCTCGAGGTCGTCGAGTAGCTCGCTGACCGCGCCGATCGCGTTCGCGGTGACTCCCGCCATGAAGTCGAAGTCGAGCGTGTCGACCGAGTCGAAGCCGCCGTTCAGGCAGTGGTAGTTCGGGTTGCGGAAGTTCGCCGTGTCGGTGAGCATCAGCGCGGGGTAGCCGTGGTCCCAGAACGGCGCGTGATCCGAGCGGCGCAGGTCGGCCAGAGTCGCGGCCTGGAGCAGGTTCGACGGGACGGGGATCGCGACGACGTTCGTCCCCGTTCGCTCGCCGTACGCGATCAGCCGCGCGATGGCCGGGTCGGCCGACTCGCTGCCCACCGCCGCGATGAAGTCGCCGCGGTTGTCGCGAGCCTCGAGCTCGGCGACGGCGTCGGCGAAGAACAGCCCGAACCCCGCCGGGAGCGTCTGAGAGTCCGGCTCGCTCGATGCGTATCCGATCGTCTCGAACGTCACGCCGGCGACGATGCTCGCACCGGCGGTCGCCGCGAGCTCTGCCCAAGCGCGCGAGCCGAGCAGGCCCCGCTCCTCTTCGTCCCAGCACGCGACGACGAGCGTGCGCTCGTGCGACTTCTTCGCGAGTACCCGCGCGGATTCGAACAGCGCGGCCACACCACTCGCGTTGTCATCCGCGCCGGGGCACAGGCGTCCCATCGCGTCGAGCTCCTCCAGGTGGTCGTAGTGCGCGCTCAGCACCACGACCTCGTCCGGACGCGACGTCCCCGCGAGACTGCCGATCACGTTGACGCCGCTGCCGTACGGCATCCGGTCGACGGTAAACCCGGCCTCTTCGAAGCGCGTCGCGCAAAGGTCCTGCACGGCTTGCCAGTGGGCGCTGCCGACGGGGCGCGGCTCTGCCACGAAGGTGGTGTCGGCGACGAGCTTCTCCCGGTCGACGCAGCCAGCGAGCCCGAGCGCCGAGTCGAAGCTGCACTCGAGCGTGGGCGTCGCGTCTTCGCCGACGTCCTCGGCACCGCTGCCGTCGCCATCGCCCGCGACATCTGCCGCAGTGTCGTCGGCGACGTCTCCCCCGCCACTCCCGTCCGCCGCGTCGCCGCTGTCGACAACGTCGGCGGTCGTCCCAGTGTCGGCGTCATCTCCGCCATCGCTCGAGCACGCCGCCAGCGCCAAGCCGACCGCGAAGAGCGCAATCCGTCTCTCGTCCCTCATCGCTCCACCCACATGAATGTTCCCCGGGGTCGCTGCGTCCCGGCCCGCGCACCTTAGTGCTCGGCGACGGGAACACCAGCCCCCGACGCGCATCTAAGTCACACCACTCGCTGTGCTACCCGCCGCGCGCCGCACGCGCCGCTTTTGTCTCGGCGCCGTGCCGCTATCGTGCTTCCACCGCGGCGCCGCGCGCCTCATCCAGCTCCGAGCCATGAACAGAAGCCGCACCACCCACGCACTGTTGACCTTGCTCCTCGCCGTGACCGCCGCTTCGGTGGCGGCGTCCGTCGCCGCCCCCGTTGCCCAGGCCCAAGGCCTACCGATGGGCTGGTCGTGGGCGTCGGACGGGCACGGCGGCCTCACCGTCACCGTCGACGCGTTCGACATCGTCGACGACCTGACGCTCACCGTGACGCGGCAGTCCGACCGCCGCGTGTTCCGGTTCGAGCGGGCGCAGATGGGCGTCGACGAGTCCTGGACGGTCGACCTGCCGATGCCGGACCGCACGACCGACATGCGCGTCGCGGTCGCCGGCAAGTTCGCCGGGATCCCGGGCGTTCTCGAGGATGTCTTCTCGGTCCAAGTGCTCGCCGAGATGGACTTCGCCGTCGACGAGAGCTCCTTCGACGCCGAAGGGCACCGCTTCTTGATGACGATGACGCAACCCGCAGGGAGCGTGGAGCTGACCGTGCGCAGCGACCGCGGAGAGCTCCTCGCCCAGCGCACGGTCCGCTTTCAGGGCGAAGCGCCGGGGATCCCGCTAGAGATCACGTGGGCCCAGGCCGACGCGACGGTCCTGACCGTCGACGTGCGCGCCATCTCCGAGTCGGGCGCGTGGGCCTCGCGGACGTACATCCCTTGGAAGGTCGAGTTCGACGCTGCGCACGTGAACTTCGCCTCGGGGAGCGCCGAGATCCCCGCCGACGACCAGCCGATGCTGCGCGCGCGACTGGCGGAGATCCGCGAGACCGACGAGCGCGTGCGCGAGTGGGTCGAGGTGAAGCTGTACGTCGGCGGCTACACCGACACGGTCGGCAGCGCCGCCGACAACCAGCGGCTGAGCGAGGCGCGCGCCCGTGCGATCGCGTCGTTCTTCGTCGCCGAAGGCGTCTCGTTCCCGGTCTACTACCAGGGCTTCGGCGAGTCCGCGCTCGCGGTTCAGACGGCCGACGACACCGACGAGCCCGCCAACCGTCGCGCCGTGTTCATCATGAGCACCCAGACGCCCCCCTATGACGCGACGACCCCGCGCGGCGACTGGCACTTGTTGAATCGCTGACCCGTAAGTGTTGGAGTGTCGTCGAGCCGGCGGACGTATGCGCGGCTCGGACAACCAACCGACGAGAGGGCGGACATGGGTACGAAGAGTGACAACTCAGAGCTGAGAGGGCTCGGCGCCGACCTGCAGAAGCTAGGCCTTACGCAGGTCGCGAAGCTCTACGGTGTGAGCACGCCAGCCGAAGCGAAACTGTTCCGGCGGCTGTATCCCCGCGTCCACCGGGCGAGGAAGTGGGCGCACGGCGTGGGCGCGGCGGTAGCGAAGGCCGCCGTTGAGGCCGAGGTCGCCAAGCTGGCGAAGCTCGCGACCCTGAGCGCGCCGACGGTGGATCCGGGCGGCGTCGGGCACGTCGACGTTCGCTCGGTCGGCGGCGGCGAGCGGTATGTCGTGTTCTCGGACCTTCACATCGCCGCGACCCACCACCGTCAGAACTTCTTCGGCAAGAACGTGAAGCTGTACGCCGACGTACTCGAGCAGTACCGCGCGGTCGGCTGCACCGTCGTCGAGAACGGCGACGTCGAGGAGCTCCTCGTCCTCGACCCCTACCTCTCGTCCAAGGAGATGGATCAGCTCGCAAAGCTCGAGCCGACGTCGAGCTCGGCTGCGGCGGTGCGGGAGGGCATTCGGCTGCGGTGGCTCGAGCGGATCGTCGCCGACGGCCAGAACGAGCCGTACTACCGTGCCATTCGGCGCCTCTCTGCGGCAGGGCGCTACGTGAGGATCACCGGGAATCACGACTCGGATCTCGTCTCGACCAAGTTCTGGGACGTCCTCCGGCAGCCCAAGGCCGCGCCGGCCATGCCGCGCCCGGTTGAGTCGCTGATCCTGCGAGACGCGGCGGGCTGCGCTGCGATCATCTGCCACGGGCATCAGTTCGACCGCGTGACCACACCGGCGGTCGCGTTCCGCGTCGGAGAGGTGATCTCCGAGTCGATCTCCTGGGGCTTTCAGGGCGCTGATCGCAACTGGAAGTGGCGCGACCACGTCAACGAGTGGGCACTCGGCCTCAAGACCGACCAGCCGCTGCGCAACGTGCTGGTCACCGACAAGCCGGGGGCCGACGACCTCGGTAGCCCCGACGCCGAGGGACAGGGTCTGCTCGGCAAGGCTGCGTTCTGGGAGGCCCTGTTCGGGCACAACGTCGCATGGGAGTACTTCGACGGCCTCTCGCCCGGGGACGCGATCAGCGACCGGGTGTTCGGACCCAAGGCCGTCCGTGAGTTCTTCAAGTTCCGGCACCTCGACGAACTCCACCTCGAGGCGCTCTACACGAAGACGTTCCCGGACGCGGCGAAGCGCCCGAAGCTGGTGATCGGCCACTCACACGAGATCCGTCACGATGCCCGCGGCGCGAACGGCATCGCGAGCTGGTACCTAAACAGCGGCGCCGCCGGTCGGTTCGAGCGGATGGTCACCGGCGTCGAGATCGACGCGCAAGGCGCGCGCGTCGTCGTCTGGGCACTCGACGACGACGGCACGCTCCAGCGCCGCGTGCTCGACCCGGTCGACGCGCCCAACGGCGAGCGCCTCATCGTCGCCCGGAAGAAGGCTGAGCCGCTGACGTAGTCTCGGGCCGGTACGCGACCGTCCGCGTGCGCGGAGGTCGCGGGTCTGGGCGCGGCCAGCTCTCGGGCGGGCGGCGGGGCGTCACCAACCGACGCCGGCGGAGGGGCGCTCGCCCGCGGCGTCAGGCCGGGAGCGGCACGTCGACCGCCATCAGGTCTTCGGCGACCTCGGTGGCCTCGAAGATGGGCGTCGCTTCGGCCAGCAGCTCTTTGTTGTTCGGGTGCTTCGAGCTGATGTGCGTCAGGAACAGCCGCTTCACGCCGGCGGCGCGCGCGATCTCCGCGGCCTCGCGGACCGTCGAGTGCCCGCGCTCGCGAGCGTGCGGCGCCAGCGAATGCAGGTACGTCGCCTCGTGGATCAGTACGTCGACGCCATGAACCGCCTCGACCACGCGGTCCGACGGGCGCGTGTCGGAGATGTACGCGACCGAGCGGCCGGGTCGCGCGGGGCCGAGCACCTGGTCGGGAGTGATGACGACGCCGGAGTCGAGCGTGACGCTCTCGCCGCGCTGAAGCTGCCCGTACTTCGGCCCCGGCGGGATCCCGAGCGCCCGCGCCCGCTCCAGATCGAAGCGGCCGGGGAGGTCGTGCTCGCGAAGGACGTAGCCGTGCGTCGGCAGACGGTGGCGGAGCCGAACCCCGGTGATCGTGAACGCGCCTGTGTCGAGCAGCACGGCCTCGTCGTTCTCGACGACGCGGACCGGGAAGGCCGGCCGCAGGATCTGCAGGTCAGCCAGCACCGCGAGGTAGCGGTCGATGCCCGCCGGACCGATCAGCGTGAGCCCGTCTTCGTACCCGTTGAGGCCCATCGTGCCGAGCGCGCCGGGGAGGCCGTTGACGTGGTCGCCGTGGAAGTGCGTGATCGCCATGGCGACGAGGCGGCTGGCCCGCACGCCGGCCCGCAGGATCTGCATCTGCGACCCCTCGCCGCAGTCGAACTGCACGGCGTCGCCGCCGAGCTGGACGTAGACGCTGGCGACGCCCCGGCGCGGGGTGGGGCGGGCAGAGCCGGTCCCGAGGAACGTGATTTTCAGCTCAGTCATTCGGTGCCTCGCGGGCGGGCACGGGGCGGTAGCACGCCGGGCGGCCTGCGGCAACGCGTGCGGGGCGGGCGCCTCCACTTGCATCGGCGCAGAAGCGCCATTATCGACCCCTGCGGTCCACATTCCCCATGAGCCGATGGCCGACGTCGCAACAGTCCGCGCCCGCATCCTCGCCGCCTTCCCCGACGCGAAGGTCGAGGTGTCGGATCCGCGCGGCACATCCTCGTACTTCGACGTCTACGTCGTAAGCGCGGCGTTCGCGCCCATGCCGCGCGTGCGGCGCCACCAGGCCGTGATGGCGCTGTTCGCCGACGAGCTCCGGACCGGTGAGATCCACGCCCTGGCGTTGCAGACCCTGACTCCTGACGCCCTCTGACCGAAGGCCACACGATGACGCAGAAGATCTCGTTGCCGATCGCGAACCCCGACTACGGCTCCCCCGCCCCCGAGACGCCGCGCTCGCGCGCCGAGGGCGGCGATGTCATGAGCGAGATCCAGAAGGAGATCGGCGCCAACGAGGTGTTCCTCTACATGAAGGGGACCCCTCAGATGCCGCAGTGCGGGTTCTCGGCGCGTGTCGTCCAGATCCTCGACCACGTCGGCGCCCGCTACGCCTCGTGCAACATCCTCGCGGACCCCGAGAAGCGCGAGGCGATCAAGGTCTTCGCGAGCTGGCCGACCATCCCGCAGCTCTACGTCCGCGGCGAGTTCGTCGGCGGCTGCGACATCGTCACCGAGATGTTCCAGGCCGGCGAGCTCCAGGACCTGATCGGCGCGAAGTAGCGACCCGCCGTCGCCGCGAGACCCGAAATGGACCGGGTCTTCGTCTACGGAACGCTCCTCCCCGGACTGCCCAACCACGGGTGGCTGCGCGGCGCGCGGTCGCTCGGCCCCGCGACGACCGAGCGGTCGTTCGCGCTCTACGACCTCGGGCACTATCCGGCCGCCGTCACCGGCGGCGACGCGGCCCTGCGCGGCGAGGTCTTCGAGGTCGACGCTGCCGGGCTCGCCAGGCTCGACATCCTCGAAGATGTGCCCGCGCTCTACACGCGTGCGCTAGTCCCCGTCGTCGTGAGTGGCTCGCATCGGCACGTCACGGCGTGGGTGTACACACTCGCCGCGCCACTGCCGCGCGGTGCCGTCCCGATCCCCGACGGAGACTACGCGGCGTGGATCCGCGGCGGCCACGGAGTGGCGCGCGCGGACCCAGACGCGGAGTAGGTTCGGGACCCGCGCCCAGACGCCCGCCTGGGAGCCGAAAGGGACCAGCTCGGTCGCGCGGCGATGCGGCCGCGCGACCGAACCGAGCGCCTTAGATGTGCTCGCCGACGGTCAGGAACGAGATGCCGTCGCCGTTCGGGCGAACGACGACCGTGAACGCCATGCCCTCGGCGAGCGGGAGCGCGCCGGTGTAGGCGACCTCGCCGTCGACCGTGACCTCGACGGAGCCGGAGTCGACGGGGACGTTGTACCAGCCGGTGACGCCGCCGAAGTTCACGCCGCCGGCGTAGCCACGGCCGCCCGGCGCGCCAAACGACACCGTCGGGCCATTGGGGACGGCGTGGACGAAGCGGATCGCCGCGTTGCCGGCGCCGGGATCGGCGAACTCATCGGCGAACGAGATGACGGACGCCGAGTCGGCGTTGCCGACGAGGACCGCCGTGTACGAGCCGTCGGCGTCGAACGTGAGCTCCGACGACACGATCTCGGCGCCACCGCCGGAGGGGCGGGCGCTGAACGTGTGCGTGCCCGCCGGAACGGTCGCGCGCGAGGTCTGGAAGCTGAAGTCCTGGAGGGCCTCCGACACCGGCGCGCCCTCGGCCGAGATGATCGCCGGGGCGGCCGTGGCCGCGTGGACCCAGCGGACCGACGCGGTCGGGACCGCCTCGACGACGGTCTCGACGACGACCTCGTTGGTCGGCGCAGACGACGGGGTGGCGGGCGTCTGCGAGCCGCCGCAGGCGGTGGCGGCGACGGAGAGCGAGGCGAAGGCGACGAGGGCGCGGAAGTTCATTGCGGCTCCGATGGTGGAGGGGTTGGTAGATGGAACGCGCGGCGCGGTACCACGATCCAGTGCGACGCCGCAACCACGAACATCCGATCCGGGCGACACTTTCGGGGTTGGGCGGCTCAAAAACGAGGAGAGCCCGCCCGATTGGGGCAGGCTCTCCGTCGGTAGCCAGAGCATTGCCTGGCTCGCGGGCCATCCGGCCGTGCGGGCCGGAGGCCGAGGGTGCTAGAACTGCGACCAGAGGAACTGGTTGGTGACCTCGTGGTGGAACTGGATCTCGGCGGTCTTCACCTGCGAGCCCAGCGCCTTCGGGCAGCGGTCGGCGGACATCTGCTTCAGGGCCGCGTACTTCTCCGCGACGTCGGCGCCGAGGAGGTTGGCCGAGTACTTCGACTGCTTGAAGTTGCGGATGGCGTCGTAGATGTTGTCCGGGAGCGTGCGCGTGCGCGGGCGCTTGTCGGTGTCGGCGACCGAGTTCGGGCCCTCGAGGCCGGTCCGGACGATCGTGTAGAGCGCCATGTAGGGGTTGGCGTCCGGCGCGATCGAGCGAACCTCGACGCGAGCGGACTTCTCGTTGCCGATCGGGATGCGGACCATCGAGCCGCGGTCGACGGCCGACGCCTTGATCTGGTTCGGCGCCTCGTAGTGCGGGTCGAGGCGGCGGTACGAGTTCACGCTCGCGTTGAGCACGAGGCAGATGTCGTTCGCGCTCGTGAGGATGCGGTTGATGAACTCCCAGCCGCTCGCCGAGAGACCATCACGGCCCTTCTTGTCGAAGAACGTGTTTTTGCCCTTCTTCGAGACCGAGAGGTTGGTGTGCATGCCGTTGCCGTTCACGCCGGTGACCGGCTTGGGCAGGAACGACGCTGTCATGTCCATCTGCGCCGCGACCTGGCGCGAGAGGAGCTTGTAGAGCTGCACCTGGTCGGCGCCGATGCAGACCTCGGAGTACGAGTAGTTCATCTCGAACTGCGACGGCGCCACCTCGGGGTGGTCCTTCTCGTTCTGGAAGCCCATCGCGCGCTGCACTTCGGCGGCACGGTCGATGAACAGACGGAGGGCGTCGCCCGGGAGCGAGTTGTAGTAGCCGCCCTCCGAGATGAAGTCGAAGCGGCCCGTCTCGCGGTAGTGACGCTCGGCGTCACGGCCCTTGAACAGGAAGCCCTCGATCTCGTTCGCCGCGTTGATCGTCAGCCCGTCCTTCTTGTAGAGCTGCGCCGCGAAGTCCTTGAGGCGCGCGCGCATGTCGGCCGCGTACGGCGTGCCGTCCTTCTC
Source organism: Myxococcales bacterium (assembly GCA_020633625.1). GTDB lineage: Bacteria > Myxococcota_A > Bradymonadia > REDH01 > REDH01 > JACKDJ01. The sequence continues at coordinate 46,295 of JACKDJ010000028.1, forward strand.
GCGAACGTCGGCGAACACGAGGACCTTGCCCGCGCCGAACACGTCCGACGGCAGCCAGTAGAACGCCGCCCAGTCGATCTCCAGGCGAAGGTCCGACTCCGACTGCGCCGAGAACCCGCGGATCGACGAGCCGTCGAACGTGAGGTTGTCGGCCGACTTGAGCAGGAACTTCTTGTCGTAGTCGAGCATGTGCAGGCGACCCTCGAGGTCGCTGAAGCACACCGTGACCGCCTTGATCCGCTTCTCGTCGGCCAGGTACTTCATCCGGGCTTCCGCGATCACATCCGCCGCCACGCGGTCCAGACGCTGCTGCTTCGCCGCCAGGTTCAGCTCTTCAAGCTCGTCGTAAGGGATCTCCAGGAACTCGCGAAGCCCAGTGCTCATCTCTGCCTCTCGGAGGGTTGCGGTCGCGACCTCTCATGAGGTCGGCCGTACACTAGCCATGATCGGCAGAGGGTCAATCGAAACGTGAATTAGGCTAATCCGAATAACGGATAGGCTAATCCGAATCACGACTAGTGTATTTCAACACAACCCTAGCGATCTCCATAGCTTACGCCGCGGTGCGTCATCGCGGCGAGCGGATCACCGCCCCGGACGCACGCACCGCCACACGCCGTCGGCCCCGAAGAACGAGTACAGGTGCGACGACCGGTTCCCGCGAAGGGCGGCCAGCGCAGCCGCGAACAACGCGTCGTCGGCACCCGCAGCAGCCCCCGACGCCCCCCCTACCTGGGCCCAAAGCGCCGGGGCCCTGCGAGCCACCTCCGCAGCCGCGTTCTCAGCGGCAGGCGCATCGCCCGCCGCGAGCGCCCAGCGCCCGTAGCCGACCCACGCGCCAAGCCGATCCGGTCGCGTACGAACGGCCTGCGCGAGGTGCACCCCCGCCCCCGCGACATCGCCGCGCGCGAGGAGCAGCTCGCCGAGATACGTCCACGTCGCCTCGTACTCGAGCCGCGCGACGCCAGCGTCCCAAGTCGCGACCGCCTCATCGCCGCGGCCAAGCAGCGACAGGGCAGCGCCAAGCCCAATGTACCCCCACCGAGCGTTCGACAGCCGACAAGCCCGCGCAAACCGGTCCGCAGCCTCCTCGTACTCGCCGAGCCACAGCCGCAGCTCCCCGGCATACGTCAGCGCGAACGGATCGCGCGGATCTCGCACCGCGATCGCGTCCAGCTCGTCGGCCACCTCTGCCCCGTCCCGCCAGAGCACGGTGTGCTGCGTGTCGATCGCCCGCAGCCGCGAGGTGACGCGCCCAAGCAGGCGAAGGCCGCTCCCTCCCGACGGTAGTTTCGCAACTACTCCCGGGTGGCCGCTCCCTCCCGACGGTAGTGTCGCAACTACTCCCGGGTGGCCGCTCCCTCCCGACGGTAATGTCGCCGACCCGCTCCGCCCTCCCGACGGTAGTGTCGCGCCGGCCGCGGAGGCAGACTCCGCTTTGAGCCGCATTCTATCGGCATCTTCGCCTTCTGCCGAGGCTTCTGGAACTACTCCCGGGAGCTCGGCAACTACTCCCGGGTGGTCCGAAACTACCGTCGGTAAGGTGGTCCGATCTTCCAAAACTACCGTCGGTAAGGCGGTCCGATTTCCCCCCAGACGGCCGAGCGCCGCGAGCGGATCTTCGACCCCCAGCGCGGCGAGAGTCGACTCGACGTCGCTCGGCTCGCCGACGTCGTCGACCAGCGCCTCGAGGGCGTGTTCGGCCGGGTTCCCCTGCTCCCGTCGGTCGAGCGCGGCGCGCGCGCGCTCCATACGGCCGCCCCGAACCAACAGCTCGACGCGCCAGAGTCGGAGCTCATGGTCGCTCGGGTCCGCGGCGACAGAGGCCGCGAGTCGGACGTCGAGCGCGTCCATGGCCTCGACGTCCCGCTCATCTCGCGGTGGCTGCTCTCCGCCCAGGCACGCGGCCGCCGCGTCCACGACGAGGACGACCCGAGCGTCACCCGCTGCGAGTGCGCGGGCAGAACCGAGGTCGCCGCGCCAGAGCGCGAGGGTCGCGAGCGTCGCGTTGTCGTCGATCGCCTCGGCTCCCCTTGCCGCGGCATCGAAGGCGCCCGCCTGAACCGCAAGCTGGACCAGTGGCGCGACGCCGGCACGATCACCGGCCTCGACCAGCCTCGCGACCACGACGTCGAAGAGCTCGGCGACGCCGCACTCCGCTGCGATGTGCGTGGCGGCCTCGAGCGTCAGGCGGTCGAGCCACACCCCCGGCGTCGCGCGAAGCACCGCGGCGGCCGCTGGCTTTGCGCCGACGCGCAGCAGCGCCCGCGCCCGCGCGAGCGCCTCCCGGGTCGACAGCGCCGGCGTGCGCAGCAACCGAGCGACCGCCCGGTGCCCCAGCCCCAACCCAGCGAGCGCGTCGGCGTCTGCCGCGGCCGACGGATCACCGACCGCGCCCCATCGCCCCACAAACGCCGCCGCGCCGCGGCTGTCGAGCACGTCGCGGACGGCGGCAACGGCTGTGTGGACTTCGTCGCCCCCGACGCCTGCCACCCACGCCGGACGGACGACCTGCTGCGGCCCCGGCGGCCGCGTGACGACGTGCACCTCGCGGGCGAGCCCCCATCGAAACACCGCGCGCAGTCCGCCCTCACGCGTCGGAAGGAGCTCCGCCAGCGGCGCGGCGGCGGGCAGCCCGCGCCACGCAACCGGGAGCGGCGGCTGCACCAACGCCGCGGCGCGCGCGCTCTCCCCAGCGTCGGGGGCACCGGCCGCGCCCGTCGCGGTCATGCGAGCATCAACGTCGCGGTCATTCGAGGCGCGGCGTCCCACGCGGCGAGCAGCGCGCGCTGGCTCTCGAACGGCGTCCGCGGAAGGTCGACGTACGCGAGCTCGAACACCACGGGCGCGCGCAGCGGGCTCGGGACGAGCGCGGCCTCCCACTCGGTGTGCCACTCGAGCGTGTGCACCACCCCGTCCACCCGGACGGGCGTGCGCGACCACCTCGGCCAAGCGTCCGCGTCGGAGCCCGGCTGGCGCAGGCAGAGGAGTAGCGAGAGCAGGTCGAGCTGTTGCAGCAGCCCGTAGCCGTCGGCCGCGGTCGCGGGGTCGGCGGCGAGCCGCTCGCGCCGCGCGGCCTCTCGTGCGGCGAACTCGGGGTGGGTCGACGCGTCGACGAACGCGGAGAAGTGCATCGACGCGAGCGTGGCCGCCAGCGGGTCACTCGCCTCGAGCGCGTCGATGCCGGTCGCGTAGATGGCGATCCGCTCGTCGACCGGCAGCGTCATGAAGTCGTAGGGGACGCTGCGCCGTGGGTCGATGATGGGCGTTCGGTCGACAGGCGCCCAGCCGTCGTCGTGCCGCGCGATGGCGTCGACCAGCCGATCCGAGACCGTCGCGCGCGAGGCCGTGGACCACGCCGCCGCGATGGCTCCAGACAGGCGGCCGTGCACGACCTGGGCGATGCACCGCAGCGCTTCCGTCCGCGGCTGGACGACCATCCGCGCGCTACTCCTTTACGGGGATCGGCTTCAGGAACGCCTTCCCGTCGCGCTCGACGACGTCGAACTCGACGCGCGACACGCCGTGCTTTGCGCGGACCCGCTCGCGCTGCGCCTCGAGGCCCTGCTTTACGGAGTCGAACGACAGCGCGTCTGTCGCCTCGTTGAGCCGCCGCTTGGTCGCGACGAGCCGCTCGAAGACCTCGCGGTCGGGGTCGCGCGCCGCCGCCGCCGCGGCCTCCTCTCGCCGGATCGGCCCCGCCGACCCGCTCTTCACGCGGTTTCGCAGCTCCTCGAGCATCGCGCGCTTGCGGGCGACCTCGTCTGCCGTCATCCCGCGGATGTCGGGCGCCGGCTTCCGTGGCTCGGCAGCAGCGGTCGCCGGCGCCGGAGCCGCGGAGCCCGCCGCGGGTGCCGCTGCGGGCGTCGGCGCGACGCCGAGCTCCTTGAGGAAGTCGTTCGCGGCATCGTTGAGGGCGTGGGAGCGCGCAGCGCGCCGCTCCGCCTCGGCCTGCGCCGCCGCCTCTTCGCCCATCGAGTCCTTGACCATGTTGATCGCCTGGTAGTCGGCCGTTGTCAGGTCGCCCGCAGACCGCATCGACTCCTTTCGCTTGCGGTTCTCGGCGCGAAACGTCTGGCGGCGGTACGTCCCCTCTTCGATCTCTCGCATCGTCCGCGCCCAGTAGGCGCGCTGCGCGTTGAACTTCTGAATCAGCGCCTGAAACCGGAACTTCTGGCTAGTCCCTTTGAGCTTCGCCTGCTGCAGCCGATAGACGATGCGAACGACGTCTTTCTGGACCTGGTAGGGCGGGATCTTCTCGATGCCGAGGAAGTACTGCTCGTAGAGCACGCGCAGCCGGTCCATACGACGATGAAGATCGTCGAGGATCGCATCCAGCTCATCGCCCTTCAGCTCTTCGGTCATCGCGCTCGGTGTCGGGGAGCTCGCTCAGGAGCATAGCGCGAGTTGGCGCGGGGCGCACGTCTGTGGGGGGATGGGTGTGGGTGGACGGCAGCCACGGGTACTGCGCCTCGACGAGGCAGGTGCGGCGGGATAGGGGACCAGGATGACTGCGACCACGCCTCCAAACCTTGCCTACTTCGACCTGAACGTGCTGAGGGACGCGGCAGGGGACAGCGATCTGCATCAGAGTCTCAGACGCGGGCTCGCCCAGACCGGCCTGTA